>NZ_JBBJUM010000004.1:0-380114 GCF_037726105.1 Ramlibacter sp. AN1015
GTTGTAGAGGTACAGGCCCTTGTCTGTCGTGTTGTAGAACGTGTCCCCGTCCTTCATGCCGCTTGTAGGCAGGGACGTTCCGCTTGGAGTACCTGGCATCACGGACGGAGTGCCTGATACCGCACCCGACACGTTCAGGCCAGCACCTGTGTAGCTCTTGCCGAATGTGTCGTACGCGGCAATCTTGTAGTAGTAGGTCTGACCGCCTGTCAGTGCGTTGTCGGTAATCAGGGATGAATCACCGTCAAAGATGTGCGAGGCTTGGTTTAGCGTGAAGTTACTTGTAGTGCCACGCCAGATAATCACGCCCGCGTAGTCGCTCGCACTTGGACGTTCGTACTTCAGGTGCATGGCGTTGATAAGGCCAGTAGCAGTGAAGTTGTTGACAATCGCTGGTGCTGGGTTTGTGAACGTCGCTGAGGTGGGCAGACTGCGTTTGTTGTTTGCATCGCGGCAACGAACTTCAATCTTCACGCTGCGCTTAGGTGCGTTGTTCGTGTCTGCGCTGTTCTTGCTGTACGTATAGCTGTACGTCTGAACTTCACCGGGCTGAACTGCTGGAGCATACTCTTCACGCAGCATGACATTTGAAGCTGCGTCGAATACCTTTACCTCAAAGTCCTTGAGGACAACTGGCTTGCCGATGTTTGTGCTTGGGTAAGTCCACTTAACGTTCAAGTCGTTGCCGTTGAACTCAGTTGTGCCAGTGCTGTACTCGCCCAGACCGACAACTTGGTTAAGTGCGCTTCCGTCCGCGTTGTTTGTGTTGATGACGTAGGAGCCCAGAAGCGGGCCAGACAAGATGCCCAAGTGGTTGATCGTGTAAGCACGGCAGTTAAATGTGCCGGGCTCAATGTCACGTACCTCAAGGGCGTTTGTGTCCGTCTGGGTTGGAGTCCAAACGCCGGAGTTCTGGCGGTACTCAACCCGATAGCCAGCAACGATGCCGCTAGGCGCTGTCCATCCAATGTTCAATGCACGGCGCACAACGCCGTCAATGTTTGTCGTGCTTTCAGTGAACGTCATCGCCGTTGGAGCGGCCGGAACGTTTGTCGCTACGTCGCTGAAAACAGGCGAGGGTAGGCTGATGCCTTGCTCAACGCGCGTGTACTTGTTGCCGTCATACAGCAGCGCCTCAACGTCGATGATGTTCTTCTCAGACTGCGTGATCTTGCTGATGCGGAACTGGCGTGGAGACACTGCATTGGTGATGATGAAGTCCGCGCCTTCTGCGGGAACCTCGGGCAATGTCGTAGCTAGTTGGACAGTCGTGTGCGTTCCACCAGACTGGTTGATTGTGCCTTCGATGATGCCGTTGACCGTCTGAATAGAAATGTTGCTTCCGGGCGTGATTTCAACTGCGCGATCAAGGTTTACAATTGACTGTGTGCTGCCCGCATGAATGCGGCCCGCCTGCTGCTTGCCGGCGTAGCTGGGGTCATAGATCGTGACAACATCGCCTACAGTCAGATCGAAGCCGTTCAGGCTCATCTTGAAGCTAGCGAACTCTGTCTGCCTCAGCACTGAGTCCAAGTACCAGCGGCCTTCACGGCGTGCTTGCGCCTCTGACGTTGCGCCGAATGCGGCAATCTCCTTGACGTTGCGACCGTAGCGGCTCTGGAACGTTTGCAGCTCAGATTTCCAGATGCCTGTCTCACTGTCAGCGTCAATAGTGCTGACGCGCTGGAGGTAGCCATCCGCTGGGTCGTTCCAAGTGACGTTGATTGCAGTGATGCGTTCGTAAAGCGGAGAGCCTGAGTAGTTGAACAGGCCGTCAATGACGTTGGCTTGCGTGATCAAACGAACACTTGACGCTGGGCGGTCTTGAAGCAGCGCAATGCGGCCACCCATCCAAACGATCTTCGCGTGCATGACTGACGCGAGGTTCTGTGCAACGCGCAGGGCTTCTTCGCGTGCTTGGATAGGCACGTTGCAGGTAAAGCGTGGTTCGTGCCCGCCCTTGCCGTTTGGAACTAGTGCATCGTTGTAAACGGCTGCACTGTAGAAAGAGTACTTGTCTACGAGGCTGTCGTTGATGCGTGAGCCGAGGCCATAACGTGGGTGAGTGATGATGTCGAACAAATGCCAAGCAGGGTTGTCGGTCCAAGCCATCTTGAACTGACCATCCCAAAAGCCTGCGTACTGGCGCGTGACAGGGTCGTAGTTGGAGGGAACGCGAACAATCAGGCCGACAACATCGAAGCTGACAACCGGAATGTTCTGTCCACCCAAGTCCTTCGCGTTGATTGCGACACCCACGTATGCGGTGTCTTCGTACTCAAGGCGAACGTCTTGAATCTCTGTGTAGTTATTCCAGAACGTGTTGTTGCGCAGAGTGGCCGCTGCATTGTCAGGGGTAACGCGGCGAAGGCGAACGTCCCAAGTGCCCGTTCCGGCAGGGCGCTCAACGCGGTGGCTCTCTGCGTATGGGCTTGTGGTCTTGCCGTCGATCTTTACCGTACGGTCAGTGATCCAGCTGCTTGCGGAAGTCAGCTTTTTGTCGATTGCAAGTTCAACAGCAGCACCAACGAGGGAGTTGTCGTTTGTCTTTTGTTCGTACAGGCCTTGTGGCAGGCCGATAGTGACGCGCATCGCGTCAATGTTTCCCGCTGATGTTGTTCGCGTTTGTGGCGTCGTGGTTGTGACTTCAACGTTAACGGCGAATTCAGCGGAAGCGGACGGAAAGCCCTCCATTGGCTGCTGGCTGGGTAGACCTACGCGCTGATCCCAACCTACCTTTCCGCCGAAGTTGTATGTGCCGTCAGCGTTTTGCAGCGCTACGTTATCGACGTAGATGCTCTTTGCGCCGTGTGCGAGGCCGCCGATTTGTCCCTCGCCTAGTGCAAACAGGGAGCGGACTGTCTGTGACGTCTTCAGCGTGTTTTCGTCTTCACGAAACGTGCTGCCGCGTCCCCCTTTGCCCTTACTGCCTGTGAATGCAGGCTGCTTGTTCTTATCTTTCATTGACACCTCTTGGCATTGCGCCTTTATTTACAGAGGTGTGGAAAACTCTAGTGCGTTATGAGCCGCCGTCGTTCTGCCAGACGTAAACCATGTTCACAGTGACTTTGGTCGTCGTTGTGTGCGTTGTGCCGTCACGGCTATCTGTAGCCGTGTAGCCAAGCGCAATTTCGCCGGATGAATGCTCGTTTGTCGTAACCACGAGGTCTCCGTTTGCTTCCACTCGCACCGTGTACCAAGCGCCTGTGTACGTCTGTCCGACTTGCATCGTTGTCGAAGCAATGCTCCAGCTTGTGACGGTGACGTACTCGCGCAGAATGTCGTTCGATGTGACGTTGAATGTTTTGCTTTCGCCGCCGTAGAGGCTGAAGGCATCTGGCATCAACAGTGCAAGGCGTTCGGTTGTAATCTCGCTGCTGATGATCGTTCCACCAACGCGGTGCCTTCCATAGATCAGAGCAACTGCACCGCCTTGTTCAACTACGTTCTGCGCTCCGTTGTAGAGGGATGAAGCGTGCTTGTTCTTCTCGTTTTTCTCGGACGTATCTGGTTTGTCTGCAAGTGCTTGCATGACCTTGCCAGCAGCGAAAGCTACAGCGGCAGTGACAGCAATGTATGCGACCGCATAAGCGGCATTGGCAGCAATGGCGGAGTAGCCGGCGGCAGTTACTGCTTCAAACACCCAAGCTGCGGCTGCTTCAGCAGAACCTTCAACACCAGCAGCGACAATGATTGCCTCAGCGCTGCCAAAGGTAAGTGCTAGTTCATCTTCCGTGACGCTGCTTACCTTGCCGTCTTTGACCTTGAGA
This sequence comes from Ramlibacter sp. AN1015, assembly GCF_037726105.1. NCBI lineage: Bacteria > Pseudomonadati > Pseudomonadota > Betaproteobacteria > Burkholderiales > Comamonadaceae > Ramlibacter > Ramlibacter sp. AN1015. The sequence continues at coordinate 3,771 of NZ_JBBJUM010000004.1, forward strand.
ATCGCTACGTTGTTGAACTGCGCAAGCTGCGCGCGAAAGTCTGGAAAGTGGCATTGCAGGCCGCTGAACAACATCCGTACATCGTCGCAATCAAACCGCATAGGTTCAGCACAGAATCGGTCTGCTAGTGGGCCTAGGAATCGAACTTCTCTCAACATCACTTGTCTCCTTCGTATCTGACCCATTTAGTTATTGCTCGTCGCCACTTGCTAAGCCGGTCGTACCCGCTGAGTCGGTGGAACAAGTGATGCAGAATTTCGTCAGGCCCGGTCACAACCGCTGCATGCGATGAAATGCTTCCGTGCAGACGCATCAGCACGCAGTCACCCGGTTGAACCTGTTCGGCAGTGATCTCCACGAAGCCCGCGCCTGCGAATAGCTCGTCGTACATGGACACCCCCTTGTCCCAGTGCCTCCACTCGCGAGCGAAGTTGGGCAGCACCACACCGCGCTGCTGCTTGAACCAGTCCCGTACCAGGCTGTAGCAGTCGTTCACGCCCCACACGAACTCACGACCCACAAGGGGTTCAGGAGCGCTCTCGTCTAGCCACAGTAGGGGTGTGATGCCTTCGCCGTCCGTAGCTGCGATGCCCCATGGCACCGCGCCACGTAGCCAGCACTGCATGTCCATCTGCGAAGGCCACTCCGCGGGATGCTCAGGAGCCTGCTTGGGGTGGTAAGGGTGGCTGTGAAGCACGGCCTTAACTCGACCGTGTTCAAGCTCGATGCGCGCCAGCTCTTCTCCGCTTATCGCGAAGTCCCGGTCGGGGTTCTCGGCGACGTTCAAGCAGGGGACGTAGCCAGCCCCTACAAGCACGCCTGCTGCTTCGCGTGGATAGTCTTGCAGCGCGTGTCGCTTGAACGCGTCTAGGGCTTCTGGTGCAAGGATCAAGCGGTGCCCCGATAGCGTGAGATGCCCGGGAAGCCGCGATCCTTCAGGTACTGCCTTGCGGGCAGCATGGAAGCGAACGCCTCGACAGGGCTGGCAAGCTGCCAGCTAATCACGTGCTTGTTGTGCGCGGTCTTCTGGTAGACGTAGTAAACGTCTACTGGATCGAGGTACGCAGTCGGGTCAGCTTCTGGTTTGCCGTCTAGGAACTTCTCAAACGTGCGCAAGCGCGTGACCTTCGCGTTAACGATGTCGCCCATAGTCACTACAGCGGCAAGCAAGGCGCTGTTTACGTTGCTCAGTGAGAGAGTAGGGCGGGGTTGCTCACCAGTAGCTGTCAGCTCCCAGCCTGATGTTTGAATGGGCAGTGACTGGTATGCGCGACCAGCAAACGAGATAGGTGAACCATCTTCGTTCACGTTCGGCGTGAACCAGTACACGATACCGCCAACAGCGGTGCAGTCGATTGTGTAAAGCTCAATGAATGGACTTGTTTGATTGAGCTTGTAGAGTTCTTGCTTGGGCGTTGTCACTTAGAACACCTGTCGCAGTTGAAAGGACACTGTGTACAGGTCGCCGCTGACAGGAGTCTCACTCACGCTGTCTTTGACAACCTTCCACTTCTTGCTTGTTGCAGAACCCGGAGGCTGCCAAGTCAGGTAGTCGGATGCGCCTACCGCATCCAAAGCAGCCCAAACAGTTGCTCGCTCGCTCGCGTTAAGAGGAACGTATGTGATGTTCCAAACGTCGTAGTTGGGGTTGATTCCGTCCGGTGCCTCTTGGCTGTAGCCGTCGGCGAACTGAGCAGATAGAACACGGTTCACACGCTGACGCGTGGAACCTTGAGAAATGAGGGATGTTTCACCCTCGGAGAATGGTAAAGCTTGTGGCATTCTTGAACCTCTTTCCTGTACTTACCTGTTCAAGATCCCGCCATAGCGGGTCGCATTTACAATCTGCTCGTTTGCAATCGCCTTCATCAGTGCCACTGCTGCTGCGTTGCCGATTGATTCGCCTGTTTGCTGGCTTGTGTTGCCACCTTCAACAGTTACGTGGATGCCACCAACGTTGATGTTTCCGCCAGTGCTGCCACCCATTACTTGCACACCAAGAACACCGTTTGCACCGCGCTTGAGGGGCATGATTGCTTCTGGGCCAGCTTCACCAAGCACACCAACACCGCCGCTGTAGCCGTGCAGAGTAGGGCCGTCGAATACGTTACCCTTTGCTGACTTCAGCAGGCCGGTTGGGCCGAACACGTTGCCATTGGCTGACTTCGTGATCAAAGCGCTTGCAATGGTGCCCCAGAAGCCTCCGCCACCACCCAAACTCTTCATCCAGTCCATCATCGGTTTAATGATCTGGCTCTGGATGTACATGTCCATCAGAGCTTTGATGAATGAACGCGCGAGTGTCTTAAAGCTGAAGTCCGCTCCTGTGACTAGATCAGCAATCGCGGTGCTAACTGTTCGGAACGCAAGCTGACCTACCTCACTAAGCTCCTGTGTGGACTTGTTTTGCTTCTTGTGCGCTTCAATGACCTTCTCGGTATTGGCTTGGACAGCCAGTGCGTATTCATCGTCTGACAAGCGGCCCTTGTCGCGAAGCTGGTTGATCAGATCAAGCTCTTGTTGCAACGCGCGGTAGGGGTCAGCCATCTGCTTGATGCGCTCGGCTTGTTTGTCCAGTTCGTCGTTGTACTTCTTCAGTTCTTCGGCGGCTTTCTTGTCTGCGTCTTGGCGCTCCTTTGCCGCGTCCATAGTCATCTTCAGGTCTTCCGCATAGAGTTGACCCAACTCCTTGTTCCACTGGTCGCGATCTGCCTGCTGCATCTGAGCAATTTGCTCTGGTGTAAGGCGCTTAGGCTTGTCACCGTTCCCTGTTCCACCTGTTGTGCGATTGCCCTCAGCTGGCTTGCCGTTGATGGCAGCGTCTTTTGTGCGCTCATCGGCTCTGCGCGCTTGAATGGCGTCTGATTGCGCAGCACCAAGCTCAGCTTCCAGAGCAGCGATCTCAGCCTCAAGCCGTTCTTTGTTGCCTGGCACACGCGCATAGCCACCCGTAAGTTGCTTGCGCTTGTAATCAATCTGGCCTTGGATGCGGCTAATGTTGTCGTCAGCAAGCTCTGTTGCCGTGCTACCGCCAGCCCAGCGACGCATGATGTCTGCTGCTTTCTCGCTGATGGAGCCAAGCTTCTCGATAACTTTGTTCAGGATTGGAACTGTGATCGAAGCGATACTGTTACCCATTCCCTTGAAGCTCAGGCCCAGCTTGCCGATGTTGTCGTTCAATGCGTCACTGTCCTTGGCAAGCTTAGTTGTGACTACCGCGCCAACGCGCTGCATGTAGTCGTACATTTCGGACTTCTGTTCAGCAGTCTCTTTGATTGCGGTGCGAAGCTTGTAGTAGTCGTTGCCGAGAAGCTGGACTGCTGCACCTTCGGCTTTCGCTTTGTTCGTTGCTGCGTCAACTGCAAGAACAATCTCCTCTTGCAGAGCGATCATCGACTTAGCTTCGCCATTAGCGTCCTTAGTGCTGATACCAAGAGCTTTCAAGGCGGTTACTGCGCGGCCTGTCTCTTCGTCCTGCTTTGCTAGCTTGGAGCCAAGGCGCTCAGACGATGACACTAGTTCCTCAACGCTGGAACCGGCCATCTTCGCCATTGCGTCCATCAGCGACAGACGTTCTGTGCTGATGTTCGATCTGTTGGCCATGTCGTTCAGTTCGTCCGCTGCGTCAGCGACCGCCAGTGAGAGCTTCACAACACCGGCTACAGCAGCAACGGCGGCCACGCCCACTAGGGTCACTGCACCACCAACCCGGCCGAACGTGCCCACGGAAGACTCGGCGCGCTCTTTCAGTTCGGACACGCGGTCAGCGACTTCCCCAATCGGGCCCCCAACGCTTGAGAAACCATCCAGTGCGTCAGTAAGACCCTTTGCCTTCTTCTCGGCGCCTTCAGCGGCTTTGCCCACGTTGTGAAGCTTATTTTCTGCTTGATCTAATTCCTGCGTTTTTACGCGGAAGAGCAGTTCAACAATGTCCATCGCTTTAACCTCGGAGCTTTGCGCTCTCTTCTCGGTAAGCCAGATCCATTTCGTCTATGGTTTCCGCTTCCCATGGTGTTAGTTGCAGTTGATAAAGCCTGCAATGCGCCTCAAGTTCAAGACTGCTGATTGGCTCAGGAATGAGGGCCGCGCCTCCAAGTGATGCCACAACCTGCGTCTTGCGCTTGCTGCTTAGCCTGTCGAACAAGTAAAGGAGGTGGCGCACCTGTGCTGGTACTTCTACTTCCTTCAACTCGCTGGACATACGCTCGATCCATGCTGCGCTAGCGTTAGCCTTCCTTGCTTGCTTGATGGACGTTTCAAGTGCTTGACGCTGTGAAACGCCTTGTGCATTCGGAGTGTTAAGCTTGATCGCCTGACGTACTGCCGACACCAACTGCTTGCGTGCGTGGGCGAAAGAAGTTCGTCCGCTTTGATGCGAACGCCTCCACTCGCTCTCGTACAAACTTCAGTTCTGGCATTGACATAAGCTGAACAGCCTTTTCGTGGGAGTAGGGCAACGGGGCGCCGTTCTCTTCCAAGCCGGTCCAACCAACAATGAAGCTAGCAACTAGATCGGCGTTTTGCTTCTCTAGTTCGTCTATGTTCGTCTTTGCGCCGTCTTCTTTCTCAAGCATGACGTTGGCCCACTTCTTAGCCGTAGCTGTGAACTGGGCGCTGTCATGCCCTACAACTTGGAGAACAATGCCTGACGGCGAACCGTCAGGCATGATCACTTCAAGGGGCTGCGCTTTAGGGAGTAGATTCGCTAGTTCCATTACACGCGCGTAATCATCATTGTTGTGTCGTCAGCAGCGTCGTACTCAGCGCGGAATGTCATCTGCACTGTCACGCCTGCATCGCCGTCTGACTGGATGTCAGCTTGTGTGTACTTGAGCTTGCTGAACTTGAACGTCAGGCTCTCTGCACCGGAAGTAATCGTGAACTCCAGTGAGCTGGATGCGTTGTTCACGAACTTGTTGTAGAAGCTAACGTCTTCAAACAGAGCTGTCACTGTGCCGGTCACAACAGCCTTGCCGGAAGTCATAGCGCGAACGCCGGTTACGCCAAGTGCATTGTTTGCTGTGACGTTGTTTGACAGTTCAAAGCTCAGCGCGGACAAGAAGCCAACAGTGCTGCCGCCTTCTTTGAACACGCCGCCTTCGTGATAGAAAGCTTCCTTAGCTGATGGAGCTGTAGGGGTTCCGCAGATGGATGTTCCAGAGAAGGGCGTTGTTGTCTTGCCCATGAAGCCCAGCGTTGCGTTCACGTAGCCTTCAGTGTTCAGTTCCATGGACAGGGTGTTGAACACGCTGCCTGTGAACACGCGGAACTGGGGCATGTCAGTAAAGCCTTCTTCGATTGAGAAGGAACGCTGTGTTGAACCAACCTTCAGGACGTTAGCCGCCCATGTGCCTTGCAGCGCAGCTTCAAGCAGCTCGTCGGCGTTGTCCGGTGTCAGTTCCAGAGTCAGGTCGCCTGCTGTTGAAGTGTTACCGCGACGTGAGCCTGTTGACTGACGGTTGGGGCGGATTGTCTGTGACTCGACTTCTGGCGCGTTCAGGTCGCCTGTGAAGTTAACGAAGTCCAGCAGTTTTGTTTGTGGTGTAGCTGGCGTCACGCCGTATGTCGTTTCTACGATGTAGGCGAGTTGACGCTTTGAGCCTTGTGCTTGTGGCATAGGAATGTCTCCCTTGTTTTAGTTCTTAGATTTATCCAGCGGCCAGCTCAAATGAGCGCGTGCCAACGAACGACTACTTGAAGTGCATAGAACGGTTCGCGTCGTCCGATGCTTTGTCGCCATGCTCGTTGCAACTGAACGGTCACTTGATCGTCACTAAGACGGCCAAGCGGCGCAGAGTCGAAACGGGCAATCACCGCGTCAGCCATTGCATTTGCAGCGGCAACGCCTGTGTCTTGTGGGTAGTAGAGGTCAACGATGTACAGACCGCTATGGCGCGTCTTCATTGATGACTCTCTAACTGCCTCTGTTGTTTGCAGCGTTGCGCGTGCGAAAGGGGTTCCACTCGTCGCAATGTTGCGTGTGTTCTCTAGTTGAAGCGCAGGCAGGTCTGGTGTTGCTGCCAAGTGCGCGTCTAGCAATGTTTGGATGGACTGGTATTTCACTTCTTGCGCTCCGCACGTTCTTTGGCAACCTGAGCAATCTGCTCGGCTTCCTCTCTTGTTGTTTGCAGCATCGCGCGGGGCTCCATCTTTGATGTGCCGTACTCAACGAAGGACGCGTAAGGCACCTTGTTGCGCACCTCGACTTCTTGCTCCTTCAACTGGTATTCCCAGCCTTGCTGCAAGGTGCCAGTGATAACGGGAGTCTTCTGCTTCACGCGCTCAACAAACTCTTTGCCGAACTCATGGCGGAAGTTGCGCAAGCGAGTCTTAATGCCAAGCACTTTGTCTTTAACGCCGCTCATCAGATCACCTCCAGCTTTACATAGAGGGTGTAAGCAGCAGGGCGGAATGCATCGACTTTAGTGATCGTGAAGGTCTGCTTCTCCATCACAACGGTGTCGCCAACTACAAAAGCCTGCTTTACAGGGAAGACAATCAACGTCTTGCGTGTTTGTGCTGTCTGAGCCAGCAGGCTATTGCTGTCGTCGGTCTGCTCGCTGCTAAGTTCGACGCCTTTAGTCGCGCCTACTTTCACTCCATTGCGGAGGACAGTCATGGTCTTCCCGATGCGCGTAAGCGTTGCGACGATCTTGGCTTGTGCTGCTGCGTCCATGCTTAAGCTCGCAGACGCCAGCCGGATGGCTTCTTGTTCAGGATTGGTGCCAGCAGCAGTTCGACGCGGCGGAAACCTGCGTGCTTTTCCTTCTGGACTGGTACGTGGTACTCAGTGCTTTCGCTGTACTCGCCCACTGTGATGCTTTGGGACTTGATCGCTCCGTCAGCGGCAGTGGGGAACACGTCTTTCTCTTGCAGGAGCATCAGCGCAATTTCGCATTGGGCTTCTTTCCAGCAGGCAGGTATGGTGCCGGTCTGCACAATGCGGCCCAAGTTGTCGGTGAACCACTTGCGGGGGAACAGACGTTCCTGCGCTGCGCTAGATAGCGCGCTCTTGAGGTCAGACCCGTAAAGCTGCTCTAGGGCCCTACAAGCGACGATCAGTGCGTGGGTGAGGTCTGCGTCACTGCCAACCCAGTCTTCGTTGCCAAGGGCCGTGTGGTAGCTAGCGGCAAACACAAGGTCTGCGTAGCTGTTGGCGCCTGTGACACCAGCGCCGGTCTCGATAATCAGTGCCATGCGGGCACCTCCCTCAGTTCTGTGCCTTTACTTATCCGACTGCGAAAGTCACTTCTTGGGGGTGGCAATCCGCCATGTGTGCCCGCCGCTGGTACCTTTTCCGTTCTTGAACGTGAATGCTGGCGTGGCAAATACTTTCTGCATTGCTCCGTGTCCGTGGCTGCAATGTGGTGCAGGCTCGTCGCGGTGCTGCAATAGCTCCAATTCCTCGCCGCAGTGCTCGCATTTGAAGTTCAACAAGATTCGCATTAGTAAGTCTCCTTCGCGAATCTATTTACGGACATGAAAAAGGCTCCCATGTCGGGAGCCTTCATGTCAGATCAAATCCGCTTTAGACGGACAGAACTTCAACAGCGTCGCTGTCAACCAAGCCGTACACGAATACGCCGTACCAGCCGAGGTGCGCGAAGCGACCCAGCTTGTCTCCGCCTGCTGTCAGACGCATACCGGCTTCTTGTGACACAGCCTTGCCCAGAGCGTTGCCGCCGAAGGAGATGGATGTGCCGGCTGTCACGCCCTGGTGACGAACAACGCGGTGGCCTTTGTAAAAGCCAACTTCGTTCTTCAGAACAGCTTGTGCGTTCGCGTACTTGGCAACGTCGGTGAAGCCAGCTTCGTTGCGCAGAACAGCGATTTCGGCTTCGTTAGCGAGTAGTGTGTAAGCGCCGTCGATCATTGGGATTGACTTTGATGCCAGCTTTGTGTACTGACCGTCAACCTGTGCGCCTGTTGTTGCGGAGGCTTCAACGTTTGCTGATGTCAGCAGAGCAGCGATAGCCAGTGCGTCCATGGTTTGACCCATGTTCATGCCGACCAGTGTTGCAGCAGCCAGATCAACCTTGCCACCTGTTTGCAGGGAAGCCAGGTTTGTCTTTGTGACGGCCATACCGTATTCGCGTGGTGTCAGCAGGATTTCGCTGTCTGACAGGGCAACGGATGTCACGTCTTCAGTCTCAGTCAGGGGCGTAACTGCTGGAGCAATACGGCCGAATTTTGTGAAGCTGATTGACTTGGCGCCAATCTCAACCTTTGTTGAGACGAATGGTTCCATGATCTGTGCTTGACCAGCAGCAACGATGATGCCGCGATCGTAGGCGAGCAGAATTGAGCTATCTACCTGGGCTGTGCCAGTAAGGTTAGTTGTGAAAGGCATAGTGTCCTCTTTTTGTTGTTATCAGACGAGTCCATGCCGCTTAAGAACTGCCGTAATGTCGGCTTGCGTCTTTGCGGCGGCGAGTTCCTTTTCAAACCCGCCTGTCACTGCGCCTTCTGCTGCTCTTACTGGAGCAGGAGTCTTCACTTCGACAAACAGGCTTGGGAACTCTTCCCTAGCTTTCAGCACCGCTGTTTCTACGGCTTTGGCATCCACCACACCGTCAACTACTTGAAGTGCTGATCGGTCAACGAGCTTCATCGCTGCTTTCACGTTCTCTGGCTTAGCGGCATTTGCAAGCGCTTCGCTCAGTGCAGTGTCAACAACGCGAGTGTTCTCTCGCTGCACCAATTGCTCGTATTTGCTTTTCCAGTCGCCTTGCGCCTCAAGCTCTGCAAGCTTTTCTTCTAGCTGCTGCTTGGTTTGCTTAGCGTACTTTTCGCCTTTACGAGCTTTTTCAAGAATGTCACGGCTCTTGTTCAGTTCTGCCTCAAGTTCCTTAATGCGTGCTTCCGCTGCATTTACTTCGGAACCGGCTACTGCTGGAGTCGCTTGTTCTTGTTGTGCGTCATCCGACGCTTCGGTGATAACAACATCACCTTGATCTGTGGCATCCGCCATGTATTACTCCCTGCCCATCCGGGCTATTTGTGCGGGAGTATTTATGTCTGTCTCACCTGCGCGTCACTGGCTCAGCGCTTGTGAATTGCTTTGCTGCTCAGTGATGCTATTTGCGTGGTCAATGAGAGGCTCAGGACTGGCAACTGGGGCTGCTGCCTCCTTGAAGGCCTTGATCTCTTCGTACTTTGACAAGGCCTCCTCTTTGCTCATGCCTTCGACTTGCATAAAGTAGTCGATAACAGTTGCCCGCCCTTCGCTGATTTTCTTTGACCAGATTTCCTCTTGCGCAGCTTGATCAACAGGCAAAGCAGGCGAGGCAAACTTAGCGAACATTTCAGCCTGCTCGTCAAGCACGTTGCGCCCGTATGCGACGTTGAGAATGCGGGAGACAACGCGGTAAAAGCGCTTAAAGCTGTTCTCAAACATGCGCTGACGCTGCTTGCGCAGGTCTAAGTTCGACATTTCCTCAACCATTAACTGGAAGCCGCTGTTGGCCGCTGTCTGATTGGTTGTATGCACCTTCACTGACCAGTCTGCGGCGCATGACTGAATCCATGTGTTCACGACGTTGTCGAGTGACAGCAGGTCGATTTGCGGAGCTTCGTACTTGAAGAACGGGCTTTCAACGCCCATGCTGTCCAGCACAACAACTTCACCAGGGCCACCCAGCACGGTGACTGCATCGGTGTCGGCCCCGCTGCCGATGGTCTCGCTTGCTGCTTGCCCACCAGCAGGGCGCATGTTTGTGATCCCTGTTGATAGCTTGCTCCACTTGATGGAGTACTCGCTGTCTGTGATGTGGAGGTTCACCATCTCGTTGAGGTTCACAATGGACTTGTCCTGCTCCACCCAGAACCCGGTACGTGGTGCGTTTGTGTCGTAGAACACAGCTACGGGGACAACGCCGTATGGGTTTGGCTCGCGTTCGGTGACCTGGATAGCTCCGTCACTGGACTGCTTGAGGAAAATGCGCTCTTCCAGCGTCCAGATGGCGTAGTCGCCTTCGTCGCTGTATCGCTGGATTAGGGCGCGTGGCTTGCGGGTAGCGGGGTTGATGACCACCTCGCAGTTGCCGCGATGCAGGATGTCTAGGGTGAGCTGCCTGTCGTCTGCGTCCCACTGCACCAGCACCAGGGCAGTCTTCAGCAGCCGCACAGTCTGGTCGAGGTTGTTAGCGAACTCCGCCCACTCCAGCTTTGCCAGTTCTTCGGCAACGAACTGAGTAGGAGCTTCGTCGGCTGTGACTTCGTTCTGCTTGAACACTTCCAGCACTGGAGCGGCCTCTTTGAACAGGAGGCCGGACTTCTCGACGATCATCTTCGTCAGGTTGCGGAACCGAGGCGTAATGCCTTTGCGCTTCCACTCCGCGCGCCCGCGGTATGGATCGTTTAGCACGTCGATCAGCTCTTTTTCCTGCTGGCCGTCAAAGTAGTTGAGGGCTCGCGCCGCGTCCTTTTGCTTGTCGCCCTTCAGCAGATCAATCCACTCTTTAGCTGTAAAGCCTTCAGCGACGATCTCTTCGTTCTTGTTATTGAAGATCATGGTTCACCCTCGGTGATGTCTCTAGATTTATCCTTTCTCACTTAGCGCAGCACGGACACTGACCCCTTGCCAGGAACAGGGAACTTGAACGCAATCACATAGCCAAATGCGTCTAGTGCGTGATCAAGTCCGCTTGTCTTGTCCGGTTTGCCGTCTGGGCCGAAGCCCTGTTGCTCCAAGCCTTTCACTAGCACAGGGCACTTTGCGATGTTCACAAAGCAGCGCGCGAATGGCACCCATGCGCCATCAGCAGCCTGCTTCTGCGACTTAAACATTGCGTTAACTGCGGGGACCCGCTCCTTCATGATCGAAGGGTTGTTGCCGTTGTATTTGCACTGGAAGCCCGCTTGCTTCAACTTCGCGATGCTGCTCAGTGATGCGTTCGCGCTTGCGTTCTTCCCGCTGCTATCAGGGTAGATGTAGATGCCGTCTGGGTGCTTTGCCCACTGTGCGTAGTCGCGCTTGATGCGTCGGATCATCGCGTCCGTGTCTAGCTCGCCTGTAATCTCTTCCAGCACGTAGCAGAAGTTAGTTTGTTCATCAACGGCACAGACAACCGCTGACATTGCGCCAACGTTGAAGTCCATACCAATGTGCAGGCGGTTGCGTGCGAAGTCGGCAGTTGTTTTGTTCGTCCAGTTGATGTCGCGGTCGAATGCGTGATACACGTTTCCGCTAGCCAAGTTCACGAACTCGCCGTTTAGGTAAGCCTCAGCTTGCTTCGGCGTGTAGTTGACCCGGATTGCTGCTATGTACGCAGAAGGAACGTAGGGGTTGTCGTGCGTCTTTGCGCGATAGAGCTTGCGGTCTGTGCGTGTGTTGCCGTCTTCGTCAATGCCGTTTTCTACAAAGTAGAAGTGGCTAAAGTGAAAGCCCTCTGGCGTGGTAGTGACAAAGCCCTGCACGCAGGGGCCGTTTGTCAGACGCGCAGTGGCTTCCTTGAAAGCAGCAAGGGCAACCTCCTTGCTGGAGCAGCGGTCAATCTCGTCAATGCCAAACCACGCGAGTGTCTTGCCTGCTAGTCGGTCATAATTCTCTGCGCCACAAAGGTAGATGATGCTGTCGCCTTCTGGAAAGTGAATGACGATGCTTTCGGGGTTTGACTTTCGGTATGTGTACTGCTTGCCTTCCTCCCACCCGTAATCACCTTTCAGCACCTTGTCTACGACAGGCATAAGCGTGCCGCGAATCATTGATTGCACGGGTTCCATCAGTGCGCCGTGCAGCCCCTTGTTTAAGAAGGCGAGGCGCAGTGCTTTGTGAACAGCGGCGTAAGTCTTTCCAGCGCGAAAGCCTCCGACCAAACCAACGATGCGGTGTTGAACATCGTTGATGAAGGAGACCTGATGTGGAAGCAGCCGATACTTTTTCTTCTTCGGCTGCATTAGTCGCGGTTCGCCTCACTTTCTGTTCGGGCGCGAATAGCGGCAAGCTCTTCTTCTGTCTGCTCTTCGTACTCTGGTTCAAGCAAGCCACTGTCTGCGCTGACAACTACCTGCAAGGGTCGTGATGCATTGTCGCGGTCAACTAGCTCTTTAATTGCTTCGCGGTTAATCTTGTAAAGCAGTGACGCGTCGTTGTTCTGGCGTGCAAGTGCTTCCGCCTCGATGATCGCGTTTCTCTTTTCTTCTTCGTAGTCCGCGACTGCGTTCTCGTAGGCAAGCTTAAATTCACGGTCTGCTTCCAGCCGTACTTTTAGCTCGTCAACCGTCATGCCTGCGCGAGCTGCAATGGCTTTCAGGCGCATACCCGCGCGTGCAGCACGAACAACGTCCCCGGTCGTCTTGATTTCATTTGTCATGAGAGGGCACCTCTATGTCGTACCTCTGCTGGTACGTTACGTGTGCTCTATTTAAGAGAGCTTCGGAGGTGCCTCATCTGGCAGCTAAGTAATGGACTTAGCATGAGGGTATTCCAGTGGACAAGTACCTTGATCCCATCCTTAAGCTTCTCAAGGTACTCAATACTTGGAAGCGCATCGCGATGTTCGCGGTGATCCTGTTCCTGTCCATTGGTGGTTATGTGGTCTTCGAGAACAGGCAAACCATTTACACTCAGTCCATCGGCAGATTCGACGGAGTTGCGGTAAAGCAGGAAATAACAATCTCCGACGCAAGCAAGCAGGCAATTGACCAGTTCGTTGCTCTGGACAACAATGTTGAAGTCGTCCAGCTTGTAGACGTTGACCTTTACAAGAACGCGCGAAAGGTGGTTTACGAGGCGGTGACCGCTGTACGAAAAGGAGAACTGCTAGACGAGGCCCAACTAACAGGCCAGCAGGTGCCGCTGTTCTCGTCCGAGGTTGTGCAGAACTCCCAGATGATTAGCCTCATCAACGGCGAATTCGGGTGCGGGGCGGTTAAGGACACCGCGTTTGCGCGCAAGCGGCCTAAGTTCGCCTCCACACTGCACACTAGCTGCCGCGTGCCGATCCCACCCCTGTACGGGCGTTTAACGGGGTACCTGATCTTCCATCTGCGCAACGAACCCTCGCAGTACGAGATTGAAGCTCTCAAGCTGCACGCCATTCAGCTTGCTATGAAGATCTACCTCACTGACATCAACAAAGGCCCCACGTCGTACGACCGCACCTGAAGGCAAAAAGCCCGCAGCAGCGGGCTTCGCCTTGAGTGGCCTTAGGTCAGTATTCGGACGAGAAAAGCATTGTTGTGATGCTCCTGTCCCACTCAGTAATCACATACACTGCCTCGCCCGTGGGCAACACATACTTGCTCAGGATGCGTGTTCCATCGACCAGGGCTACATCGTTCGCTAGCTTGTCCTGCTTGCCCAGGTCGCCCCAATCTCCGCTGGCATGTCTGGAAAGGTAGGTCAGTGGATCAATGCCATGCTGCTCCATGTGCCGAAGCAGGTTAGCGGTTGCTGTAAGCCTGCCCAGCGGAAAGCTAATCGGCTTGACAGGTGTGTTTCTATGGTTCAAAGTGCGGTCCTTTCATAACAAAGGTTGGTTGAATGGCAACGAAATCGTGGAAAGATCAGCAGGCGGAACTCGACGCCCAAATTCGGCAACTGCAAGAGCAGCGCAGCAAGGCCCGAGAAACTGCGGTTGCTGAGGCGCAGGAGAAGATCGACGCTGTTCTCACCGAGTACGGTCTGACTAATGACGACATCGCAGGACGCTTTGGAAGTGGCCGTCCGGCTGGGAAAAGTGAAGGCCGCGCGCCGCGCAAGACCTCGCAAAAGACGTCTTCGCTGTCCGATGCCGACCAGAAGGAGCAGCGCGAATTGGCTGCTGTTCAGAAGGGCAAGACGCTGGTGTTGAAGGACAACCCGTCCGTTGTTTGGAAGGGCAAGGGACGCGCACCCATGGCGGGCTGCTTCGCTGACGGCAGCATTGACCGCCGTAAGTGGAACGTTCAGCACTAAGCCAATGCTTCGGTAGCTGCTTCCACCTCGGTTTCGGCTACCTCGTTCGTCAGCGCGATCTGAGCCACTGCTTCGGCATGGGTCGCGCCGACTTCGATCAGGGCCAGGTATTCGGGGACGAAGCGCTCGTTAATTTGGAAGTTCACTTGTAGCACCTGCTGTACGTTTGTGGTGCTACCAATTCTGGTTCTTTTGGCTGTGGCATCAACAAAAGGTTGACGTTTGTGCGATCGCCGCAGCCAAGCACGTTCCGAAGCGGGGCGCCAGCCCGCTGAGCTGCTTCAGTGTGTAACGTGGTATTGACACCACGGATGAGCTGTGAGACATTCACGGCTCTGGTACGCCTCACCGGCCAATGCCAGCAGCCAATAACAACAACAACGAGGGAAACCATGGCTATCACTAGCAGCTACGCTGCGCTCGTTCTATTCACGAACGCCTATGAAGGGCTGGAACATCAGTTCCAAACGCGCCCTACCCATGTGCTACGCAGGGGAGCTGACCTTGCTCTGTACTTCGAGCTGGATCGCTTTCAGCTGTGGCACGACATTCAGTGCGACGACGAGGGCGTTTCATCGTGGGCGCATCTGGATGGCCCGCTCTACGACGAGGTCGAGAGCTTCGCAAAGGTCCTTGACGACCAGATCGACGATGCGGAGTACAGCCTCTGCGATCACGCGCAAAACTGCGCCGTGTTCGTTCTGCAGGACGGCTCGGTAGTCGGTGACGCTGGGAATGCCCAGCTTTCAGAGCGGTTCCAGTGGGCGTCCGAAGCCGTCCAGCAGTACCGAGTGCAAAAGCCGAACGGGCCTAAGGGTACCGACCGCAAAGCTGTACCCAAGGGCGCATCGCATGTCTTTGTCGCCGCCGCAAACATGGGCAGGGATGAGTACGAAGCTTGGGAGCGGGACTTCCCCGTTCACAGCGCTTACTACAGGGACGGCGTGACGCTCCTGCACCTGACTGTCACTGGCAAGGACTGGGAGGTGACGAAGTATTGGGACGATGGCGACCCGCGCGAACACCAGCTTGTGTGGCCCGCCTTCGATGAGCGATACACGGACCTGTGCATCGCAAGCGATGAGCGCTCGGGATACGACAGCGATAACGACCCTGAACCGGCTGACCGACACGTTGCTATGTGCCAGATCAGCGATGACGGCTCTGTTGACGGGGGCAACTTCGGCCACCCGTTCTTCGACCTGTTCCACATGAAGGTGGAGCGCAGGGTCAGGGTGTCGATCCGATAAAAAAGCGGCCTACAGGGCCGCCGTGCTTAGCTGCATGTGATCGTCAGGCAGGCGTCGTTTCCGTCTGCTTGCCTTTGCGCTTGCGCTGAGTGGCCTTGAGCTGGTCGTCCAGCTCACCGGCCGCTGCGGCGACCTTTGCGGCTTCGATCAGCTTGACGGCTGCTGGGGCGTTGTCCACCTGAAAGTGCGTGTTCCCGCCGAGACTCAAGACCTGATTCGCGTTGCGGAACGCGAGCAGGAACTTGCCGTTCGGCAGCTTCCGAAACCAGCTTCCAGAGTCGGCAGCAGACTTGATGGCCTTCACGTTCTCGTCTGCGTTGGTCGCGAACCGAGCGCGCATGACCTGAACGGGATCGGCCTTGACGGTCTCTGCTTTGGTAACGGGCTGAGCGAGTTGGGACAGTTGCGCGAGGAACCCGACCTGCGTTGCAGGAGCGGTCGGCAACAGGTTGCCGTCAGTGGTCGGGAGAGAGTCTTTGAGCTTGCCCATGTGCGGCCTTCGATCTGTGTGGCACGGCAATAGCGCCGTGCGTCAGATGATGGTTAGCGCCAAGGTGGGATCAATACCTGAATGAAAAGAGCTGGGACCGCGATAGGTCTCTACAGCTTTTCTTGACTACCAATTTTGACGCTGGTGAGCCGCGCACCTAAACTGCGGCCATAACCATAAGAAGGAGACCAGTATGAAGCTGGCATACAAATGCACCCGCAAACGGGATCGCTATGAGTTCCACGCAGAGAGTTTTGAGGTAGACGCAAACGACGAGTTCATGGAGTTCTTCGCATGGGTACAGGACAACTGGCTCGGTGAGCTTGGAGAGGACTGGGACTACGACGTTTGCCACGATTCCAGGGTTCACTACCACGTAGAGGACGACGAGCTGGAACCACTGGATGTCCCGCTACCGATCTGGCGGTACACGATCTGGACGTCCAGCAAAGAGAACGCGGCAACTTTCAAGCTCACGTATGGAGTCAAGCCGTGACGTACGTGTGGAAGCACACCGTGCTAGCGACAGAGACCAACTGCAAGTCGCGGCAGGCATACGGCGACCACAAGCGCAGTGCCAAGCGGAAGGGGAACGCCTTCTTGCTCACGCCTGCTGAATGGGAGTGGCTATGGCTGTCTAGTGGGCACTGGCATGAGCGCGGCAAGCGCAGGGGCCAGTACGTGATGTCGAGGCGAGGGGATCAGGGTGCGTACGAAGTGGGCAACGTGTTCTTCCAACCCACGGAGGACAACGCGGCCCAAGGCCAGATCAACCACTGCAAGGAGTACCGTCAGGAGCCGTGCCCGAACTGCGGGCAGAAGGTGGCTGTGAACATCGCTTGGCGGCACCGCCGCAAGTGCGCCCCCAAGTGAACCGCCGCTTGCGCAAAATTTACACAGCGTTCCGCTGATCGTGGCGGAAGCGTCGTCCAGCCTGGGTTTAGTCGGCGGGGTGGTAGTAGCTGATGTACTGCAGGGCGGCCGAGATGGATTCGATCAGGTCGGCTTGCTTGATGGTCGTCGGCATTGTGTTCGGACGGTAGGAGGGGCTTCGGCCGGATTATCCCAGACGCTGTTGAGCGCCTTCCGCCACGCTTCGGCCGCACGTGGAACGCTTGGGGCCACGCTGCTGCAAAGCTGGGCACCTGCACAAAATCAGCACAAAACGGCTGGGCGCGCTCAGCTCTAAAGATGCAGCAGTCCTCGCTTGCTCAGAACGGCCAGTGCGAGCCCCACGACGAAGCCGATTGCAACGTTCCCGATGCAAAGCGCAGCACAGACAAGGCCAACGATCCCGCCCCTGCGACTCGCTGGAAGTGCATCCGTTCGAGCTGCAAGCTGGATGCCAGCAACGAACAGCACAACGCCAAGGACTGCCGTTCTTGCGCCGAAGGCCACGTGGGCAGCCATCCCGCCAGCCCGTGACGCATGGGTATGCCCGGCCATGGCGTGGCCGCGCACAAGCGCCTTGCAAACATCGTCACCCCGCGGCCGTCTTCATATGAAACGCGCTTCATGATCATTGAAATTGTCGGCGCATGGTTACTAGCGGTTGTCGTTGTGGCCTTGTTCATTACGGCCGACAGATGGTCCAACGCTTTATGGGCCAAGCACCGGGAACAAATCCCGCCGGGCGGTCTGCTCGGTCAGCTGTGGCGACAGCTGACCCGCTCGAAGCACAAGTGAGGCAGTTTGGGCGGCCGTTCGATCGGCAGAAGCTGTGCGTGGGACGTCACCCACGTGGACTCAACCGCCACTCCTGCGCGCCGCATCGCCCTATGGTGGCAATCTGAGATGGCTCGACAACAAAACAGGAGATTCAATGGCATGGAACCGCATCCAGGCAGCACGCCTGCTGTCCACCAAGGAGATGGCACTCTTCGAAAGCAGCTTGAGCGATCAGGCGCCGCAGATGGCCGACAAGGAACTGCAGGCCACGATACGGCGGACTCGAAATGAGCGTGACAAGTACCAGGACCTGCTGCGGCGTCAACGCGTATCGACGCGGGAGCGGAGTGGGACGAAATCCGGCCGCAGCGGAGTCGCCAACGCTCGGACCGATCAGAAGGTGCAGGTGTTTTCCGAGGCGCTTGGCCGCTTGGAGAAGCAGCAGGCTCAACGCGAACGACATTCCGAAAAGCCAGCCGCCAGCAAGCCTGGACGTAAGACGACCGTGCGATCCGCCGTTCGCCTCGCAGTGGAGTCGAAGGCAAGGAGTCGCACCAGCGACAAGCCTCAAGCAAACCGCAGCAGCAAGGCGCCAAGCGACGGACCACGAAGCGCCGCTGCCAGCAAGGCCGCGACGCAGAGCCCCGCTACCACGCCGCACGCCAAGCGGGCACAGGCGATGGGACAGCAGCGGCCACTGGCACATGTCTCCTCGCGCGGAAGGCAGCAGCAGGCGAAACGCGATTCGAAATGAGCAGGTATCGCGCTGCGATGAACGCAGCCCCGGCCGACGCTTTCGCCAATCTCAGACCTAGCTGATGTATTGCAGCGCGGCGGCGATCGATTCGATCAGGTCGGCTTGCTTGATGGTGGTCGGCATGGTGTTCCGGCGGTGATGGAGGGGCTCGGCGCCATTATCCCAAAGGCGGTCGGGCTGGCCGTGCCACGCTTCGACGGCACTTGGAACGCTTGGGGGCACGCTGCTGCAACGCTGTGCACCTGTACAAAACCAGCACAAACCGAGTGCGACTGCCGCATGGGTCGCCCAGAGCGCCAAGGTGCGCTATTGAGCTTGTTCCTGATTGGTCGCGCCCATCGAGATCGCGGGTAGCGACAGAAGCATCTGCGTGAGATCAACTTGCCGGCGTACTCCGGCCTTGTGCATGATCTCTCGCAACTGGGCTCGCACTGTCCAGACGCTGACCGCACGTGCGCTCGCGATCTGCTTGACGCTGTGACCATCCATAAGAAGGCACGCTACGTCAGCTTGGGCAGGGGACAAGTTCAACAGCTCCTGCATGAGATCCGGCGAGGGCCGTTGCCCATCGATTCGGCTCAAGTAGAGCAGCGTGACCCCGGAATACATCGTGATAGGAACGGCGCGAAGCCACCACTGAGAACGTCCGGCCTTCACCTTTATAGATGTGCCTGTGCGGGTCGCGGCAGCACTCAAAACCCGCCTCAGAACCAGATCCATTTCGGGGTCACGAGACCGCAAACTCCCAGCGTGCAGTTCGAATGGCGTGCCGAGTTTGAGCTGGGCTTCTCCCTTTTGATTCGCCAGGAGAAGCTTGCCCGTCGAACTGACGGCGAATACGGGCCACTGTAAAGCGTCAAGAGCGGCGATAGAGAGCCCCTTCGCGAGCTCTGCCTGCCGCAAATCCGATGACAACGCAGAGGCGCGGCCGATGTGCGTCGCCAGTCGCCGGAATGTCGATCCGGCGCTGTGATCGAAGCGCCGGTGGTCAGCGGGACGCTGCAGGCTAAGAGCCGTACAGCTCACTTTATCAACGTGCACCTTGCCGCCCGCGACGTATCGAATTCCGTGCCGTACTGCGAAATCCATGTATTCGGGTTCGGGCGTTGTGGCCGGATCCACTACCGACTCGCAGTCGAACCAGGCGCCGGGGTGCGCTGTCCGCGTGACCCGGAGAGTTGGGTCAATTGCCCAGTAATAGTCCCGGTACAGCTTTTGTGCTTCTGGGTCGTGGTTCAGCGCGCGAATCTCGAAAACACCGTCGAGGTTCGCGGTCGTGCGAAGGATTGCAACTCGCGGACTGTCGAAGGCCCTGCTGATCCCAGCTAGTGCCGCGGGCCACTGCTCATCGTGCGATACGGCCTCATATAAAGCAGAGATAGTGGAGTCCATCAACTTCTGATGAGTCGGCATGCTAACTACCCTTTGCGACACGGGGCTGGAACACGTTGAGCATAGCCGTCAATTACAAGAGGGGCAATCCATGCTGCTGGCTTAACAGCCACCGAACTCATCGTCAACTCATGTCGCAGTCCCCCGACCACCGCCAAAAAGGCGTCGAAAGCTCGTCTGATGTGATGCAAACGACAAATCGGCGAGCAAACGGATGCTGGGGCCAGGCTAGAATTAGTTTCGGGCTGCTCGTTCTGCTGCTTGATAAGCACCCTTCTGCGGAGCCACATCATTTCTCCGAGAGGTTCGTGGCTTCTGATCCCTACTACCAAGAATTCCTCATTTTCTATGGCTCCCGCTGGCTGCTTGAGAATGAGTCACGGCGACGATAGAACGTCTATCGTGTTCCGACCATTCAAGCGAAGGACCAGGGCCTGTTTGACGTGTGGACAGTGCATCTACTCAATGCGCTTCTCCCATACCTTCAACGCTCAAGTTCAATAAAGCACCTGCTGGGCTTGCGAGGAGAAGGTCCAGCGCAGTCTACAGACAGGCTTCTGCAATCCGTTCCAAGCCCGTGCATTCTGATCCATGCGAGCGGGAGGGTTCTGCTCTCGGTCAACGGGCGGCCGTCTTCCTTCGAAGCTGCGGGAGTCCGCAAGTTGTGCATGGAAAGCTTCGATTTTTTTGGAGCCGCACAATCAGCACGCATGGATGCACGCGCTGTCCGAGGTGAACGCTACGGCGCTTCCTGCGGAAGTTGATCTTGAAATTCATGGAGCGTTGGAGCGTTGTATCTAGTCGAAGTCACTCCTTGGGAGCTTCAGAGGCGTGCGCGCGATGCGCGGGATCGGCGTCTGTTCCTCGTGACGGTGAAAGGAGGGAGGAGAGCGCATTTGCACGACTTGCGCGGTTCGCCGCTAACCGCTGCTTGACGCCTGCGGAAACCGAAGTGCTCGGCCTACTCGCTGAAGGGATGGTGGTGAAAGCAATTGCTCAGCAACGCTCTTGCTCTCCGTACACCGTTCGGGCGCAGCTGGCATCATTGCTGCAAAAGACTGGCTGCCATTCCCAGCGCGAGGTGTTGACGAAGTTGGGTAAGCACTTAACTAGTTTGATTTCCATGGAACCATCGCGCGAGAGACGAGTCCTGTTTCAATCCGCATCGGCACGAAGGTGAATGACGCCACAGGCGTCATTCACCTTCAGCACGTCGCAACTTACGGTTGCGCCACTGAGTTCACCGTTTGCCCGCTATCGACCGCGTTGCCAGTGCGCGAGTGCGGTACCTGTACCTTGACGGAGCCCGTACAGGCACCTTCCTGGTCCGTAGCGCGGAAGTGGATCGTGTACACGCGACCGTCACCCGTACCCGCGCGTTCAGAACGCAGGTTCACCGTATCAGCTTTCTCACCGACAGTGATAGTTGCATCCGGTGCCGTGTCACCATCACCCGTGCCATTGATCGGCTCGTCTTGCGTCACACCAGTGATGCGGAGCGTGAAGGCCGTTGCATCGGGATCCGTGATGCCTTTGATCGTCACAGGCACCATGCGGTGATCGGGCGGCCACAGCTTCGGAACACTAGGCATCGCGAGCGAGCAGTTGGGCGGATCGTTGGCGTTCAGCACGTTGACCGTTGCATCTGCCGTTGCAGACCTGGGATTCGCAGCGTAGTTGTCCGTTGCTGTCATACGGAACGTCAGCGTTGATCCCCCTGCGCTGACCCATGGAGCAGTAAAGGACGGAGTAGCAGTATTTGCGCCGTTGAGCGTCACCGTCGGCCCAGTAAGCTGCGTCCAGGAGAAGCTAACCTGATCACCATCAGGATCAGTCGTTGCGCCACCGTTCAACGTAGCTGGCGTGCCCTCGTCAGTGGTGACTGGCACGCCTGCATTTGCTACGGGTGGGTTGTTGGCCGTGATCGGGATTGTGATTGTAGGTGACGTGCCGCTCAACTTGCCGTCAGAGACCGTCACCTTGAACGAGACGCTACCACCCCCGACTGGAGCAAGGAAGCTTGGAGACACTACGTTCGCGCCAGGACTCAACGTGACTGTTGGTCCACCAACCTGCTGCCACAAGTATGACGTGATGGCGTCACCGTCAGGGTCGTAGCTTGCGCTCGCATTGAGCGTCTTCGTAGCGCCTTCGCGAACACCAGTTGCGTCACCAGCATCACCAATTGGAGGGTTGTTCTGCTTGACAACTGTCACGTTTACGGTGTCTGGTTGGCTTGTAACTCCGCGTGAGTCCTTAACAATCAACTGGAAGGTCAGCGTTGTATTCGCATTCACGACTGGGGCGATGAATGACGCTGATGCGTTATTAACGTCGACTATCTGTACTTCTGGCCCGGCGGTCTGACTCCACAGGTAGGACAACGATAGATTGCTGGGGCTAGAGCCCCGCCCGCTCAACAGGACTGGTTGTCCTGAATCTACCGTTTGGTCCGAACCAGCATCTGCTATGGGTACTTGAACTTCTCCGGTCTGCGTCATATTTCGGACACCTATATAGCCACCAGAAAACCGAATCGCGGCTATTTGTGCTGTGGAGTATGAGAAGCCGATATAGCTGGGTGCGGGTAAGTAAGTTGCGTTGTTGGGTAGGTTAATCGTCTCGATTACGTTTCCGCTCGCATCTAATGCTTGGATGGATGTTGTGTAGCTGCTGCAGGCACCAACCCAATTGACTTCAGCAAGGAATCCGGAACGTCGTTCTGGAAAACTCAAGGTCATGTAACCAACGCCCGTGTTCAAGCCGAGCATTGGTGTAGTATTCCACTGACCTCGGTCACAAAACCCGTACCCACCAGTCCAACCAAACGCTGAGTTAGAGTGGGTACTAATCCACTTGAAATCAGACGTGACGACTGGTCCGCTCGTAATCTGGTTGTTCGCTGGTATGGGGATCGGGGTCCCACCAGGGAGAGTATTCACGACGGCCGCATTAGCCTGCCATGGGATGACACAGGCAAGCATGAGCCCAGCTAAGTGTTTGAGCATCTCTATTTCCCTAGTTTGAGGACAACATTTTCTCGGCGAGTGTGAGTGCGCTCACAGCTTGTGTGTTCTCGCCCAGCTTGCAGTGATTTGCGCCAGCGTCTCTTAAGGCCTTGGCTTGCATTGCAGTTCCCATGTAGTGCGGCGCGTGAATTGCCAGCAGGCTATCTACTCGAGTTAGTACCGCATTGCAGTCTTCAGTCTGTGCAAATGTTGAATTCCCTGACCAAGCGATTACGCTCCCGAGAACCACCCCGATGAGAGATTTAACTTTCAAAGTGAACTCCATGATTGGTTAAGAGATGCGTTGGGCCTGTTCGGCCTGGCCACGCTTCTGAGCTGGGATTTCCTCCCCACCTCCCCCACACGCAGCTAGGAGCGCTGCGGCAAAGACACTCAGCAATAGCTTCATTGAAAACTCCTTCACCTAACTCTGTCGGGCCAGAAAGTAGATGAGCCTCTAAAAGGTTGAGGCTCGCTTTGCTCATCAGCAGCGTAGTACGCGCGGTGCGCGTCTGCACTTACACGGACTATCGCTTGAAGCTTACGCATTTGATGAGCTCCCGCGAAGCAGGAGAGGTGATCGTCAGACAGTCGCGGAGCAGCCGTCCATAGTTAAAGCGAGGGATGGACCGAGCACCGAGCGAATCCATGAGCTTCCAATTCCTTGATGCTGTGGATGAACTGGACTGCATGCTGCTCAACTAGCAGCTGCCGTTCCGTTGTGATGAAAACTTCTGCCGACCAGGTTGATGCCATGGCCGCCTGAACGCATCCTCCGTCGTGTTAAACGACATCGAGGATGCAATGGCTCTCACAGAACGCAACGGAATCTGGCACTGGCGCAAAGTCGTCCAGGGCCACACGTTCGCGCGCAGCACCAAGACTGGCGACAAGAAGCTCGCCGAACAGATCGCAGCCCTTTGGGAAGCGGAAGCGATCAAAGATGTCATTCTCAAGGGCACCAAGCCCGTCCTGCTGCACTCGGTCATCAAGGCCTTTCTTGACGCAAGGAAGGGGACGGCAGGGCACGCCAATGCGCAAGTCCACCTAAGGCACTTCCTTGCGTTGCCCAACATACGCATGGGCGACTTGACCCTTGCGCAGCTGCAAGGGGTCATCGAGAAGCGACGCGATGCTGGCGTGTCCCGCAACACGCTAGTCGTGTCCGTCAGCTACTGGAACGCGGTCGTGAAGTTCGCGGAGGAACGGAAGTGGGCGACCGCAGTGAAGCTCCCGCGCATGTACCCGGAGAAGACTCGGCTACGGTACCTGACTGCGAAAGAAGAGGCGGCCTTGTTCGCCGCGATTGATCCGAAGGCCAAGTACCCCGGCAAGTGCACCAGGACGGACAAAGCGCGGCAAGACAACACGGATCTCCTCCTGGCCCTGATCCATACGGGTTGTCGGTATCGTGAGATCGCCCGGATGACGTGGGCCCAAGTAGACCTGGAAAGACGCAAGCTCCGAATCCACCGGCAGAAGGGCGGTGTGGACAATACGCTCGTGATGAGCGATCAGCTCGAAGCGATGCTTTCGCGTCGAAAGGCCGAAGCAGCTGACGAGTGGGTGTTCCCTAGCAAGCGCCGCCATAATAATAATTATTCTTGGCTGCGAAATGCACTTGAGCGAGCCGGCATTTCCGGTGATGCGGGCAAGATTACTTTGCACACGGCGCGCCACACGTTCGCGTCGCGCATGCTACAGAACGGCATGTCTTTGGTCGAAGTGCAAGGGCTGCTCGGGCACAAGAATATTCAGTCCACGATGGTCTACAGCCACGTAGAGACCGGCGCAGTCGCGGAGAAGGCCGCCCGCGTCCTTGACGGCATGCAGCAGGCGCACGGGAAGGGCAGTTCCGCTCCGAAGCTATCCGTCGTGAGGTAACCCGACATGCAGCGCCTCCTATTCTAAGTCGCAGTGATCGTGTTGCTGCCGCACCTGCTGCGCTTTATGCAATGGCTGTTGACCGCCGCCTTCAAGCTGTTCCTGTGCTTGTTTGCGCTGGGTTTGCTGATCAAGCTGTTCGAGTAGCTGCTAAACGAAGACAGCGGGTGAACGTTTCGCATGTGCTCGCCGGGTAAATACTGGTGGAGGTATTTACCCGATGCGATACTACGAATTTGCAACGTTCTCCGAAGCAGTCGATTCGGAAAAGCAGGCCATTAAGGCGCAAAAGCAACGCGCGCAAGTGCAGCTGAAGAATGCCAGGCGGCAAAAGGAGCTTGCCAAGCAAGCCGACCTTCGACTGAAGCAGAAGCGTAGCCAAGAGACGCTCTCTAAGATCAACCGCACGCCAGTTTCGTAGCGCGGTTCAGCTCAAGCGGAGTCAAGCAGTCTGAACGCCCTGCAATTAAGTGGCCGTGGAACGTTACTAACTACTCTTTGTACATTTCCATGTTGAGCCTAGTGCCCCACGTCAGATAGGCTTGGGTGGCTTCGCTGTCATGCTCGAATAACAGCTCGTGGACTTCATAGTGAAGGCTCGTGTCGCTAGTCTCTGAGTAGACGTACAGGAACCCCATTGAGCCCAGCCAGTCTATAAACTCGTCGTAAACTGGATCATTCGAAATAAGCTCTGAATTTCCGTTGATGAGGCGCTGCTCTTCAACGCTTATTACAACCGCCATAATCGATTCTCGCATAGGAGCCTGGATCTTTATTGTACGATTAATCCGGCAAATCTGCTCGTAATCTAAGCGAAAGCCAACACTGCCGCTGTCAGCCAGGCATCATGTGAGCAACGCCAGCTTGGGCGGTCACTCCGGCGTTGGCTCCGATTGGCGCTGCGCTTACCCCATGTGGGTCGCGACTCACGAAAATAGAAAGCGGTGCCATGGAATATAAGCTGTATTAAATGGGTGCGGCCAAGCCAGAAGGCATGCGGTCTCCGTGAATGAATTGTATTTGCGCAGAATTCGTGCAGAGTTGAGCGGATTTCCGTAGGAAATGCGTACTTTAAGCAGACGCCGGGATGGCTCGTGTGCAGGTTGACTCGGCAAGCGTCGTTGGTAGCCGTTTGCTAAATAGATTGCAAGCAGCGATCATGGTTGCGTGAGTTTTCAGCGGTGAGCACATGCAGTGCGCTCATAGATGTGAAGCCCCGTGATGCATGATCCGTCACGGGGCTTCTTCCTTTTCGACCTGATCGCTGCTGCCGGTAGTTGCACTTCCGAACGCAGTCCATCCTGACTGCTGTGCAGGCAATAGGGGTCAGTTTCCACGCAAGGTGGTTCTGTGCAAAACGGTCTGGAATGACCCGTAAAGCGACCTTGCAACCAGCCTGGAAAATAACAAAGCCGCAGGTGATCGCGTTCTCCCGATGCGATCAGTAAACGACCTCCTGAAAAGGGTGAAGACAACCGGAGTTGCTGCACTGCCCATGCAGCTTGGAGTCTCCGTAGCGCCAGCTAGATGAAAACTCGGTCGATAAGTTGGTTAGGGATGCGAAGGTAGTACGGATGGCGCAAAGCGCTGGAACAAGCAGTCTGCATTTTCTGCTCGTTTCGTCTGGTCGTAGCTTCACGTGTTTACGTGTCATGTCTCCCAGATCATCACGGAGTCCTTCAAGAGCTTCATGAACTCTGTTCATGATCGCCGTAGTGTGTCAGGTGGTCGTCGTACTTACCAATGGTATTCGTCAGGTCTTTCCAGGCGCTTGCCAAGTTCGTCCGTTCCGTCCTCTTCACCCTACGGCTTTGTCTATGGATGGCAGACGGACGGATGATGCTCACGAGGAACGACACAACGACAGCACCGCGCGAGAGATCGTCCGATAGGGATGGCAAGCCAGGAACGGTTACGCCGGCTTTTCGGGTTACACGGACTGCGGCTCTTTCTTCATTCGGTCGGGGGGCTTGCGTTGGGTAGCCTTGAGCGCGTCGTCAAGTTCGCCGGCATCAACTGCAGTCTTGGCTGCTTCGAGCAGCTTGATGGCGGCTTCGGCATCGGGGACTTGGAACTGCTTGGCGCCGTTCAACGTTAGGGCGCTGTTGGCGTTGCGGAAGGACAAGACGAACGTCCCGTCAGATTGCTTGCGGAACCACTTGCCCTTGTCGGCCCCATCGGCGATCGCCTTGACCGTGGCGTCCACGTGGGCTGCGAACTTGGCACGCATGCGCTCGACCGGATCGGCCGGGGTTTCCGGCTTAGTAAACGGCTGCGCCAGCTTGCCGAGTTCGGCCATGAATCCCTGGGAGTCGGCTTGCGCAGCTGGGTTGATCAGGTTCTTGACCTTGGACATGTTCGATTCACCTGTGGAACGCGGCGCAATCGCCGTATAGCCAATGATTGGTTCACCTGCATGATGAATCAACAAAAGAATGACGCTGCGTTGCAGAGTGGCTAGTAGTCGCCGACCAGCATCACCGTCGTGTAGCTTCGGTCTGCTTCTGTAATCACATAAATCGGCGTCCCGTCTTTCAACAGATACTTGGAAAGAATTCTTCCGCCGTGCAGCAGCGCTTGCTCATTGTCTTGCTTGTCGGAGCTTCCCAGGTTGCCCCAGTCGCCTCGCTGGTGCCGCTTTAGGTACGGCACGGCGCTTGCGCCAATTGAGACGAGATGATCGAGGCAGTTGCGCGTGGCGACTACGCGGCCTAGTTGGACGCGCATTCGGCCTCCACTTGAACGGGGTCGATTTCATTCGACTGCGCGATCTGTGCGACTGCTTCTTGATGCGTTGCCCCGACCGCAATCAATGCCAGGTACTCGGCGGCAAATGGTGCTTTGATTTGCGGGAGATACATCGGATCCTCTTGCATGCGTGCGATGCAGACGGAGGATGCGTTCTGGTCTCACGTGGATCAACTTAAGTTCTCGAACTTTGGGGTGGAGGCATGTCGCGGCCGTTCAGCTACTGAAAAAATGCTTGGCTGTTGCGTATCGGCAACACAAGGCGATTGCTTTGCTCGCCGGAAACTGGCATGCGCCAAATCAATTTGGCAAGTGCCTCCCGAGTGAAAACCTCCAAACTTTCGAGGATCGGCGCGGAAACTCCTGCCAGAAGCGCGACGTGGCGTCAACGGATTCCGCTTGCCTTTTAAATGGGCGTTCCGTAATCTGTGTCCATCCCAGCGACGCGAATCGATCGCTCGAGTGCGGAAGCATCCGAGTCGAGCGCTAGCTTTGCCCATTGCAATCTCAGGTCTGTGTGCCGTCGAGAGGGGATGACTTTGTTTTAATTTTCTGAAAGGAACCAACCATGAGCACGGCAACTGCAATCGCTTCCAACGGTACGCAATCGGACGGGCAAGTAATCGACATCAACCAACTGATCGCGGAACGGCAGCAGCTGATCAGCCAGCAAAAGGCCATCGAAGATCAGCTCGCAAAGCAGGCGGACCAGAAGGGCAAGATCATCGCTGCGCTGCGGCAGCAGGACCGAGACAAGTACGCAGCGCTGGGCCTGAAGCCGCAAGACGTGTGGCACGACCTCACCAAGCCCGCCGGTGAGAACACGACCGAGTCTGCGCCTAAGCAGCAGCCGCAGGATGCCAACGGCAAGGTGCCGCGTAAGAAGCCCGGTGAGATGCAGCCGACGCATAAGTGGACCAGCCCGGAAAGCGGCGTGACCTACTACTGCAATGCTCAGAGCCGGGGTAAGCGGCCTGACTGGATGAAAGTCAATGCGAAGTATGTTCTAGACGCCGACAACAAGGTCCGCTACGACGTGATGGATCCTTTCACCGAGGCAGACGTATGGCACTGGCGCGAATCGCTGAAAAAAAAAGCTCGTCGTACGTAAGGAAGTCGGATCGGCCCTTGTGGACGGGCGAGGACCCCAGCGAGTGGAATCCCGCTGAGCGCTATCGCTTCGATGAAGGCTATACGTTCAGCGGGTACGAATGGTACGTCAATAACCGAAACGGGCGATCCTACATTCCGCCAGAGCTGCGCGATGAATTCGAGCAGGTGCAGCAAGCGAACGCCGGAAGGCGCTACTAACAACTACGGAATGACGGGGCGATTCGAATGAAATCAATGTGTGACTTGCTGTTGTGTGAGCGCGACGATAACGTTTGAGGCGACGACCGCACCGATCGTCAAGCCATGGGGCTGCCAGACGTGCCTATGGGGCTGTAGGCCGCATGGGCGCGCAGTGCAGGCCGGGCGACCCAAGTAAATATTGCGAGAAAGCAGCTGCGAACGCAGACTGGAGTTCGGTCCAGCGTAGGCCGACATTAAGAGGAGATCAGCATGAAGCTGGCAGACCAAGAGTTGCGCAAGGTGCGCGACGCGTACAACGTACAGAAGAAAACCCAGGCCCGCCGCAAACCGGATCGCAACGGCCACCGCATCCAGGTCACGATGACCTTTGAGGAATGGCTGCAGGTCTGGATAGAAAGCGGCAAGCTGCACTTGCGAGGGAATGGGCGCGGCAAGTTCTGCATGGCGCGGAAGGACGATCTTGGCGACTACGCAGTCGGCAACGTGGTAATCAAGGCCTGCGAGGAGAACAGCCGGGAAGCAAAACTAGGGA
Source organism: Ramlibacter sp. AN1015 (assembly GCF_037726105.1). Taxonomy (NCBI): domain Bacteria; kingdom Pseudomonadati; phylum Pseudomonadota; class Betaproteobacteria; order Burkholderiales; family Comamonadaceae; genus Ramlibacter; species Ramlibacter sp. AN1015. The sequence continues at coordinate 32,714 of NZ_JBBJUM010000004.1, forward strand.
GGTCCCACTCCGCTTGCACGCGCGACAAGATGAGCGCGAGTAGGGAAGGCGTCGCAAAGTCGCAGGACCACAAGGACAGCATCGCCGATGCACACTCGGCATTGCCCGTCGTCCGCTGCCCTCACTGCTCCAAGTCGGGCAGACAGGGCGGGGCAATGCGTCGTCATCACTTTAACCGGTGCAAGTCTGGTTGGCATGGGTTGGACATGCCCCAGCGGTAGACTACGAGAATGAAAGACGCGGACGAAGGGGATTCCCACGAGAAGATGCGCGCCAAATGGGCAGCAGAAGTGGGCAGGTTTGTTATGGCGTTTGGCTCTATTGAGGGCAGCACTTACGCTGCGGCACTGTCCCCGCGACCCAATCGCGCAGCCGCTGATCGAAGCGAATCTAGCCCTTCCACCGCGCATTGATCTGCTGACAGGAATTGTGGGGGCACGGAGCGGGTCGCACTGGGCAGCATTCCAAGCGGTGCAAAAAGAATTAAAGCGTTGGCAAAGAAGCGGAACCTAATCGCCCACAATGGGGTTGGACTTGCTGACGGGAAGCTTTGGAAGGCCACCACCTAAATGTCGCCCCGCTTGGCCTTCTGCTTTTCTTTCAACTCGTCGATGAGTCGGCGAGACATCATGCTCAAGCTGCTGGTCGAGATGTCAGATACGAACCGAGAAAGAGTGACCGAGCCTGCCGGCGAATCCGACCTGCATCGCTCTTGTTTGAAAGAGGCGCCAGCGCGAGTACTGACGATCTCTTCTTCGCATTGGAACTGGCTCGAATACTTTGTCAACAGCGCTGCTCTTACGTCGTCGTACCCGTTCGCGGTGAAGTAGAATGAAAATGAGTCCAGCACCCCATCTTTGAAATACACGTAGGGCGTGCTGTACTTGGATTGAATGCCGGCAACTGTGAACCCGTTCAGGTTCGGATGAAGCTGCTTGAAATCGGCTTCTGGCATTCCAAGATAGATGCCTTTAATTTCGATGGTTTGCGCAGAGGCGGCGAAGGAGCAGGCAAAGAGGCCGCACGCAAATACGTGCTTCAAGAATGGCGAATTCATCGAGCAGGTCATAGAGCAATGTTTTGCCAGTGGACGCAACATACTAGAAGCTAGAGCACTACAGCGATAGCTGGTTTGCCCCGCAGACTTTCAACTGCACAAGTAGCGACTTGGTGCTCTGCTAGTAGCTCATCATTGACGGGATGCCCTGCTGCTGGCATGATCGGCGCTCTGCTATTGAAGCTAGAACATGGACAAGGTAAAGCGCTTCTTCGAGTTCCTCTTCAGTAAAGATTCCCTGCTACGACTGCTGATCATCGCTGGCATCTTTGCGCTGCTTAGTGTGTCGGACGGCAGATTCAACATCCGTATCGACCATTACCACAACTTAACATATGGTGGCTTCGACGTCAACGTAAAAGAAAAGTGATGAAAGCAGCGGCGCTCATTCTAGGTCTCGCACTTTCAAGCGTGGGCAGTGCCCAAGCTGCGCTGGCTTATGAGGTTCCTGACTGCGGCACGTGGGTCCGGCAGGACGTTACGGGGCACCGCTGGTGGTTGCTAGGGTTTATCAGCGGCCTCAACTCGGCGCTTCGGCACGAAGTCAAAGAAGACCCTCTGCGCGGAGTTAAAGGGGATCAAGTTCTTCTCTGGATGGACAACTACTGCAAAGCCAATCCGCTGAAGAACATTCACGACGGTACGTACAAGCTTTACGAAGAGCTGCGTCAACGCGCCGGGATTAAGTGAACATGAGTAGAGGTTGGTTCAGACTTGGAGTGTTTGCCACGACGCTTTGGCTGCTAGCGGTGGTAGGCCTCTTTGCTTGGGAGCGGGTACACCTCTTGGGTTGTGGCCTCGGGCCATGGGTTGAATACGGCGGTAGAGACTATTGTGGCTATGTGTTCTGGTATTGGGTGAGTGATCCCCTTGCTCTGTTTGACACAAACTGGCTGACTAAGCATGGAAGCAGCCCCCAGTACCCATACACAGCACTTCCAGACTGGGTGCGGTTCGGAATGTTGCTGGTGCTGCCGCCTGCGTTCTTGTGGGGAGTAGCAGCAGGGCTGGCGTGGGTCAGGAGCGGTTTTGCGCAAGCAACGTAGGCGGCAACCTTCGGAACCAAGGTGGCGACAAGGTACGGGGCTTCTTAGGGCAACTACTAACTGTTCAGGCTACGCTTTTTACACGTGGTGTCTTACGATGGCCCCTTGGCCTTCTTCCTATACATCATCGGAGCGGTAGCCTTTATCGCTGGTCTGAGCGTGTTTGGCGCTTCCAAAAGCGCTATTCACGAGATCGAGGCACTCATGTTCATGGTACTAGGCGCCATTTGCATTTCGGGCGGGGGCATCATTGACGCGGTGAACCGGCTTGGAAAAAGGTCCGCTGTTGAGCCTCAAGCAGCGGGGCCGAGCGCAAGGCACGAGCCAACATGAATTGAAAGTTCGCCATGAGGATGGCGACTATTCGCGGATACTGAAGTGAAAGTCTTTCCGCCAGAGCTGGTGAATCACCATTGTCTACAGCTTGAAGTAGAAGTTCGCAACCAAAGGGTGTGAATGACCAGTGCCTTCTATGTTTCCCGAATTCTTGGCAAGAGGTCAAGCAATGCCGTTCAAAAAGAATGTCTCTTGACTTGGCAGCCACCTGAGTGTGGGCATCAGCGAGCACCGTAACAATAGAACAGCTATGGCTATGTGGCAAGAAAGACCAGATGCCACAAGAGCTTAGGTGATGTTCTTCACACTGGTACGAATGGTGCGTAAGTCATTGCCAAGGTACACAGGTGACCTTTTATTTGAACTCAAGAGAAAATGGACATTCGCCTGGCCGTGCAGGTCGTAGCGCGTGTTGTCCTTGCTGTAGATGGGCAGCGGGTCGTCGTGCTTGATGCTGAACAGGGGCTGGACGCTCACGGCCATCTTCCTGTGCGGCTGTGTGGCCGTGATGCGCAGGATGTTCATGGACATCCTTGATGGTGTTCCGCAGGCAGTCACAACGAATTGTACCGGTGGGGAAGTAGATCCCGTTGAAGAAACGGTCAACACTGCTGGTAGTTCGGGACTTCAGTACGATCCGCTCACCATGCAATACACGTATGTTTGGAAGACGGACAAGAAGTGGACTGGATGCCGGCAGTTAGCGATGAAGTTCAAAGATGGATCGACCTACCGCGCCAATTTCCAGTTCACCAAGTAGGTCCATCGGTGTGCCACGTATGACGACTCATCTCTGCACCGGCAGACAGGCGTCGTCGTGGTCCATTGAAGAGCACCGGACCGCTACCCGCGAGCAGATCACTCACTTGAGGGCTTTAAGGAGCGCTGCCGCCGCGAGCAGGATGGTGGGCGTCAACAGCAGCGCCCATGCGGCCAGCTTCCAGCCGGGGTGCTCCTTGTGCCAGTCGAATTTGGGCATGGGGTTCCTCCAACGCATGCACAGCATTGTCCCTGGCAGGCGTCGTCCACCCCGCTGCTCATCTGTCAGTCGGCCCCTGTCATCAATGTAGGTGAACAGCAGACATGGGCACATCAGTGGTCAGGTTTGTAGCCCATACGTATTCCTTTTAGGTGTTCTCGCCACACCCATGGGGTGCATCTGCAGGTCGTAGCGCGTGTCGTCGCCGTAGAACATGACGCGGTGCCAGTCACGGTGGTCTTCCACTCCTGCTTGTTGATGGTGACGCCGCCTGTACGTTGATGTGCAGCTAGCCGTCGCCCCACGTGTTCGGAAGCTCATGAGCGACTGCAGCGTGTGGTAGACGCCCAGCCCGTCCTTCTTGAGGTATTTGCCTCCCCTCCTGGGCGGTGTAGCCCCCATTCTCTGGATCTTTCGAGCTACAGTGCCGCACGCCATTCGGGCCCGCTACAGACGCTGGAACCGAATGACGTAGCGATCGCCGGTGAGTTCGTGGACTGAGCCTACGAGGTCATCGCGCAGGATGAACTCCTTGCGGATCTTGCTCGCGACCTCTCCGGCCTGCACTCGTCCAATCTGGTCTGTCTTGACGATGACCATTCTCACGCGACTTCCAGCGGCCAAAGCGCGGGCGACGTTCTCACGAAACTCTCTGTTCCCGTGCCCAGCCCAACGTTCGAACGAGTCAGCAAAGTCCATCATGCCGGGCGGGGCGTCGGGCAGGAAATGGTGATCCCAAAGGCTAACAACCAGATCGCCCGAAGGTGTCCACGCTGAAACTGACCATTGGGGGTTGTTTAGCGTTGCGCCGTAGGCTGCGAATGCGGCGTTGATCGCGAGCTTTGCCACGGCTACCTGCGCCGTTTGTTCAACGCGGTCCGCCGTGCCTGCAGCAGCTGCTTGGCTGGCTGGCCAACATAAATGCCACCGATGGCGAGCAACCCGGGGAGCGCGTAGCCAAGCAGGCTTTCCGGTACCCACCACAAGGCGTATGTCGGGAAAGCCTCTCTCAAGCCAGTCAGGGCCGGAAGCTTACTGAGGCTACGACTTGAGTTGATTGCGGTGGTGGTGACCCGACCGATTAAGCCGCTGACGATCAGAAAGCCGCCAAGCGCGAACAAGGACTGTCCAGCAAGAAGAGCAAGCTTGGGTGCCGCAGCAATCTGAATCTTGAGCCAGCTCATAGCTCTACTGTATACGAAGCAGAGATGTGCAGGACTGTGCCTTGTTGCACGGATTCAGCAGACGATGCACGCTCCGGTCACGATGTGAATGGAGTGGCCATGCACAGTCGTGGGCGAGAACACTACTGGCGCTTGAACCGAATGACGTAGCGATCGGCAGTAAGTTCGTGGACCAAGCCGACCAGATCATCGCGCAGGAAGAACTCCTTGCCAATCTTGCTCGCATCTTCCCCCGCTTCAACATGCGCAATCTGATCCGTCTTAGCAACTACTAAGCGAATGCGACTTTCCGCAGCATACGCCTTGCTCAAGTTCTCCCGGAACTCCTTGTTCCCATGCCCCGACCACCGAGCAAAGGAATCAGCAAAGTCCATCATTCCGGGTGGCGCTCCCTTACGGAAGTGGTGGTCCCAAAGACTTACGACCAGTTCGCCTGAGGGCGTCCAAGCGGATACGGACCATTGCGGATTTTTGAGTACGGCGCCGTACGCTGCGAAAGCTGCATTGATCCCGAGCTTCGCCATGTCTGCTCCAGCGCCTTTTTTCACATTACTGAAATATCACCGGCCGCAATCTTTCGGTCGAACTCATTCGAGTCGTATTCCAGTTGATCGGGCGGGCTGTTGTCGTGCGGATCATCCACCAACGTCAAAACGACAAGATGGGCATCCCTACTCGCTATCTGATAGATGACGCCGTTGATGAGGTAAATGGTGTCAGACATAAGCAGCTTTCATGACGCATCCGTCACACCAGCCTGTGTCGTTAACGCCGGCTTCGCGCGATGCGCTCGGGTCGTATAGCCAGCTTACTGCGTACGCGCGGCCTCCGCACAACATCAGCACGCTGCGCTGCACGCTGGCCGAAGCCGCTTGGGCTGACGCTTCCGCTGACTTCTGACTTAGCTGATGTACTGAGTGGTTCCAAGCCCGTTTCGGGAGTCGATTTAGGTCCGTTCGAAGAACGTTTTGATCTCATGGGCAACGTCTTTGGGTCGCACCATGGCCGGTAGATGTCCGCTTCCCTCCAACTCTACGAATTTGGAGTTCGGCAGTAGCGAGTCTAAGTAGTGGAAGTTACGCACATCGAACAGGGCATCTTTTTGCCCGTGTATCAGCAGCGTCGGCAGGGAAAAGGTAGCCAGTCGGGTTGGCCAGTCGATCTTGTCCTGAAATTCCACCATGAACAATCGATCGGCAATATCGGGTGGGGAGCGGAACAGGATGTGCATGCCCCAACGCCGGATGTGATCCACGTCCTCTTCCGGCGTGCAACGCTCGATAAACCAGCGCAAGTGTTCTTCGTGTGTCTCGCCTGGCCACTTGGACGGAGCGATGCGAGTCGCAACGGGCAAGCTTGGCTCGCGGACCTCCCCATGCCCGTTCAAGAGCACCAAGCCGTCGAACCGCTGCGGTTGCTGGACGGCGGCGCGCAGGACAGTAGCCGTCCCGCGCGAAAAGCCGCCCAAGATGCAGCGGTCGATCTGCATCGCGTCCATCACGCGGAAAACATCGTCAACGAGACTTTCGGACGTGATCGCTTCAACTGGAACGGGCGATTCACCGGAACCACGGTGGTCGTACACCACGACGCGCCAAGAGCTACTTAGCAGGGCAACGACGTCAATCCAGTCTTCGAAGTTGCTGATCCAGCCGCCATGCGCCAAAAGCGTCCTCTCCCCGCTTCCGAAGCTAAGGGCGAAAATCTTGTGTCCGTCGATCTGCAGAAACATGAGCGAACCTCGTTCCTGTGCTGGTGCTGGGCGCTAGCCGGCGACCCGCGCTTTTTCAAGGGAGGGTAGCCCGGAGTATTTGCAATGTGCAGGCGACGCCGACCCCAGGTAAACCCGATACTGCGGCGCTTGCTGGCTGCCTATCCTGGCTCCTTTCCAAGGAGAACATGCCATGATCAAGGTGAGCGTCATGTACCCTCATTCGAAGGGGGCCCGGTTCGACCATGCGTATTACCGGGACAAGCACATGCCGCTGGTCAAGCGTCGAATGGGTGATGCATGCCTTTACTACACAGTTGACAAGGGAATCGCCGGGGGAGCCCCTGGTTCCGAGCCTGTGTACGTCGGCAGATGCGACATCTTTTGCGAGTCGGTCGACAGCTTTCAAACGGCCTTCGGTCCGCACGCGAAAGAAATTATGGCGGACATTCCCAACTACACGGACATCCAGCCGCTCATGCAGGTCAGCGAGGTGGTTGTCGAGCGATCTTAGGCGGTCGGACTGCCCAGGAAAATGCTCGCCGGCCGTGCGCGGCGCAACTTGCCCAAACAGTGCACGCGCCCGGCTGTGCGGCCCAGGCATCAGCAATGCCCAAGCAGCGGCTTCCGCAGCGTCCCCACGCTCCCGTCAAACCCGTCCGCACCACTTGCAAACTGGTCCGAGCAGCCCACAATGCTGGTGAACTGCAGCCGGATCGTCACTCATGTCCTTTTCCACCATTGCTGTCGTCACCGCAGTAGCGGCAATTCTCCTGGGCTTGGCTTGGCTGTTCGCTGGGGGCCTTCTGTTGCGTCGCTGGGGAATTGAACCTAGCCCAACCGGGTTGCTGATTGGAAGGCGAATCGGCTGCATCTATCTTGGCCTCGCGGCGTTGCTGCTCATGGTGCGAGCGACGTCAGCACCCGAAGCGCGGTGGGGCATCGCTGCAGGATTTGCTGTTGCGCTGAGCTTGCTAGCCCTCATTGGCATTTTCGAGCTGATCGCGAAGCGAGCGAAGCCCGGCATTCTCTCCAGCGTGGCGCTGGAAGCGCTGCTTGCTGCCGGTTTCATCAGCAGCATGGCGGTGACAAGCTAGTTCTCGCCGGCGCCCGTCAAAACCGGCACTGTTGCACACTATCTGCACGCTGCCCTACACGCTGGCCCATACCGCTTGGGCCGACGCTCTCGCCAGTCTCAGGCTTAGCTGATGTACTGAATGGGTCCAAGACCCGTCTTGTATGCCTCTTGAAGATTGAGTTCAACGCGTCGATGCTTGTGCGCCGTTCGGCGGAATGCCTTGGCGGGCAACCTAGAACATGTCACCTCGAAGCGTCCGCGAGGCTGGAAGCCTATGCTCGCCTCGCGCCCGCCGGCATACTTCAGGTTCTCACGCGGCGCGAATGACGCGCGCAGCTGGGCGTTCACCGTTAGTTCAAACGTCGGTTTCAGGAGGTGAGGCCAATGTCTGACGAAGTTAATCAGGGAGGCTGCTTGTGCGGCGCGGTGCGCTACAGGGCACATGGAGAGCCGATGCGAACACTGATTTGCCATTGCACTGCTTGTCAGAAGATGACGGGCTCCTCCTTCTTCGCGGAATCCATGTTTTCGCTTGGAGCTGTCGAGTTCACGGGCGCGCAGATGAATTGTTACGCTCACGTTTCGGACACTAGTGGCAGGCGTGTCTTCCTGCATTTCTGCCCGACATGTGCAACTACGGTCACCCTTACCTTCGAGCGATGGCCAGAGTACCGGGCGATTGCAAGAGGAACGTTCGACCAGCCCAACCGAATGGATGTGACTGCCCATATCTGGCTAAAGTCGGCACAGAGCGGCATTGCATTGCCGTCAAACATTGACTGCTACGCGAGAGCGCGAATTTCTCTCGACGGGGAGCCAGAACTGCCACAAAGGTTCGACGCTCCCCAATCGACGGAAGCCGTGTGCAGCGTTCAAGGGGGCACGGCAGCGCACAGTAGCCCGTCCTAGCCCCATTCGACCTACGCGTGCTGCACGCTCTTAGCACAGCGGGCTACATGCTAGCCCACTCCGCTTGGGCCAACGCTCCCACCACGCTCAGACTTAGCTGATGTACTGCAGGGCGGCCGAGATGGATTCGATGAGGTCGGTGGCCTTGACCGTGGTGGGCATGCGGGTTCCGGCGTGTGGTCAGGGGCAGCGCGGGATTATCCCCAAACGCCGCCGGGCTGCCGTCCGCCCCGCCCGCGCGCCGCGCAATCGGACGCAATCGGGTATTCGCCGCCGAATCGTGCGACGCACAATCCACGGCCCGAAAACTCTCGGGCGCTGCCAAGACCTCGTTCATGAAGAAGTGCGAAGCAGACGTGCAGCAGGCGGCCGCCTTCACCTGCGAAACGCAGGCCGCGTCCCGCAAGCTCGCCGGCGCCGCGAAGACGAGCTTTCTGAAGAAGTGCGAGGCCGACGCGACGGCTGCGAGTGGTGCGACAGCCTGCGAAGCACAGGCCAACACCAGGAAGCTCGCCGGGGCGGCGAAGACCAGCTTCGTCAAGAAGTGCGTTGCGGACGCCAAGGGCTGACAAGTTGAGCCGGCCCAAGCGCTGCGCGGGCCGTGCGCGACACAACACCAGACCTCACCGCCCGCAGCTGCACGCTTTCAGCCCTCGGGGTCCGCTCAGGACTTCTTGCGCGTGCAGTAGTCGTAGGCGTCGGGTTTGGGAGCCAGGTCCGTATCGACAAGGATGATGACCGAGGCGCCGTCCGCACGCCTGCCCGCATGGGCCTCGAAGCCTTTGCCCAGCGGACCGCCGGTGAAAGTGACCTTTCCGCTGGCCGGCTCGTATTTCATGCTGCCCTGCTTCTTGCCGCCCGAAATCCAGGCGTACTGCGTCGGGCTGCTGAACTCGACCAGCTTGTAGGTGTAGCCGGCCTGGTTGTACTGCTGCTTGCAGCTGTAAGTTCCCACCTCCAGCTCGCCCCCCCGAGTGGTGAGCACGCTGAGCGGCTGGATCTGCGCTGCGACAGCCAGGGGCACCGTCACGCCGGCGCACGCCGCCATAAGGAGGACCGCGCCGCGGCTCATGAGGTTCCCGATGTGGGCATCCTGCTGCCGATGCATCAGTTCATGCCTCCAGCCGACACGACGTTACCGCCACCGGCAGAGACGACGTTGGCGCCCCCGGCCGACACCGCATTGGCCCCACCTGCAGAGACGACCTGGCCAGTGGCGGTGCTGATCACCACGCCGGGCCGGGCGGACCGCGCCGCCTGGATGAAGGCATTGCGCACGCCCGGGTCACGGATCTGCCGCCCGGCGAACGACTGCGCCGACTCCCTGGCGAGTGCCTTCCACTGCTGGTTGGTGGCGCCGCTGCAGTTCCAGGCGAGCACCGGTACGCCGGCACCGCCGCGGTTGCCCTGCACGTCAGCGCACCAGCCCAGCTCGTTGTTCAGCTTCCGGCCTGACAGCTTCCAGATCTGCGCCTTGTCGCCATTGCGGCATGACTCCCAGCGCAGGGGCTGGCTTCCGGATTGGCCGGTCAGGCACTGGCCGTCCACACGAATCGCGCCGTAGCCGGTGAAGCCCTGGATCGCGCCGGCGCCGTCCCAATCGCGCGTCACCGCTGCACCACCCTGGTTGTGGAGCATGTAGCCGCCGGACGAGGCGATGTACGCCACTTCGGAGGCCTGAGCGCTCAAGCCTGCAAACGCCAGAGCGGCGACGGCGACATGGCGGACGATCGGATGGGACATGGGATGGGTTCCTTCTCGAGGTGAATCGATGCGGCTGCTCAGCCGTCCGACCGAGTGTAGGTGGCTTCCTCGGCAGCAGCGCGCATCCGGCGCCCGCACGCGGCGTCCACGTCGGCGCAACGCTACATTCATGAGAACGATAGCCGGACGCAGCGTGTCATGGCGCCGTGACGACACGCCGGGACTGGTGCTGGCTGCGTCGATGCACGGTCACCTGCGCGCACGCCGCGGCGTGCGCGTGACACCTGCCCGCTGCGACGGCCCGCCTACCGGGCCTGCGCCGGCACCACCCGCCACACCGTGTTCGACAGGTCGTCCGCCACAATGAGCGCGCCCTTGGGGTCCACCGTCACGCCCACGGGCCGGCCGCGGGTCTTGCCCGCCGGGTCGCGGAAGCCGGTGACGAAGTCCACCGGCGGGCCGGCGGGGCGGCCGTCGCGGAAGGGCACGAAGACCACCTTGTAGCCCACCGGCTCGGAGCGGTTCCAGCTGCCGTGCTCGCCGACGAAGACGCCGTCGGCGAAGGCCTGGCCCATCGATGCGTTGTAGAAGGCCACGCCCAGGGCCGCCACGTGGGCGCCGAGGCTGTAGTCGGGCGTGATGGCCGAGGCGACCTTCTGCGGGTCCTGCGGCCGCACGCGGGTGTCCACGTGCTGGCCCCAGTAGCTGTAGGGCCAGCCGTAGAAGCCACCTTCGCGGATGGACGTGAGGTAGTCGGGCACCAGGTTGGGCCCAAGCTCGTCGCGCTCGTTCACCACCGTCCACAGCTGGCCGCTGCCGGGCTGGATGGCGAAGGCCGTGGGGTTGCGAACGCCCGTGGCATAGGGTTTGTGCAGGCCGGTGCGGGCGTCCACCTGCCAGATCACTGCGCGCTCGACTTCCGCGATCAACCCGCGCTCGGCGATGTTGCTGTTGGAGCCGATGCCCACATAGAGGAAGCGGCCGTCCGCGCTGGCTGTGAGGGCCTTGGTCCAGTGGTGGTTGATCTTCGACGGCAGGTCCGTGAGCTTCACGGGCGGCCCGCTGGCCTGGGTCTGGCCGGGTTCGTAATCGAAGCGCACCAGCGCGTCCGGGTTGGCGACGAAGAGGCTGCGCTCCACGAGGGCCAGTCCGTAGGGCGCGTTGAGGCCGCTGGCAAAGACGGTGCGCATCTCGTAGGTGCCGTCGCCGTCGGCATCGCGCAGCAGGGTCAGGCGATCGCCCCCCTTGACCGAGGACGTTCCTCGGGCCTTGATGAAGCCGGCGATCACGTCCTTGGGCGTGACGCTGGGCGCATTGCCGCCCTTGCCCTCGGCGACGAGGATGTCGCCGTTGGGAGCAGTGTCTGGCGCGGGAAGCCCATGTACAAGAACCGCGCGGGCTGGGCTCACGACCGGCTGAAACGTGCCGGCGAATGAGATTCCGGCCGCGATTCGGTCGTACCTCGATCACGCGGTGGAGCCACTTGCTACGGTTGAATCGCCGCGTAGCAGCGTGATGGACGACCAGGGCGGTGACGCTCACAGTGATGGCCTGTCCGACGTGCTGTCCATCGTGCTTGCCCGAACGGGGCAATGACTTCCGCTGGTATCGCCCGGCCATGCTGCGGCGCAGACTTGGTCGGCGCATGGCCCTGCGCCAGATGGACCAGATCGCCGACTATGTCGCACTGATCCAGACATCCGCTGAAGAAGTCGACGCACTCAAAGGAGAGTTCCTGATCGGGGTGACCGATTTCTTCAGGGATCCGGAAGCTTGGGAGACTCTGGCCGATGAAGTCCTCCCGGTGCTGGTGGCCAACCGCCAACCCGGGGATCCGCCGGTGCGCGTCTGGACGCCGGGCTGCGCTACCGGTCAGGAGAGCTACTCGATTGCCATGTTGTTGGTCGAGAACTGCGAGGCGCTGGGCACGACGCCCCATGTTCAGATATTCGGCACGGATATCGACACTGATGCGCTGGCGGTCGCACGGGCGGGCTCTTATCCCGAGAGCATTGCATCGACCATATCGGCGCAGCGTCTCGGCCGCTTTTTCGACAGGCGCGGGAGTCGCTACGTCGTGCGCAAGCAGCTGCGCGACTGCGTCATGTTTGCCCCGCAGAATCTGCTGCGCTATATCCCTTACTCGCGGCTCGATCTGGTCCTCTGCAGGAACCTCCTGATCTACCTCGAGCCCGCGCTGCAGGAGCGCGTGTTGGACCTGCTTCACTTCGCGATCAGGCCGGGTGGCTATCTTTTGTTGGGCAAGGCCGAGTCGGCAGGTCCCTCGAAGGATCACTTCGAGCCCGCCTCCAAAGCAGTACGCCTGTTTCGCCGCGTCGGGGCTCGTTCCCACCTCCCCGGTGGGCTCCCATCAGGAAATACGCTGTTCGGCGCCAAGGGGATACGCTGGGCAGCAGGCGAGTCCGACCGGGCCCGCCCCACGCATTCGGAGATCCTTCGGCTCCATCTCGGCCAGCGCAGCGTCATCGCCGCCATCCTGTTGGATCGCGAGGGCCGCCCGCTGCCACGCTTCGGCCGCACTTGCAAGAAGTGGCCGCGACAGCTCAGTTCTACAGATGGAGCAGCCCACGCCTGCTCAGAAGGGCCAGCGCAAGTCCCACAACAAAGCCGACTGCAACGGTCCAGATGCAAAGCGCAGAACAGACTAGGACCACGATCCGGTCGCTGCGAGTTGCGGGAAGTGCACCTGTTCCCGCCGCGAGCTGGATGCCGGCACCGAACAGCACATAGCGCACTTGTTTTCGGTGATCGTCCTGTCGGGGCCGGGTCGCTGAAGTCATGGCCTTGGTCCGCGATGAGCTCTGAGATCACCCGGCGCAACCATCGGTGAGAGGCGCATACTGGGGTGCCGATCGGATGCAGATCCATTGCCGCCGTACTTTTCCGTTCAGTTCGGCGTACTGGCGGACGTCGAGCAGGAGAAAGATTCATGCACCAGTTCCTCGTGAACAACCGGGAGGAGCTCATTGCACGTTGCAAGGAGAAGGTTGCGCAGCGTCCACGCCGAGCTGCGACCGACCAGCAGCTAGTGCACGGAGTTCCCATCTTCCTCGAACAACTGACCCGCACGCTGGCGGCCGAGGAAATGGGCAAATCCGCCGAAGGCAAGCGGATCTCCGGAGCGTCGGGTGGCGACGGCGGTCTTGCCTTGTCCGAAATCGGGATCAGCGCAGCCGCGCATGGGCGCGAGCTGCTCGAAATGGGCTTCACGGTCGATCAGGTTGTCCATGACTACGGCGACCTTTGCCAAGCCATCACCGATCTGGCCGTAGAGCGGGACGCTCCGTTCAGCGTGGACGAGTTCCGCACCTTGAATCGTTGCCTCGACAATGCCATAGCCGATGCGGTCACGGAGTTCAGCTATCAGAGGGATCTCTCCCGGAGCGAGGAACAAGCGGCCGAGGTCAATCAGCGGATCGGATTCCTGGTCCATGAGCTGCGCAACGCGCTCGGGACGGCGAAGTTGTCGTTGAACGCGCTGGAGTTGACCAACATGCCGATCAGCGGGGCCACCGGTGCTGTCCTGAAACGCAGCCTGGGTGCGTTGCAGAAGCTGATCGACAAGACGATCGATGAGGTTCGCGCAGCGCCACAACCCGCGGTCGTTCGCGAGCATTTTCTGATAGCGGACTTCCTGGCCGATGCAGCCGCAACGGCCAGGCTGGATCCGAAGGCCCAGTTGTGCAGGTTCGAGGTCGCTCCTGCCGAACCCGCGCTCAGCGTGGAGGCCAACCGGAGCATGCTTTCGGCCGCGCTCGGCAACCTTCTGCAGAACGCGTTCAAGTTCAGCCGACCCAACGGGATAGTGGAACTGCGCGCGGTTCGGGACGGCAACCGGGTCTTGATCCAGGTTCGAGACAGCTGCGGCGGACTCCCGGCCGGAAGTGCCAGCCGGATGTTCGCCCCGTTCTCGCAACGCGGTGACGACAGGACTGGACTCGGACTCGGGTTGTCCATAGCACGCAAGAGCGTGGAGGCAGATGGGGGCACTCTGGGTGTCCAGGATCTGCCTGGCCTCGGATGCGTGTTCACGATCAGTGTGGAGCTTGCACCTTCCGGTCCTGTGCCTCTCACCGCCGACACCAACACATGAAGTCGAGGTGCGCTGCGCGGCACGCGGCTCGCGCCGTTCAAGCGCACGCTTTGCTGGAATAAGGGCAGCTGGCGGATGGTCGTCCGCACGCGGTGCGGCAGGGCCGCACGTCAGACCCTGCCTCAGCGCCCGGGCGCTACCTGCTACTTTCCAGGCGCCCTGTACTTCGCGGACACCGCCCCCGCGGCCTTCATCGCTTCGAGTTGCTGGGCGGGCGTGAGCAACTCCTCCAGCGTCGCGCCACACAGCGCCCCGCTCGCCGTGACCACCATGGCCACGGTGGCGCTGTTGACGGCCTCGCCCTCGGCGATGCAGATGATCTCTCCCTTGGCCGAGTACCACATATGCTGCAGCTTCATGCCTGCAGCCTCGAACAGTTCCCGGCCTGGGCCTTCGCGGTCACCTGGTCGGGCAAGCATCCCTCGGAAAGCGTCGGGGGTGTATTGCGCACGCAGCAGATAGAGGCTCATGGTTCGACTCCTTGGCAGTAGGGAGAACCGGACCCGGTGCGCGGGGACCAGCTGGGGCGATCGTTGACGGGCGCACCACCGTCCTGCTGTGTCGGGGGATGTACCCCGTGCGTGATGCAGGCGCATGCAGTATGGGAGTCGGGCAGCGGTATGCAAGGGCTCTGGTGCAACTTCTGTGTTGCTGCTGCTGCAGAACGCTCCATCAGTGAGCTGCAGCGTCCGGACACTGCTGTGCCATCATGGCAGGCCAGGCGCTGGAACCGTATGGTCGAGCGCCGTCCCTCGAAGGCCGGGCCAGCGTGCGCACTCCGCTGCACGCGTCGCGCGATCATCGACTACGCGGGGGCGCAGGATCCACGCAGCCCTTTCACGGCCACAGTTCCACCCCATGCCGGCGCAGGATCGCAGCCGCGCCGGCAAAGCATAGGAGCGTGATCGCGGCCGAGCCTGCGAGCGCGAACCAGAACCCGACGCGTCCGAGCAGGGTGGGGAACGCCAGAAACATCGGCAGCGTGGGCAGCACATACCAGAACGTGTACCAGGCATGGTTTCCCACGCGTTGCTGCGGCTGACCTTCGATGTGCAGCCACACGAGGGTCAGCACCGTCACGAGCGGAAGCGCGGCAATCAGGGCGCCCAGCCGATCGCTGCGGCGCGCAACCTCCGAGACAAGGACCACGATGGCGGCCGTGATCAGGTACTTCGTGATGAGCCAGCCCACGTTTGCTCCCCGCCTGCAGCTCAGGCCTTGCGTTCAGGGGCATTCACGGGCAAGTCGTTCCGTCCCCGCGTGGCCCCCGCCCTCTCCATGCGCTGCGCGGGCTGCACGATACGCAATGCGTGCCACGCGAAGAGGCCGCCGAGCGCCGCGCCGATCGTGTCCATCACGAGGTCGGAGACGGTGTCCATGAAACCGAGTTCGCCCATCATGCCCTCCACCATTTCCCAGCCGATCCCGAGCGCCAGGCCCATGCCGGTACACCACCAGACCAGGTGCGCGCGGGTGCGCCGGACGTCGCGCGCATACAGGAGGCCGATGGCGGAGAGGCCGGCAAAGCCGGAATACGCATGGACGAACTCGTCGAACCAGGCGTAGTCCTCGAACCACCCGAACGTGCCGCCGGCGCCGTTCAGGAGCGCCGAGAGGACCAGCAGGAACCGGAACAGGCTCGGCACCTTGAGCAGCAGAATCGCGGTGCCGGCCACGAGGAAGATTCCAAGGGCCCAGGTCATGGTCGTTTGCTGTGCCTGCCACACCATCGAGAGGAGGGCGGCGATCAGCAGCACCCCGAGGAAGGCGAGCAGGTTCCAGGCGCCTGCGTCGAGCGGAGAGCGTGGGGTATGGCGAGGGCTCATCGGCACACCTTACGCACCTGGCTGCACTCAGGCACGGCGGTTCGTCCGATTCCGGTGTCATACGCGTTCCCATACCGCAGGGGGCAAACACGATGCCGCAGCCCGACGCTTCGGCCGGTGGTCAAGCCCAAGCTCGAACGCCGAACGAGCGCCCGGCTGTGCCTGTTTGAAAAAGCGAGACGTACTGCGACATACGCAGGGAAGGCGGCGCCATGGCGCGTTTGCCTACGACTTCGGCAGGGCGGGGGGCCTACTCTTGCGCCGATTCAACCTTCGTGGAGACGCCACATGATTCACACCAAGCTTCTCGCGGGCTGCGTGATGGCCGCAGCCATGGCCGCGGCACCCGCTCTTGCCGACGACCGCTCACTCCCGCCGGCCCAGGTGATCGACGCGATCAACGTGGCTGTCGCTGCCTATCCCGGACGCGTCAAGGAGGTCGAGGTCACGCAGGAAAACGGCAGGCTGCTGGTCGAGGTAGAGATCGTGGCGGAGGGCGGTCGCGAGCGCGAGTTGACGGTGGATCCGGCAACCCGCGAAGTGGTCTCGCGCTGAGCTGTCGATGGATCGGCTTGCCCGAGAACGCGGAGCACAAGAACGACGGGAGCCATCGGCTCCCGTCGTTGTCGAGGCTGCGAGCCTCTGGGCAGGTGGGTACGGGCGCCCTAGGGCGTCGTGTTGCTGAAAGTGCGCGTGCAGGGCGTCGGCTGCACGAAATTGCTGCGGTTGTTGCCCAGGTCGAGGGCGTTCTTCACCAGCTCCATGTCCTGCCGAATCGCCGGCGCGGCCTTCGTGGCGTCGCCGGTCTGCAGCAAGTCGACGGCATGGTCGATCACCTCCTGCACCGAGGCGAAACCGCTCACATAGGTGTTCGAGGTCACGCTCGGCGCAAAGATGGCATCGCCTGGCATCACCTTCTCGGTAACGACGTTCAGCTGCATGGCCGCAAGCTGCGCCGAGAGCATGTAGGCCATGTTCTTGGCGCGGGCGCCTTGCAGCCACGTCTTCAGTGCGTCCGCACTCAGGGTCTCGCCTGCTGCGTACAGCAAGGCGCCGCTGTCGGTACGCAGGTTCAGTGCACGCAGCGCATCCTGGTTCGCATGTGTCGTCGCCAGGCCCTTGTTCATCCAGTAGCCGATGGTGCGGGCTTGCGAGTTGCCCGCACCGGTGCAGACGTTTGCAAAATCGACGGTGGTGCCGCTCGCCGCAGGCGTCGCGCCGATCGCGTTCATGATGCGCGTGCCCGAGGCGGCAGCCACGACCGGCTGGGCGCCGGAGACGCCGTTCACGAAGACGTTGGTCGCATACCAGTTCGTTTCGTCCGGCGCGAGCTCCCACACCGAAAGCTCCTGAAGCGGCAGTCCGGTGAAGGTGGTCGTGGTCCGTGCGGTCTCGTAGCTGGTGCCGACCGTTCGGCCGACCAGCCATCCGTTTGCGCCGTCGAGATACTCCTCGCCCGCGTCCTTCAGGCCGTTCACGTTGACGTCGTAGAACTTGCGCACCGTGATCGATCCGGTAATCGGCGCCGGCGGCAGCGCCGCATCGCGCTCGGCCACCTTGAACGAGTCGGTCTTGGTGAACTTCTGGGTGAAGTCGGCGTTCAGGCTGACCCACACCTTGTACTCGTCGCCGTTGTTCGTGGTGTCGTCGTACCCCTTGGTGCCCTTGGCGGAGGTGCGCCAGACGATGTCCGTGAGCACCGGGCAGCCCATGATCTCGCCGGCGGCATTCGTCTCGATCGGGGTCTTGGCGGTGCCATTGCCATAGAGGCTGCTACCGAGCACCTTGGTGCCGGCCGGGTTGGTCACCTGCACGTAGTACTTGGACTCGGGAATCAGTCCCGCTGCGGAGCCGCCGGCGGGCCCGCCCCAGACAGTCACGTCGGATTTCAAGGCATACAAGTTCTTGTTGACCGCGCGGCAGTCGTCCTTGGTGGACGTGAAAATCGAACCCTGCAGGCCGCTCTCCTTGGTGGCCGTGGCCCACCAGCCCGACGCTTCGGCTGCGAGCGAGCCGGCGTCGGCTACCGATTCGGAGCCGCCGCTGCCGGCACCTGCATTGCTGCCGGTCGCGCTATCGCTACCGCCTCCGCCACAGCCGATCAGGGTTGCCGCCGCCAGCCCCAGGGCGGCGGCGAGAGAAGTGGAGCGCAGCACAGCGTAGAGGTGGTTATTTGCTTGCATTTGATACGTCTCGTAACAGAGAGCGCGAATGTAGGCGCGTGAAGCACTGCACGCAAGAAGCGCCAAAGTATTAGTTCGATGATCGGCCCCGAGCCGCCGCCGGCGCGTGGGGACGTGACCGCGAGACCGCTGGCGCGCCGTCGTCAGCGCAGCCGCATGCCGGCGGCAAACCGCCTCGGTTGACACCCCCAGAACGGGCGCCGCATCATCTTTGGCCCGCACACCCCCAGGGAGAACTACGCATGCTGCGCATCAACGACCAGGCACCGAACTTCAACGCCGAGACCACGCACGGGAAGATCGATTTCCACCAGTGGATCGGCAACGACTGGGCCATCCTGTTTTCGCATCCCAAGGACTTCACGCCGGTCTGCACGACCGAGCTGGGCACCATGGCGCGCATCGAGCCCGAGTTCACCCGCCGCGGCGCCAAGCTGATCGGCCTGAGCGTCGATCCGGTGGACAGCCACCAGAAGTGGCTCGGCGACATCGAGGAGACGCAGGGCGCGAAGGTGAACTACCCCATCATCGCGGACAGCGACCTCGCGGTCTCCAAGCTCTACAACATGCTGCCCGCCGACGAGCCGGGCAGCTCCGACGGGCGCACCGCGGCGACCAACCAGGCGGTGCGCTCGGTGTTCGTGATCGGCCCCGACAAGCGCATCAAGATGATGCTGGTCTACCCCATGACCACGGGCCGCAACTTCGACGAGATCCTGCGCGCGCTCGACTCCATCCAGATGACGGCCAAGTACAAGGTCGCCACGCCCGCCAACTGGAAGCAGGGCGACGACGTGATCATCGCGGGCTCGGTGACGGACGAAGAAGCCAAGACGCTGTTCCCCGACGGCTGGAAGGCGGTCAAGCCGTACCTGCGCGTCGTCAAGCAGCCGGGCTGACCGGCACCCGGTGCCGCGCGCGCGTGCGCCGCGCTGCGCCGCCGCCCGCCGGTGTGCCCGAGCCGGGCCATGCCGCGCGATGCCGGATCTGCAGGCAGGGCGCCCGCGTCCGCTTCACCGCCGGCACGCACCGGAAGGCAGCGAGTGCCTTGCCGCGCCGGGTCTCGGGGCCTCGTCCGGCACACGGGCTGCGCAACCTCTGCTAGGGTCGATTCCGCTCGGGTGCCGCGTGCTGTCGGCATGCACCTGCGGCGCTCCACACCGGCATGGTCCTTCTCAAGCGCTTCCTGCAAATGGCCTTCTTCTGGCTGGTGCTCACGGCCGGCGACCCCCACGCGTGGGCGGTCGGTGCCCTGGCCTGCGCAGCCGCCGCGCTGGTGAGCCTGCGCCTGCTGCCGCCGGTCTCCCAGACCGTGCGGCTGCGCGTGCTGCTGCGGGTGTTCGCGCGCTTCGTGCACGGCTCCCTGAGCGGTGGTGTCGACGTCGCCCGCCGTGCCCTTCACCCGGCGTTGCCGATTCGGCCCGGCTGGCTGCGCCACCCGTGGGTGCTTCCGCCCGGCCCCTCGCGCAAGCTGCTGGGGGACCTGCTCAGCCTGATGCCGGGAACGCTTCCGGCCGGCGACGACGGCCACACCCTGTTGATCCACTGCCTCGACCGGCACCAGCCCGTGCTGCGCGACGCGGCTGCGCTGGAGCGCGAGCTGTGCGAGCTGCTGGGGCGGCAGCGCGGGCATCGCCATGGATGAATTCCTCTATGCCTGCGCCGCGCTGCTGCTGCTGACGGTGGCGGGCAGCCTGCTGCGCATCCTGCTCGGCCCGAGCCGCGCCGACCGCATGATGGGCGCGCAGCTCGCCAGCACCGGCGGGGTGGCGATCCTGCTGCTGCTGGCCGAGGCCTCCGACGTTCCGGCGGTGCTGGACGTGGCGCTGGTGCTCGCATTGCTCGCCGCGGTGGCGGCCGTGGCTTTCGTCAAGGCCGTCAGCCCCGATGGCGCCGGCGACCCCGAGGAGGAGCGGCCGTGAATGCGCTGCTCGCCGGCGCCAGCGTCGTCCTGTGCATCCTGGGATTGGTGTTCTTCGTGGCCGGTACGGTGGGCCTGCTGCGCTTTCCCGACGTCCACACGCGCCTGCACGCCCTGACCAAGGCCGACAACCTGGGGCTCGGCTTCATCGCCCTGGCAATGGCGCTGCAGGCACCGAGCGTCTGGCACGCCCTCAAGCTGCTCCTGGTGTGGGGGCTGGCGATGCTGGCGGCGGCCACTGCGGCGCAGTTGGTGGCACGCGCCGCGCTCGTGAACCTGCCGGCGCGCGAGGACACCGGCCCATGAGCCGCCGGGCCGTTGTCGCGCAGGACGCCGCGGTACGCCGCCGCCCGCCACTGCGAAGCCACTGCCTTCGGGCGCTGCGTGTGCTGCCGGTAGCTCGCCGGCAGGGCTTGCCGGCGCGGCAGGGAATTTGCCGGCGGGCGCTGCGCGTACATCGCCGGGCGACGCGCACCCCCACCCGTGGCACACCCGTGCCCGGCACGCAGGCGCTGCGGGTGCGCCGCCAGGCTGCGTCGTCGGCACGTCAGGGGCAGGCCGGCTCCGGGCGCAGCACGGAGGCCGCGCGATGAGCGGCGGCGTGGGCCGGCTCGCCTTCGACGTCCTGCTGTGCGTGCTGCTGGTGGGGGTGGCGCTGGGGGCCGTGCTGGTGCGCGAGCTCTTCGCAGCGGTGGTGTTCTTCGTCTCGTTCGGGCTGTTCGTCGCCATTGCCTGGGTGCGCCTGGGTGCGATCGACGTGGCGCTCGCCGAGGCGGCGCTCGGAGCTGGCCTCACCGGCGTGCTGCTGATGCGCGCCGCGGCGCGGCTGCGAGGCGCGCCGCCGCCGGGCGCCGGTGATGCCGGTGACGCCGGTGCCGCGATGGCGCAGCCCCCGGAAGCAACAAGGGCGTCCGCTCAGGGTTTTTCCGGTGCGCCCGGCGCCACGGTGGGCCGGCACGCGAGCCCCACCCGGCGCGCCGGCGCCAGGCGCGCCCACCCGGTCCTGTCGGCCCTGCTCTGCGCTGCACTGTTCGCGGCGCTCGCGCAGGTGGTGCTCACCGCGCCGGCGGGGGAGGCCCTGGCGCCGCGGGTCCAGGCGCAGATCGGCGCCACGGGCGTGTCCAACCCCGTCACCGCGGTGCTGCTCAACTTCCGCGGCTACGACACCCTGCTGGAGACGGTGGTGCTGCTGGCCGCATTGCTCGCGGCCTGGTCGCTGTGCAGCGACGGCGCCTGGCCCGGTCGCCCCGGCCTGCCGGACCACGCCCGGCCCGAGGGCCTCATGGCCTCGTTCGCGCGGGTGCTGCCGCCTGCCGGTCTGCTGGTGGGCATCCACCTGTTCTGGGCGGGCGCCGATGCACCGGGCGGCGCCTTCCAGGCGGGGACCATCCTGGCCGCGGTCTGGCTGCTGGCGGCCATGGCGGGCCTGGCGCGTCCCGCCGCCGTCGAAAGCACGCGGCTGCGGCTGGTGCTGGTCGCAGGGCCGGCGCTGTTCCTGTCCGTCGCGGTCGCCGCGATCCCCTTCGGCAGCTTCCTCTACTTCCCCGGCGGTGTCGCCAAGGCGCTGGTGCTGCTGGTCGAGAGCGGACTCACGGTGTCGATCGCCGCCACGCTGGGCCTGCTGGTGATGGGGCCGCCGGCGAGGCAGGCATGAACCCGGTGCTGTTCGGCTTGTGCGGTGCGGCTCTGATCGCCATCGGGCTCTACGGACTGATGGTGCGCAGTCACCTTCTGCTGCGGCTGCTCGGCTTCAACATCATGGGCAGCGGCATCTTCCTGCTGTTCGGCAGCCTGGCGGCGCGCACGCCCGGGCCGCTGGACCCGGTGCCGCTCGCGATGGTGATCACCGGCATCGTGGTCGCCCTGGCCGCTACGGCACTCGGGCTCGCCCTGGCCGTGCGCCTGTACGAACACACCGGCGCGGTCGTGCTCCCGGACGAAGCCGACGAAGCGGACCTGGCGCGCGAGGAAGGCAGCGACGGTGGCGTGGTCCGCTGACGCCCCGTTGGCGAACGTGCCCTGGGCGGCGCTGGTCGTGGCGCTGCCGCTGCTGGCCGCGCTGGTGGCGAGCGTCTCGCTGCGCGCGGCGCGCCTGCTCGCGCTGCCGGTCGGGCTGCTCGGTCTGCTGGTGACGGTGGCAGCGAGCGTGCAGGTCGCGATGCACGGCCCCTCGCGCGTGCACGTGGGCGGCTGGTGGCCGCCGCTGGGCATCGCCCTGCGGCTGGACGGCCTTGGCTGCGCACTGCTGGTGGTGAGCTCGCTGGTGGCGCTCGGCGCCTTCGCGGCGGGCCGGTCGCGTTTCGGCGCGCAAGCGGCACGCCAGGCATGGGCCTTCTGGCCGCTGTCCTTCTGCCTGCTCGCTGCGCTCAATGCCGCCTTCGTCGGTGCAGACCTGTTCAACCTCTACGTGGCGCTGGAGCTGCTGACCATCTCCGCGGTGGCGCTGGTTGCCCTGGAAGGTAGCGCGGCTGCGGTGGCGGCGGCGCTGCGCTACCTGCTGTTCGCCCTGGTGGGCTCGCTGGCCTACCTGCTCGGCGTGGTCCTGCTGTACGCCCGGCATGCAACGCTCGATCTGCAGGCGCTCGGCCAGCTGCCCTCCGGCGGGAGCGACGTGGCGCTGGCGGCGGCGCTGATCTCGGTCGGCCTCATGGCCAAGGGCGCCCTGTTCCCGCTGCACGGCTGGCTCGCGCCCGCCCACGCGGCGGCGCCCGCACCCGCGAGCGCGCTGCTCTCGGCGTTGGTGGTGAAGGCGCCCTTCCTGGTGCTGCTGCGGGTGTGGTTCGAGGCCCTGCCTGCCCTTCCCGATGCGGTCTTCAGCCAGCTGCTGGGTGTGTTGGGCGCGGGCGCCATCGTGCTGGGCTCCTGGCTCGCGTTGCGGCAGGAGCGGCTCAAGCTCGTGGTCGCGTATTCCACCGTGGCCCAACTCGGCTACCTGCTGCTGGTGTTCCCACTCGCGGCCGGTCCCGGCCGGGAAACCGAGTGGGCCGCTGCGGCCTGGACGGGCGTGGCCTTCCACGCACTGGCCCACGCGCTCGCGAAGGCGGCGATGTTCCTGGCAGCGGGCGATATGGCGCAGGCCCTGGGTCACGACCGGGTCGCAGGGCTGGCCGGCCTCGGCGGCGCCATGCCGCTGTCGGCGTTCGCCTTCGCGCTGGCGGCGGTTTCGCTGATGGGGCTGCCGCCCTCGGGCGGCTTCACCGGCAAATACCTGCTGCTCACCGCGGCGCTCGGCAGCGGCCAGTGGTGGTGGGCCGCGGTCATGCTGGCTGGAGGCCTGTTCGCCGCGGCCTACCTCTTTCGGCCGCTGTCGTGCATGCTGGCCGATGCGCGACCCGAGCTGGCGGTGCGCGTGCCACGGCGGCGGCAGGCGGTGGCGCTCGCACTCGCGTTCGCCGCCGTGGTGCTGGGGCTGCTGTCCGCAGGGCCGTTCGCCTTGCTCGCCGGCTCCTGGCCCGGGGAGGCGCCGCCATGAACGCGCTCCTGCCGGTCCTCACGCTGTCGATGTCGCTGATCACGTCGCTCGTGATCTTCGCCTTGCCCGAGCAGGCGCGACGCACGCGCATCATCGTCAACCTGCTCGGAGCCTTGGCCAAGCTGGTGCTGGTGGGGCTGATGCTGGCGGGGGTGGCGAGCGGTGCCAGCTACGAGGCGCGGCTCGCGCTGCTGCCCGGGCTCGACCTGCTGCTGCGGGTGGACGCCCTGTCGCTGCTGTTCGTGACGCTGTCGGCGTTCCTGTGGCTGCTCACCACCATCTATGCCATCGCCTATCTGGGGCACGGCGCCAATCTCTCGCGCTTCTTCGGCTTTTTCAGCCTGTGCGTCGCAGCGACCACCGGCATCGCCCTGGCCGGAACGCTGGTGTCGTTCTTCATCTTCTACGAACTGCTCACGCTGTCGACGTGGCCGCTGGTGGTGCACAAGGGCGATGCTGCCTCCCTCGCCGCAGGGCGGCGCTACCTCGCCTACACGATGGTCGGGAGCGCGGTGCTGCTGGCCGGGATCGTGGGCCTGGAAGGACAGGTGGGCCCGGTCGAATTCATCCGCCACGGCACGCTCGTGCAGGGCGACGCGAACGCGCTGCGCTGGATCTTCCTGCTGATGATCGGCGGGCTGGGAGTGAAGGCGGCGCTCGTTCCGCTGCACGGCTGGCTGCCCCACGCGATGGTCGCCCCCGCACCCGTGAGCGCACTGCTGCACGCGGTGGCGGTGGTCAAGGCGGGCGCCTTCGGCATCGTGCGCGTGGTCTACGACGTCTACGGCGTGCAACTGGTGCACGAGTTGGGCCTCGGCCTGCCGCTTGCGATCGCTGCCAGCGTGACCATCCTCTGGGGCTCGCTGCGTGCGCTGCAGCAGCAGGACATCAAGCGCAGGCTGGCGTACTCCACCGTGAGCCAGGTCTCCTACATCGTGCTCGGAACCGCCCTGTTCGGGCCGTACGCCACCATCGGCGGACTGGTCCACCTGGTGCACCAGGGGCTGATGAAGATCACGCTCTTCTTCTGCGCCGGCGCGCTGGCCGAACGCATCGGCGTCACCCGGGTGGATGCGCTGGACGGCGCCGGGCGGCGCATGCCGCTGACCATGCTGGCCTTCAGCGCGGCGGCGCTGGGAATGATCGGCGTGCCGCCGGTCGCGGGCTTCGTGAGCAAGTGGTATCTGGGCGTAGGGGCGCTGCAGTCCGGCCAACCGTGGGTGCTGCTGGTGCTGGCGCTCAGCAGCATCCTCAACGCCGCCTACTTCCTGCCGCTGCTGTACCGCGCCTGGTTCCTGCCTCCACCGGCCGATGCCCCGCCGGCCGATGCGCACGGCCATGCACCGACTGGCAGCGGCATCGGCCTGGTCGCGCCCGCGGTGGTGACCGGCGTCGCCAGCGTGATGGCGGGCGCGGTGGCGGGCTTCGGCTACAGCCCGCTCGGCTGGGCCTCGCTGATCGTTCAGCGGACCTACGCACCATGAACCGCCGCAGTGTTCTCGTTCTGACAGCACGCGGCGCCGCGCCGCGAAGCACGCCGGCCTGCCACCTGCGCTGCCGGCCAGGCCGGCGATGGGGCAAGGCTGCAATGCGCAGCGTCCATCCTCCGCGCGTGCAATGGTGCGGCGCTCTCGACGTCCGCGGGCCGGCGGTGCGTAGCGAGCCGGCTGTGGGCGCGGTCGGGGGCGCGCTCCCGGGAGCGAGCCGCACCGCGGCTCTTCCGGTCGGCGCGGCAGCGTGCAGGGTGGAGGCGCGTCCGTGAGCCGCGACGCCTTCCTGCTGGTCCTCGTGCCCACGCTGCCGCTGCTGCTGGCGCTCCTGAGCGCACTGGTGCGCCGGCCGCTGTGGCTGCTGCCCTGGGGCGCACTGCCGGCGCTCGCCTGCATTCTGCTGGTGCCGGTCGGCGCCGCCTTCGAGTTGCCCGATGCGCAGCTGAGCGCGGTGCTGCGCCTGGATGCCATGGGAGCGCTGTTTCTCGGGCTGGCGGCGCCCCTGTGGATCTGCGCCGGCCTGTATGCGCAGGGGTATCTCGCGGGCAAGCCGCACGCGCGGGGCTTCTGCGTCTGCTGGCAGCTCACGCTGGCCGGCAGCCTAGGCACCTGTGTGGCCGGCGACGCGGTCGCCTACTACGTCGCCTTCTCCTTCGTTTCGCTGCCCGCCTATGCGCTGGTGATCCACGAACGCAGCGCCGAGAGCCTGCGTGCCGGTCGCATCTACATCGCGCTCGCGGTGTTCGGCGAAACGTCCTTGCTGCTGGCCCTCATGCTGGGCAGCCATGCCGCCGCGAGCACCTTGATGGATCCGATCCGGCAGGCCTTGCCGCAGGCCGAATGGGGCACCTGGGCGGTGCTCGCGCTGCTGGCCGGCGTCGGCATGAAGTGCGGCCTGGTGCCCCTGCACGGGTGGTTGCCGCTCGCCCACTCGGCGGCGCCCGTGCCGGCGTCGGCGGTCCTCAGCGGCGCCATCGTGAAAGCGGGCGTGATCGGGCTGGTGCGCTTCCTGCCGGGGGAGGGCCTGCTCGCGGACTGGCCGCTGGTCATCACATGGCTGGGGCTGGCGAGCGCCTACGCGGGCGTGGTGCTCGGCCTGCCGCAGCAAAACCCGAAGGCGGTGCTGGCGTATTCGACGATGAGCCAGATGGGCCTGCTGGTGGCCGTCATCGGCGCTGGCGCGGGCACGCC
Source organism: Ramlibacter sp. AN1015 (assembly GCF_037726105.1). NCBI lineage: Bacteria > Pseudomonadati > Pseudomonadota > Betaproteobacteria > Burkholderiales > Comamonadaceae > Ramlibacter > Ramlibacter sp. AN1015. The sequence goes on from NZ_JBBJUM010000004.1 coordinate 58,915, forward strand.
AGGAGCGGCTGCGGCCGAGGCCACCGCTGCCGCGGTGGCGCTGCTCGCCGTGCACCACGGACTCGCGAAGGGAGCGCTGTTCCTCGGGTACGGGCTGCTGGGCGCGTGGGCGGGGCGCGGGCTCGTCCTGGCGGTCCTCGCCGTGCTCGGTGCGGCCATCGCGGGCCTGCCGCTGAGCGGTGGGGCGCTGGCCAAGCTGGCCACCAAGGAGCCGTTGGGGGAGGGCGCGGCGGCCCTCGCAGCCACCTGGTCGGCGGTGGGAACGATGCTGCTGATGCTGCGATTCCTGTGGCTGGCGGCACGGCAGGAGGCCCGCTCGGGCAGGCCGTCCCTGTGGATGCTGCTGCCCTGGGTGGTATTGGTCGTGGCGGCGCTGGCCGTGCCCTGGGGGCTCGCCCCACGACTCGCACCGTCGGCGGTCGCCTACGCGCTCGAGCCCGCTTCGCTGGTGGATGCGGCCTGGCCCCTGCTGCTGGCACTGGCGCTGGCGTATGCGGCGGCGCGGTGGCCGCTGAACCGCCCGCAGGTGCCGGTGGGAGACGTGGCCGCCTGGGTCGATGCGCGGCTGGGAACGCTGCGCGAGCGCTCGCAGGCGCCTGCGGTCGAACCTGGCGCCGGCGACGCGGTGGCCATGCCGGCGTTGTCCTGGATGGCAGGAGCGCATGGTGCGGCCGAACGTCTTACTGCCTGGTCGGTCGCCGTGGCCGCGCTCGGCCTTCTGGCCCTGCTGCTGGGCTTGGTGCTGGCCTGAAAGCGAGGCTGCGCGGGTGCGGATCAGCCTCGCGAGCCCTGACCTCTGATAGGGTGCTCCGACGCCTTCGTGGAGACCGCGCGCATGAGCACCCGCACCGAGCACGACACCTTCGGACCGATCGAGGTCCCGGCCGAGCGCCTCTGGGGCGCGCAGACCCAGCGCTCGTTGCGCAACTTCGCCATCTCCGGCGAGCGTCAGCCCCGCGAAATCCTGCGCGCGCTGGTGCAGGTCAAGCGCGCCTCGGCGCTCGTCAACCGCGGCCTCGGGCTGCTGGACGAGCGCATCGCCGGAGCCATCGTCGCCGCGGCCGACGAAGTGCTCGCCGGCGACCACGCGGAGGAATTTCCCCTCGTGGTGTGGCAGACCGGCTCGGGCACCCAGACCAACATGAACGTCAACGAGGTGCTCGCCAACCGCGCAAGCGAGCTGCTGGGTGGCGCGCGCGGCGAGGGCCGGCGGGTGCATCCCAACGACCATGTGAACCGCAGCCAGTCGTCCAACGACGTCTATCCCACGGCCATGCACGTGGCCGCCGTGCTGGCGCTGCGCGAGCAGGTGCTCCCCGCGCTCACCCGGCTGCACGCCACGCTGCTCGCCAAATCTCAGGCCTTCGCCGACATCGTGAAGATCGGCCGCACGCACCTGCAGGACGCCACGCCGCTGACCCTCGGGCAGGAGTTCTCGGGCTACTGCGCCCAGCTCGCCCACGCTGCGCGCCACATCGAGGCCAGCCTGCCGCACCTGTACGAGCTGGCGCTGGGCGGCACCGCGGTGGGCACCGGGCTGAACGCGCCGCCCGGCTATGCCGAGCAGGTGGCGGGCGAACTCGCGCGCCACACCGGGCACCCGTTCGTGAGCGCGCCGAACAAGTTCGAGGTGATGGCCGCGGCCGATGCCCTGGTCCACGCGCACGGCGCCCTGAAAGGACTGGCGGCGAGCCTGATGAAGATCGCCAACGACATCCGCTGGCTGGCCAGCGGCCCGCGCAGCGGCATCGGCGAGCTGCGCATCCCCGAGAACGAACCGGGTTCCTCCATCATGCCGGGCAAGGTGAACCCCACCCAGAGCGAGGCGCTCACCATGCTGTGCTGCCAGGTGTTCGGCAACGACGTGGCGATCACCGTGGGCGGCGCTTCGGGCAATTTCGAGCTGAACGTGTTTCGGCCGCTGATCGCGCACAACTTCCAGCAGAGCGCGCGCCTGCTGGCCGACGGCATGGACAGCTTCGACGCGCACTGCGCCACCGGGATCGAGCCGAACCACGAGCGCATCGCCGAGCTGGTGTCGCGCTCGCTGATGCTGGTGACCGCGCTGAACCCGCACATCGGCTACGACAAGGCAGCCGAGATCGCCAAGAAGGCCCACCGGGAGGGCACCAGCCTGCGCGAGGCGGCTGTGGCTTCGGGCCACGTCTCGCCGGAGGATTTCGACCGATGGGTCGATCCCGGCCGCATGACCGGTTCCGGTCACTGATGACGCAGTACGAAGAACAGAGTACAGATGTGTGTTGCAGGAGTCCTTTAGGAGAAACCGGGTTGCGTCATTGATGAGCTACAGATAAGGTGCAATTCACGGCTGAGCAGGGCGCGCGCCGCCAGGCCGGCAATGGAGGGCCTGGAATGGACGACAACAGTAAACCCGCTGTGACGAACGGCGCAGCGGCCGCGACGGCGCCGCAGGAGCTCGATGGCGCCGGGACGACGGTACGAGGGCGCGCATCGGCACTGCTGCAGACCGTGCGCGCCAAGGTGCAGCGTTTCGGTGGCCCTTTCCTGGTCAACTTTCTCGTGATCCTTTCGGTGGCCGTGCTCACGCTGGCGCTGCTCAGCCTCTCGTTCGTGCGCTTCGTGCAGGACCGGCGCGTGCAGATGGTTGCCGATGCGTTTTCCGCCTCGCTGGCGGCGGTCGCCGCGTCCGTTCGGGCACTGCCCCCGGAGATGCGTGACGCCCACCTCGACGCGCTCGGCCGCCTCACCAACGGGCGCCTGGTGGCTGACGATCCGGCGAACTGGGGATTCACCGAGCCACGCACGGACATGATCGAGCGCTACTTCCTGTCCATGCGCGAGCAGTTGCCCAACTACAACGTGGCGTTCACCGCGGGCACGCCGCCCTTCCTGTGGCTCGGGCTGCCGCTGGGAGAAGGGCGCACGCGCTGGATCCGCCACGATTTGTCGGGCTTCGTCGATATTCCGCTGCCCTACCTGATCCTGGTCGCGCTGGCGACCACCGCGGTCGCTTCGGCCGGCGCCGCCTTCCTGCTGGTGCGCATGCGCCGTCAGCTTGGCTGGCTCGTGGACGCGATGGACGGCATCGACGCGCGCGGCGGCGGCCCGGCCCCCATGCCGCCGTCCGGGCACGACGGCGACGTTCTGGAACTCGATCGGCACTTCAAGAAGATGGCCGCGCGGCTGGCGGACGCCCATGCAGAACGGGCCGTGATGATGACGGGCGTGTCCCAGGATCTGCGCCGCCTGCTGGATGGCCTGCGAGCTGCGCTGCCCCGCGCGACCACGCCGGTGGAAGCCTTGCGCTATGCGGGCGAGATGGACCGGGTCCTGGAGCAGTTCGCCGCCTTCGCGCAGGCGAGCGATCTCGAGCCGAAGCTGCCGCTGGACATCAATCCTCTGCTGGGCGAACTCGCGCTGCAGCACGCCGGCGCCGGCGTGACCTTCGAGGTGAACCTCGGAGGCCTGCCCTACACCGATCTGCGGCTTGCGGCGGCACGCCGCATCTTCGGCAATCTGGTGGACAACGCGGTGCGGCACGGCGGCGGCCGGGTGGAGCTGTCCAGCGCCCTGGAGAACGGCTGGGTCGTGGTGCGTGTGCTCGACGCCGGCCCGGGCGTATCGGACGCCGAGCTCGCCCTGCTCGGACGCCCCTTCTACCGCACCGATGCAGGACGCGCACGCGGCGCCGGCAGCGGCCTGGGCCTGGCCATCGCGCGACAGGAAGTCGAGGCGCACGGCGGCAGCCTGCGCCTGGCGAAGCGCCTGGGCGGCGGGCTGCAGGTCGAGGTGTGGCTGCCGCCCGCCAAGCTGGCGTGAGCGCCGGCCACAGGCTTCAGTGCCTGGCGCCGGAGGTGCCGCCGGCCATGATCCGGTCCGTGTAGGCGATCGCCATCGCCGACAGCAGGAACGCGATATGGATGGCGGTCTGCGCGATCAGCACCCGGTCGGAATAGTTGTCGGCATTGATGAAGGTCTTGAGCAGGTGGATCGAGCTGATGCCGATGATGGCGGTGGCGAGCTTGACCTTGAGCACCGAGGCGTTCACGTGGCTCAGCCATTCGGGCTGGTCGGGATGGCCCTGCAGGTTCATGCGGCTGACGAAGGTTTCGTAGCCGCCGACGATCACCATGATCAGCAGGTTGGAGATCATCACCACGTCGATCAGCGCCAGAACGACCAGCATGATGACGGTCTCGTTCAGGCTGGTCACCGCGGCCGTGCTCTTGTAGCCGATGCTGGTGATCAGCTTCTGCAGGGCGACCTCGCTGCCGAAGGCGGCCTCGAGCAGGTGAATCAGCTCGACCCAGAAGTGAAAGACATAGACGGCCTGGGCCGCGATCAGGCCCAGGTAGAGCGGCAGCTGGAGCCAGCGGCTGGCAAAAATCAGGTTCGGCAGGGGACGCAGGGGAGAGTTCCTGGTCTGCAGCGGATTCGGGTCGGCCATCGGGGGGGATTGGAAAAGGGACCGGCGATTCTAGGGCGCGCAGCCCCCCCGCACCCCTGGCTACACTCAGTCAGTGCGATGTAAGAGGCCCGGCAGAAAGTCGCGCCCGACAGCCACCACCTCCGGAGACAAGCATGACTGCCATCGAATCGGTCCTGGTCGAAAACCGCGTGTTCCCTCCCTCCGACGCTGCCCAGCAGGGCGCCCGCATTTCGGGCATGCAGGCCTACGAGGCGCTGTGCCGCGAGGCCGAGAGCGACTTCGAGGGGTTCTGGGCCCGGCTGGCGCGCGAGCACGTCGTCTGGAGCCGGCCGTTCACGCGCACGCTGGACGACAGCCGCGCGCCGTTCTACCGGTGGTTCGACGACGGCGAGCTCAATGCCTCGGCCAATTGCCTGGACAAGCACCTGGGCACGCCGGTGGAACACAAGACCGCCATCGTCTTCGAGTCCGACGACGGGCAGGTCAGCCGCATCAGCTATCGCGAACTGCTCGAACGCGTCGCCCGCTTCGCCAACGCGCTGAGGGCGCAGGGCATCGAGAAGGGCGACCGCGTCGTCATCTACATGCCCATGACCGTGGAGGGCGTCGTCGCGATGCAGGCCTGCGCGCGCATCGGCGCCACGCACAGCGTGGTGTTCGGCGGCTTCTCGGCCAAGGCACTGAACGAGCGCATCATCGATGCCGGCGCAAAGGCCGTGGTCACGGCCAATTTCCAGATGCGCGGCGGCAAGGAAATGCCGCTCAAGGCCATCGTCGATGAAGCCATCGCCATGGGGGGCTGCGACACGCTGCGCACGGTGCTGGTGTACCGGCGCACCCGGACGGCGTGCACCATGGTGGCGGGCCGCGACAAGACCTTCGAGGAGGCACTCGAAGGTCAGTCGAGCGAGTGCCCTCCGGTCGCCGTGGAAGCCGAGCATCCGCTGTTCATCCTGTACACGTCCGGATCGACGGGCAAACCGAAGGGCGTGCAGCACGCGACCGGCGGCTACCTGCTGTGGGCGCACCTGACGATGCTGTGGACCTTCGACGTCCGGCCGCAGGACGTGTTCTGGTGCACCGCCGACATCGGCTGGATCACCGGCCACACCTACGTCGCCTACGGCCCGCTGGCGGCAGGCGCCACGCAGGTCATCTTCGAGGGCGTACCCACCTGGCCGGATGCGGGTCGGTTCTGGCAGATGATCGAGCGGCACAAGGTCTCCATCTTCTACACGGCGCCGACCGCCATCCGCTCCCTCATCAAGGCGGCGGAGGCCGACGAGAAGGTGCACCCGGCGCGCAGCGACCTGTCGAGCCTGCGCATCGTGGGCAGCGTCGGCGAGCCGATCAATCCCGAGGCCTGGATGTGGTACTGGCGAAACGTGGGCGGCGAACGCTGCCCGGTGGTCGATACCTTCTGGCAGACCGAGACCGGCGGGCACGTGATCACGCCGCTTCCGGGCGCGACGCCGCTGGTGCCCGGATCGTGCACGCTACCGCTGCCCGGCATCGCTGCGGCCGTCGTCGATGAGACCGGCAAGGACATGCCCCACGGCGCCGGGGGCATGCTGGTGATCAAGCGGCCCTGGCCCGCGATGATCCGCACCATCTGGAACGACCCCGAGCGCTTCAGGAAAAGCTACTTCCCCGAGGAGATGGGCGGACGGATCTATCTCGCCGGCGACGGTGCGGTGCGCAGCGCCGACCGAGGCTACTTCCGCATCACGGGCCGCATCGACGACGTACTCAATGTCTCGGGCCACCGGCTCGGCACCATGGAGATCGAGTCGGCCCTGGTGGCCAAGACCGACCTGGTTGCCGAAGCGGCGGTGGTCGGCCGGCCCGACGAGCTCACCGGCGAGGCGGTCTGCGCCTTCGTCGTCCTCAAGCGGCCCCGCCCGAGCGGCGAGGAGGCGCGCCAGATCGCCAACGAACTGCGCAACTGGGTGGCCAAGGAGATCGGCCCCATCGCCAAGCCCAAGGACATCCGCTTCGGCGAGAACCTGCCCAAGACGCGCAGCGGCAAGATCATGCGCCGCCTGCTGCGCAGCATCGCCAAGGGAGAGGCCATCACCCAGGACACCAGCACGCTGGAAAACCCGGCCATCCTTGAGCAGCTGTCCGAGAAGAACTGAGCGGGCGAGGGGCCGCCGCGGCAGCGGTTCCGATTCCGGTGCTACCGGCTTGCGGGTACCCGGTGCAAGGTTCGGGAGCGGGGTGCGGCGAGCGGCTTCTGCGCGTCGAGGCCGTGTCACCCAAACATGGCGCCCGTTCTGCGCGAGCTGCAAACCTCAAGCCGGCCCCCGCCATGCAGCGCCCAAGAAAAAAGGCCGCGTGAGCGGCCTTTCTGCGGTGCGCTACCGGCGCGCGGAGATCGCGCGGGGTCTTACTTGATGCTCATGACCCAGCTGGCCAGCTTCTTGGCTTCGGCCTCGCTGACCTGGGCATTTGCCGGCATGGGGACCGGACCCCACACGCCCGAGCCGCCCTTGATGATCTTCACGGCCAGCTTGTCCACGGCGGCGCCGTCTTTGGCGTACTTCGTGGCCACGTCCTTGAACGACGGTCCGACGAGCTTCTTGTCGGCGGCATGGCAGGCCATGCAGTTCTTCGCGCTCGCCAGGGCCTGGTCGGCCAGTGCCGGCGCCGCGATGAAGGCGGTGGCGGCCAAGGCAAACAGGGCACGTTTCATAAGGAGTTCCTCTGCGGTTGGTTTACAGTCACCAACGCGATTGTAGTGAGCAGCGTTGACCTGCAAGCCGCGAAAGGGCTTGGGGAAATCGCCTAGCCGTCTGGAGGGATTCGATGTATTTGCTCGTGCTGGGGATCGTGCTGGTCGCCCTCAAGCTGGTGGGAATCGGCCCCGTCGCCGACTGGCCCTGGTGGGGCGTGATGCTCCCTTTTCCGATCGTCTCGCTGTGGTGGGCGGTGTCCGACCTCACCGGTCTGACCAAACGCCGCGCCGCACAGCGCGAGGAAGCCCGCCGCATCGCCAAGCTGCGCAAGCAGCTCGAGCGCAACGGCGTGCGTCACTCGTCCTACATGCCCTGAGAGAGATGTACGCGCCGCCGCAGGCGCCGGACAACCGCACCAGGCACCCGTACGCAGCTGCGACAGCAGCCACGAGCTGCGCAGGCGACGCGTTCAGGGCTCCAGCGAACGTGGGTACTTGCGGGCCAGCGGCTTGAGCGCGGGGCCCTCGATCACGGTTCCGTCGGGCCGGAACCGGCTGCCATGGCAGGGGCAGTCCCAGCTCGTTTCCACGCTGTTCCAGTGCACCTTGCATCCCATGTGGGTGCACACGGACGAGACCGCGAACAGTTCGCCGTCGGGCGAGCGCCAGGCCGCGCAGCTCTCGCCCTCGGCGTCCACGAGGGCACTGTCGCCCGGCGCCAGGCTGGACAGCCGCTCCTCCTGGCGGTGCGTCAGATAGTCCTTCAGCAGCGCCTTGGTCACCACCGCCGCTTCCTGCAGCAAAGCCTTGCCTCCCTTGATGGGCGAGAGCCGGGTGGGCTTGCAATGCCGTGCGAAGGCGTGCATGCCGCCCTGGAGTTCGTCGGCGATCATGCGGGCCGCCAAGGTGCCCCAGGTCAGCCCGTCGGTCGCGAAGCCGGTGGCGACGAAGCAGCCCGACTTGTCGCGGCCGATGTAGGGCAGGCTGTCGGCGCCGCGGTAGTTCTGGGCCGACCAGCGGTAGGCCACCTCGGCTTCGCCGAAGTGCCGCCGCGCCGCGGCTTCCACCGCCATCAGCGCGGCTTTGGCGTTGTGGGCCCCCGGCAGATGGTCCTGCCCGACGCACACTACGAACCGCTGGCCGCCGTGGTCCAGCGTGCGCACCGAAATCCCTTCGTCGCCCTCGGCCCAGAAGATGCCCGGGCCGATGTCGTGTCCGGCCTGCAGCGGCAGCGCGACCCCGTATTCCCGATGCACCGGCATCTCGTTGTGCACCAGCCGGATGCCCTTGGGCGTGTGCGTGGCCATCACCAGCTCGCGGTACTTCACCGCCCCGGTGGCCGTGTCCACCACCCGCGCGTTGGTGTCGATGTCCAGCACGCGGGTGTGCTCGTGCAGCGAGGCGCCCGCCTGCGCCGCCTGCTTCGCCATGTGGACCAGGTAGCCCTGTGGGTGCATCTGCGCCTGGTTCGCCAGCATCACGACAGGGCCTGCCGCGGCCGGCAGACCCGGCGGCAGCTGCTGGCTGCGCTCGACCGTGGCGCCGGCGGCCTGCAGCGACTCGAACTCCTTGTCTACCTCGGCCTGGTGCGAAGGCGAGAGCGCATAGCGCACCAGCGGACAGCGCCGGAACGCCGCATCGGGCACGCCCCGGGCCTGCTGCTCGATGAACTCGACCGCCGCGCGACGCACCGCCAGGACCTCCCGGGCCATATCGACGCCCCAGCGGGATCGCACCGACGAGAGCCCTTCGGCCAGGGTTTCGTACAGGTTGCCGGTCGAGTTGCCGGTGGAGCCGCTGCCGATCTCGTGCGCCTCCAGCAGCATCACCTGGCGGCCGGCGCGCGCGAGCAGTACGGCCAGCGTGACGCCGGTGATCCCGCCGCCGATGATGAGCACATCGGTGCTGAGGTCACCGGAGAGCATGCCGAAGCCAGGCGACGGGGCCGTGCCGCGCCAGACGGAGAGGGTGTCCATGGGGTGCCTCCTGCGAGGCCCCATGCTAGGGGCCGAGGCGGCGCCGGCGCGTAGGACGGCGGCGACGCCCCGCCCGCGCCCAGGGCGGGAGGGCGCCACCGTGAGCCGTCAGAAGGCGTCGAGCACCGCGCCCTTGCTCGCGCTGGAGGCGTTGAACGCGAACTTGGCCTGCACGCCGCGGTTGTAGCGCGGCGCAGGTGCTTTCCACTCGGCGCGGCGTCGGGCGAGCTCGTCGTCGGGCACGTCGAGCTGCAGCCGCAGCTGGTGCGCATCGATGGTGATCGCATCGCCCTCCTGCACCAGCGCGATGGTGCCGCCGGCGGCGGCTTCGGGTGCCACGTGCCCAACCACCATGCCCCAGGTGCCGCCCGAGAACCGGCCATCGGTGATCAGGCCCACGCTCTCGCCCAGCCCGGCGCCGATCAGCGCACCCGTGGGGGCCAGCATCTCCGGCATGCCGGGACCCCCCTTGGGGCCCAGGTAGCGCAGCACCATCACGTCGCCGGCCTGGATGCGGCCGTCGAGGATGGCCTGCAGCGCCGACTGTTCGTCGTCGAACACCCGTGCAGGGCCCGTGATGACAGGGTTCTTCAGCCCGGTGATCTTGGCCACGGCGCCTTCGGGCGACAGGTTGCCCTTGAGGATCGCGAGGTGGCCTTCCTTGTAGAGCGCCTTGTCGATCGGGCGGATCACGTCCTGGTCGGCGCGCGGCGCATCGGGCACGTCCTTCAGCACCTCGGCGATCGTCTGGCCGGTGATGGTGAGGCAGTCTCCGTGCAGCAGCCCGGCGTTCAGCAGCAGCTTCATGACCTGCGGAATGCCGCCGGCCTGGTGCAGGTCCACCGCCAGGTACTTGCCGCTGGGCTTGAGATCGCAGATCACGGGCGTCTTGCGACGCACGCGCTCGAAATCGTCGATGGTCCACTCCACGCCCGCCGCGTGCGCGATGGCCAGGAAGTGCAGCACGGCATTGGTCGAGCCGCCCGTGGCCATGATCACGGCCACGGCGTTCTCGATCGACTTGCGCGTGACGATGTCGCGCGGCTTGATGTCCTTGCGGATCGCCTCCAGCAGCACCTTGGCCGACTCGCGCGCCGAGTTCATCTTCTCGTCGTGGGGGTTGGCCATGGTGGACGAGTAGGGCAGCGAGATGCCCAGGGCCTCGAACGCCGAGGACATGGTGTTCGCCGTGTACATGCCGCCGCAGGAGCCGGTGCCGGGAATGGCGTGCTGCTCGATGTCCTTGAGCTCCTGGTCGCTGATCTTGCCGGCGGCGTTCTGGCCCACGGCCTCGAACACGCTCACGATGTTCAGGTCCTGGCCTTTCCACTTGCCGGGCAGGATGGTGCCGCCGTAGACGTAGATCGCCGGCACGTTGGCGCGCAGCATCCCCATCAGTCCGCCCGGCATGTTCTTGTCGCAGCCGCCCACGACGATCACGCCGTCCATCCACTGGCCCTGCACGCAGGTCTCGATGCAGTCGGCGATCACCTCGCGGCTGACCAGGCTGTACTTCATGCCCTCGGTGCCCATGGCCATGCCGTCGGAGATGGTGGGCACGCCGAATACCTGCGGGTTGCCGCCGGCCTCCTGGATCGCCGCCACCGCGACGTCGGCGAGTTTCTGCAGGCCGCTGTTGCAGGGGGTGATGGTGCTGTGGCCGTTCGCCACGCCCACCATGGGCTTGCCGAAATCGGTCTCCTTGTAGCCCATGCCGTAGTACATGGAGCGGTTCGGCGCGCGCGACTTGCCCTCGGTGATGTGGCTGCTGCGCAGGTGCATCTGGATCGGCTTGGTGTCCATATGTCTCTCGGGTTCTCTTGCGGGGATCTCTTGCGGGGAGTGGGGCGGCTGCAGGCACTGCGCCGCAGCGGAATTGTCTCATCCGACGGCCCTCGCACTCCCCGCGCGGACCGGCCATCGGGCGGCGTTGCGGTCCGGGCGCGGCGGCACAATACCGCGATGCTGACCTTTCCCCAGATCGACCCGGTGGCCCTGCAGCTGGGTCCCGTGGCCATCCACTGGTACGGGCTGACCTATGTGGCCGCCTTCACGCTGTTCCTGCTGCTCGCGCTGCGGCGACTGCACCACGAGCCCTTCGCGTCGGTGCGCGGACCCGGTGCCTGGAGTCGCCGCGACGTCGAGGACATGCTCTTCGTCGGCGTACTCGGGGTCATCGTCGGCGGCCGGCTGGGGTATTGCCTGTTCTACAAGCCGGGCTATTACGCCAGCCATCCGCTGGAGATCTTCGCCGTGTGGCGCGGCGGCATGAGCTTCCATGGTGGCCTGGTCGGCGTCATCGTTTCGCAGTGGTGGTTCGCGCGCTCGCGCGGCAAGCCGTTCTGGCAGGTCATGGACCTGGTGGCGCCCTGCGTTCCGCTGGGCCTTGCGGCCGGGCGCGTGGGCAACTTCATCAACGGCGAACTGTGGGGGCGCCCGGCCGACCCGTCGCTGCCCTGGGCCATGATCTTCCCGCAAAGCGGCTCCATGGTGCCGCGGCATCCGTCGCAGGTGTACCAGTTCCTGCTCGAGGGGCTGCTGCTGTTCGTGCTGCTGTGGCTGTTCGCGCGCAAGCCCCGCCCGCGCGGACAGGTGTCGGCCGCATTCCTCATCGGCTACGGGGTGCTGCGTTTCGTAGCCGAGTATTTCCGCGAGCCCGACGCGCACCTGGGCGTGCTGTCGCTGGGCATGACCATGGGCCAGTGGCTGTGCGTCCCGATGGTGCTCGCCGGCATCGGCCTGTGGATGTGGTCGGTGCGGCACGAGCGGCTGGCGCAGGCCTGAGGCCTGCAGTGACGGTGCAAATCCGGATGTGGTGGGGCGGGCGAGCGGGTATCGTGGCGGCCCTGCTCAACAATATCGGAGACGCTCCATGCATTCCCATCCGACCCGGCGCGACATCCTGCGCGTAGCCGCTGCGGGCGCAGCCGCCCTGGCGCCCCTGGCCCATGCGCAGACAGGCCCGGCTGCCTGGCCGAGCCGGCCGGTGAACCTGGTGGTCCCGTTTCCGGCCGGCGGCGGTACCGACGCCTTCGCCCGGCCGCTGGCGGCGCAGTTCGCGCGCCAGACCGGCCGCCAGCTGGTGGTCGAGAACCGGGGCGGCGCGGGGGGCACGGTGGGCGCCAGCCTCGCGGCCAAGGCTGCGCCCGATGGCTACAACCTCTTCATGGGCGCGGTGCACCACACCATCGCTCCGTCGATGTACGCCAAGCTCGATTACGACCTCGAGCGCGACTTCGTGCCCCTGATGGTGGTGGCCAACGTGCCCCAGGTGCTGGTGGTCAACCCCAAGAACATGCCGGTGGCCGACTTCAAGGCCTTCCTCGATTCGGTGCGCAGCCGCCCCGGCCGCTTCAACTACGGCTCCGCCGGCACGGGTACCTCGCACCACCTCGCGGGCGAGCTGTTCAAGCAGCAGAGCAAGACCTTCATCACCCACATTCCCTACACCGGTGCCGGCCCCGCGCTGCGCGACCTGGTCGGCGGCCAGGTGGACATGATGTTCGACGGGCTGGGCTCGTCCGCTGCGCACATCAAGGGCGGGCGCATCAAGGCGCTGATGGTGTCGGGCAACAAGCGCGTCGCCGCCTTTCCCGATGTCCCCGCGGCCGCCGAGGTGGGCTTTCCCGATTACACCGTGAGCACCTGGTACGCCCTGTGGGCACCCAAGGCCACGCCGCCGGAGTTGCAGGTGCGCGCCATCGAGGAGATGCGCAAGGCCCTCGCCAGCGACGAGCTGAAGGCGATCTGGGCCGGCCAGGGCGCCGACGTCCCCGCCATGAGCCAGCAGGAATTCGCCGCGATGGTGTCCAGCGAGATCAAGCGCTGGGCCGCCGTGGTCAAGGCCTCGGGAGCCAAGCTCGACTGATTTCCATGGACCGCGAGAACCAGAACCTCTTCGCGGCGCTGCGCGCCGCTTTCCCGTCCGATCTGGACGCCGTCGCCGTCGAGACCGACGACGGGCTGCACTACAGCTGGCGCGACATCGACCGCGCCACCGCGATGCTGGCCAACCTCCTGCGCTCCCTCGATCTGCCCGAGGGCGCGCGGGTGGCCGTGCAGGTAGAGAAGTCGGTCGAGGCCATGATGCTGTACCTGGCCACGCTGCGGGCCGGCTACGTGTTCCTGCCCTTGAACACCGCCTACCAGAGCGCCGAGATCGAGTACTTCATCGGCAACGCCGAGCCGGCCGTGGTGGTGTGCAGCCCGGCCCATTTCGGCTGGGTGAGCAAGCTCGCGTTCCAGGCCGGCACGCGCCACGTCTTCACCCTGGGCGACGACCGCAGCGGCAGCCTGCTCGAGCGCGCGATGCACCACGCGGCGGAGCACGAGGTCGTTCGTCGCACGTCGGGCGATCTGGCCGCCATCCTCTACACCAGCGGCACCACCGGCCGCAGCAAGGGCGCGATGCTCACGCACGGCAACCTGCTGTCGAACGCCCGCGTGCTCAAGGACTACTGGGGCTGGCGCACGCCGTCTCAGGAAGGCGCAGACGTGCTGCTGCACGCGCTTCCCATCTTCCACGTGCACGGCCTGTTCGTGGCCTTGCATGGCGCCCTCATCAGCGGCAGCCGCATGCTGTGGATGAACCGCTTCGATGCGCGCCGCGCGATCGACATGCTGCGGCGCGCCACCGTGTTCATGGGCGTGCCCACGCTCTACACGCGCATGCTGGCCGAGCCCGCGCTGGACCGTGACACGGTGCGCGGCATGCGCCTGTTCATCTCCGGCTCGGCGCCCCTGCTGCTGGAGACTTTCGACGTCTGGCGCGAGCGCACCGGCCACACCATCCTCGAGCGCTACGGCATGAGCGAGACCCTCATGCTCAGCTCCAACCCGTACGACCCGCGCGACGGCGAGCGCCGCGGCGGCACCGTGGGCTTCCCGTTGCCCGGCGTCGGGTTGCGCGTGCGGGGCGACGACGGTGCCCCCGTCGCCGCAGGGGAGGTCGGCGGCATCGAGGTCACGGGGCCCAACGTCTTCATCGGCTACTGGCGCATGCCCGAGAAGACCCGCGAGGAGTTCACCGCCGACGGCTGGTTCAAGACCGGCGACGTCGGCCGCATCGACGAACGCGGCTACGTCACCATCGTCGGGCGCAGCAAGGACCTGATCATCAGCGGCGGCTACAACGTCTATCCCGCCGAGATCGAAGGCTTCATCAACGAGTTGCCCGGTGTCGCCGAAAGCGCGGTGGTGGGCGTTCCGCACCCGGACTTCGGCGAGGTCGGCGTCGCGGTGGTGGTGCCCCGGCCCACAGCGGAAGTAGAAGGCGCCGCCATCGTCGCCGCGCTGAAGGCACGGCTGGCCAACTTCAAGATACCCAAGCACTGCGACGTGGTGGCCGAACTGCCCCGCAACACCATGGGCAAGGTGCAGAAGAATGTGCTGCGCGATCGGTACAAGGCGCTGTTCTCGGATGCGCCAACGATGTAGATGAAGCGGAATAACTGAATTCTTTGGTTGACTTGCGAATAACTGACTACTACGCTTTAACTCATCAGTAAGTCGCGCCGACCTCCCGGCGCCCCTTTCGACCCGAAAGGACACGATGAGCAAGTGCAGCAACTCCGTTTCGCCCGTTGGTGGCGTGCCGCTTTTCTCGTCCGCCGCGACGATTCCTGAGCTGATCCGGCAGCGGGCGAATCGAACACCAACGCGGCCGGCCTTCGGATTCGTCGCCGACTCCGACGCAGATGCGCAGGAGATCGACTACGCCACGCTGTATAGAAGCTGTACATCCGTAGCGGCACAGCTTCAGGACCACGGCTTGTCCGGCGAACGCGTGTTGCTGGTCGCTCGCAGCAACCGGAACTTTGTTGTCGGATTTCTGGCCTGCCTGATGGCTGGTGCGGTGGCGGTTCCTGCACCCTGCCCGCGACGCGACCAGTTGAGCGAGCGCTTGCAGCTGCTGGCGGAGGATTCCGGTGCGCTCGCCCTCTTGGCGGACAGCGACGAAGTCGTGTGTTTCAAGCCCACATCTCCCAGTCGTCCCTTCGCGGTGCTCGATCTGCGCCTTGCGCCAGAGTGCGTGGATGCAGCTTGGCGGCCGATCCATGTAGATCCCGAGTCCCTCGCACTGCTGCAATACACCTCGGGCTCCACAGGAAGTCCGAAAGGCGTCATGGTCAGCCACGGCAACCTCATGGCCAACTCGGCCGCGCTTCGCGGGGGGCTGCAGTTCACGCACGACTCTGTCCAGCTCGTGGCGCTGCCGCTGTTCCACGACATGGGTCTGATCGTGGGCGTGGTCCAGCCCATCTTCTCGGGCTTCACGGGGTTCCTCATGAGCCCGCAAATGTTCGCCGCATCGCCCCTGCGCTGGCTGCGGCAGATGTCCAGGCTCGGTGTCACCCATGCAGGCGGCCCGAATTTCCTGTTCGAGCTCGCCGTCGAGTCCATCGAGGACGAGGACCTGCACGATCTGGACCTGTCGCGCTGGGAGGTCGCGTACTGCGGTGCCGAGCCTGTGCGCGCAAGCACGATGCGCCGTTTCAGCGACAAATTCGGTGCGGTCGGGTTCCGGCATTCGGCATTTATGCCCGCCTACGGGATGGCAGAGGCAACGCTGTACGCGGCCAGCCACCTACATCACACCGAACCATCGACGATCTCGATGAACGATGGTGTGACCGTTCGAACCCTGGTTGCCTGCGGCGCGCCGCCGCCGCACCACCGCCTGCTCATCGTTGACCCATCGACCTGTCTGCCCTGCGCGGATGGCACACAAGGTGAGATCTGGTTGTCGGGCCCCTCCGTTGCGCAGGGCTACTGGAACAAGCCTGAAGCTACCCTCGCGACCTTCGGCGCCCGGCTGGCGGACAGCGGTGATGGTCCTTACTTGCGCACGGGAGATCTGGGCATCGTCCAGGACGGCGCCGTGTACGTGAGCTCGCGCCTGAAGGATCTTGTCATCGTGCGTGGCCGCAACTTCGCGCCGCAAGATCTCGAGGCCGTGGCCGAAGCCGCGCATCCTGCGCTGCGGCCGTCCGCGTGCGCGGCCTTCTCCCTTCACGAAGCCGACGCCGATGACCGGGTAGTCGTCGTCATCGAACTCAAGCGCACCGCAATGCGCCAGAGCTCCGCCTGGCCCGATGCGAAGCAGGCGATCCGCCGGGCGATTCTCGAAGCATTCGAGATACGCATCGATGACGTCGTCCTGGTGCGTACCGCGAGCATTCCCAAGACATCGAGCGGAAAGTTGCAGCGTAGTGCGTGCGCCCACGCGTATCGCGCGGGAACGCTGGTCGTGCTCGAGGCACCGCCCGGGGGCGTCAAGGCGCCTTCCGCGCTCCACGTGCCGGTTATCGATATCGGCTGGCTGCAGAGCGAGTTGAGCAGCGTCATCAAGAGGCCCGTCGCCGAAATCGATCCGCACGCGTCGTTCCTGGACCTGAACATCGACTCTCTCGCGGCGGTCATCTTCTCGTCGCGGCTGGCCGCAAAGCTGAGAGTCGAGGTCGATCCTCCCGGCCTGTTCAGCTGTGGGAGTCTTCACGAGGTGCGGAACTGGCTCGGGCAGATCTGCGAACCGTCGATCCACCGCGCTTGATGCGCTCACCCAGAGGCCACGATGTCACATCACGACTACCTTCTGCGAAACATGCGTGCCCTGCGCGACAGGAACATGCTGGGGCTGCGCGTGCGCACCTTGCGCAACGAGCCGAACCACTACCTGCTGGAGGGGCTGGACGACAGGAAGGTCTGCGGATTCCTCTCCTGCAGCTATCTCGGGCTCGAATGGGACCGGCGCCTGGCCGACGCCGCAGTCACCGCCATCGAGGACTACGGCACCCAGTTCTCCAGCTCGCGCGCCATCGCATCGACAGCGCACTACGCAGCGATCGAGGAGCGGCTGTGCGCCGTGATGGGCGTGCGACCCGTGATCGCGTCCACCAGCACGCTGGCGCACCTCTCGGCCATTCCCTTGCTTGCTAGCGAAGAGGACGCGGTGATCCTCGACACGCAGGTGCACAACAGCGTGCACATGGCAGTTCGCCAATGCACGCTCGCGGGCACCGCGACGTTCCGCATTCCGCACAACGACCTCGCTGCACTCGAGGGGCACATCGTGCGATTGCGCAAAGACGGAAAGCGCCGCATCTGGTACATGGCCGACGGCCTCTACAGCATGTATGGCGACTTCGCGGACATGGAGGCGCTGTTCCGGCTGATGGCCCGCTACGACAATTTCCACTGCTATATCGATGATGCGCACTCTGTCGGCTGGATCGGACGCCACGGCGCGGGTCACGCCGCTCCGTGGTTCCATGAGCCGCACGCCGACAGGATGGTCGTCGTCGGGTCGATGGCCAAGACTTTCGCCGCGTGTGGGGGCATGGTGCTGACGCCACGCGATGAATGGCGCGAGCTCATCGCCAGCTGCGGCGAGACCATGATCTTCTCCGGGCCCCTGCAGCCGGCGGTCTGCGGCTCGCTGCTCGCTGCCTGCGACATCATGCGGTCCGCCGAACTGCCGCTGCTGCAGGCTACGCTTCGCGACCACATAGCGTTCTTCGGAAGCGCAGTGCAGTCGCACCAGCTTCGCTCGCTCTCGAGCGGGCGTTCGCCCATTTTCCTGCTGGAGATCGGCAGCATGGAACGACTGCAGGCGCTATCGGCGCATCTGCTGGAGTCGGGCTACTACGTGCCGCCCGTGACTTTCCCTGCAGTGCCCCTGAACCGCTTCTGCATACGGGTCGTCATCAACCGCTTGCACACGCGTGCGCAGATGCTCGGTCTGGTGGAAGTACTCGCGCAGTTTGAATCAAAACACCCACGCGCCGGTTCAGCCGAGCACCAGGTGCCGCGCAAGGGCAGCGCCGATCTGACGCAGCCTTGCGCGCCTCAACGCGAAGCAATCACGTAGCGCACCGTGCTGTCCGCCTGGGTGAAGCGGTCGTACAGCCGCCGTGCGGCGGCGTTGTCCTGCTGCGTCACCCAGTAGACCCGTGCCCAGCCCTCGGCCCGCATCGCATTGCGCAACCACTCGATCAGTGCCGCGCCGATGCCGTGGCTGCGCGCCGACGGCAGCACGAACAGGTCTTCGAGGTAGCACACGGGCTGGATCTCCCAGGTGTTCTCGTGGACCACGCAGTTGGCGAAGCCGTAGACCTTGCCGTCCACCTCGGCCACGACGCACATGACAGCCGAGTCGGGATCGAGGATGCGCTGCCATGTGCGGGCGGTGACCTCATCCGCCACCACGGCACCGTAGAACTTGCAGTAGCCGCGCCAGAGGCTGCGCCAGCTGCTTTCATCGCCCGGCAATGCGGCGCGGATCACTACGGAATTCATGGGCTGATTGTGCTCCTGCACGCGCGCCCGACCGTGGGCGCCATCGCTCCCGGACGCCGTCGCGGCAGCGTCCTACAGCCCGGCGCGGGCGGGGCTGCCTAGCATTCCCCAATGAACCCCTCCGACCCATCCAAGGCCACCACCCGACGCCCGGTGGACCTCGCCACCGAGTCCGTTGCCGGCGAGGAGGACCCGGGAGCCACCTTCGATCTGGCGTCGTCCCAGGTGCGTGCCGGCGCACGCGCCCAGGCGGGCGCCTCGGCGTCCGACCAGGGTCAAGGCCAAGGCGGCGACCAGGGCCCGAACCAGGGCCAGTCGGCACCGCGCGCCAAGCCGGCGATGAGTCCGGGAGACGAGGCGCCGGCAGGTACGCCCGGAACCGGAGAAGGTGTGTGCCCGCGTTGCGGCGGCTCAGGCCGGCTGGAGGGCGGCAGCTGCCCCGACTGCGCCGGCACCGGCAAGGTCACCGTGGGCATCGGCGGCGCCTGAGCCGCATGCGCGGCGCCTTGCCGCCTCGCAGGCTGGTATCGACCGCAGCCGGTGTCGTGGAGTGCATCGTCTCCGGCCAGGGACGGCCGGTGTGGGTCCTGTTCGCCGGCGCGGGCATCAGCCTGGAAGGATGGCGCGGGCTCTATCCCGACATCGAGCAGCTCGGCACCGTCCTCGCGTGGAACCGCCTGGGCCTCGGCCGCAGTACCCGGCCGCGCGTTCCTCAGAGTTCCAACGCGGTGGTGGCCACGCTGCGTGAAGTCCTCGCGCGTTGCGAGCTGGTGCCGCCGTACGTGCTGGTCGGCCATTCACTGGGCGGGTTGCACGCCATGCTCTTCGCCCGACGCCATCCAAGCGAGGTGGCCGGCGTGTTGCTGCTGGAGGCGAGCCATCCGGCCGACCGGGACCACGGGCGTGGCCAGGAGTCGCGGCTCGCGACAGCCCTCGACCGGCTGTTCCCGCTGCCCAAGGCGTGGTTCCGCGCCAACCTCCACGCCGAACTGCAGGCGCAGGAGCAGAGCGCGCGTGAGCTCGAAGCGGCCGGTGCGTTTCCGCCGGTTCCCCTGATCGTGATGAGCGGGGCCCTGCCTCCGCCGCCCTGGCTGGCCGATGCGCAGGCCGTGCAGCGCCGGCGCGAACACCAGCGGCTGCTGGCGCAGCTGTCACCGCAGGGGGAGCAGATCGTCGCCCTCGAGTCGGGCCACTTCCCGCAGCGCAGCGAACCGGCGCTCGTCCTGGGCGCCATGCGCACACTGGCTGTGCGCCTGGGAGCCGACGAGCAGCCGCCGCCGGCTGGGCTGCGTCAGGCGCTGAACCCCTTGTAGGCCATGTACGCCGCCAACGTGTAGAGGACAGCCGCGAACACCCGCTTGAGCGGCTTCACGGGAAGCGCGTGCGCCGCGCGCGCGCCCAGCGGCGCGGTGAAGACGCTGGCTGCAGCGATCACGGCCAGGCCGGGCAGCCAGATGTAGCCGATCGATGCCGGAGGCAGGGACTCCACCGACTGACCGCTGATCGCGTAGCCGGCGACGTTTGCGACCGCAATCGGGAAACCCAGTGCTGCCGACGTGGCGACCGCGTTGTGGATGGCGACGTTGCACCAGGCCATGAAGGGCACGCTGATGAAGCCGCCACCCGCGCCGACGAGGCCGGAGATGAAACCGATCACCCCGCCCGCGGCCAGCTGCCCGCCCGTTCCCGGAAGCTGCCGCGTGGGCTTGGGCTTCTTGTCCAGGAACATCTGCGTCGCGGAGAAGCCCACGAACGCGGCGAAGAACAACGCGAGCCAAGAGCCCTTGAGCAGTGCGAAGACCCCCAGGCTGGCGACCAGGCTGCCGACGACGATGCCGGGCGCGAGCCGCTTGACGATGTCCCAGCGCACGGCGCCGCGTGCATGGTGGGCACGCACGCTGGAGACGGAGGTGAAGATGATGGTGGCCATGGACGTGGCGATGGCCATCTTGACGGCAAGTTCCGGTGCGACGCCGCGGGTGCCGAGGATGAAGGTGATGAATGGCACCAGCAGCATGCCGCCACCGATGCCGAGCAGGCCGGCCAGGAAGCCGGTGCCGATGCCGAGCAGCACCAGCTGGCCCAGCAGAAGAGGTTCGAGAATCATCCGTCTAGCGCTTGTTGTTCTTGTCTGTCGTTCTTCGTTCTTCGTTCTTTTTGTGTGCCGCCGCCGAAGCACGCGGGGCACCAGAAAAAAGGCGTCTGCAAGTGCCACCGGACCGGCATCCTGAACCAGGGGTTCAGGTGGGCGAGGTCAACCTGGCGTTGGGTTCGTCTGACGCGAGACGATCACGCTCGCCAGGTATGTTCCAAGCCCGAGCTCAGAGAGCATTGGTTCAAGGAAATATAAAGCCCGGCATGCACTGCAGACACGCGATCGATTGTAGGCGCTGGGGCTGCGTGCTGGGGCCAAGACCCGATGCGAAAAAAGAGTTGCGCACCTCGCTTGACAGCCGAGGCACAAAGCTCAACTGCACCGGGCATGGTGCGGCGCGAGCCGCGTCAGAACAGCTGTCCGTCGTCGCCGAGAACCGCATCGACGCGTTGCAGCAGCGACGCGATGCGCTCTTGCGAAGCGGCATCTTGCGGGGCCGCTTCGGCCTCGGATTCGGGGGGGCGGGAGGGCGTACGCGCAGCGCTCTCCGCAGGCCGGGCGATCTGCTCGAAAGCGAGGTTGAGGGCGGCGAGCACGGCGATGCGGTCCCGCGCCTTGACCTTGCCCGCGTCGCGGATGCGGCACATGGCTTCGTCCACGCGCGCCACGGCCTCACGCAGCCGGGCCTCGCCGCCTTCCGGGCACCCGAGCAGATAGCTCTGGCCCATGATCTGCACCTCGAGCTGTCTGGTCGCCATGGTGTCAAGCCGCGCTGCGGATGGTGGGCAGGCGCTCGAGCAGCGCATCGACGCGGGCACGGGCCGCGGACAGCCGCGACTTCAGCGACTCGCGCTCCTGGGTGAGGCTTTCGACCTGCTGCGACAACAGGGCGTTGGTGCGTTGCAGTTCCTCGTAGCGCACCAGCAGGCGCTCGACGCGGTCGGCAAGCTGGTCGATCTGGGAGGAGGGGACAGCCATGGCCGCGAATTGTAGGGGGGCACCCTGCGCGCTGCTTCTAGAATCGCGGCGTTGGTGCTCGCGGTGTGGTTCACATGCCGCAGTTCAACGGGAAGCAGGAAGGCCCGACGCGCCAGCGGGGGGCCCAACCTGCGCTGCCCCCGCAACGGTAAGCGGAACGTGCGACTCGCGAGCGATCGGAAGCGCGTGCGCACCCGCCCCATCAAGATGTGCCACTGGCCCCCCAAACCGGGGCTGGGAAGGTGATGGAGGCGATCCGCCAGCCCGGATACCGGCCAACGAGGTGGCGGTGTGCTGCGCACGCCGCCGTGATGCCCAATGCACTGGCGGGGTACCCGGTGCGGGTTCCGTTTCTTCGTGTTCCTTCCATGACAACTCGTGTGCTTCACGCACCCACCCGCCACGCGGCCGCACCGCGCCTCGGCCGCTCGGCCGTGTCCGCCCTTGGCCGCACCGCCCTGCTCACGCTCGGCCTCGCCACCGGGACCTGCGCCGTCGCGCAAACGCCCACCCTCCCCGAAACCCGTGTCACCGCGACGCGCCTGCCCGACGTGTCCAGGTCGCTGCCGATGGGGGTGACGGTGCTTACCGGCGAAGAAATCCGCGCGAGCGGTGCCAGCACCGTCAATGAGGCGCTGATCCGTTTGCTGGGCATTCCCGGCCGGGCCGACCTCTTCGGCGGCGGTGAGTACGCGCTCGATCTGCGCGGCTTCGGCGCCACCGCAGACAGCAACCAGGTGGTGGTCCTGGACGGACAGCGCCTGAGCGAGGCCGACACCGGGGGAACGCGCCTGTCCGCCATACCGGTGGAGAACATCGAACGCATCGAAGTCCTGCGTGGCAGCGGCGCCGTCCTCTACGGGGAGGGTGCCACCGGCGGGGTGATCGTGATCACGACCCGCGCCGGCGCCGGCACGCAGGCCGGCAACGGCGCCTCGCTCTACGCGGGTGCCGGCAGCTACGGCCTGCGCGAGGTGCGTGGCTCCGCCACGCTCGCTGCGCAGCAGCTGCGCCTGGACGCGAGTGCGCAGCGCCGCAAGGCCGATGGTTTTCGCGCCAACAGCGGCTTCACGCAGGAAGCCGCTTCGCTCGGCGCGCAATGGGTGGGCGAGGGTCTGCGCGTGGGGGGCAGCATTGCCGAGGACGACCTCGACACCCGCCTGCCCGGCGCGCTGTCGCGGGCCCAGTACGAGGCCGATCCGCGCCAGACCAGCACGCCCGCCGACTGGGCGCGGCTGGACGGCCGCCGCGGCACGCTGTTCGCCGAATTCGATGTCGGCGACTGGCAGCTGCGCGCCGACGCGGGCAGCCGCGTGCGCACGCTGCGCAGCGCCTCGGGCTACGAGTACGACATCGACGCGCGCACGCGCTCGCTGAGCGCGCGGCACGCATCCACGCCGGGCGGGCTGCGCAACGTGCTCGTGCTCGGCCACGAGCGCGGGGAGTGGGAGCGCGAGGTGCTCGGCGCCTTCGGCGCGAGCGCGACCCAGGAGACGCGCGCCTGGTTCGTGCGCGACGACCTCACGCTCGCTTCGGGCACGCGCCTGTCCGCGGGCTGGCGCACCGAGCGCCTGGTCAAGACCGACACCGGTGCGCCCGACGATCTGCGCGGGCGGCAGCAGGCGTGGGAGCTGGGCGCGAGCCATCCGATCACGAGCGACGTGACGGCCTATGCCCGCGCGGGGCGCAGCTTCAGGCTGGCCAAGGTGGACGAGTTCAACTTCACGACGCCCGCCGTGGCGCTGGCGCCCCAGACCTCGCGCGACCTCGAGCTGGGCGCGCGCTGGGTGCGCGACGCGGGCAGCGCCGAGCTGCGGGTGTGGCGCAGCGTTCTTGAGAACGAGATTGGCTACGACCCGCAGGCGGTAGGGCCATCGTCACCGTTCGGCTTCAACGGTGCCAACGTGAACTTCGACCCCACCCGCCGGCAGGGCATCGAGCTCGACCTGCAGCAGCGCGTCACGCGCGAGCTGGGTCTGCGCGCGCACGCCGCGCTGCGTCGTGCCGAGTTCCGCGAGGGCCCCTACGCCGGCGCCACGGTGCCGCTGGTGCCCGAGCGCACGATGGCGGTGCGCGCCGATTGGCGTCCGGCAGCCGGCCACACGCTCTCGGGCGGCGTCAACTGGGTATCCTCGCAGTACGTGGATTTCGCCAACAGCTGCTCCGTGCCGAGCTACACCACCGCAGACGCCCGCTACGCCTTCCAGTGGCGGCAGGCCGAGTTCTCGCTCGGCGCCACCAACCTGTTCGACCGCCGCTTCTTCACCCAGGCATTCGCCTGTGCCGGCGGGCAGGCGACCTCGCTGTACCCCGAGCCCGGCCGCGCCTTCACGGCGGCTGTGCGCGTGGCGTTCTGAAGGCAGGCGAGCTCCCATGAACCTGGTCCCCGACAGCTACAGCCCCCGGCGCATCGTCTGCCTCACCGAGGAGACGACCGAGTGGCTGTACCTGCTGGGCCAGGAGCATCGCATCGTCGGCATCTCGGGCTACACCGTGCGGCCACGCCGCGCGCGCAACGAGAAGCCGCGCGTCAGCGCCTTCCTCACCGCCAAGATCGACCAGATCCTGGCGCTCGAGCCCGACTGCGTGTTCGGCTTCTCCGACCTGCAGGCCGACATCGCCAGCGCCCTGGTTCGCCGCGGCGTGCAGGTCACCGTCTTCAATCAGCGCAGCGTGGCCGAGATTTTCGCCATGCTGTGGCAGGTGGCCGCGCTGGTCGGGCAGGCCGCGCGCGGCGAGCAGCTGCTCGCGCAGATGCGCGGGCAGCTCGAGCGCTTCGCCGAGCAGGCGCGCGCGCTGTCGCGGCGCCCCCGCGTGTTCTTCGAGGAATGGGACGAACCGCCCATCAGCGCCATCCGCTGGGTGAGCGAGCTGCTCACCATCGCCGGCGGCGACGACTGCTTCGAGGAACTCTCGCGCCAGTCCCTGGGCAAGGACCGCATCGTGCAGGACCCGATGGAGATCGTGCGCCGCAATCCCGAGATCGTCATCGGCTCCTGGTGCGGCAAGAAGTTCCGCCCGGAGCGGGTCGCCGCCCGGCCCGGCTGGCAGGAGGTCGCCGCCGTGCGCACCGGGCAACTGTTCGAGATCAAGTCCGCCGACATCCTGCAGCCGGGGCCGGCGGCGCTCACCGACGGCGTCGCGCAGTTGCATCGCATCGTGATGGACTGGAGCCTGCGCCATGGCTGAACTGCGCGTGGCCCGCAGCGAGCTGGTGCTCGGCGCCGGCGGCGCGGGCCGCAGCGCCCGGGCCGAGGCCCTGGCCGCCGCCTGGATCGCGGCCGCCCCCCACCACCGCGCCGTCTGCATCGACACGGCCCAGCCCTGGGACGAGGAGCTGCGCGATCTCATACGGCGTTGCCGCCGCGCCTCGGGCGGTGGTTCCGGGCCGGCCCTGCCGCGGCTCGAGGAGCCGACGGAGCTGGCCCATGCCCTGGGCCAGCACAGCCGCCCCGACACCCTGATCGTGGTCGATTGCCTGGGCTTCTGGCTCACGGCGAGCCTGGTCCACGCCATGGCCCCGGACGAGTCCGAGGCCGCTGCCGCCGGTCCTGCACGGACGCTGCGGATGGTCGATGCGGTGAACGCCTGCGCCGGGCCCCTGGTGCTGGTCAGCAACTGCATCGACTCCGAGGGCGTGCAGGCGCGGCCCGACCTGCAGCGCCTGGTCGGCACCCTCGGCACGCTGGAGCAGCAGGCCGTCGCCGCCTGCGAGCGCGTGACCCTGATGTCGGCCGGACTGCCGCTGACGCTCAAGGACATGGGATGAGCGTGCTGGCGCGCCTGCTGCTGCCATGGCTGGTGGTGCTGCTGTGGATCGCTTCGGGTGCGCAGGCGGTGGCAGCGCCGCCGGAAGGCGGCGTGGTCGATGACCGCGGCCGCCCGGTGCGGCTCGACAAGCCGCCGCAGCGCATCGTGTCGCTGCTGCCTTCGCTGACCGAGACCGTCTGCGCGCTCGGCGCCTGCGATCGCCTGGTGGCGGTCGATGACTACTCCAACTGGCCTGCGTCGGTGCGCGCACTGCCGCACGTGGGCGGGCTGGAGGACACGCAGGTCGAAGCCATCGTCGCCCTGCGGCCCGACCTGGTGCTGGCCGCCGGCTCCAGCCGCACGATCGGGCGGCTGGAGAGCCTGGGCATTCCCGTCGCGGCGCTGGAGCCGCGCCGTCTGGACGATCTGCGCCGTGTCATCGGGCAGCTCGACGCGCTGCTCGCCACCAGCCGCGGCGACGCACTCTGGGCCCGCATCCAGCGCGAGCTGACCGATGCCTCGCAGCGGCTCGGGCCGGCGCAGAACGGCCAGCGCGTCTACTTCGAAGTGGGCAGCGGCCCGTACGCGGCCAGCGAAGCGTCCTTCGTCGGCGAACTGCTCGCGCGGCTGGGCGCCGTCAACGTGGTCGCAGGCCACCTCGGTCCGTTCCCCCGGCTCAACCCCGAGTTCGTGGTGCGCGCCGATCCGCAGGTCATCATGCATTCGTCGCACGCCGAGCCCTTCGCGACGCGCCCCGGCTGGGCCGGCATCCGCGCGGTGCGCGACAAGCGCATCTGCCGCTTCGTCGGGGCGGATGCCGACGTGCTGGTGCGTCCCGGCCCGCGCGTGGCGCAGGGCGTTCGGCTGATGGCGGACTGCCTGCAGCAGCACGGCAGGAGCGGCGGGTGAGGGCGACGATCGATGCCGATCTCCGCGATGCGCCGGTGGGCTCGGCGCGGCGTTCCGGTGCGCTGTTCGCGCTGGTGCTGGCGGCGCTCACCGCGGTCCTGCTGGGGGTCGGCCTGTCGGTGGGAAGCGCCGGCTGGCAGCCGCTGGCCCTCGCAGGCGACCTGCAGGACGCGATCGTCTGGCAGATCCGCATGCCGCGCAGCCTGGGCGCCTGGCTGGCGGGCGCGCTGCTCGGCCTGGCGGGCGCGCTCGCGCAGGGGCTGCTGCGCAATCCGCTCGCGGACCCCTACCTGCTCGGAAGCGCCAGCGGCGCGGGGCTCGGGGTGGCGCTGCTGCTCGCCGCGACCGGCGTCTCGCCGCTGGCGGCGGGTGGCTGGGCCGGGCACATCGGCCTCTCGGGCGCGGCATTCGCCGGATCGGTCCTGGCCGTGCTGCTGACGCTCACCCTGTCCCGCGGCATGCAGCAGACGGTGCGCCTGCTGCTGGCGGGAATCATCGTGGGCATGGTGCTCGGCGCCGGCACCGCACTCATCATGTTCCGCGTGCCCGAAGTGATGCGGGCCATGCAGGGCTTCCTCTTCGGCAGCACCAGCTTCATCGGCTGGCCGGGCGTGCAGCTGCTCGCCGCGGCACTGGCGGCGTCGCTGCTTGTGAGTCTGGGCCTCGGCCGGGCCCTGGACGCGCTGGCCCTGGGCGAGGCGACCGCCGCGAGCCTGGGCGTTGCGCTCGGGCCGGTGCGCGTGGTGCTGGTGGCGGTGCTGGCGCTCGCGACCGGGGTGGCGGTGGCGCAGGTGGGCCTCATCGCATTCGTCGGGCTGGCGGCACCGCACCTGGTGCGTGCGGCCGTGCAACCCACGCACCGGGCGCTGCTGCCCCTGGCAGCCGGCGCGGGCGGCGTGCTGCTGCTGGCCGCGGACGTGCTCGCGCGCGGTCTCGTGGCTCCGCAGGAACTCCCCGTGGGCGCGCTCACTGCGGCCCTCGGCGGCATCTACCTGCTGTGGCTCATGCGCCGGAGGCTGCGGTGAGCGCGGGCGCGGCGGCGCTTCCCGCAGGATCGCCTTCGTCGGCGCCAGCGCTGGAGGCGCGCGGCCTGCGGGTCTCGCTGGCCGGCCGCGAGGTGCTGCATGGCATCGACCTGACATTGCCGGCGGGTCGTTGGACCGCCGTGGCCGGGCCGAACGGCGCCGGCAAGACCACCCTGCTCAAGGCCTTGGCGGGGCTGCTGCCCATGGAGGGCGAGGTGCGGCTGCTGGGCCGCGCGCGCGGCACGCTGTCCGCACGCGATCGGGCCCGCCTGCTGGCCTGGCTCGGCCAGAACGAAGGCGGCGCCGAAGACCTGCGCGCCGGCGACGTCGTGCTGCTCGGGCGCCTGCCGCATCAGGGCTGGCTGGCAGCGCCGTCGGCCGCCGACCATGCGGCCGTCGAGCGCGCCATGCGCCGCACCGGCTGCTGGGAATGGCGTGAGCGCACGCTCGGACGCCTCTCGGGCGGCGAACGCCAGCGGGTGCTGATGGCGCGCGCCCTCGCGGTCGAAGCCGCGCTGCTGCTCATGGACGAGCCGCTGGCCAACCTCGATCCGCCACACCAGGCCGACTGGCTGGCACTGGTGCGGGTCCATGTCCGCGCCGGCGGCACCGCCGTGAGCGTGCTGCACGAGATCGGCATGGCCCTGCATGCCGATGCGTTGGTGCTGCTGGCCGACGGCCGCGTCGCCCACCAGGGGGACTGCACCGATCCCGCCACCCACCGCGCCGTCGAGCGCGTCTTCGGCGGCCGCATTGCCGTGCACCCCGTCGGACGTGCTTACGTCGCGTTGCCGGTCGAAGACCTGAATTAGCGCCCGGCACCCATAGGAACTGGCACTGCGTCACCCTGCTGTCGCGTCAGCGCCACCGATTGCGAGCGTTGCCTTTGCCCAAAGTTCTAGGGGGCGCCCCGAAGACGCTTGTGCGACTTGGGTGTTTTCGTTTCAAAAAGTATCCTCAAGACCTTTCCGTACATTCGAACCGCCTCCGCAGTAGTACGCAACGACAGGCGTTCGGCAGGAGTCGTCATGAGGAAGTTGGGCACCTACCGCAGACCGCGCCTGAGCGCGCTGGCCGTTGCCGTGCAGGCGGCGCTGGGCGTCCCGGCCTGGGCCTTGCCGCAAGGCGCCGTCGTGGTGAACGGGCAGGTCGGCATCAGCCAGCCGGCGCCCGGCACGCTGCAGGTCACCGCAGGCAACGGCGCCATCATCAACTGGCAGGCGTTCTCCATCGGTCCGGGCGAGCTGGCCCGCTTCGTCCAGCCCTCCGCGCAGAGCGCCGTCCTCAACCGGGTGACGGGCGGCAACGCGTCGCAGCTGCTGGGCCAGCTGCAGGCCAACGGCCAGGTCTTCCTCATCAACCCGAGCGGCATCGTCGTCGGCAGCGGCGCGCGCATCGACACCAACAGCTTCGTCGCCTCGACGCTCGACCTGTCCGACGCGGACTTCCTGGCCGGGCGCATGCGCTTCATGGCCAGCGGCGCGGCCGGTGCCATCCGCAACGACGGCATCATCACCGCCGGCCCGGGCGGCAAGGTGGCGCTGATCGCGCCCGACGTCACCAACAGCGGCATCATCCACGCGCCCGACGGCCAGATCCTGCTGGCGGCGGGCCGCAGCATCGAGATCACCAGCTCCGACCACGCGGGCGTGCGCTTCGAGGTGCAGGCGCCGACCGACTCGGTGCTCAACCTGGGCAAGCTGATCGCCGAGAACGGCGCGGTCCATGCGTTCGCCGCCACGCTGCGCAACACCGGCGAGATCCGTGCCGACCGCATGGTGCAGGGCGCCGACGGCAGCATCGCGCTGGTCGCCTCGGGTGAGCTGACGCTGGGCGCCACCAGCGTGGTGAGTGCCAGCGGCTTGGGCGGCGGGCAGGTGCGGCTGCAGAGCCTCGCCGGCACGACCCGTGTGGGCGGCCAGGTGCTGGCGACCGGCAGCGAGGGCGCGGGCGGTTCGGTGCAGGTCCTCGGCGACCGCGTCGCTCTCAACGCCGGCTCGCTGGTCGATGCCTCGGGGCGCTCGGGCGGCGGCCAGGTGCTGGTCGGCGGCGACTTTCAGGGCGCGAACGCGCAGGTGCCCAATGCGCGCCGCGTGTCGGTCGCCGAGGGGGCGACGCTGCGCGCCGACGCCACCGGGCAGGGCGACGGCGGCCGCATCATCGTCTGGGCCGACGAGAACACCCGCTTCGGCGGCGCCTTGTCTGCCCGCGGCGGCGAACAGGGCGGCAACGGCGGCTTCGCCGAGGTGTCGGGCAAGCAGAACCTGCAGTTCACCGGCAGCGCCGACCTGAAGGCGCCGCGGGGCGCGCTCGGCATGCTGCTGCTCGACCCGCTGGACATCATCGTGGCCATCGGCAGCGGCGTGGTGCCCAGCGTCACCGACGAGTTCGCCGACTTCGCGCCCAACGTGGTCACCATCGATCCGACCCGGCTGAACGCGCTCGGAGCCAACGTCACGCTGCAGGCCAACCGCCACGTGTTCGTCAAGGACGCCATCGGCCTGACCACGGCCGGCGCCGGCATCACCATCCTGGCAGGCGGCACGACCAGCCAGGGGGGCGGCATCGCACTGGAGCATGCCTCGGGCATCTCCACCACCGGCGGTGCCGTGCTGCTGCGCGGGCAGTCGCTCACCGGGCCGGGCACCATCCGCACGGCCGGCGGCGCCGTCGATATCCAGACGCATGGTCACCTCGAATACGGCGGCGCGATCGACTCGGGCGGCGGCGCTGTCACGCTGCGCTCGGTCACCGGCTCCATCACCGGCGCCGACGTGAACGCGGGCAGCGGCGCCATCAGCGCGCACGGCCAGTCCGGCATCTCGGGTGGCCGCTACGTGACCAGCGGCACGGCCTCGCTGTCCACCCAGGAAGGGCAGATCGATGTGCACCGGCTCACCGCCGGCGTCGCCGACCTGCGCGCGAGCGGCAGCATCGACGCGACGGTGCAGGTCTCCGATCGCGTGAACGCCGAATCCACCGAATCGTCCGTCTCGCTCGCCAACCTCGACGGCTCGCTGCTGCGCCTGGGGACCGTGCGCGCGGCAGGCGGCATCGGCCTCGCCACCACCGGCGGCCTCGCGCAGGCGAGCGGCGGCGCGCTGCATACGTCCAGCCTCACCCTCCACGCCGGCAACAGCGCCGTCGCAGCCGGTTCGGCGGCCGCGCCGCTGCACCTCGTCTCGGCCTTCGGTCCAGCCCAGGTCAGCGCCATCGGCCTGGCCGCACCGCTGCACCTGCGCCTGGACGCCGGCACCGTGCTGAACGCGCTCTCGCTCGAAGGAACCGTATCGGCGCTCGGTGGCAGCAGCCTCACCGGTGGAGTCAACCTCGGTGCCTGGAGCTTCGGCGCCTCGGGCGGCAAGCTGCACTTCTCCGGCAGCGCCACGTCTGGATTCAACGGTTCGCTGTCGCTGAACGTACGCGACGGCGGACTGAACGTCTCCAGCCTGAACCTGCAGGGCGGCGGCGCGGCCCTGCTCCAGGCGCGGGGCGGCATCGCGCTCGGCTCCATCGTCACCACCCGCACCTTTGGCCTGGGACTGGACGTGCGCGCATCGCAGTGCAGCAGCACGAGCGAGGCCTGCAGCGCCATCAGCGCCATCGCTGTCGATTCCATCCACACCGGAGCGGGCGGCGTGCGCCTGCTCACCACCGACAACGGCGACATTACGGTTACCGGAGGCATCAGCGCGAACGGTCTCGAGATCCAGGCCGGACGCACGGTGTTCGTTCCGACCGGCGGCTTCCCGATCAACTTCGCCGGCTACCCGACCACCAACAACGTCCACATCGCGAACGCGACGACGTCCGGCCCTGTCCTGATGCGCCTGAACGGCCACGGCACCCTGACCATCGACCATCTCGCGGCGTCCGGCTCCGTGGACCTGCGCGCCGGATACTCCGGGACCTACTACGAGAACACCGGATCGGGCTACGTGGCGCGCCGCACCGCCAACGCCATCGCGGTGCACGACAGTGGCACCATCGGCTCGGGCAACTACACCGTCATCAACCAGGGCAGCGGCGACATCACCGGCAATGTCAGCGGCGACGTCAACATCACCGGCAACGTCAACCGCATCGCAGGAACGATTTCGCTGTCCGCGGTCGATGGCGACATCACCGCAGCCGGCGCACTCTCGACGACCAACGGCAGCGCGCTGTTCACCGCAGCGCAGGGCAGCGTGTCGCTGCAGGACGTGACGGCACGGTCGGGCATCAGCGCCAGCGCCGGCGGCGATATCACCTTCGGCAAGCTGGGCTCCAGCGTCGGCAGCGTGAGCCTCAGCAGCAGTGGCGGCGCTGTTCGCACGCGCATCGACGACACAGCCGCAGACATCGACGCGGCGGGCAGCGTCACCGTGGCGGCGGCACACAGCATCAACGGCTTCATCGGCGACACGCAGCTGGCCAACCCGCTCGACATCCGCGCCGGCGCCGCCATCTCCCTGAGCGCGGGGCGCGACATCGGCTCGGCCGGCCGCGCGCTGCGCGTGGACACCCCCGCCACGGTGCGCGTGGCCACCACCGGCGGGAGCTTCGAGGTAGACGCCGTCGATTTCACGACGGGCGATGCGCGCAACGTCAGCGGCATCGAACTCAGCGCGTCGGCTGCGGGCGTGGGCGCGGGGAACACCGCCAACTTCCGCTCCGCGGGCGTCACCGTGGCCGCCAGCAGCGACGGCACCGCCCTCACGCTGGCCGACCTGGCGCAGGCCGGCGGCACACTCGACCTGCTGCGTTTCACCGCGCTGGGCGGCGGCCTGCGCTTCGGCGACGTGGCCTTCACCGGAAGCAGCGGCATCAAACAGTTCGGCCTCAAGGCCGACGGCAGCATCGAGCAGCTCTCGGGCAGCATCCGTGCGGGCCACACCACCATCGAGGCGCAGGGCAGCGTGCGCGTGAACGACGTCACCGTGGCTACCGCCCCCATGAACGGGCTCGAGATCAGGGCGAGCGGCGACATCCAGGCCGGCAACCTCTCGGCCAACACCCTGAAGCTCGAAGGTGCCAATCTCGCCATCGGCTCGGCCACCACCACCGGCACGCTGCGCGGCTGGAGCAGCCCCAGCCAGCTCTCGCCGCGCCTGGGCTTGACGAACGGGCCCGAGGATCTCGTGCTCACGGCCTCCGGCAGCATCACGAGCACCGGAAGCATCAGCAGCGCCACCAGCGCGCGCCTGACCGCCGGCGGCAGCATCGAGATCGCCGGCGGCGCGGGAAGCGTCACCGGCGGCACCGGGATCACCTCGAGCTCCATCGACACCGTGTCGCTGCAGGCCGGCAGCACCGTGCGTGCCGCTACCCTGGCCGGCGCGCGCGTCGAACTGCGCGCAACCGACGCCCAGGTCGGGCAGGTCATCGCGCCCCTCGCGTTCACTTTCAATGGCGGCGCGCTGTCCGCCGGCAACGTCACGGCCGGCACGGTGCAACTCACCGGCGGAGCGCTGTCCACCGGCACCGTCAACGCCACAAGCAGCATCACCATCGACGCCGCGACCTCGCTCGCGACCGGCAGCCTCAGCGCCGCCGGCGACCTGAGCATCAGCACCGGCGGCGCCTACACCGCCACCGCGGCCCACAGCGCCGCGCGGGCCACCATCTCTTCCGGCGGCGACCTCACCATCGGTGCCGGCGCTGCGCTGACCGCCGGCGAGGCCACGCTCACCACCCGCGCCGGCAGCGACGGCAACATCGCCGCCGAGCTGCGGGACACCACGCGCCTCACGGTGAACGCCGACCGCGGCTTCGACGTGAACGTCGGCAACCGCGAGCTCACGCACCTCACCGTCAACGCGCAGTGGGACCGCGCCACCGGCGCCGGCTCGAACGGCGCCGAAGTCACCGCCACCTCGCCGCTGCTCGCATCGCAGTCGTTCGCCATCGGCGCGTCGGCCATCTCGGCTCAGTCCACCAGCCTGCTGGGCAGCTGGAACCTCAGCTACAACGACAGTGCGCTGGCCGCCCGCAGCGGTGGATTCGAACTCAACCTCGACCCGGTCCAGCAGGGCGCCTTCGCGTTCACGATGGCGTCCGACACCGACCTCACCGTCAACGCCGGCGGGCTCGGGCTGCGCCTGACCCCGGCCAGCTTCGCGTTCGAGACCGGCGGCTCGGTGACGCTGGCGGGCGTCACCACGGGCGGGGGCGCGCTGTCCGCCACCTCGCGCAACGGCGACGTCGTCGTCGGCACCGTCAACACCAATGGCCTGACGCCGGGCAAGGTCACGCTGATCGCACAGAACGGCGACATCCGCGCCGGCGGCACCGGGCTGAACATTACAACGGCGCTGCTGGATGCCGTCGGCAGCCTGCTGCCGCTGGGCTTCGGCGCCGACGTGGTGCTCGACGCACAGCGCGGCAGCATCGGCGGCGGCGGCGCCGGAACCTTGCAGCTGGCGCATGCCGGAAGGCTCACGCTGCGCGCGCAGGACACCATCGACGTGAACGTCGGCGCAGGCCAGCTCACCAGCCTCGACCTCGAGGCCTCCGTCGGCGGCACCGGTTCCGTGCAGGTGGGGCTGCCGGGCACCAACACGCTCACGCTGGGCCGCGACACGGGTGCCAACCAGCTCACGCTCGCCGGCTTCGCCAACACCACCGCGCTCACCGGCAACGCCACCCGGCAGACCGCCCTGGCCCTGCGCGCCACCGACGGCGGCGTGGCCTTGACCGGCAACGTCAGTGGCCTCGACAACCTCACGCTGCAGGCCCGCGCAGGCGACGTCACGCTGGCCGCCGACTCCACCGCGCGCACGGTGAACGTCGCCGGCACGCTGCAGCTGCTCGCCTCGCAGGACATCCGCATCGCCTCCGGAGCCCAGGCGGGCGCCTCGACCACGGTGAATGCCCGCGAAGTCCAGATGAATGCCGGCCGTGACCTGCGCATCGAGGCCGATGCCGCCGCGGTCAGCGTGGCGAGTTCGGCCATCGTCAACCAGACCTTGAGCGCCGGCCGCGATTTCATCGTGCGCGGCGGCTCGGGCACCGGCGCCTCCGCCCAGCTCAGCTCCGCGAGCGCGGCCACCGGCAACACCTACCAGACCTTGCGCGCGGGCGGACAGCTTCTCGTGGCCGGCGGCTCGGGCAGCAACGCCCACGCGAGCGTGGACACCACGGGCGCCACCGTGTACGAGCAGCGCATCGAAAGCGGCGGCGACACCGTCGTGCAGGGCGGCACCGGCGCCTTCTCGCACGCACGCCTGCAGGCGGCGACGACCTTCCAGCAGTTGGCCATCGGCGGCTCGCTCGCGGTGCGCGGCGGCAGCGGACAGGACAGCCACGCGACCTGGATGCTCGACGCGAACCGCTCGGGGTCGCAGTCGGGCAGCATCGGCGGCGACCTGATCGTGCAGGGCGGCAACGCCTCGACGGGGCAGGGCGCAGGCTCGTACGCCAAGCTGATCGCGGGCGCGCAGAACATCGGCGCCATCGGCGGCGCGATCCGCGTGGCCGGCGGCACGGGCGCCGGCACCATGGCCGAACTCTCCAGCCGCACCATCCAGAGCCTGGGCGTCGCCTACACCGGCGGTGGCTACGGCTCCGGCACCGACGCCATCCTGGTGCAGGGCGGCTCCGGCGACGGCGCGTCGGCGGTGCTCACGGCCGGCGGCAACCAGTCGCTCTACGCCGGGCGCGGCAGCGAACCCCAGGAGACGGGCAACGTGGAGGTCCTGGCCGGTTCGGGCCTGAACGCGCGGGCGGAGATCACGTCCGGCGCCGCGCAGACCATCGGCTCGAACAGCACCAGCTGCTACTACGGCTGCAACCTGTCCACGCAGGACGTGCGCGTGCAGGGCGGATCCGCGACCGGCGCGACCGCCGCCATCCGCGCCGCCACCAGCCAGGTCGTGCAGGCCGGCGGCGCCATCAGCGTGATCGGCGGCAGCGTCACAGGCACGGCAGCGGAGATAGTCGCGACCGGTGCGGGAGCGAGCCAGACCATCGGCAGCGCCAACACCTCGCAGGCCAATGCGACCGATCTCATCGAAGTGCGCGGCGGCAGCGGCGACGGCGCGCGCATCGCCACCGGTGGCGTGCAGACGCTGAGCAGCGGCGGAAACATCGTGGTTGCGGGCGGCACGGGCGTCAACGCCAGCGCGCTGGTGGAGTCGCTGAACGGCTCGCAGGTGATCGGCGGCAACCTTCTCAGCGGACAGGACGCCACCGACGCCATTCTGGTACAGGGCGGCAGCGCTGCCGGTGCCTTCGCCGCGATCCGCGCCGGCAACGAGCAGACGCTGCTGGCCGGCGGCAGCATCGCTGTGCAGGGCGGCGCCGCCGGCGCGTTCGCCGAGGTCACCACCACGGGCGGCACCCAGCGCATCGGCGGCGCCGGCGTCGATGGCGACACGAGCTACGCCTGGTCCCACGACGCCACCGACAGCATCACCGTCACCGGCGGCGCCGCCGGTGCCCATGCGCGCATCGCCACCACCACCGGCGGGCAGTTCCTGGCAGCCGAGAACCTCATCGCCCTCACCGGCGGCACCGGCGCCGGATCGATGGCGCAGGTCAGCGCGGTGGGCGGCCAGTCGGTTCAGTCGCTCGGCAGGATCACCATCCAGGGCGGCACCGACAGCGGCACCGGCGCCGGCATTACCGGCATCGTCAACGACGTCAACGGAGCGCAGACCGTCACGGCCGCCGGCAACATCGAGGTGACCGGCGGCAGCGGCGCCACCGACACCGGCATCGTCCAGCAGGCCGCCGAAAACCTGCAGACGGTGCGCGCGGGCGGCAACGTGCTGCTGGTCGCGCCCAGCGTCGCGTCGGGCTCCCTGGCCATTCACTCCGAAGGCGCGCAGGAGCTGCAGGCAGGCGGCGCGCTGGTGCTGTCCAATGCGGCCGGCCGCGAGGTCCGCGTGCACGCGGCCGGCGGCCAGCAGTCGGTGCAGGCCGCGACGCTCGCCATCGCGCTCGGCGGCACCCAGGCCAACGCATTCGCCGGCCTCAGCACCGCGGCCGGCTACGACCAGCGCGTGCACCTGCTCGGCGACGGCACCACGCGCGGCAGCGCCACGGTGTCGGTGCGCAACACCAGCACCGGCGGCAACAGCCTCGCGGGCATCACCTCCGGCGGCGCGCTCGACCTGCAGGCGACCGACGCCAACTACGACGCGGCGGGCACGGTGCAGGTCGGACACGCCGAGGACCAGGGACGCAGCGAAATCAGCGCCGCGACCGAGCTGAACCTGGTCGCCGCAGCCCTGCGCATCCAGGGCGGCGCGACGGCGGCGGCCACGGCGGCGGTCAACGCGGCAGACGCGATGAGCATCAGCACCGTCTACGGCGCCACCGAGCTCGTGGGCGGTGCCGCCGGCTCGGCCAGCATCGACCCGACGCTGCTGAACGTGGTATCCACCGGCTCGGTGCTGCTGCAGGGCGGCGCGAGCGCCAGCGCCAGCAGCACCATCACGGCGGGCACCTTCAACCTGGCCTCGACCACCGGCAGCCTCACGCTGTCCAGCGGCGGCGCCGCCGCCAGCATCTCCGCCGGCACGTTCAACTACGTGGGGCCGCAGGACGTGAAGCTGCTGGGCGGAACGATCACCGTGAGCAACGCCGGCACCATCACCATCGACGGCGTGTGCGTGAGCTGCACCACCAACCTGTTCGGCCCGTTCTCCATCTCGCAGTACATCCCACCCCCGGTGCCGCCGGCGCCGCCCGCGCCGCCCGCGCCGCCGACGTCGATTCCGCAGTTGCCGCAATCGCCGGTGCCTCTGAAGGACTATGTCGGCCTGGTCACCGGCTCCAACCTCAGCCTGATCGATCTGTACGGCGATACCTTCCAGCTGGTGCTGCTCGACGACGGCACCCTCGCCATGCACCGCAACCGGCGCAACCAGTGCCTCTGAGGACGCGAGCGATGCGCACCGATTCCCCGTCCTTGGTTCGCGGCTGCGCGGGCCCCGTGCTGCGTTCGTTGCTGCTCGCGGGCCTGGCGCTCGCCGCAACCGGGCTGCGTGCCCAGGCGCCCGCACCCGCATCCGCACCCGCATCCGCACCCGCGCAGGCCGGCGAGGTCTCGCACCTGCAGGGCATGGCGACCGCCCAGCAGCCCGGGGGCGATTACCGCTTCCTCGGCAAGGGCGATCCGGTACTCGAAGGCGACACGCTCAGCACCACCGAGCGCGGCTTCGCGGTGCTCACGCTGCGCGACGGCAGCAAGTACACCTTGCGGCCCGCGACCTCGTTCACCGTGGAGCGCTTCGCGCACGGCGAAGGCGCCGAATCGGCCTGGCTGCGGCTGATCAAGGGCGGCGTGCGGGTGGTCACGGGACTGGTGGGCAAACGCAATCCGGCCGGCGTCGAACTGCGCACGCCCACGGCCACCATCGGCATCCGCGGCACCAGCTTCGACGCGCGCCTGTGCGGCGACGACTGCCGCACCGAGAACTCCGCGCCGGTCACCGCCGCGCCCGCCATCCCGCAGCCCGTGGCTGCGCGCGTGGTCCAGCTCACCGGCCAGGCGAGCGCCACCAGCCCGGCCCGCGTGAGCCGCGCGCTGGCGGTCGGCGGCACGCTGTTCGAGGGCGAGGAGGTGCGCACCGCCGCGGGCTCGACCCTCGTGCTCGGCTTTCGCGACCAGAGCGTTGTCTCGGTCAATCCCGAGACCGTGCTGCGCATCAGCGCCTTCAGCTTCAACCAGCCGCAGGCGCCGAACGGCATGACCCTCGGGCTGCTGCGCGGCGGGCTGCGCGCACTCACCGGCCTCATCGGGCGCCAGTCGCCCGAGGCCGTGAAGATCAAGACCACGACCTCCACCATCGGCGTGCGCGGCACCGGCATGGACATCAGCTGCGAAGGGCCCTGCGCCGATCCGGCGTTGAGCGAGAGATGCACTGCGGGCGGCACCTTCTTCGCAGCGACTTGTTTTCCCGACCCTGCGGTCGCTGCGGCCGAACCAGGCGCCGCCAACCTGCCCGAGCACGGCCTGTTCATGCGGACCTGGCAGGGCACGACCTACTTCGAGCGCGGCCCGCTCGACGTGGCGCTCGAGCAGGCCGGCTTCATCGGGGCCGACGGCCTGCCACGCGTGCTGCGCGTGGTGCCGCCCTTCCTGCTGTCCTTCACCGCGCCCCGTCCGGACAGCGTGGCCATCGACTGGGACGCGCTCTTCGCCTCCGTCGATCCGGCGGGCGCCGACGGGCTCTACGTGTACGTGCGCGAGGGCCATGTGTTCGTGCGCTCCGGCGCCTCCACCGTCGAACTGGGCCCGGGCGAGAGCGCCTGGTCGGGTCGCGAGGGCGACGCGCGGCGCATCCAGCCGGTCCCGCGCTTCCTGCTGCTCGACCCGATCCCGATTCCCGAATCGTTCAGCGGGACCTCGGGCCTGCTGCAATCGCTGTTCGGCGGCCCGGTGGGCCAGGCCGGGCAGGAGATCTGCCGCCTCTGACCCGACCCGATCCCACCCGTTTTCGATGAATCACTCCCTGTCTTCCCTGGGCCTGGCCGCTGTGCTGGCCGGCGCATCGCTTCTGCCCGGGCCGGCCCGCGCCCAGGCCCCGGCGCAAGCCCCTGCGCAGGGCCCGACCCTGGACGTGCGCCGCTATGTGGTCGATGGCAGCCTGCCGTTGTCCGAAGCCGAGGTGGCCGCAACGCTCGCGCCCTTTACCGGCGAGCGCCGCAGCCTGGCCGACATCGAGTCGGCCGCGCAGGCGCTCGAGCGGCGCCTGCGCGACGAAGGCCATGCCTTCCTGCGGGTCTACGTTCCGGCGCAGCGACCCACCGGCGGCGAGGTGCGCCTGGATGTCGTGCGCTTCACGCTGGGCGAGGTCGAACTCCAGGGCAACCGCCACTTCAGCGACGCCAACGTGCGCGCCAGCCTGCCGACCCTGCGCGAGGGCGAGGTGCCCGAGGTCGAGCGCCTCGGGGCCGATGTCTCGGCCAGCAACAACAACCCGGCCAAGCAGATCAGCGTCACCTTCCGCGAATCCCGCACGCCCGGCGCCATCGACGCGGTGGTGCGCGTGCGCGACACAGAGCCCGCCAGCTTCCTGCTGTCCAGCACCGCCAACTACGCGCTGCGCTCGCGCGATCCGCACAACGACATCTGGCGCGTCAGCGCGGCCTGGCAGCACGCCAACCTGTTCGGGCGCGACCATGTCGCCACCCTGTCCTACACCAGCGACCCGCGTGACCTCTCCGGCGTGCGCCTGTTCGGCGCCTACTACCAGCTCCCCTGGTACGGCACCGGACTCACCGCCTCGGCCTTCTACACCGAGTCCGACATCGACTCGGGCCGGGTGCTGCAGGGCGCCAACTACTTCGACGTGAGCGGCAGCGGCCGCTTCTACGGCGTGCGGCTGGCCAAGGCGCTGCGCCGCCAGGGCAACCTGCAGCCCACGCTGGGCGTCTCCCTGGAAGACCGGCTGTTTCGCAACAGCACCACCTTCAACGGCGTGCAGATCCAGCCCGACGTCGGCTCGCGCGTGCTGGCGCTGCAAGCTTCGCTGCGCCAGGAACCGGCGTGGGGCCTGTGGACCGGCTCGCTCGAATGGGCCACCAACATCGGCGGCGGCAGCGCCAACGAGACGCTGCGCCACGCGGCGAACGGCGGCGAGCGCGGCTGGCGCGCCCTGCGCTG
The DNA here is from genome assembly GCF_037726105.1 of Ramlibacter sp. AN1015. Taxonomy (NCBI): domain Bacteria; kingdom Pseudomonadati; phylum Pseudomonadota; class Betaproteobacteria; order Burkholderiales; family Comamonadaceae; genus Ramlibacter; species Ramlibacter sp. AN1015. The sequence goes on from NZ_JBBJUM010000004.1 coordinate 98,628, forward strand.
GAACGCCGAAGCCGCCGCGCCGGTGGGCAACTGGCAGGTCGCTGCGCGGCTGCGCGGGCAGCACACCAGCGACCGGCTGATCGCGGGCGAGCAGTTCGGCCTCGGCGGGCTCAACTCGGTGCGCGGCTTCAGCGACCGGGTGGTCGCCGGCGAGCGCGGCCTGCAGTGGAACGTGGAGGGCACCGGGCCGGCCCTCGGCGACAGCGGCGTGCGCCCGGTGGTGTTCGCGGACGGCGGAGCCGTCCGCTCATTGGCCACCCAGGCCAGCGACAGCCTCGCGGCCGCAGGCGCGGGCGTGCGCTGGAGCCAGTCGCGGTGGCAGCTCGCCGCGGACCTCGCCCGCGTCGTGAACGCGCCCACCACCGCCCCCGACAGCCAGGCCTGGCGCCTGCACCTGGGTCTGCTCGCGCGCTTCTGAGTCGCCGACCTGCGGGTTTTCTCCCCTGCCGAGGTCGGGCGCGGCCTTCTATCCTGTGGTCGTCCACACCGACGGGAGAGCGGCATGTTCAAGCGAATTCTTTTGGCCTATGACGGAAGCGACGCCGGGCAGAAGGCCCTGCTCGACTGCCGCGAACTCGCGCAGTGGGGTGGCTCCGAAGTGGTCCTGGTCGCCGTCATGCCTTCCACGATGAGTTTCGTGGGCCTGGAAGGCGGCGTCTACGACGTCGAACTCGAAGAGCGCGAGCGCCACAAGTTCGACGCGGTGCTGCGCGACGGCCTGCGGCGCCTGGAAACCGCCGGCTTCTCCGCCCGGGGCGACGTGGTCATGGGGGAAGCCGTCGAGGAGATCACGCGCCAGGCGCGCAAGGTCGAGGCCGACCTGATCGTGGTCGGACACAAGCACCTCGACAGCTGGGCCGCGCGGTGGTGGCGCGGCTCCATCTCGGGCGCCCTGATCGAGCACGCGCCCTGCAGCGTGCTGGTGGTGATCCTGCCCTGACAGGCCACGCTCCGGCGCCTGCGTGAGCAGCTCGGGGAGCCCGGACCGCAGCGCGGGCAGGTCTTCGGGCCGATGAGGGGCAGGGTGCGCGGGTCCGCGGCCCGCCTCCGTGCGAAGCGACTGGCGCCGAGCTGCGGCTGCGCGTCGTACACGACCGCCGCCGCCGCCGCAGGTGCCACTGCTGGAGAGCGCTGAACCCATCGCACCGCTCCTGTTTTTCGCCGCCTTCTCCCAAGTACACGTTCGCGATACATGGGCACGCGACCATCCGTGACCGGCGCCGGGGCACGGCGACTACACTGCCTCGCGCCGCCGGGGCGCCCGCGCCCCGCGCCGCTCCCGACGAAGGATCTCGATGGATCGCATGGACCCGCAGCCCGACCACAGCACCGCCTCCACCTCTCATGCCGTCGGCCCGCGCCGGCTCAGCCGGCGAGCCTCGCTCGTCGGCACCTTGATCGCCCTGCTCGTTGCCGCCGCCATCGGCTGGCTGGCCTGGAGCCTGACCCGTCCCGCGGCCGAAGCGCCGCCCGCGTCCCGCGCGGGCGGCGCAGCGGGCGCGGCCCGGCCGCCCTCCGGCGCACCGCCGGCAGCTGGCGCACCGCGCGCCCTGCCGCCGACCAACGTCGGCGTGGCGACCGTGGAGCGCGCCGACCTGCCCGTGAGCATGGAGGCGCTGGGCACGGTGGTGCCCGCGGCCACGGTGCGGGTGCGCCCGCTGGTGTCTGGCGTGCTGCAGGAGGTGCTCTATCGCGAGGGCCAGGCCGTGCGCAAGGGCGAGCTGCTCGCGCGCATCGACCCGCGGCCCTTCGAGATGGCGCTGCAGCAGGCCCAGGGCCAGCGCATGCGCGACGAGGCGCAGCTCGCCGCCGCCCGCGTGACGTTGCAGCGGTTCCGCACGCTGCTGCAGCAGGATTCGATCGCCCGCCAGGAAGTCGATACCCAGGACGCGCTCGTCAAGCAGCTGGAGGCCGCGGTGGTAGTGGCCAAGGCCAACGAAGGCACGGCCCGGCTGAATCTCGAGCACACCCGCATCACCGCGCCGATCTCCGGGCGCACCGGCCTGCGCACGGTCGATGTCGGCAACGTGGTGGGGCCCAGCGACACCAACGGCGTGGCCGTGATCACCCAGCTCACCCCGATCGACGTCGAGTTCGCCGTGCCGCAGGACCTCATCGGCTCGCTGCGCGAGGCGGCCGAGGCCGGCACCACCGCGCAGGCCCTGGACCGCACCCGTACCCGGGTGCTGGCCACCGGACGCTTCGCGTCCTTCGATAACCTGATCGATCCGCAGACCGGCACCGTGCGTGCCAAGGCGCGCTTTGCCAACGCCGACGCGGCGCTCTTTCCCAACCAGTTCGTCAACGTGCAGCTGCAGCTGCGCACGCTCGAAGGCGCGGTGGTGGTGCCGGTCTCGGCGGTGCGCACCGGCCCGGCTGGCGAGCAGGTGTTCGTGGTCAACCCGGACCGCACCGTGTCGCTGCGACCGGTGCAGCGCGGCCACACGACGGCCGAACGCGTGCAGGTGGTGCAGGGGCTGCAGGTAGGCGAGCGGGTGGTCACCGAAGGGGCCGACCGCCTGCGCGATGGCGCCCGCGTCGCGATTGCGGGCGAGGCGGCGCAGGCCGCATCCGCGCGCCCGCGGCCCGGCGGCGGCGCAAACGGTGAGCCTCGCGCCCAGCCGGGCCCCGGAGCGGGCGGGCAGGGTGCCGCGGGCGGCGGCGCACCGCGCGGCCGGCCGGGCGCACGCCAGGAAGCCACCGCGCCGGCGCCATGAGCCCCTCGCGTGCGTTCATCCTGCGGCCCGTCGCCACCGGGCTGCTGATGCTGGCCATCGTGCTCGCCGGGCTGGTGGGGCTGCGCCTGCTGCCGCTGGCGGCGCTGCCGCAGGTGGACTACCCCACCATCCAGGTGCAGACGCTCTACCCCGGGGCCAGCCCGCAGGTCATGGCGCAGACCGTCACCGCGCCGCTGGAGCGGCAGTTCGGGCAGATGCCGGGGCTGTCGCGCATGAGTTCGACCAGCGCCGCCGGCGTCTCCATCGTCACGCTGCAGTTCGGCCTGGGGCTGGCGCTCGACGTGGCCGAGCAGCAGGTGCAGGCTGCCATCAACGCCGGCAGTTCGCTGCTGCCGGCGGACCTGCCGGCGCCGCCGATCTATGCCAAGGTGAACCCGGCCGACGCGCCCGTGCTGAGCCTGGCCATCACCTCCGATGCGCTGCCGCTGACCGAGGTGCGCAACCTGGTCGATACCCGCCTCGCGCTGAAGATCAGCCAGGTGGCCGGCGTCGGCCAGGTGACGCTCGCCGGCGGCCAGCGCCCCGCGGTGCGCATCCAGGCCGACACCCGTGCCCTCGCGTCCTACGGCCTCACCCTGAACACCATCCGCACCGCCATCTCGGCGGCCAACAGCGCGGGCGCCAAGGGCAGCATCGACGGACCCTCCCGGTCCTGGACCATCAACGCCAACGACCAGCTGCTGCGCGTGGAGGATTACCGCGATCTGGTGGTGAGCTGGCAGGGTGGGGCGCCGGTGCGGCTGGGGCAGGTGGCGCAGGTGGTCGAGAGCGCCGAGAACGTCCGCCTGGGCGCCTGGGCCGGCACGAGCGACGCGCAGGGCGCGGAAGGCGGCGCCCTGATGCCTGCCATCGTGCTGAACGTGCAGCGGCAACCCGGTGCCAACGTCATCGCCACGGTGGACGCGATCAAGCAGCGCCTGCCCGAGCTCACCGCCGGCATGCCCGAGTCGGTGCGGGTGCAGGTGCTGTCCGACCGCACCACCGGCATCCGCGCCTCGGTGCACCACGTGCAGCTCGAGCTGGCGCTGGCCGTGGTGCTGGTGGTGCTGGTGATGTTTGCCTTTCTGCGCAGCCTGCGGGCCACGGTCATCGCCAGCCTGGCGGTGCCGATCTCGTTGCTGGGCACCTGCGGCGCGATGGTCCTGCTGGGGTACAGCCTCAACAACCTCTCGCTGATGGCGCTGACCATCGCCACCGGTTTCGTGGTGGACGACGCCATCGTGATGATCGAGAACATCTCGCGCCACCTCGAGATGGGCAAACGTCCGCTGGACGCGGCGCTCGAGGGCGCGCGCGAGATCGGCTTCACCATCATCTCGCTCACCGTGTCGCTGGTGGCGGTGCTGATCCCGCTGCTGTTCATGGGCGATGTCGTCGGCCGGCTGTTCCGTGAGTTCGCCGTGACGCTGGCCATCACCATCCTGATTTCGGCGGTCGTGTCGCTGACCCTGGTGCCGATGATGAGCGCGCGCCTGCTGCGGGCGCTGCCCGGTTCCGCGCACGACGACGCCTCGCACCAGAAGCAGGGCGGCTTCGGTGCCGTGATCGGCTGGTACGACCGTGCCCTGCAGCGGGTGCTGGCGCACCAGGGCGCCACGCTGCTGGTGGCGGTGGGCACGCTGGCGCTCACCGCGCTGCTCTGGGTGGCCATTCCCAAGGGGCTGTTCCCGACCCAGAACACCGGCCAGCTACAGGTGCGCGTGCAGGCGCAGGAGTCGGTCTCGTTCGCCCGCATGGCCGAGTTGCAGCAGGAAGTCGCCCGCGCGCTGCTGCGCGACCCGGCCGTCGCAGGCCTGAGCAGCTATGTCGGTGTGGATGCGGTCAACAACACCATGCTGCATACCGGCCGGCTGCTGGTGAACCTGCGCGCCGCGAGCGGCGATCCGCTGCCGGTGATCGAGCGCCTGCGCCGAGCGGGCGAGCAGGTGCCCGGCGCCACGCTCTACCTGCAGCCCGTGCAGGACCTCACCATCGACGCAGAGACCGGCCCCACGCCGTACCGAGTGTCGGTGGAGGCCGCCGACGAAGAGGCGGTCACCGCCTGGGCCAGGCGCCTGGCCGAGGCCATGCGCACGCTGCCGCAGCTGCGCCAGGTGGTGACCGACGCCGGTGCCGCCAGCACCGCCTTGCTCGTCGATATCGACCGCGACACCGCCGCGCGCCTGAACATCACCGCCGCCGCCATCGACGAGGCGCTCTACAGCGCCTTCGGCCAGCGCATCGTCTCGACCATCTTCACCGAGACCAGCCAGTACCGCGTGGTGCTGGAGGCGCGCCCCGACGCGCAGGCGAGCCCCGCATCGCTCGGGGAGGTGCAGCTGCGCACCGGCTCCGGGCAGCCGACGCCGCTGTCGGCGGTGGCCCGCATCCGCGAAGTCGCGGCGCCGCTGCAGGTGACGAACGCCGCGCAGTACCCGGCCGCCACCGTCGGATTCGGCACCGCCCCCGACGCGTCGCTGGGGCAGGCGGTGCAGGCGGTCCGCGAGGCGGCCGACCGGCTGGAGCTGCCCCCGGGCGTTACCCTGCGCTTCATCGGCGCCGCCGGCGCGTTCGAGGCCTCCCTGAACAACCAGCTCTGGCTGATCCTGGCGGCGGTGGTGTGCATGTACATCGTGCTCGGCGTGCTCTACGAGAGCTACGTCCACCCGGTGACGATCCTGTCCACCTTGCCCTCGGCCGCGGTGGGTGCGCTGCTGATGCTGATGCTCACCGGCCACTCGCTGGGCGTGATCGGCATCATCGGCATCATCCTGCTGATCGGCATCGTCAAGAAGAACGCGATCATGATGATCGACTTCGCGCTCGACGCCGAACGCCGCCAGGGCCGCACGCCGCGCGAGGCGATCCACCAGGCGGCGCTGCTGCGCTTTCGCCCGATCCTCATGACCACGCTGGCGGCGCTGGGCGCGGCCATCCCGCTGATGCTCGGGTGGGGCGAGGGCGCCGAGCTGCGCCGCCCGCTGGGCCTCACGATCTTCGGCGGACTGATCGTGAGCCAGCTGCTCACCCTCTTCACCACGCCGGTGATCTATCTCGCCTTCGACCGGCTGGGCCGGCGCTGGCGCGGCGCACCGGCCGCCGCGGCATGAACCTGTCGGGGCCGTTCATCCGCCGGCCGGTGGCCACGGTGCTGCTGACGCTGTGGCTCGCGCTGGCCGGCATCGCCGCCTATTTCCTGCTCCCGGTGGCTTCGCTGCCGCAGGTCGATTTTCCGGTGATCTCGGTCAGCGCCAACCTGCCGGGAGCCAGCCCGCAGACCATGGCCAGCAGCGTCGCCACGCCCCTGGAGCGTCGCCTGGGCGTGATCGCCGGCGTGAACGAGATGACGTCGAGCAGCAGCAACGGCTCGACGCGCATCACGCTGCAGTTCGACCTGCACCGCGACATCGACGCCGCCGCGCGCGAGGTGCAGGCGGCCATCAACGCCGCCCGCGCTGACCTGCCGGCCACGCTGCGCAGCAATCCGACCTACCGCAAGGCCAACCCGGCCGCCGCGCCGGTGCTGATCCTCGCGCTGACCTCGCAGACGCGCTCGCCCGGGCAGGTGTACGACTCAGTCTCCAACATCGTGCAGCAGAAGATCGCGCAGGTTCCGGGCGTGGGCGACGTCGAACTCGGCGGCGGCTCGCAGCCGGCCGTGCGCGTCAACCTGCTGCCCTTCGCGCTGAACCGCTGGGGCCTGGCCACGGAGGACGTGCGCGCCGCGATCCAGGCCGCTACCGGCAACCGGCCCAAGGGCGAGCTCGACTCCGACGGCCGCAGCCTGACCATCTATACCCGCAACAGCGTGGGCGGGGGCCGCACCGCGGCCGACTGGCGCGAGCTGGTCGTCGCCTGGCGCGACGGCGCGGCCGTGCGGCTGACCGACATCGCCGAGGTCACCGACAGCGTCGAGAACATCAACACGCTGGGCCTGTTCAACGGCGAGCCTGCGGTGATCGTGCTGGTGCGCCTGCAGGCCGCCGCCAACGTGATCGAGACGGTGGACGCCGTGCGTGCGCTGCTGCCGCAGCTGCAGGCGGCACTGCCGCAGGACGTGCGCATCGCGGTGGCCTCGGACCGCACCCACTCCATCCGCGCCGCCCTGCACGAGGTCGAGATCACGCTCGCCATCGCCATCGTGCTGGTGATCCTGGTGGTGAGCGCCTTCCTGCGCAGCGCCCGTGCGACGCTCATCCCGGCGGTCGCGACGGTGGTGTCGCTGCTGGGCACGTTCGGGGTGATGTACCTGCTCGGGTTCTCGCTGAACAACCTCTCGCTGATGGCGCTCACCGTTGCCACGGGCTTTGTGGTGGACGACGCCATCGTGGTCCTGGAGAACACGGCGCGCCACATGGAGCGCGGCGTCGATCGGTTCCAGGCAGCGCTGCTGGGCGCGCGCGAGGTGGGCTTCACGGTGCTGTCCATCAGCCTGTCGCTGGTGGCGGTGTTCATCCCGCTGCTGTTCATGGGCGGTCTGGTGGGGCGGCTGTTCCAGGAATTCGCCGTCACGCTTTCGGCCGCGGTGCTGATCTCGCTGCTGATTTCCCTGACCACCACGCCCATGATGTGTGCCTGGCTGCTGCGCCCCGGCACCGAGCACCGCCCGGGCAGGCTGGCGCGTGTGTTCGAGCGCGGATTCGACGCGCTGCACCGCGCCTACGCGTGGAGCCTCGACTGGGCGCTGCAGGCGCGCTGGCTGGTGTTGTTGCTGCTGGTCGCGGCCATCGGGCTGAACGTCGCGCTCTTCATGCACATCCCCAAGGGCTTCTTTCCGCGCCCGGACACGGGGCAGATCCAGGGTGGTGTGCGTGCCGACCAGAGCATCTCGTTCCAGGCCATGCAGGACAAGATGCGCGCGCTGGTGGACATCATCCGTGCCGACCCCGCCGTGGACACCGTGGTCGGGTTTACCGGCGGCGGGCGCGCCGGCGGCGGCTTCGTCTTCGTGAACCTCAAGCCGGCCTCCGAGCGCCCGCAGGGAGAGCGGGGCCAGGCCGTGATCGCGCGGCTGCGGCCGCAGCTCGCCACGGTGCCGGGCATCAGCCTGTTCCTCAACCCGGTGCAAGACCTGCGCATGGGCGGGCGCTCGAGCAACTCGACCTACCAGTACACCCTCAAGGGCGACAACGAGGCCGACCTCAAGCACTGGGCCACCCGCATGGCGCAGGCCCTGCAGCTGCAGCCCGCGCTGGTGGACGTGGACACCGACCAGCAGGAGAACGGGGTCGAGACCTTCGTGCAGGTCGATCGCGAGCTGGCCTCGCGACTGGGCATCAGCGCGCGCGACATCGACAACGCGCTCTACAACGCCTTCGGACAGCGGCAGGTGGCCACCGTGTACGACGCGCGCAACCAGTACCGCGTGATCCTCGGCGTGGCGCCGCGCTATGTGCGCAGCCCCGAGGCGCTCAAGGACGTCCACGTGCCGGCGCGGGCGGCTGCCGCTGCCGACGCGGCGGCCCTGAACCCGGGGCTGCGCGACCAGGCCACCGGGCAGGCGTTGAGCGCCACGGCCAACAACATGGTGCCGCTCGCCGCCATCGCGCGCTTCGCCGAGCGGCCCTCGCCGGCCAGCGTGAGCCACCAGGACGCCGAGCTGGCCACCACCATCTCCTACAACCTCGCGGAGGGTGCCACGCTGGCAGACGCCGAGCAGGCGGTGCGTGCCGCCGAAGCGTCGGTGGCCCTGCCGAACAACGTGCGCGGCAGCCTGCAGGGCACGGCGCGGGCGGCGCAGGATTCGCAGCGCCAGCAGGTGCTGCTGATCGTCGCGGCCATCGCCGTCATCTACATCGTGCTGGGCGTGCTGTACGAGAGCCTGGTGCACCCGGTCACGGTGCTGTCCACGCTGCCCTCGGCAGGCCTGGGGGCGGTGCTCGCGCTGCTGCTGTTCAAGCTGGAGTTCTCGGTGATGGCCTTGATCGGCGTGTTCCTGCTGATCGGCATCGTCAAGAAGAACGCCATCCTCATCATCGACTTCGCGCTGGAGGCCGAACGCGCGCGCGGGTTGTCGCCGCTCGCGGCGGTACGCGAGGCCTGCCTGCTGCGATTCCGCCCCATCCTCATGACCACCCTGGCCGCCTTGCTGGGCGCGCTGCCGCTGGCCATCGGCTTCGGCGATGGCGCCGAGCTGCGCCGCCCGCTGGGCATCGCCATCGTCGGCGGCCTGATCGCAAGCCAGCTGCTCACGCTGCTGACCACGCCGGTGGTCTACCTGCTGCTGGACAAGCTGCGCCGGCGCAGCCCCGTCGAGGAGCAGCTGGTGCGCCACGCCGAACCCCGCCTTCCATGAAGCCAACGCCTGTCCATTCGCCCTCCGTGCATCGTTCCGCCCGGCTGCTGCCGGCGCTGCTGGCCGCCGTCCTTGCGGCCGGGTGTGCGGTCGTCCCCGCGGCCGACGCGCCGCCCCCGTCGATCGCCACGCCCCAGGCCTTCAAGCAGGGCGCCGGCGAGTGGGTGCCGGTGGCTGCCGCCCAGGTGCCGGCGCACGGCGCCTGGTGGGAGCTGTTCGGCGACCCGGTGCTGAACGCGCTCGCGCAGCAGGTCGAGGTGTCCAACCAGAACCTGGCGGTCGCGGTGGCCGCGTACGCCCAGGCGCGCGCGTTGCTCGCGGAGCAGCGCGCGGCGCTGTTCCCGCAGGTGAGTGCCGGCGCCGGGGCCGATCGCGCGGGCGGCGGGCGCGGCACCACCGGCCGCAGCAGCTACGACCTGAGCCTGGGACTGAGCTGGGAGCCGGACCTGTGGGGACGCCTCGGCCTGGGCGTGGCCGCGGCCCGTGCCAGCGAGCAGGCGAGCGCGGCCGACCTCGCGGCGGCGCGCCTGTCGCTGCAGGGAGAACTCGCGGCCAGCTACTTCAACCTGCGCGGCGTCGATGCGGAGCTGCAGTTGCTGCAGGCCATCGTGCAAGGCCTGGAGCGCACGCTGCAGATCGCGCGCAACCGTTACGCAGCGGGCGTGGTGGCCCGCACCGACGTGCTGCAGGCCGAGACGCAGCTGGCCAATGCGCGTGCCGACCTGCTGTCGCTGCAGCGCCTGCGCGCCCAGCTCGAACACGCGATCGCCGTGCTGGTGGGGCGGGCGCCGGCCGACTTCACCCTTGCGCCGCAGGCCACCCGCAGCGCGCTGGTGCCCGCGATGCCCCTGGAGCTGCCCTCCACGCTGCTGCTGCGCCGCCCCGACATCGCGGCCGCCGAGCGGCGGGTGGCCGTGGCCAACGCCCAGCTCGGGCTGGCGCGCACCGCGTGGTTTCCGAGCCTGCGCCTGAGCGCTTCCGGCGGCATCGGCGCGGCAGCGGTGGGCGACCTGTTCAGCGCCGGCAGCCTGGTCTGGGCGCTGGGGCTGTCGCTCGCGCAGACGGTCTTCGACGGCGGCGCCATCGCGGCGCGCCAGGACGTGCAGCGCGCCGCGCTGGAGCAGGCCGCCGCGCGGTATCGGCAGACCGTGCTCGCTTCGTTCCAGGGCGTGGAGGACCAGCTCGCCGCGGTGCGCATCCTGGCCGAGCAGCAGGCGCTGCGCGAGCAGGCGGCGCAGGCCGCCGCGGCCGCCGAGCAGCAGGTGATGAACCGCTACCAGGCGGGGCAGGTGGGCTTCAATGAGGTGATCACCGCGCAGAACACGGCGCAGAACGCGCGGCGCGCGCTGGTGCAGCTGCAGGCCGATCGCCAGGTGGCAGCGGTGGCGCTGATCCAGGCGCTCGGTGGAGGCTGGCGCGTGGGAGCGGACTGAGCGCCGACAGACGTGTCGCCGGCGGGGCGCGAGCGCAGGACACGCGCCGGCCGCGAAGCGCAGTCCCTTCACTCTCTCAGCGCGCGATACGCTCGTTGAGGATCTGCGCGATGGCCTTGTCCAGGTCTTCGCGCCCCCTGGTGCGAGAGAGCCGCTCGTAGTCGGCCTCGGTCAGGAGCCACAGCTCGTGCACGGCCCCTGACGCGTCACGCCGGAACAGAACCGGCAGCTCCTCGGCGAGCGCGGTGCGCGGGGTGGATGCGCCGCGTGCTGCAAGGTGCACGCGGGCGCCCGGTGCCAAGGCATGTTCCGCACCATCGACGCGCAGAGTGGATGCGCCATCCACCACCGCGCGGCCGACCTGCACATCGTGCGGCGCGATGCGCACCGGGGCCTGTGCCGAGGCGGCGGCCGCAAGCGACAAGGTCGCGGCGAGCACCGCGCGCCGGAGTAAGGCGGCAGACATCAGAACACTCCGAACAGCATGAGCAGGACGATCACGACCAGCGGCACGCCGAGCAGCCAAAGAATGATGGGGATCATGGTTATCTCCAGGTTATTGGTGGGAGGGAGCCCGCCGCCGCCAGGTGCGACGGGCGGTTGCTTCGACGAAGCGTCAGCGCTGGGCGTCGCCTCGGGCCCGCGAACCGACGGCGTCGCTGCCGGCGCCCATGGCGCTCGCCTGCTGCTGCCCGCGGTCCTCGGCATCCCCCGGCGTGGCGGACGCCTCCTTCACCTCGAGCTCGTTGTCCACCTGAGCGACGCCCTCGACCTCGCGCGCCAGACGCTCGGCGCGCTGCTTGGCCTCATCGCTGCGCACAGGTCCCTTCAGGGTGACCCGGCCATCGTTCGTGTCCACGTCGATCCGCATCGCGCTCAGCTCCTCGTCCTGGGCAAGCTGCGCGTTTACGCGGGCGGTCAGCTGCATGTCGCTGCGCTCGTCGGCCCGGTTCGCGTCCGGTGAACCGGCGGCGCCGGCGCCCGCCATCGAGGTATCCGGACGGCGCTCGGGTACGACGTTGTTCGCGGCCATGTTCCCGTGATAAGCGTCGGGCTGGCCCGCGGGCGCCGCGGCGGTGTGCTGGTCCAGCGCGCGCGGCGCGGACTGCTGGGGTGCGGTACCGGTTTCCGACGCCGGCGGCGCCATCGGCTCCCGCTGGGATTGCTGCTGTGGCGCCGGGACGATCGCCTGGTCGGCGGTGTCTGCGCCGCGATCGCCGCAACCGGCGAGTGCAAACAGCACGGCCACGGAAGAAGCGGCGGCCGCATGGTGAATACGCATGTGCTTCATGAATTGATCTCCTTGTCGTTCGGCACCGCCGGCTGGCAGTGGCATAGCGGTCGTGCCATGACGTCATCGTGGCGCAGGCCGGGTACACAGCCCGACCGCCCGTGGCGGATAGGGTCGTAGGACCGGCAGACCGAGGGGGGCCGGCGGCGGTTGCCACGCCTGTGGGCGATGTTCGACGGATCCACCCTGCGTCTGCGGCTCATTGCAGCGCGCGTGGCGCCGCGAAGGCCCGGCAGAGGGGTGTGCGGGGGCGTGCCGGGCAGGTCGCCGGCCGTAGGACGAGGCCGGCGCGCAACCGGTTGGAAAGCGTGCAGGAGCGCCTGTGTAGAACGCTTCGAAGGTGGTTCATGCGTTCCGTGCTGTGCCGCTTCAGTTCCCAGCGCGGGAAGAGCCGTTCAGCGCCCGTGAACTGCTGCAATGTCGAATCCCACAGCGAGTGCGTTCGAACGTAACGGTCGGCCCTTTGCTGAGCCCTGATCTGGAACGAAAGTTAGCGCCACCGTTTACACGCCGTCGCACGCGCTCGGGGGTCGTCCGCACCATGCAGGGTCCGCTCGGCGCACCTCGGAACACCACGCTTTCGAAGTCGCCGGTCTTCCACCCGCAACAGTGAAACCCGCCATGAAATTCAAGCCTTCCTTGCTGATCATCTCCATGGGCCTCGCCACCGGCCTTGCCACTGCGCAGGCTGCCGGCAGCAGTTCCGCCAGCGGCAGCACCCCGGGTGCTGCGGCGAGCACCACCGCGCCGGCGAGCAGCGGCTCCGGCACCTCCACCATGGGCGCCGGATCGTCGTCGGCAACGCCATCGACCGGCGCCGGCGCAATCAGCACGCCCGTGCCCTCCGCGGGTGCCTCCACCACCACCCCGGACACCAGCACCTTGGGCGCAGGATCGTCCGCCTCCGGTGCCGCGGGTAGCGGGGCAGGGACGGCAGGCACCGGCTCCAGCACCTTGGGTTCCGGCGCTTCTTCGACGGGCGCCAGCAGCACGATGCCGAGCGCGACCCCGGGCGCTTCCGGCTCCGGCACGCTGGGTGCCGGCTCCGCGCCGGGCGCCAGCGGCACGTCCGCCGGCTCCGCGACTTCCGGCACTGCCGGCACCTCCACCACCTTACCCGGCGCGGCGGGCTCCAGCACCTTGGGCGCGGCCGCCAGCCAGGCGCATGTCCAGAAGCTGCAAAGCGCTGCGGACGAACTGCGTGAGTCGGTGCAGACGCTGCAAACGGCCAGCGGCAGCAGCCGTGACGATGCCCTGCGCAAGGCCGAAAAGGCGGTGCAGGATTCGCAGGAAGCGCTGCGCGAGATGCGTACCGCAGGCGGCGCCTCCGGCAGCGGCGCCATGGGCGCCGGCGCGGCGACGGGCACCCCGTCGAGCAGCGGCGCCGGGACGACTGGCACTGGAACTGGAAGCGGCACGGGAACGGGCACCGGCACGGGCTCGGGCACCACGGGAACTCCCACCCGCTGACCCCAGCCTGCGGCAGCAGGCGCCGCGCCGGCTGCGTTAATCGACGCCACCTGCGCGGTGGGCTTTTCCGGCAGCCACCTACGCGGTGGCAATTCAGATAGCGCCACCCACGCGGTGGCGTTCTCATGTGCGCCGTGCTGCACGAGCGAAGGCATCGCGATTACGGCGGCATGTCCTGCGCGCGCTGCTCAGGCGGTTTCGTCCCGTAGAGGCGGTGGCAAGTCGGGTGCGCAGGAGGCGACTGCAGCTGCGTCGCTCCACGGGGCGTCTCTTCGGAGCGAACCAGCCATCTCTAGCCGTTTCGCACCGCGCGTGCGCCGGCGTCTTCGCAGCGCCGCTACCTTTCCCCGCCGCGCGCCTGCCCACGGAAGCGCCGGACGCGCGGTGACGCCTGGGCGTCGAGCAGGCATCGCCTGCCGATTCTTGTCATTTCGTTGTAGGACAAACCCGAGTCCTGTCGTGCTAGGCCCGAAAGGTCGGCTCGGCAAACGTACCATTGCGCCCCTCAGGAGCATGCATGCGGCGCTTACCAGGCGGTTTGATATCGGTCATCGTAGCGGCGCCACTATCGGTGTGGGGCGGCGAGCACACCGCCTTGCGGCAGCTGGCCGACCTCAGTCTGGAGCAACTCGCCGAGGTGCGCGTCACCTCGGTTTCGGGCCGGGCGGAGCGCCTGCAGGAGGCGCCCGCGTCGGTCTACGTGATCACCGCGACCGACATCCGGCGCTCCGCTGCGACCAGCCTGCCCGAGGTGCTGCGGCTCGCCCCGAACCTGCAGGTGGCGCAGGTCAACGCCGGCATCTGGGCCATCAGCGCGCGCGGCGGCAACACCGCCATCGCCAACAAGCTGCTGGTGCTGCTCGACGGGCGCACGCTTTATTCGACGCTTTTCGCCGGCGTGATCTGGGACATGCACGACGTGGTGCTCGAAGATATCGAGCGCATCGAGGTGGTGAGCGGGCCCGGCGGAACGCTCTGGGGGGCCAACGCCGTCAACGGCGTCATCAATATCGTGACCCGCTCCGCTGCCCAGACGCACGGGGCACTGGTGTCCGTGCTGCGCTCGCACAGCGGCGGCCGGGAAGCCTTGCGGTGGGGCGGCACGGTCGGACCGGCGCACGTGCGGGTATGGGGCCTGGCTACGGACAACGGCGCCACGACCCGCCTGGACGGCACCGACCGCGAAGATGCGCGCTCGCGTCGGCAGGTCGGCTTCCGCGCCGACTGGACCGGCACGTCCGGGCACCTCACGCTGATCGGCGACCTCGCGCGCGCCGGAGACGGCGAGGCCACGCGCGATGCCCCCAACCACCATAACGGCAGCCTGCTCGCCCGCTGGGCCGGCCGCCTGGGCGACGGGTCCGCGTATTCGCTGCAGGGCTACACCGCGCTGGCCGAGCGCGACGAGCGCATCGCGCTGAACAACCGATCGCGCGTGCACGACCTCGAGTTCCGCCACGAACCCCGACTCGCCACCGGCGGCAAGCTGCTGTGGGGCTTCGGCGCGCGGCAGGCCGACGACATCAATACGCCGACGCAGCTGGTGGCTCTGGAGCCGGCCGACCGCACGTTGCGCTGGGCCCACCTGTTCGTGCAGCACCAGCGCGCCCTGTCGGCCCGCCTGACGCTGACCGCCGGGGTGAAGGCCGAGCGCAACAGCTACACCGGCCTGGAGTGGCTGCCCAACCTGCGGCTCGCCTGGCGCCACGAGCCCGACCAGACCAGCTGGGCCGCCGTGTCGCGCGCGGTGCGGGCGCCCTCGCGCATCGACCGCGACCTGCGCCTTCCCGGCTCACCGCCGTACTTCATCGCCGGGGGACCGAACTTCCGCTCGGAAGTGGCCACCGTGCTGGAAGTCGGACACCACGGCCGGGTGCGGGACGGACTGACCTGGTCGGCGACGCTGTTCCACCAGCGCTACGACGGCTTGCGCGCCGGCATTCCTGGGCAGCTGCCGGCCACGGTCGAGAACCTCGTCGATGGCTATGTGCAGGGCGTCGAGGCCTGGTCGCGCTGGCAGATGACGCGCGACTGGCGGCTCGAAGCCGGTGGGCTGGTGCAGCGCAAGCGGCTGCGCCATCCGCTCGAACCCGGGCGCACGGTCTTCCCCGACCTGGGCAACGATCCGCGCTCGCAATGGACGCTGCGCTCGCGCCACGACCTGCCCCGGCGCGTCGAGCTCGACCTGGCGCTGCGGCGCGTCGGCTCGCTGCCCGCGCCGGCGGTGCCGGCGTACACGGCGCTCGATCTGCGCCTTGCCCGCCAGGTCAGCCCGACGCTGCGGCTGGCGTTGCTTGGACAAAATCTGCTCGACGCACGGCACGTCGAATTTCCGTTGGACGCCACCGAGTCGCCGAGCCAGATCGGCCGCCGCCTCGCCTTCCAGATCGTCTGGACACCGTGATCGCAGGCCCGACGACCCCTACGTTGCGCTGGCGCCTGTATGCGCTGGCGTGCGTCGCCGCCGGCCTGCTGACGCTCGCCTGGGCCGGCAGTGCGCGTGCGCAGGCGGAAACGCTCCGCTCCAGTGCCGTCAAGGCGGCCTTCCTGTACCGCTTCACGAACTTCGTCGAATGGCCCCGCGCCGCGTTCAGCGGGGACGCACCGCTGGTGATTGCGGTGTGGCGCGATCCGGAAATCGCCGACGATCTTGAAGTGATCGTCGCGGGCCGCACGGCTCAGGGCCGCCCCGTCGTCGTGCGCCGTGTTCAGGAGCTCGCCGCAGCGTCCGGTGCACACGTGCTGTTCTTCGGACGAGGCCATCCGCGCCTGCGCGAGGCGCTTGCCTCCGCGCCGGGCGGACCGACCCTGCTGGTGACAGCCGAGGGCGATGCGCACCCGCCCGGCAGTGCACTCAACCTCGAGCGCGGCTCCGACGGGCGGGTGCGCTTTACCGCCTCGCCGGATGCCGCCGCGGCGCGTGGCCTGCACCTGAGCGCGCGGCTGCTGTCCAGCGCGCGGGCCGTGGAGGGCCGTGCGCGATGAAGACGCTGCGCGAGAGGCTCGACCGCATCCTCACCCGCAGCACCCTGCTGGCACTCACGGTGACCGGGCTGCTGCTGCTGACGTTCGCCCACACACGCGAGTTGCGCACGCTGCGCAACGCCGTCGGCACGCAGGCCGACATGGTCGCCCTGGCCAGCGTGCCGGCACTTTCGTTCGACGACCCGCGCGAAGCCGGCGAGAACCTCGCAGCGCTGCGCGCCAACCCGAAGGTGGAGCTGGCGGCGCTGTACGACGAGGAGGGGCGGCTGTTTGCCGTCTATCGGCCCAATGGCGGCCCCGCACCGCCCGAGCGGGTGCCGGCGGTTGGCGAGCGCGAACGCCTCAGCTGGCGCTCCCTGGTGGTGGCGCGCACAGTGTCCGTGGACGGTGAGCGCGTGGGTACCCTGCTGCTGCAGGTGCAGCATGGGCTGCCCTGGGCGGCATTCGAGTTCATGCTGGTCCTGGCGATGGTGATGGCGGCCAGCCTGGCTGCCGCGCTGCTGCTGTCGCGCCGCCTGCATCAGCAGGTGATCCAGCCACTGCGCGCGGTAAGCGACGTGGCCCGCGAGATCCTCAGCGGGCGCATGCGGCGCCTGCAGGGGCCGGCCAGCCAGGACGAGGAGGTGCGCTCGCTCATCGACGCGTTCAACGCCATGCTCGACGAACTGGAGCTGCGCGCGCGCACCCTGCAGTCGGCCAACGAGGCGCTGCGCGTGAGCGAGGCGCGCTACCAGCTTGCGGTGCGCGGCTCCAGTGCGGGCCTGTGGGACTGGGACGTGCGTACCGGCGGGGTGTTCTACGCACCGCGCTTCAAGGCCCTGCTGGGGTATTCCGAGGATGCCTTTCCGAACACGCCCGCGCTGGTGCGCGAATCGCTGCACCCCGAGGACCGCTCTCGCGTAATGGAGGCGCTGCGCGGGCACCTGGCGGCGCGCCAGCCGTTCCAGCTCGAGTGCCGGTTGCGCCATCGCGATGTCGGCTGGCGCTGGTTCCTGGTGACCGGCATGGCCGAGCGCGACGCGGGCGGGCGGGCCTTCCGCATGGCCGGCTCCATCGTGGATGTCACCGAGCGCAAGGAGGCCGAGCAGGTGCTGCAGGACGCCAACCGGGCCAAGGACGAGTTCCTCGCCACGCTGGCGCACGAGCTGCGCAACCCCCTCGCGCCGATCCGCAGCGGCCTGGACATCCTGAAGAAGGACAGCGCCAACGGACCCGCGTCGCAGCGGGCTCGGCAGACCATGGAAAGGCAACTCCTGCACATGATCCGCCTCGTTGACGACCTTCTCGATATCTCGCGCATCAACAGCGGGAAAATCCACCTTGCCATGGAGCGGTTGCGGATGGCCGAGGTCGTCGAAACGGCGGTCGAACTGAGCCGCCCGGCGATCGCCGCCGGCGCGCACGAGCTCGTGGTGCAGCTGCCGGAGCACCACGTCGAACTCCTGGGCGACGCCACGCGGCTCGCGCAGGCCCTGGGCAATCTGCTGAACAACGCGGCCAAGTACACGCCCCGGGGCGGCCGCATCGAAGTCGCCATGCGGCAGGAAGGACAGGACGCTGTGATCGAAGTACGCGACAACGGGCTGGGCATTCCCCAGCCGATGCTGGACCGGGTGTTCTCGCTCTTCACCCAGGTGGACCGGCGCATGGAGCGCGCACAGGGTGGCCTGGGGATCGGCCTGTACCTCGTGCGCAGCCTGATCGAGATGCACCGCGGAACCGTGGTGGCCGCGAGCCCGGGGCCGAACCAGGGCAGCACGTTCACCGTGCGCCTGCCGTGCCTCGCACCCGCAGGTGAGCGCACGGACCCTGCGGCCGGCGGCGGGTCGGCGCCGGCCCCGGCCGGGTGCCGCGTGCTGGTGGTGGATGACAACGTCGATGCGGCCGAGACGCTGGTGACCGTCATGGAGATGCTGGGCCACGAGGCGCGTGCCATGCACGACGGCGAGGCCGCACTCGCGCAGGCCGCCGACTTCGCGCCCGACCTGGTGCTGCTGGACATCGGCCTGCCGGGGCTCGACGGATACGAAGTGGCGCGCCGCATGCGCGCCGACGCACGGCTGCAGCAGGCGATGCTGGTGGCGCTCACCGGCTGGGGCAGCGACGAGGACCGGCGCCGCGCCCGCGAAGCCGGCTTCGACCGGCACCTCACCAAGCCGGTGGATGTCGCGGCACTCGAGCCGCTGCTGGCGCAGGTGGCGCGCCGCTGAAAGCAGCCGCGATTCGCGCGCGGCCCGCTCAGTTCCGACCAGGCGGGGCGGGGGTCTTGGGCCGGTACGCGCAGTACCGCGCCACGGCGCACTCCCAGCACCGCGGCGTGCGCGCGACGCAGACGTAGCGCCCGTGCAGGATGAGCCAGTGGTGCGCGTCGGCGACGTAGGCCGGCGGCACGCGCCGCAGCAGCTTCTGCTCGACTTCGAGGGGGTTCTTGCCGGGTGCGAGGCCGGTGCGGTTGGCGACCCGGAAGATGTGGGTGTCCACCGCCATGGTCGCTTCGCCGAAGGCCACGTTGAGCACCACGTTGGCAGTCTTGCGGCCGACGCCGGGCAGCGCTTCCAGTTCCTCGCGCGTGCGCGGCACCTCGCCGCCGTGGCGCTCGACGAGCAGTCGGCAGGTCTCCATCAGATTGCGCGCCTTGGTGCGGTAGAGGCCGATCGTCTTGAGGTAGTCCTCCAGGCGCTCGGGGCCCAGCGCAAGGACCGCCTGCGGCGTCGGGGCCACGGGAAACAGGCGGCGCGTGGCCTTGTTCACTCCCGCATCGGTGGCCTGGGCCGACAGCAGCACCGCGGCCAGCAACTCGAACACGCTCGTGTACTCCAGCTCGGTCTGCGGGCTGGGGTTGGCCGCGGCCAGCGTGGCGAAGAACGGCTCGATGTCCTGCTTTTTCATGGGGGTCGAGTGTAGGCAGGCGCCCGCTCGTGCCCGCCGGGCGCAAGCCGCGCGCGCAGCTGGTGGCCCACGGCGGCGACCAGCGCGAGCTTGTCGCCTTCGCGCCGGTGCACCAGCGCGATGCGGCGCTCCTCGGCCCGTTCGATGGCCAGCACGCGCAGCCGCGCATCCTGCGCCCACCGCGCCTCGTGCAGCAGGGGCAGCACCGCAATGCCCAGCCCGGCCCGCACCAGCTCGACGATGCCCTCGACCGTGTTGAGCGCCAGCAGCTCCTGAGGACGCACGCGCAGCCTGCGCAAGGTGCGCTCGACCAGCTGGCCGGTGTGCTGGCTCGGATCGAACCGGATGAACGGGTGCCGCTGCAGCAGCCCGCGCGGCGCCGCATCTTCGAGCGCGCGTGGCACCAGGAGCACCATCGGTTCGGCATAGAGCGGCGACCACGCGAGCTCGGGGGGCGCGGACCCCGGCTCGCGCACCACGACCGCCGCGTCGAGCTCGCCGGCGGTCACCGCTGCCACCAGGTCCAGCGATTTCGCCGCCGAGACGTGCAGGTCGAGCGCGGGGTGGCGCTCCTTGAGCGCCAGCGTGGCCTGCAGCAGCACCCGCACGGCCGACACCACCGCGCCGAGATGCAGGCTGCCCGCCATCGCGTCTGGTGCGGCCGGCAGGGCCAGCATCTGTTCGTACTGGCGCACCAGCCGCTGCACCTGCGGCACCAGCTCCCTGCCGGCGTCGTTGAGCACCACGGCCTTGCCCTGACGCTCGAAAAGCGGCCGGCGCAGCTCGGACTCGAACGTGCGCATCTGCTGGCCGACGGCAGCCTGCGTCAGCGCGACGCGCTGGGCCGCGCCGGCGAACGAGCCTTCGGCGGCGACGGCCAGGAAGGTCTTCAGGAGTCGGATGCTGCCCATGGCTGGCATGCTAAAGCCTATCTTTAGCGTTGCTAAAGCAATATTCGCTTTTGCTTTTGGTTTGCGCTTTTCATAATGGCCGGGCAGGCCCGCTTCGTGCCCGCAACGCCAGGACATCACCGACATGCACTTCGACTTCCGCAACCCCTACCCCTCGACCCGGCTTCCGGTCTTCGCGCGCAATGCCGTCGCCACCTCGCACCCGCTGGCCGCCCAGGCCGGCCTGCGCATGCTGGCGCAGGGCGGCAACGCAGTGGATGCAGCAGTGGCCGCGGCGGCGGCCATGACCATCTGCGAGCCGGTGAGCAACGGGTTGGGAAGCGACGCCTTCGCGATCCTCTGGGACGGCAAGGCACTGCATGGGCTCAACGCCTCCGGGCGCGCGCCGCGGGCCTGGACGCCGGAGTACTTCCAGCGCAAGTACGGGGAAGCTGCCACGCCGCCGCGCCGTGGCATCGACTCGGTCACCGTGCCGGGCGCGATCGCGGGCTGGGTCGCCTTGTCCGAGCGGTTCGGCAAGCTGCCGTTCGCCGACCTGCTGCAGCCGGCCATCGAGATTGCCGAGCGTGGCTACCTGCTTCCCGTCGTGGTGCAACAGAAGTGGGCCGCGGCGATTCCCGAACTCGGCAGGCAGCCCGGCTTTTCCGAGGCTTTCCTGCCCTGGGGCCGCGCTCCGGCAGTGGGTGAGCTGTTCCAGTTCAAGGCCGCTGCGCGCGCGCTGCGGGCCATCGCCGACACGCGAGGGACCGCTTTCTACGGCGGCGAGATCGCGCAGGCCGTGGAGCGCTTCGCGCGCGAGCACGGCGGCGCGATCACGGCCGGCGACTTCGCGAGCTTCGAGCCGGAGTGGGTCGCACCCATCGGCCGCGACTACCGGGGCTACACGCTGCACGAGATTCCCCCGAACGGGCAGGGCATCGCGGCGCTGATCGCCCTGGGCATTCTCGAGAAGTTCGACGTCGGCGCTCTCGCTGTCGATGGCGCCGACTCGCAGCACCTGCAGATCGAAGCCATGAAGCTGGCCTTTGCAGACGTGTACCGCTACGTGGCCGAACCCTCCAGCATGGAGGTGACGCCGGAGCAGATGCTCGACGACGCCTACCTCGCAAGTCGCGCCCGCCTCATCGACATGCGCCGCGCCCAGGACTTCGGCGCCGGCAATCCCGTCAAGGGCGGCACCATCTACCTGACCGCCGCCGACGAGGACGGCATGATGGTGAGCTTCATCCAGAGCAACTACGCCGGCTTCGGGTCGGGCTGCGTCGAGCCGACCTTCGGCATCAGCCTGCAAAACCGCGGCCACGCCTTCAGCCTGCGTCCCGGCCCCAACCAGGTCGCTCCTGGCAAGCGCCCGTTCCACACCATCATCCCGGCCTTCCTCACGCGCGGCGGCCAGCCGGTCATGAGCTTCGGCGTGATGGGCGCCAACATGCAGCCGCAGGGCCACATGCAGACGCTGGTGCGCATGATCGACTACGCGCAGAACCCGCAGGCGGCGTGCGATGCGCCGCGCTGGCGATTCAATGCCGGCCTGGAGATCAACGTCGAGCAGCAGATGGACGCCACCACGGTGCGGCAGTTGTCCGAGCGCGGACACCGCGTGGAGGTGATCCAGGACAGCTATCAGGACTTCGGCGCCGGTCAGTTCATCTGGCGGGCCGGGGACCCGAAGGTGCAGGGGTATGTGTGCGCTAGTGATCCGCGCAGGGATGGGGCGGTGGCGGGGTTTTGATCCGCGGGCTGCGGCTGCGGCTGCGGCTGCGGGGTGGTGGCGTCGTACGGTGTCTCGTCTCGTCTCGTCTCGTCTCGTCGCATGCATCGCATCGCATCGCATCGCATCGCGTGCGTCGAGGAGTGTCATTTCTCCCGTGGTGTTTCCGCGTCGTTGTTTGTGTAGTTGAAGTGAAGTGCCGGGAGTTCGCCCCGGCGGGCGACCTACTTTCTTTGCTTCGCCAAAGAAAGTAGGCAAAGAAAGGCGACCCCGGTGTCTGCGACCCCTGAGGCCCTTGCGGGCCGCAGGGGCGACCTGCGGTGCTCGGTCGGCGGGGGAAGCGCGCGAACTCGCCCTGCGGGCTCAGACATGCGCGCTTCTTTTTCCCCGCCGCCCTGCGCGCCGCAGGCGCAGCCACAGGGGAGGGAGAGACCCCGGCGGGCCATCGCTGCGCTCGGCCCCGGCGCTCGCCGGAGTTGATCGGTGCTGCGAGCGGTAACGAGCAAGCCGCACCATTCCGAGCCATTCACATAACGAAGTCCACGCTGACGTGCCGTGTGAAGCCGGGCCGCGATTCGAGTGGCTGCCTCTCATGTGTTGCGTCTCGACTTGGATGTTCTTGTAGTTGAAGAGAGGAGCCGGGAGTTCGCCCCGGCGGGCGACCTACTTTCTTTGCTTCGCCAAAGAAAGTAGGCAAAGAAAGGCGACCCCGGTGTCTGCGGCCCCTGAGGCCCTGTCGGGCCGCAGGGGCGACCTGCGGTGCTCGGTCGGCGGGGGAAGCGCGCAAACTCGCCCTGCGGGCTCAGACACGCGCGCTTCTTTTTCCCCGCCGCCCTGCGCGCCACAGGCGCAGCCACAGGGGGGCAGAGGGGCCCCGACAGGCCATCGCTGCGCTCGGCCCACTAGTCGACTCAACGCTGGGGCTTTCGCTGCGATCGAGCGCCTTGACCGACCCGCTCCCAGGTACGCCACGCCACGCCACGCCACGCCACGCCAACGCCGACCGCATACCAGAACCGAGCACGAAGGACACGGCCGCAGGCCGTGTTGATCCCAAAGCCCGTGTGTCTGCGCCTGCGCCGGGCGGCTTCGGCCGGAAAAAGGGCCGCGCATGTCTGAGCCCGCAGGGCGAGTTTGCGCGGACCCCGGCCGAAGGCGTTCGGCGCAGGTCGCCCCGTAGCGCAGCGAAGGGGTCGCAGACAGTCGGGTCGCCTTTCTTTGCCTACTTTCTTTGGCGAAGCAAAGAAAGTAGGTCGCCCGCCGGGGCGAGACCCGGCACGCCGCGAAAGCAAGCAGCGTCAGGCCAGTAGCCACCACCTCTCGCCATGAGCCTCAGACGCGAGACGCGAGAAGCGGGATGCGGGATGCGGGATGCGGGATGCGGGATGCGAGAAGCGGAATGCACCTTCAGCCCCCGCTGCGAGCTCGCTCCTGCGCCTGCCGCTGCTCCCATTGCCACGCATGTGCCAGGATGGTGTCGAGGTCCGGGTGCTGCGGCACCCAGCCGAGCACCTTTCGCGCGTGCGCGCTCTCGGCGACCAGCACCGGCGGGTCACCGGCGCGGGGCGGGGCGTCCTGCACCGGCAAAGGGTGGCCGGTGACCCGGCGCGCCGCCTCGATCACCTGCGTCACCGAATAGCCCGTTCCGTTGCCCAGGTTCAGCCGCTGGGTGGCGCCGCCGTCGGCCAGATAGCGCAGCGCCAGCAGGTGGGCGCTGCACAGGTCCTGGACGTGGATGTAATCGCGGATGCAGGAGCCGTCGGGCGTGCCGTGGTCAGTGCCGAAACGGGAGATGAAGGGCCGCCGGCCTGAGGCCACCTGCAGCACCAGCGGGATGAGGTGCGTCTCCGGGTCGTGGCGCTCGCCGAGACTGCCGTCCGGGTGCGCACCGGCGGCGTTGAAGTAGCGCAGGGCGACCGAGCGCAGGCCATGGGCGTGGGCGTAGTCCTCCAGCATGTACTCCACCGCGAGCTTGCTGTGGCCGTAGGGATTGATGGGCCGGCAGGGGTGCGACTCGGAGATCGGCACCTCGACGGGGTTGCCGAAGACGGCGGCGGTGGACGAGAAGATGAACTCTGCGATGCCGTGCTCGCGCATGGCGTCCAGCAGCACCAGGGTCTGCACCACGTTGTTGCGCCAGTACTTGCCCGGGTCCTGCGTCGATTCGCCCACCAGGCTGGCGGCGGCGAAGTGCATCACGCAGGCGGGGCGCGTCTCGGCCAGCACCTTGCGCAGGAAGGCCGCGTCGCCCAGTTCGCCGACGTGCAGCTCCTCGGGGAGCACGGCGTCGCGGTAGCCCGTCGCAAGGTTGTCGATCACCACGGGGCGCAGCCCGTTGTCGCGCAGCATGCGCACCATGTGCGAGCCGATGTAGCCGCACCCCCCCACGACCAGGACCGCGCCGCGGTCCAGTTCTGTTGACGCCATCGATTCCTCCCTCGTTGGAGGGCCGGATGATAGGAGGGATCGGGGTGCCGTGGGCCCGGCTGCATGCGGTCTCTGCACCGGGCCGGGCCTCGCGCAGAGGCGCCGCTCAGCGCACCAGGCGGTAGTGCTTGTGGCTGAGGTCCCAGCCGAACGCGCGCTCCAGCAGCATGGAGACGCGGTGCTTGCGCTCGCGGCGGGTGAGGGCGTGCTGTGGATCCAGCGCGAACTCGGTTTCGGCTTCTTCGGCCAGCCAGCCGGCGATGACAGCCGGGTGGGTGCCGGTGAAAGGCGCCAGCGCCCGGGGATCGATGCGGCCGTAGTGCGACGAGGGCGCGGCCTTGGACCAGTACCGGCTGACCTGGTCCAGCTTGCGCTGCATGTAGTCGTGCCGCCGCACGTGTCCGTAGTGGTAGATGTGGGCGTCGGCGGGTGCGGCACGCGGATAGCGGGGCCGGCGGTGCGTGGAGGTGACGAGCCAGTACTGTCCGTCGGGCGCGTAGCTGCGGATGGTGTTGCGGATCAGGCGGCACTCGCGCCGGTACCAGGCCGGGCTGGTGGCGATCTGCGAGGGCACGCCGTAGAAGTGGTAGTAGTCGAACACCAGCGCCTCCACGTCCTGGTCGGGGTGGTGCCGCTCCACGCTTCGGCGGATGCGGTCGATCTCGCCCTCGTGCACCAGTTCGTCCCCTTCGAGGTAGAAGGCCCAGTCGCCGGTGCAGGCGTACTGGGCGATCATCTTCTGCTGCGCATAGACGAAACCGCGCTCTTCCATGCGCTCGTTCCACACGGTCTCGAGAATGCGGATGCGGCTGTCGCCGATGGCGCGGATGCGCTCGAGCGTGTCGTCGCTGCTGCGCCCGACGACGACCACGAACTCATCGACCAGCGGCAGCAGGGAGCGGATCGACTCGACGAAGGGGTAGCCGAGCAGAACCCCGTTACGGATGAAGGTGAACCCGCTGATCGTGGGGCGCTCGGTGCTGGTGCTCATGGCTGCCGGAGGGTGGGTTGTTGCTGTTGTCTTCGGCGGCGTGGGCCTGGTGCAGGCGCCGGTAGAGCCCGTCGTGGGCGACCAGCTCGGCGTGCGTTCCCTGCTCGACGATGCGCCCGCGCTCGAGCACGACGATGCGGTCGGCGCGCTCGATGGTGGACAGGCGGTGGGCGATGACCAGCGTGGTGCGATCGGCCATCAGCCGCGAGAGGGCCTGCTGCACCAGGCGCTCGGATTCGGTGTCGAGGGCCGATGTGGCTTCGTCGAGGATGAGCACCGGGGCGTCCTTGTAGAGCGCACGGGCGATCGCCAGGCGTTGCCGCTGCCCGCCCGAGAGCTGCGACGCGTTGTGGCCGAGCGGCGCGTCGATGCCCTGGGGCAGCGAGGCAATGTGGTCGCCCAGGTTCGCGGCCGCTATGCAGTCCTGCACCCGCGCCCGATCGATCGGCTGGCCAAGGGCGACGTTCTGCGCCACGGTGAGGTTCAGCATGACCGTCTCCTGGCTGACCAGCGCGATCTGCCGGCGAAGCGACTGCACGTCGAGGCTGCACACGTCCTGGCCGTCCAGCAAGACCCGTCCGCCACTGGGCTCGACGAAGCGCGGCAGCAGGCTGGCCAGCGTGGTCTTGCCACTGCCCGAAGGGCCCACCAGGGCGACGACTTCGCCCGGGGCGATGCTCAGGCTGAGCCCATCGAGCACCGGCGGGCCGTCGGGCGTGTAGCGCACGGTGACCTGGTCGAGCTCTATCCGTCCCGCGACCCGGTCCAGCCGACGCTCGCCGGTGGGCTCGGCCTGCAGCCCGTCCATGTAGTCGAGTCCACGGTTGATGGCTGCCATGCCCCGGGTGATGGGGTTGGACACCTCGGAGAGCCCCTTGAGTGGCGCGATGAGCATCAGCATGCCGGTGACGAAGGAGACGAAGCTGCCCACCGTCTCGCCGCTGCTGCTGCTTTGCCACAGCGCCAGCGCGATCACGGCAGAGAGCGTGGCGGCAGCAAGCATCTGGGTCAGCGGGGTCATGGCCGAGGCCGCCGCGGACGCTTTCATGTTGAGCTGGCGCAGACGGTTGCTCAGCACCGAGAAGCGTTGGACCTGGGCATCCTGGGCGCCGTGCAGCCGGATGATGCGGTGCGCCAGCACGTTCTCCTCGATCACATAGGCCAGTTCGTCGGTAGTGCCCTGGCTTTGCTGCGTCATGCGGTACATGCGCCGGCTGAACGTGCGCATGACCCACGCCACGCTCGGAAACAGCACGACGGCGAACAGCGACAGCTGCCAGTTGAGGTACAGCAGGAAGCCGATCAGGGCGATGAGGGTGAGGCTGTCCTTGGCGAGGCTGAGCAGCCCGTGCACCAGCTGGGTCACGCCGGTCTGCACCTCGTACACCATGGTGTTGGACAGCTGGCTGGACGTGTGCCGCGCCAGCTCGGGCATGGCGGCGGCCTGGGTGCGGGTGAACATGGTGTGCCGCAGTGCCATGACGCCGTCGTTGGCGATCTTCGCCAGCGCCATCTTGGCGACAAAGACACTGGCGCCGCGTACCGCGAACAGCCCGATCAGCACGATGGGGATCAGCCACACGGGAAGGCTGCTCTGGACGAATCCGCGGTCCAGCAGGGGCCCCAGCAGCGCGGGCACCACCGGTTCGGTGGCGGCGGCGATGGCGGTGGTGAAGACCGCCAGAGCCCAGACCCAGCGCTGCTGGCCGAAGTAGGGTTTCAGCCGCTCCCAGGAGCGGCGGATGGCCTGGGTGTTCAGCACGCGGGCGCTCCGTTCATGCCCGGGCCTGCGCGGCATCCAGCAGCGCAAGGTCTTCGGGCGACCATTTCTGCTCGAGCGCAATGAGCTGGCCCGCGTCCGCGAAAGGGGTGCGGCGCCCCCGCAGCGTGAGGCGGATGTAGTGGTGCACGAAGCAGTCGAGTGCGATGTGCACGTCGCGGATGTCGCCATGCGAGAGCCGGCGCTTGGCCACGCGCAGGTACAGGTCGAAGTCGGCCGCCTGGATGCGCTCGTCCCACAGACCGACCTTGTCGAGGGCGGCTCGGCGCATGGCCACCGTGTTGCCGACGAATCCGTTGGCGACCTGCAGGCGGAACTGCTGCTGGCGCTCGTGGCAGAACCCGGGCCAGTCGGGGTACATCAAGCGGTGCATCCAGCGCAGCTGCCTGCGGCCCGTGCCCGCAAGGCCCACGACCTTGCGGATGGCCTGCCACCTGCGGCGCAGCGCACGGGTGGCCTCGGGTGTCTGGATGCGCTCGATCCCGCAGCTGGTGGCCACGTCCAGGTCGTGGTGGCGCATGCTGTCCACCAGGGTCTGGTCCCAGCCGGGAGCGACGATGACGTCGTTGTTCAGGAACATGAGCCATTCCCCGCGCGCGCGTTCGATGCCGAGGTTCTGGCTGCGCGGATAGCTCAGGTTTTCGCGGTTGCGCAGCACGGTGGCGCCGGCCTGCGCGAACCACTCCCCGCTGCCGTCGGTGGACGCGTTGTCGATGATGATGAGCTCGTACGGCTGGCGCGTGTTGGCCTTGAGGTGCTCGACGAACAGCTGGTTCATCGGCAGCTGGTTGTGCACCGCGGTGATGATGCTGATCATGCCGGCCGGACCTTCTCGGTGGCAGCGCCCGGGAACACGATGGCCAGCAGCGCCAGGGCATGGAAATGACCGGGGATCATGTCGATGGTGAAGGAGTTGACCAGCATGTTCGGAAGGGCCGCAGCCAGGTAGAGGGCAAGCAGCTTTCGGCGCTCCGGGTGTCGCGCAGTGGCCCGCCAGGCGGCCAGTGGAATCGCCAGGAACAGCAGCAGCCCGAGCGGGCCCACCGCGCCTAGGACGTAGAGGTACTCATTGTGTGGGTTGCCGTGCCGCGGGAACTCGTCCGGCAGGGACTTGGCCATTGCGATGTGCTCGTCGAAGTAGCGCGCCATTGAGCTGCCGAAGACCGGATGCTCTCGTACGATGCCGGACGCAACCGACCAGAATTGCAGGCGCTCGGATTCCGACGTGCTTCGCTGCATCCGCACCTCGGGCGTTGCATGCAGGAACTCCAGCCCACCGTGGGCGGCACGCTGCAGTCCGTCTCCGGCCGGGCCCCACATCAGCACCGGAAACGCCACGGCCGCCGCAACGAGCGCCATGCGGGCCCGACCAGCCGAGAGGCGATGGCGGTTGATCAACAGAAATACGAGCGCGCACAAGATGAAACCCAGGTGGCTGCTGCGGCGGAGGCTGGCCAGGAAGAGCGCGGCGGTGGCGAGTGCCGCGAACGCCACCAACTGGCGCCTGCGCGCTGGATGGTCCAGCGCCCACTGCAAGGCGCCGAAGATCGCCGCGAGCATGATGGGCCCGGTGATGTCGGGCGCGCGCGTGCGCAGCGCGTGGACGGCTTCGTGCAGGCCCCGCGGCAGCGACGCATCGAAGGGGCTGCTCGGATAGGGCAGTTGTCCGTACCACGCGAGCAGCGCCAGTGCTGCACACGCATAGGCGGCCAGGCTGCACACCAGCGCGCCGGCCACCACGCCGGCGTTGCGCTCGAGCAGAAACAGCGGCGACCACAGCACGACGAAGCCGATCACGCGCAGGTGGTTGATGGACGATGCGATCTCCTGCAAGGCGGCGCCGGCAGCGACGTCGCGCAGCACGACCCAGCCGAGGAAGCCAAGGCAGGCCAGGTTGAGCGGGTGGCGCAGCAGGAAGGCCGGGCGGTACTGGACCCAACGGATAATGGCGAGAATCGAAATCGCCGCAGCCAGGATGTTGGTGAGTGCGGTGGACCAGAAAACGGCCACCGTGAATGCCGCCAGGAGCGCAGCGACGCCCCTGCCGGTGCCATCCGTGGGTGCGGCTCGACGCACGGACGCGTACGGGATCGAGGTCATGATGGGCAGCAAGTGTAGTGGGTGCGCCGTGCGGCCCTGACCGCCGGCGCTCGTGGCTGAGCGTCCTGGGCTTCACTGCTCTTCACGGGCGGCAAGGAACCAACGCGCAGTGCTGATGAACCAACACCGGCAGCTTTCGATTCGGACAAAGAGGAGAACCGATATGGATTTGAAGGGAGTGTGGCGCCGCCGCCATTTCGTCGGCCTGCTGGCCACGGCGACCGCCGCACCACACGCGTTCGCGCAGTTCCGCGTCGAGGTCACGGGCGTCGGGCTGACGCAGACGCCGATTGCCATTCCGTCTTTCCGCGGCGAGGGCGACGCACCGCAGCGCATCTCCGCGATCGTGCGTGCCGACCTCGAGCGCAGCGGTCGCTTCCGCCCGGTGGAGACCGGGCCGGGATCACTCGATGAAACCAGCCGCCCCGACATGGGGCCACTGCGCCAGGCGGGCGCCGACGCTCTGACGGCCGGCAGCGTCACGCGCCTGGCCGACGGACGCTGGGACGTGCGCTTCCGCCTGTGGGACGTGCTGCGCACACAGGACCTGGGGGGCGAAAGCTACGCGGTCACCACGGGCGACCTCCGGCTGGCTGCCCACCGCATCTCCGATTTCATCTATGAGAAGCTCACCGGCGAACGCGGCGTCTTCTCGACCCGTGTGGCCTACGTCACGAAGACGGGCGAGCGCTTCAACCTGTGGGTCGCCGATGCAGACGGCGAGAACGCCCAGTCGGCACTCGCCAGCCCGGAGCCGATCATCTCGCCGGCCTGGTCGGCCAACGGCGGACAGCTGGCCTACGTCTCCTTCGAATCGCGCAAGCCCGTGGTCTACGTCCACGATGTCGCCACCGGGCGCCGGCGCCTGCTGGCGAATTTCCGAGGCTCCAACAGCGCGCCGGCCTGGGCGCCCGATGGCAAGACGCTGGCCGTTACCCTCAGTCGCGAAGGCGGCTCGCAGCTCTACACCATCGACGCCGCCGGCGGCGAGCCCAAGCGGCTGATGCAGTCCAGCGGAATCGACACCGAGCCGGTGTATTCGGGCGACGGGCGCTTCATCTATTTCGTGAGCGACCGCGGGGGCTCACCCCAGATCTACCGCGTGTCCACGCAGGGCGGCAATGTAGAGCGCGTCACGTTTACCGGTAGTTACAACATCTCGCCCTGCCTCAGCCCTGACGGGCGATGGCTCGCCTACATTGCGCGCGTTGGCGGGGCGTTCAAGCTGCACGTCATGGACCTGTCCTCCGGCACGGCTACCGCCGTCACGGACACCACCGCCGACGAGAGCCCGAGTTTTGCGCCCAACAGCCGACTGATCGTGTACGCCACCCGCCAAGGCGGCCGCGAAGCCCTCATGACCACCACCGTCGATGGACGCATCAAGGCGCGCCTGGCGGGCCAGAGCGGCGACATCCGCGAGCCCGACTGGGGTCCTTACCCGCGCTGAGCACAAAACCAAGATCATTCCATCGCAAGGAGTCAGTCCCCCATGAAGAAAACCCTCTGGATTCCCCTCGTACTCGCGGCCTTCCTGGCAGGCTGCGGCTCCAGCGTCAAGCTCGAAGACGTGCCCGTGGTCGATCGCGGCCTGACCAACATCGGCTCGGACACCCGCCAGCCCGGTGCCGGCACGCCCGGCGGGGTCGATCCCAACGCAGCAGCACAGAGCCGCGTCGCGCCCGTTGCCGCGGACGATCCGGCCGGCCAGCAGCCGGGCCCGGCAGGCGTGGGCCGCATCATCCTGTTCGACTACGACAGCTTCGTCATCCGGCCGGAGTTCCAGCCGATGGTCGAGTCGCACGCGCGCTACCTCAAGGCGAACAACAGCCGCCGCCTCACCATCGAAGGGCACACCGACGAGCGCGGTGGCCGCGAGTACAACCTCGCGCTGGGCCAGAAACGCTCGGAAGCCGTGCGCCGCGCGCTGGTGCTGCTCGGCGTCGGCGACAACCAGCTCGAGGCCGTGAGCTTCGGCGAAGAGAAGCCGGTCGAGACCGGCCCCGACGAGAGCTCGTTCGCCAAGAACCGCCGCGCCGAACTGGTCTACCGATGATGAGCCCGCACCGCGCACTTCTGTCCGCCGCTGCGCTTGGCGTGGCGCTCCTGGCCGGCGCCCCGGCGCATGCCCAGCTCTTCGCCGACGACGAGGCCCGGCGCGCCATCCTCGACCTGCGCCAGCGGGTCGAGGCTCAGCGCGTGCAGAGCGAGCAGACGGCGGCGCAGCAGGCGGAGCTGCTGCGCCGTGTCACCGAGGAGAACAGCCAGTTTCGCCGCAGCCTGCTCGACCTGCAGGCCCAGATCGAGACCCTGCGCTCCGAACTCGCCGGCCTGCGCGGCCAGGACGAGCAGATGACGCGCCAGCTGGCCGATCTGCAGCGCCTGCAGAAGGACATGGCGCAGGCGGTGGAGGATCGGCTGCGCAAGTTCGAGCCGGTGCGCGTGCAGTCCGAGGGGCGCGAGTTCATGGCCGATCCCGAGGAACAGCGCGCCTTCGACGCGGCGCTCGCCACCTTCCGTCGCGGCGACTTCGCGCAGGCGCAGTCGGCGTTCTCATCGTTCGTGCAGCGCTATCCGCGCAGCGGCTTTCACCCCGCGGCGTTGTTCTGGCTGGGGAACGCGCAGTACGGGCTGCGCGATTGCGCAGGTGCCATCGGCAACTTCCGCGCGCTGCTGCAAAGCGCGCCGGACCATCCGCGCGCACCCGAATCGGTGCTGTCCATCGCCAACTGCCAGCTGGAACTGAAAGACGTTCCCGCGGCGCGGCGCACGCTGGAAGACCTCGTCACCGCCTATCCGCAATCCGAAGCGGCCGGCGCGGCGCGCGAGCGCCTGGCGCGCTTGCCCGCGCCGCAACCGGAGCCTGCGCCGCAGTCGCAGCGCCCGGCCGACAACCGCCGGCGGTGACCACGCTGGACGTCGGCGCCGATCTCCAGCGCCGCTTCGGTGGCCTGGAGCGGCTCTATGGCGTCAGTGGTGCGGCCCGCATCCGCCATGCGCATGTGGCGGTGGTGGGCATCGGCGGCGTCGGCTCCTGGGCCGCCGAGGCGCTCGCCCGCAGCGGCATCGCGCGTCTCACGCTCATCGACCTGGACCACGTCGCCGAATCCAACATCAACCGACAGGTGCATGCGCTGGACAGCACAGTGGGTCAGGCCAAGGTGCAGGCCATGCGCGAGCGCATCGCGCAGATCCACCCCGGCTGCGCCGTCAACGGCATCGAGGACTTCGTCGAACCCGGCAACTGGCCGGCACTGCTGCCCACCAATGCCGATGCCGTCATCGACTGCTGCGACCAGGTGAAGGCCAAGCACGCAATGGCCGCGTGGGCACTGCGCACCCGGGCACTTTTCATCACGGTAGGCGCGGCCGGGGGCAAGCGCCACGCCCACAAGGTCGATATCGACGACCTGGCCCACACCACGCACGATCCGCTGCTCGCGCAGCTGCGCTATCGCTTGCGCAAGTTCGACGGCGCACCGCGCGAAGGCAAGACGATGCGCATTGCCTGCGTCTTCAGCCGCGAGGCCGTGGCCCCACCGGATGCCTCCTGCGCGATCGACGGCGACGGCACGCTCAACTGCCACGGCTACGGCTCGGTGGTCAGCGTCACGGCCACCTTCGGGCAGTGCGCCGCAGGCTTCATCCTCGACCGTCTCGCGAGAGAAACCCGAAAAAGTTAGGCTATACTCGTGGGCTGCGCTGCAATGCAAAACAAGCTTGCAGCAACGCATCGCCGGGGGTTCTCCGGCAAGCGCGTGGGACGTTAGCTCAGTTGGTAGAGCAGCGGACTTTTAATCCGTTGGTCGCAGGTTCGAATCCTGCACGTCCTACCAGAATCGATAGCAGCCGGGCCAGCCGTTGTGCGGGTTCCGGCTGTTTCTTTTTTCGGTTCTGGGAATGCCTCTTCGCCTCGCTGCGAGCACATGGGGGAAAGTGTGCGGACCCTTGTGGGGGCTCCGGCCAACCTGCCCGCGTTCGCACTGCTCGCTTCATTGCGGCCATGGCCGTTTGCAGAAAAGGTCTTGCCAAACTGCGCTTCCACGGCGCTTCACAGCGCTTCGGCTGCGGGAAGGCGACGAGAGAAGAAGTTGGTCGGGTCAGCGCATCAACTTCGTCCACTGCCCGGTGTCGGTGAACCCCTGGAAGGTCACCACCTTGCCTTCGCTGAACCGATAGACATGGCAGAACGGCGCGTCGAGCGTCTGCCCGCCGTTCTTCGTCGTTCCGCCGAACCTGCCAAGCACCACGACGTGGTCGCCGCCGTCGATGAATGTGGTGGGTACCGCAGTGAAATTGTCGAACGCCGCGACTACCCGCCCCAGCACGCCCTCACCGACGGCCTGCGCGCTCCGGTACGGGTTCCGGTCTGCAAGTGGCATCCCCTCCGGCTCGTTCCACGCGACGGCCGGATCGAAGGTCCCAAAGAGCACCGATGGATCGGATCTGCCTAATGCGGCGTACGCGTCCTTGATCGTATCGACGGGCGACATATGGGCCTCCAATCGCGTGTAGGGGACATGGATGCTGGCACGCGGAGTCAACGGCATTGCGGTGTTTTGTGTCTATCCGTCAGCGTCGATCCGAAGCTGATGCTCCCGCTTGCAGGGAGCCGCCGCAGTCATCCGTCGATCCGGGACGCACGTCGCCCAGCCCGGTCCGCTGGCGGTGGCGGCGCACGCCCGCAGCGCGCACCGCCAGGACGACTTGCACCGGTCAAGGCCCGAAGGAGCTAGTGCTTGCGTGCACGGCATGCGTTACACCCTTGTCATCAGCCTGTCACAGGCACTCGATCGGCTCATGGCGCTTGACGCAACTTCCTGGCTCATGAGGGGCAGCGCGCACATCGGCGAAGCGCTCTTCTACATCGGCTTTCTCACCCTCGGCATCTTGCTGCTGACCCGCCGCAGGTGGATCGCCGCGACCGCCAGTCTCGCCCTGGCCGGACTCTGGCTGACCTACTTCCTGTCGATGTCCATCTACCTGCAGGGGCTGGGCGAAGACTCGTTCGCCGAGACGGCGAGCTTCAACATGGAAGAGGCGCGGTTCTGGTGGTTCACCATGAGCGAGGCGCTCTATGCGGACTTCAGCTTGCGCAAGTTCGCCGCCTACACGGCGGCGGCCCTTATCGTTTTCTTCGTCTTGCACTGGGGCGGCCGAAAGGCCAGGCTTGACCGGCGCTTCCCTGGCCTTGCGACGATTGCCGTCTCCGTCGTCTGCGTGGTCGTGGCCTTGCACCACACCGGCGCCATGGCGCTGGCGTTCTACCTCGACAACTCGCAGCGCTTCACCCTCACGGAGCGCAACTTCCGCCAGCCGGTGCCGCAGATGCGCGCCGCCAGCAGCGGCCTCCAGGTGGTCGTGTACATCGGCGAATCGACCACCGTCATGCACATGGGCCTGTACGGCTACCCCAGGAACACCACCCCGCAACTGAGTGCGCTCGCACGCAGCGATCCGCAGCTGCTGGTGTTTCGCAACGTGCTCTCCACCCACACGCACACCAGCGGGTCCCTGCTCGAAGCGCTGTCGATCGGCATCGACCGCGAGGAAGACCGGCTGCCCATCGCGCGAAGGAAGCGCATGCCGGTGGTGGACGTGCTGGCCGGTGCCGGCGTCGAGTCCCGGTTGATCAGCAACCAGGGCATGCGCGGCGCGGCGGATCATGCCGGCTCGGTGATCTTCAGGAACGCGCGCAACACCTTCCGCATCCAGGAAGAGGTCGAGGCCGTGCGCCGCGGCGAGACGCCGCCGCCGCGGTGGGACCACGCCTTCTTCGACTGGCAACTCGACCGCGAATCGCCCTCGAACCACCCGCGCGTGCTGTTCATGCACTCGTACGCCGGTCACGGCCCCTATGCCGAGCACACACCGCCCGCGTTCCGCACCCGCATCGACGACGCTTTCGCAGGCATGTCTGCGCGGCAGGTGGCCGACGGCGCGCATGACAAGGTGATCGAGGGCGTCGAGCAGTACGACGCGGCG
Source organism: Ramlibacter sp. AN1015 (assembly GCF_037726105.1). Taxonomy (NCBI): domain Bacteria; kingdom Pseudomonadati; phylum Pseudomonadota; class Betaproteobacteria; order Burkholderiales; family Comamonadaceae; genus Ramlibacter; species Ramlibacter sp. AN1015. Next base: position 133,613 of record NZ_JBBJUM010000004.1, read on the forward strand.
ATACGGTATGTCGATCACAGCGTCTCACGCGCCATTGCACGCGTGAAGGCGTCGCCGATGCCGCAGGTGCTGGTCTATTTCTCGGACCACGGGGAGGCGGTGTACAGCCGCCGCGGCCATGACTCTTCGCGCTTCAAGCACGAGATGGTCCGGGTCCCCTTCCTCATGTATTTCAATGACGCCGCCGCAGCGCAGGCCCCCGCGCTCTACGCGAAGTACAAGTCGCTCGCCGCCTCGGCAGAGATCGCCACGCTGGCGCAGCTGCCCTCCACCTTGCTCGATCTGATCGGCACGACGCCCGCGACGCCCGGTTCCGTGGCCCTGCTGCCCGTGGTGGGCGAGAACACGCGCCCGGCGCCTATCGTGGTGCGCGAGACCGGGCGGGGCATCCATTACCTCAGCCTCGATCCCGAGCCTGCGAGCGCCAGCGCCGCAGCGACCGACGACGAGGACACCCGCACCTTCCTGGCGCTGCGCGCGGGCACGCTGCCTGCAGACGCCGTCTGCAAGGGCAAGCCTCCCACGTTCGAGGCACTCGCCCGCCGCGTCCTGCTGGCCGGCTGCACGCCCTCGCACTGAGGGCACGGGCGAAGGTTCCGGGCATGACGCTTGCCCCTGCGGGGCTTCGATCGACCTGCGCTCCACAGGCGCCCCGGCACGAGGATTTCACATGAACCAGGATATCTCCGCACCGCGCCCGCTGGCCGTCGTCACCGGCGGCTCCTCCGGCATCGGCTACCACCTCGCGCGCTGCGCGGCAGAGCACGGCTACGACCTCGTGCTAGCCGCCGACACGCCGATGGACGAGGCCGTGCGCGAACTCGAAGCCATGGGCGCGACGGTCGAGGCGGTGGCCTGCGATCTCGCCGGCGAAGACGGCGTGAAGGCGCTGCTCGCGTGCATCGGGAACCGCGACGTCGATGCCCTGATGGCCAACGCCGGCCATGGGCTCGGCGGCGCCTTCATGGAGCAGGAGTTCAAGGACATCCTGCACGTGATCAACACGAACATCACCGGCACCGTGCACCTGATCCAGCAGGTGGGCCGCCGCATGATCGCTCGCAAGGCGGCGGGCACCACGCCGCGCATCCTGATCACCGGCTCCATCGCCGGGTTCCTGCCTGGCAGCTTCCAGGCCGTCTACAACGGCACCAAGGCCTTCATCGATTCGTTCAGCATCGCACTGCGCAACGAACTCCAGGGCACCGGCGTCACCGTGAGCTGCCTGATGCCCGGCCCCACGGACACCGAGTTCTTCGAGCGCGCCGGCATGCAGGACACCAAAGTGGCCAACTCGCAGGCCATGATGATGGAGCCCGAGGTGGTGGCCCGCATCGGTTTCGACGCGATGCTCAAGGGCGAGGCCGACGTGGTCGCCGGCTGGAAGAACAAGCTTCAGGTCGCCGCCAGCAAGGTGATGCCGGCACAGGCCACGGCAGCCATGCACCGCAAGCTGGCTCAGCCGCAGAGGCAGGACGACAAGCAGTGATCGGTGGTCCAGGCGGCGCCGCAGGTGGCTGCTGAATTTTTCAGCACGACCGGCAAACCCAGGCCTGGCGCGGGTTGCGGAGCTTGTCCCCGCATCTGTCCACAGCCTAGACCACAGCCGCACTGGACAACTTCGCGCCTTGGCAAGCGGCCTTGCGGTGCACGGCAGGCGCGATTGCTGCGCGCGACAAGCAACAAAGTAATTCCTAAGGTGTATGCAGGCCGGCAGGGTCCATGGGGCGAAGGTGCAGCGACGGCGTCAGCCGTCTTGCCACCGCACCGGAGCGCCGGTCACTGCACGCGACGCATGCGGCGAGCACGGTACGTGCGCCGCGTCGGCTCGCCCCGGGGCGGCCGGACCCCGCGGCGAGGGATCAGCCCGAAGCCCGCGCGAGCGCCGACAGCGGCCCCGGCGTGTCGGTGCCGCGTGCGTGGCCCACCGCCCGTGCGGCGGCATCCATCTGCGCCAGCGTGGCGCCGTCGATCGGCACCGCGTCGGCGCGCTCGCGGCGCGTGCGGCGCTCAGGGTCGCCCGGCATGAGCACGCCCTCGCTGCCTGCCCGGGGCGGCGCCGACTGCACCCATTCGGCGAACGCCGCGAACTCGGTGCCGAACGCGTCCATCGCGCCCATGCGAGCCGGGTCGAACACGATGGCCAGCATGTTGTTCCACACCGCGTACTTCATCTGCGTGTGCAGCGGACGCGGCGTGTCGCCGCCGATCATCGCGGCGCCCAGGATTTCGCAGACCATCGCGAGCGCGTAGCCCTTGTGGCCCGCGAAAGGCAGCAGCGCGCCGGGCGGCGTGCCGGCCGGCGGGAACATCGCCGAGGGGTCGGTGGTCGGCGCGCCACTGTGGTCCAGCAGCGCGTTCGCAGGCACCTGCACGCCCTTGTTGTGCGCCACGCGCACCTTGCCCAGCGCAAGGGCGCTGGTGGCGAAGTCCAGCACCACAGGCTCGCGCCCCGGCACCGGAATACCGACCGTGAACGGGTTGGTGACGAAGCGCGCCTGGGTGCCGCCGTGCGGCGCCACCACCGGCTTGCTCACCACGTTGACGAAGTGCACCGAAACCAGCCCGGCGGCGACGGCCTGTTCCGCCCAATGGCCGACGCGGCCGAGGTGGTGCGTGTTGCGCAGGCCCATGACGCACACGCCCTGCGCGCGGGCGCGCTCGATGGCCAGGGCCATGGCGGCCTGCGTGACAGCCTGTCCCATGCCGCGCTGCGCGTCCAGCGTAAGCATGCTGCCGTGGTCATGCACCACGCGTGGCTGCTGATTCAGCTGCAGTTCGTCGGCGAGCCACGAATCGACGTAGCGCGGGATCATGCCGACCCCGTGAGAGTCGTGTCCGGCCAGGTTGGCCGCGACCAGATGGTCGGCGGTGAGGCGGGCTTCACGCCCGTCGGAGCCGGCGGCGAGCCAGAGCGCGACCACCCAGTCGTGCAGCGCCGCAGTGGGGATGAGGTGCGGCGTCATTGCGCTGCCTCGGCCTCGGCCTCGACCTCGACCAGGCGCAGCGCGGGTGTGATCTGGCGCGGATCGGTGCGCAGGTGCAGCAGCGCCGGCCTTGCGGCGGCCTGGGCCCGCGCAAACGCGTCCGCGAAATCCTCGGTGCGTTCCACCCGCTCGGCATGCGCGCCGCATGCACGGGCCAGCGCCACGAAGTCGGGGCCGCGCAGCGCGGTGCCGCTGACGCGTCCGGGAAAGCGCTTTTCCTGGTGCATGCGGATCGTTCCGTACATGCCGTTGTCGATGACCAGCACGATCACCGAGATGCCGTACTCCATCGCGGTCACGAGCTCCTGCGGATACATGAGGAAGCAGCCGTCGCCGGCGAAGCAGACCACGGTGCGCTGCGGGTGGCGCAGCTTGGCCGCCAGCGCCGCGGGCAGGCCGTAGCCCATCGCGCCGCAGGTGGGCGCGAGCTGCGTGCGTCCCTGGCGGTACCGGTAGAAGCGGTGGAGCCAGACGGTGTAGTTGCCCGCGCCGTTGGTGAGGATGGCATCGTCCGGCAAGGTGCGGTCGAGGTGGGCGACGACCTGGCCCATCTCGACGCCCTGGTGCTGCGGGTGGGGTGGCAGCGGTTCCGAGAACGCGAGGTGGTCGGCGCGCGCGCCGCGCGCCCAGTCCCGCCACGGCAGCGCGGCAGGCGGGCGCAAGGCCTTGAGCATCGCAGCCGCCGGCGCTGCCGCGGCCTGCACGGCGAGCGCGGGCTGAAAGACGCGGCCGAGTTCTCCGGCGTCCGCATGCAGGTGCACCAGCTTCTGGGCCGGGCAGGGCGGGGTCAGCAGCGTGTAGCCGTCGGTCGAGATGTCGCCCAGCCGCGTGCCCACCGCGAGCAGCAGGTCGGCGTTGCGCACGCGTTCGGCCAGGCGCGGGTTGATGCCCAGGCTCAGGTGGCCAACATAGGCGTCGCAGCGGTTGTCCAGCACATCCTGCCGTCGGAACGACGCGGCCACAGGCAGCTGCCAGGCGGTCGCGAAATCGGCGAGATCGCGGCGCGCCTGCTCGCTCCAGTTCGGCCCGCCGACGATGACCAGCGGCTGGCGGGCGGCGGCCAGCAGGTCGGCGATCGCCTGCGCATCGGCGGCCGACGGTGCGGCCTGTACCGGCTTCGTGGCATGCGCGTCGGCCACGGCGCAGACGGCTCCCAGCACGTCTTCCGGCAGCGCCAGCACCACCGGCCCCGGGCGGTCCGAGGTGGCGCAGTGGAAGGCCCGCGCCACGAACTCGGGGATGCGCGCCGGATCGTCGATCTCGGCGACCCATTTCGCCACGGTGCCGAACACCGCGCCGTAGTCCATTTCCTGGAAGGCTTCGCGGCCGCGGTGTTCGGTGGCGATCTGCCCCACGAACAAGATCATGGGGGTCGAGTCCTGGGCGGCGATGTGCACGCCGATGCTCGCGTGGGTGGCACCCGGCCCGCGGGTGACGAAACAGATGCCCGGGCGCCCGGTGAGCTTGCCCTCGGCCTCGGCCATGTTCGCGGCGGCGCCTTCGTGCTTGGTCACCACGATGCGCACCTCAGGGTGGTCGTGCAGCGCATCCAGCACCTCGAGGTAGCTCTCGCCGGGTACGCAGAACACGCGATCGACGCCGTGCAGGCGCAGCGCATCGACCAGGATGCGGCCGCCGGATCGAGACGGAGGGGAGGGTGGTGAAGCGGTCATCGGGAGGGGCTGTCGAAGTGGGCTGTCGAAGTGGGCAGTTGGAGTGGGCGATCAAGTTGGCCAGGCGCGGTCCACGGTCGTTGACGCGGATGTGCCCGGGCAGTCCGCACACGGCGGTGGGCGCAAAGCGCCGGCTCGCCCGACGGAACGCGCGCCCGGCCCCGCGAAACGCGCACATTGTGAACCACCTCTTTCGCCATGGCGGCACGCAGCGACGCGAGGGCACGAGGCGATGCACGCAAGACGATGCAGGCCACACGATGCGCCGAATTCACCTGGCCACGAGACCATTGCATGCAACGCGCATGCGCAGCCGCCTGCGACACGGCCGCGCGCGCCTGTTTCAGTCGCGCGGCGCAGTGCCCGGTGCCGGCAGCGCCAGCTGGGCCGACTGCACCACGCGCACGCAGTCCCGGATGTGCTCCTCGCCCAGATAGCGGATGGCGGCGTAGCCGATCAGTGCCGAGGCGGCCTGTCCGGCAAACGGGACGTACTTGGCGGCCTGCCGCGCACTCATGCGCAAGCCGATGGTCTGCATGGCGCGGATCACCAGGTCGCGCGTGATGAACTTCCCGATCAGCATGGAGCCGACCACGCCCACCGCTTTCTGCACCTGCTCGCGCTTGTGAACGGGGAGCTGGTCGAGCTGTGCCGGCGTGAGGCCGAACTGCGCGTTGATGGCCGGCAGCAGGCGCGAGAGCAGGGCGGCATCGACCATCCAGTCGAGCCCTGGGACCGGCACGGCGCCGGCCGCGGCTCCCATCAGCGCACGCCGGTTCAGCAGGCGGCGCGCGGCGCGCACCCGCGCCAGCAGGATCGGGTTGTCGGCGGCAAGCTCGGCAGGATCGTCGGGGGCGGGGCGGCGGAGGACGAGCATGTGCTGCATGGTGGGGGCGAGCGCCGTGCGGCGCAAGGAATTACGCCGCCGCTTCGATGGTCTCGATGTCGCCGGAGAGCTCCAGCCAGCGCTCTTCGAGCGCCTGCAGTTCGTCGCCGATGGCCTTGAGGCGCCGCCCCGCCTCGGCAATCGCCGCCGGAGGCGTTCCTGGGCCGCCGAGCTGTGCCTCGATGGCGTCCTTGTCGGCCTGCAACTGCGCCATGCGCGCATCCACCTGCTCGAGTTCGCGGCGCAGCGGGCGCAGCCGGGCCGAGAGCTGCTGGCGCGCCTGCGCGTCCAGCCGGCGCTGCGTGCCCGCATCGACCGCCGCAGGGGCTCCCTGAGCGCGAGCGGCAGCGGCGCTGCCGGGGTTGGTGGCCGGGGTGGCTGTGGGTGCAACTGGTGGGGCGGTGGCTGCTGCGGCGGATGCGGACTGCTGCGCCTGTGCAGCCGCCTGGCTCGTGGCTCGAGCCTGCTCGCGCAGGCGCCGGGCCTCCTCCAGCAGGTACTGCTGGTAGTCGTCGAGGTCGCCGTCGAAAGGCTTGACCTCTCCGCGGCCGACCAGCCAGAACTCGTCGCACACGGCCCGAAGCAACGCGCGGTCGTGGCTCACCAGCATCACCGTGCCCTCGAACTCGTTCAGCGCCACCGACAGCGCCTCGCGCGTGGCGAGGTCCAGGTGGTTGGTGGGCTCGTCCAGCAGCAGCAGGTTGGGGCGCTGCCAGACCATCATGGCCAGCACCAGCCGCGCCTTCTCGCCGCCGCTCATGGTGCCCACGGACTGCGCCACCATGTCGCCGGAGAAGTTGAAGGTGCCCAGGAAGTTGCGCAGTTCCTGCTCGCGCGCCTGGGGGCCGGCATCGCGCGCCAGGCGGATCATGTGCTCCAGCGCGTTGCTCTCGGGGTGCAGCACGTCCAGCTCCTGCTGCGCGAAGTAGCCGATGTGCAGCCCCTTGCCCTCCGTGACGGTGCCCGACACGAGGGACAGGTCGTGTGCGATGGTCTTGACGAGGGTCGATTTGCCCTGGCCGTTGGCGCCCAGGATGCCGATGCGCTGGCCCGCCAGCACCGAGCGGTTGACGCCGCGCAGGATGACCGTAGGCGGCGCGTCCTCGCGCGGGTAGCCGAATGCGGCGTCGCTGATCGCCAGCATCGGGTTGGGCAGGTTGGCCGGCTCCTTGAATTCGAAGCTGAACTCGGCGTCGGCCAGCACCGGCGCGATCTTCTCCATGCGCTCGAGGGCCTTGACGCGGCTTTGCGCCTGCTTGGCCTTGCTCGCCTTGGCCTTGAAGCGGTCGATGAACTTCTGCAGGTGCGCGATCTTGTCCTGCTGCTTGGAAAAAGCCGCCTGCTGCTGCTCGAGCTGCTCCGCACGCATGTTCTCGAAAGCGCTGTAGTTGCCGCCGTAGCGCACGAGCTTCTGCTTGTCGATGTGCAGGGTGACGTTGGTCACCGCGTCGAGGAACTCGCGGTCGTGGCTGATGACGACCAGGGTGCCCGCATAACGCTGCAGCCACGCCTCCAGCCACACCAGCGCGTCGAGGTCGAGGTGGTTGGTGGGTTCGTCCAGCAGCAGCAGGTCGGACGGGCTCATGAGCGCCCGGGCGAGCTGCAGGCGCATGCGCCAGCCGCCCGAGAAGCTGTTGACCGGGTGGTCGAGCTCGCCCGTCTTGAAGCCCAGGCCCAGGATCAGCGCCTGCGCGCGGGGCACCGCATCGTGCTCGCCGGCGTCGTGCAGGTCGCCGTGCGCATGCGCGATGGCCATGCCGGCCTCGGCGTCTTCGGGGTCGGCTTCGAGCGCCGCCTCGGCCCGCCCCAGAGCGTCGCGCAGCGCCATGAGGCGGGTGTCGCCCGCCAGCACGAAGTCGGTTGCGGACTCGTCGGTCTCCGGCATGTGCTGGGCCACCTGGGCCATCTGCCAGTGGGCAGGCCGCGAGAAGTCGCCGCCGTCCTCGTGCAGGCTGCCGTTAAAGAGGGCGAACAGGGTGGATTTGCCGGCGCCGTTGCGCCCGACCAGCCCGACCTTCTCGCCGGGGTTGAGGGTCACGGAGACCTTGTCCAGCAGCACCTTGGTGCCGCGTCGAATGGTGACGTCGCGTAGCGTGATCATGGGGCGAGCGCCTCCCGGGTGAGCAGCAGCACCTGGTCGCTTCCGGCGCTGGTTTCCAGCCACACCGCTTCCAGGCGCGCAAAGGCGGCTTCGAAGTGCGCGCGCTCGTTGCCGATTTCGAGCACCAGCACACCCCGTTCGGCCAGGTGCTGCGGGGCGGCCTGCAGCAGCCGGCGAACGAAGTCCATCCCGTCGGCGCCGCCAGCCAGCGCCAGCTCCGGCTCGGCCCGGTATTCCGGAGCGAGAGCGGCCATGCTGTGGGCGTTCACGTAGGGCGGGTTGCACAGGATCAGGTCGTACGGCCCATCGACGGCCTCCAGCGCGTCGGACTGCAGCAGGCGCACGCGCTGGGCCAGGCCATGGCGCTCGACGTTCATGCGGGCGACAGCCAGCGCATCGGGCGACAGGTCGGCGCCATCGACCGCGACTTCCGGCCACGCCATGGCCGCGAGCACCGCCAGACTGCCGTTGCCGGTGCACAGGTCGAGCACGCGCCGGGTGTGCGCGCCCAGCCAGGGGTCGATGCTCGCGTCGGCGATCAGCTCGGCGATGAAGGAGCGCGGAACGATCGTGCGTTCATCGACGTGGAACGGCACGCCTTGCAGCCAGGCCTCGCCGGTGAGGTAGGCGCTAGGTTTGCGGCTGGCGATGCGCTCGGTCACCAGGGCGGCGACGGCAGCCGCCTGCGCCGCATCGACCGGCCGCTGCGCCGCAGCGTCGAGGTCGTCCAGCGGCAGGCCCAGGCGCCACAGCACCAGCCAGGCGGCCTCGTCGAAGGCGTTGGTCGTGCCGTGGCCGAACGCCACGCCCGCGTCGGCCAGACGCTGTGCGCTGGCCTCGATCAGCTCGATGACGGTCATGCGCGTTGCCGCTCCTGCGCCTCGAGACGCTCGAGCGTTGCGCGGTAGATGTTCTTCAGAGGCTCGACGTCGGCGACCTCCACGTGCTCGTCGATCTTGTGGATGCTGGCGTTCACCGGACCGAACTCGATCACCTGCGGGCAGATGCGCGAGATGAAGCGACCGTCGCTGGTGCCACCCGTGGTGGACAGGGCCGTGTCGATGCCCGTCTCCTCGCGGATTGCCTGCCGGATGGCATTGACCAGCTCGCCCGGCCGCGTGAGGAAGGGCTGCCCGCCGACGGTCCAGGCCAGGCGGAAGCTGAGGCCGTGACGGCGCAGCACCTCGTCCACCCGCTGCTGCAGCCCCTCGGCGGTGCACTCGCTGGAGAAGCGGAAGTTGAAGTCGATCACCACCTCGCCCGGAATCACATTGCCGGCCCCGGTGCCGCCGTGGATGTTGCTGACCTGGAAGCTGGTGGGCGGAAAGAACTCGTTGCCCTCGTCCCAGCGCGTCTGCGCCAGTTCGGCCAGGGCCGGCAGCGCCTGGTGGATGGGATTGCGCGCGAGCTGCGGATAGGCGATGTGGCCCTGGACGCCCTCGACCACGAGCTTGCCCGTGAGGCTGCCGCGGCGGCCGTTCTTGATCATGTCGCCCAGGCGCTCGACCGAGGTCGGCTCGCCGACGATGCACCAGTCGAGACGCTCGCCGCGCTCGCGCAGGCGCTCGCAGACGACCACGGTGCCGTCGATGCTCGGGCCTTCCTCGTCGCTGGTGATCAGCATCGCGATCGACAGGACCGGCTCGGGGGTGGCCGTGAGGAACTCCTCCACGGCCACCGTGAACGCCGCGATCGAGGTCTTCATGTCGGCGGCGCCGCGGCCATAGAGGCGGCCATCGCGGTGCGTCGGAACGAAGGGGTTGCTGTGCCACTGCTCCAGCGGCCCCGTGGGCACGACGTCGGTGTGGCCGGCGAACACGATCGTGCGTGCGCCCCGACCCGCCCGCCGCGCCCAGAGGTTGGAGACGCGGAAGTCGTCGGGGCCGCTGTCCAGGGATTCGCAGGCGAAGCCCAGCGGCGCCAGGCGGGCAGCGAGGATCGGCTGGCAGCCGGCGTCGTCGGGGGTGACCGAGCGGCGCGACATCAGCTGCTCGGCGAGGTGTACGGTCTTGTTCATGGCGAGGGTGCCGCGGCCGGCGGGGCGCGGCGGAAAAAGGAGGTTGGCTTCAGGCGCGTGCGGCCGGTGCGTTCAGCGGGCGTCAGTGCTTCACGTCGAAGGTGATGTCGGTGAAGGACGGCTCGTCGTCGTCGTCATGCGTCGGGGCGGCCTCGGGGCGCGTCGCGAACGTGTTCTCCAGCCGCCACAGCAGGTTGTTGGGCGAATCGGCGTGCGCCATGCCTTCCTTGCGATCGACGATGCCGTCGGTGACCAGGCGCGCGATGTCCTGCTCGAAGGTTTGCGACCCTTCGGCCATGGCCTTGTCCATCGCCTCGCGCACGTCGGAGAAGGCGCCTTTCTCGATGAGCTCGGACACGAGCTGCGTGTTCAGCATCACCTCGACCGCGGGCGTGCGGCTGCCGTGCACGGTGCGCAGCAGGCGCTGCGACACGATGGCGCGAAGGGCTGCGGCCAGGTCGCCGAGCATCGTGGGCCGCACCTCCACGGGATAGAACGACAGGATGCGATTCAACGCCTGGTAGCTGTTGTTCGCGTGCATGGTGGCCAGGCACAGGTGGCCGGTCTGGGCGTAGGCAATGGCGGCCGACATGGTTTCGCGGTCGCGGATCTCGCCGATCAGGATGACGTCGGGCGCCTGGCGCAACGCGTTCTTGAGCGCCACCTGCAGCGACTCGGTGTCGGTTCCGACCTCGCGCTGGTTGACCACGCAGCGCTTGTTGCGAAACACGTATTCGACCGGCTCCTCGATGGTGAGGATGTGGCCGGTGGCGCGCTCGTTGCGCCAGTCGAGCATGGAAGCCAGGGTGGTGCTCTTGCCGGCACCCGTGGAGCCCACCATCAGGAGCAGGCCGCGCTTTTCCATGACCAGTTCGCCCAGCACCATGGGCAGGTTGAGGCTGTCCAGCGGCGGGATGTCGGGCGGGATGTGGCGGATGACGACGGCGACGGTGCCGCGCTGGCGCATGGCCGAGACGCGGAAGCTGCCGACGCCCTCGATGGTGTGGCCGAGGTTCAGCTCCCCGGTGCGATCGAGTTCGGCCATGCGCTCGGGCGCCAGCACCTCGGCGAGCAGCGCGCGGGGCGCGTCGGGTGGAAGGGGCTGCGCATTGATCGGCACGCACTGGCCGTTGATGCGCACCTGCGCCGGGGCGTGCGCCGACAGGTAGGCGTCGGAAGCCTTCTTTTCGGCCATCAGGCGGAGGATGCGTTCCATGGTGCTCATGCCGTGCCCTTCGTGCCCTGGTGTCCTGTCGCGCGTGCCTGTGCGTGCCTGTGGTGCGTGACGCCGACCGCTCAGTCGCGCAGCAGGTCGTTCAGGCTGGTCTTGGCGCGCGTCTGCGCATCGACCCGCTTGACGACGATCGCAGCGTACAGGCTGTACTTTCCGCCGTCCTTGGGCAGGCTGCCGGAGATCACCACCGAGCCCGCCGGCACCCGGCCGTAGCTCACCTCGCCGGTGGCGCGGTCGTAGATGGGCGTGCTCTGGCCGATGTACACGCCCATGGAGATCACCGAGTTCTCCTCGACGATCACACCTTCGACGATCTCGGAGCGCGCGCCGATGAAGCAGTTGTCCTCGATGATGGTCGGGTTGGCCTGCAGCGGCTCCAGCACGCCGCCGAGGCCGACGCCGCCGGAGAGGTGCACGTTCTTGCCCACCTGGGCGCAGGAGCCGACGGTGGCCCAGGTATCGACCATCGTGCCCTCATCGACGTAAGCGCCGATGTTGACGTAGCTGGGCATGAGGATGGCGCCGCGCGCGATGAAGCTGCCACGGCGGGCCACGGCGGGTGGCACCACGCGCACGCCGGTAGCGGCCATTTCCTCGGCCGACAGGTGGGCGAACTTGGTCTGCACCTTGTCGTAGAAGCCGAGGTCGCCGGCCTTCATGATCTCGTTGTCGGCCAGGCGGAACGAAAGCAGCACGGCTTTCTTGATCCACTGGTGGACTGTCCAGCGGCCCACGCCTTCGCGCGTCGCGACGCGCAGCTCGCCCTTGTTCAACTGGGAGATGACGTGCTCGACGGCTTCGGCGACCTCGGCGGGGTGCGACTTGGGCGAGAGGGCTGCGCGGTTCTCCCACGCGTTGTCGATGGTCTGCTGGAGCTGCTGGGTCATGGCTTGGATCGGGATTGGACGAACTGGACGATGCGTTGCGCGGCTTCGGCGCACTCGGCGGTGTCGGCGACCAGGGCCATGCGGATGCGGCCCCAGCCTGGATTGGTGCCGGCACTCTCGCGCGCGAGGTAGCTGCCGGGCAACACCGTCACATTGTATTGAGCGAACAGGTCACGGGCGAAGGCCTCGTCGTCGCCGCCGGGCACCGCGGCCCAGAGGTAGAAGCTCGCGTCGGGCAGGCGCAGGTCGAGCACCGAGGCGAGCACGGGGGTGACCTCGGCGAACTTGCGCCGGTACAGGCTGCGGTTGTCGCTCACGTGGGCCTCGTCGCTCCAGGCGGCGATGCTGGCGGCCTGGACCACCGGGCTCATGGCGCCGCCGTGGTAGGTGCGATAGAGCAGGAACTGCTTGAGCAGTGCCGCGTCACCGGCGACGAAGCCGGAGCGCAGGCCCGGCACGTTGCTGCGCTTGGACAGGCTGGTGAAGGCCACCAGCCGCTCGAAGCCCCGGCCCAGTCTCGCGGCCGCCTCAAGGCCCCCCAGCGGCGGCTCGTCGCGGAAGTAGATTTCGCTGTAGCACTCGTCCGAGGCGATCACGAAGCCGTGGCGGTCGGACAGCGCGAACAGCTTGCGCCATTCCTCCAGCGGCATCACGGCGCCGGTGGGATTGCCGGGCGAGCAGACGAACACCAGCTGCGTGCGCGCCCAGACCTCGGCCGGCACGCTGTCCCAGTCGATGGCGAAGTTGCGTGCCGGATCGCTCGGCGCATACCAGGGCGTGGCGCCGGCCAGCAGGGCCGCGCCTTCGTAGATCTGGTAGAACGGATTGGGGCAGACCACCACGGCGTCGCGCGTGGCGTCCACCACCGTCTGCGCGAACGCGAACAGGGCTTCGCGCGAGCCGTTCACCGGAAGCACCTGGGTCGATGCGTCCACCTGCAGGCCATAGCGCCGCTGCAGCCAGCCCGCGCAGGCGGCCCGCAGCGCGGGCTCGCCGGCCGTGGCCGGGTACACGGCCAGGCCGGGCAGGGCGCCCATCAGCGCCTGCTGGATGAAGGGTGGGGTCGGGTGCTTGGGCTCGCCGATGCCCAGGCTGATGGGCCGCAGCTCCGGGTTGGGCGTGATGCCCGCGAAGAGTTTCCGCAGCCGCTCGAACGGATAGGGCTGCAGTTTCGCGAGGAGGGGATTCATGGCCGCAATTATCGGGGCGGCCGGCGTCCGCCGTCGCCAGCGCTCCCGGTGCGCGCGCGGGGGCGCTCTCGGGGGCGCTCTCTCGTGGGGCTTCTACTGAGAGCGCATGGGCAACTCCGATTCGCCGCCGGGGTGCACCTCACGCAGCAGTGCTGCTTCGGCGGCTTCGCCGAGCATGGGCCGCAGGACGCGCACGCATCGGTTCTGCAGCAGCAAGTCCAAGCGCTGGGGAGGCGGGGCGATGCTGTCGTAGTCGTACGCGGAGGGCTTCCGGGCGGCGTGCCACTTCGAGGGGGCGCAGGCCAGCGCTTCCAGATCGACCACCGCGAACGCGGCCTGGTGCAGGCGCACCCCGGCGTGGTGTGCCTGCGGGCTGCGGTCGAATTCGGCGAAGTCGTCGGGGCCGAGGAGGTGCAGCGGACGGCTGTCGCCGCGCGGTGCGCGCCAGGCGTGCAGCGCGTCCATCACCGGGTTGCGCTGGAGGTTGTTGCCGTCCAGCAGCAGCCCGAGCTGGCGCGCCGCCGCGAGCAGCACCACGCTGTGATGCGCGGTGTACACGTCGCCACCCTGGTCCGGTGCCAGGATGCCGTGCAGGATCAGTTGTGCGGGTCCCCGGCGATCCACCGCTGCGGCAAAGTCCGCTGCGGTGTGGGGCGCGGGGCTCGCCGCCGGCCCCACCCGCAGGAGCATGCCCCGCAGCAGGCCCGGAATGGGCGGGCGCGTGAGCACGCCTTCGTCGATGAGGTGCTGCAGGGCCCGTTCGTGCGCGACGCCGGCGTCGTGCACGCAGTTGGCGGTTGCCTGGAATCTGAACGCCGCGATGCCCGCGCGTCCCGCGGGCGTGCCCTCCAGAGCCGCCAGCGTGGCTCGCGACACATAGCCACGACGGGCTCCGCCGGCGGTAGGGGTGACGATCTGCCGCCCCCGCAGCGACGTGGGAGCCGGCACGGTGGGCCCGGCCATCCGCAGCCGCAGGGCCGACCCGGCCCTGGCGGGCTGCCCGGCCGTGATATGGGGTGCGGCCGCGAGGACCGCTTGCGCGGGGCCTGGCCGCAGGAGTCCCACGAGAGAAGGACGGGGCGGATGGCGCAGCACGTGCATCGGCGCGCGGGGTGGGAGTGGGGGCATACCGGGCACCTCGATGGGAAGTCAGCGGCTTGCGGCCCGTGCCGCGGCGCGCTGTGCATTGGCGGCTGCCAGGCTGGCGTGCAGCTGCGCTCGCCGACTGCGCAAGGTCGAGGCGGGAGCCGGCTGGAGCTGCAGCTGCAGCCCGGACGGGCCACTTTCAGCCGGCTCGGCGGGCAGGTCGGGGAATGGCTGCTGCGTCGGCACGACAGTGCGGACCTGGCCATCTCGCGCCTGCATTGCCTCCGTCAACGCGCAGGCAATGGCCGCACGCATGACGGGCGCTTGCTGGCGCAGTCCGGTCGCCTGCGGCTGCCAACCTTGGTAGATCTGTGCCGCGCGATCGATGATCTTGTCGCGCGACGTGCCGTGGGTCTGCATCAGGCGCAGCGTCTGCAAGCGCGAATCGTTCGGGGGCAGCCCGAACTGCGGCTCCGCCAGGGTGGAGGCGAGCGATGCCCGCAGCGCGACGCCGGAGGCGGGCAGTGGCCGCTGCCAGGACGGCGCACGTTCAAGCGCACGCCGCTGCACCGCTTCGCGTCTGCGCCGCGTCTCGTCAGCTGCGGCGCGCTCGAACTGTCGCTGCGCGTTGACCGATGCCGGGACGGTGCGCGGATGCCTGGCGAAAAGGGATCGGCAGGCTCGCACGGCATCGGCGCTGGAGGCGCCTGCGATCACCGCAAGCTCCTCGGGTGACGGCTCGATCCGCTGCGCCTTGAGGTAGGCGCTCAGCCCGATCAGGACTTCCTTGCCGGCCAGTGGCATCGCATGTCGCGCAGCGCGGGCGAACTCGAAGCGGCCCACGACGGGCATCTTCGCGAACCAGGCCTTGAAGGACGTCCAACGGCTTGGGGCGGCATACGGCTTCATGACCATCACTTGGCCGTGAGCACTTGGGCTCAGGTAGAACGCCTGGCGCCCATGCGCGCTGGAGAGGAACGGCGTGCTGGACGGCTGCGGAGTTCGCGAGGCGGCGGGGTGGTGCGCGGGACCGATCATGGAGAGTCCTTTCTGAACCGAGGCGCCTGTGTGTGGCGCCCTGCGACCCATCCGTTCCCTCCAACTCAACAGTTGGCAGTCATGGAGCTGACTCCAAGCGCTGGCGGCCGTTACCTGCCGTTGCAGGGGTGGTTCCGGAAGGGCGGCAGAGCCGGTCGGGTAACATCCGGTCGCCCTTGGCGGGCCTGCTGCCTGCGCCGCCGCCCCCGACCCGACCACTTCGTCCCGTGCGCCTTACCTCGATCAAGCTCTCCGGGTTCAAGTCTTTCGCCGAACCCACCAATTTCATGCTGCCCGGCCAGCTGGTGGGCGTGGTGGGCCCCAACGGCTGCGGCAAGTCCAACATCATGGACGCCGTGCGCTGGGTGCTCGGCGAGTCCAAGGCCAGCGAACTGCGCGGCGAATCCATGCAGGACGTGATCTTCAACGGCACGACGCACCGCAAGCCGGCGTCGCGCGCCTCGGTCGAGCTGGTGTTCGACAACGCCGACCACCGTGCGGGCGGGCAGTGGTCGCAGTTCGCCGAGATCGCGGTCAAGCGCGTGCTCACGCGCGACGGCACCAGCAGCTACTACATCAACAACCAGCCGGTGCGCCGGCGCGACGTGCAGGACGTGTTCCTGGGCACCGGTCTCGGCCCGCGCGCCTACGCCATCATCGGGCAGGGCACGATCAGCCGGATCATCGAATCCAAGCCCGAGGAACTGCGCCTGTTCCTCGAGGAAGCCGCCGGGGTGTCCAAGTACAAGGAGCGGCGCCGGGAGACGGAGAACCGGCTGTCCGACACCCGCGAGAACCTCACCCGGGTCGAAGACATCCTGCGCGAGCTCAATGCCAACCTCGACAAGCTGGAAAAGCAGGCAGAGGTCGCGCAGCGCTATCACGGCCTGCAGTCGGACGCCACGCTCAAGCAGCACCAGCTGTGGTTCCTCAAGCGCGCGGAGAGCGAAGCCGACCAGGCGCGCATCAAGGCCGACGCCGACCGCGCGGTGGTCGATCTCGACGCCCGCACCGCCGACCTGCGCCACGTCGAGAGCGAACTCGAAACCGTGCGCCAGGCCCACTACGCCGCCGGCGACCAGGTCAACCGCGCGCAGGGGCAGCTCTACGAGGCCAGCGCGGAAGTCGGCAAGCTGGAGGCCGAGATCCGTTTCGTGATCGAAGGGCGGCAGCGCGCCGAACAGCGCCTGGTGCAGCTCAAGGAGCAGGCCGGCCAATGGGCCGCACGGCGCGACGATGCGTCGGCCGAGCTGGAGAACCTCGCAGGGTTGGGCGTGGAGGCCGAGGAGCAGGCCGCATTGCTGGCCGCGCAGGTCGAAGAGCAGTCGCTGCGCCTGCCCGAGCTCGAAGACGCCCTGCGCCAGGCCCAGGCACGCGCCAACGAGCAGCGTGTGAGCGTCTCCCAGGTGCAGCAGCAGATCCAGGTGCTCGCCGCCGACCAGCGCAACATCGAGGAGCAGTCGCGCCAGCTCAACGCCCGCCGCGATCGCCTGGTGGCGGACCGCAATGCACTGGCCGCGCCCGACGAGGCGCGGCTCGCCGGCGTGTCCCAGCAGCTCGAAGCGCTGCGGGAGGCTGGCGAAGCGGCCGACGCGCGCCTGCACGACCTGCAGGAGCAGGTGC
The DNA here is from genome assembly GCF_037726105.1 of Ramlibacter sp. AN1015. NCBI lineage: Bacteria > Pseudomonadati > Pseudomonadota > Betaproteobacteria > Burkholderiales > Comamonadaceae > Ramlibacter > Ramlibacter sp. AN1015. The sequence goes on from NZ_JBBJUM010000004.1 coordinate 150,335, forward strand.
CGCAGCTCGACGATGCGCGGCGCCAGCAGCAGTCCGAGGTCAACCGCCAGGCCGCGCGCCAGGCCGACCTCTCGGCGCGCCTGGAAGCGCTCAAGGCGCTCCAGGAGAAGGTGCGCACCGACGGGAAGCTGCGGCCCTGGCTGGCGAGGCACGGCCTGGACGGGCTGCAGGGGCTGTGGAGCCGCATCCACGTCGAGCAGGGTTGGGAGCAGGCTCTGGAAGCCGCCCTGCGCGAGCGCCTGTCGTCCCTGGAGGTGTCGCGCCTGGAGATGCTGCGCGCCTTCGCCAACGATCCGCCGCCGGCGCGGCTGGCCTTCTACACGGCGCCCGCAGCCGCCGCGCCCGAAGCGTCCGGCGCGCTGCCGCGGCTGTCCGACCTGCTGCGCCTGAACGACGCCGGCCAGAAGGCGCTGCTGGCCGACTGGCTGCACGGCTGCTACACCGCCGCCAGCTTCGAGGAGGCGCTGGCCGCACGCGCTGGCCTGCGGCCGGGCGAAGTCGTCTACGTGCGTGACGGCCACGCCGTCAGCGCCCACAGCGTGAGCTTCTACGCCCAGGATTCCGAGCAATCCGGACTGCTTGCGCGACAGCAGGAGATCGAGAACCTCGAGAAAGAGCTGCGCGCGCAGGGCCTGATCACCGAGGAAGCGCGCGCGGCGCTGGTGCGCGCCGAGGCGGCCTACGCGGACGCCTCGCAGCGGCTGGTGTCGGTGCGGCGCGAAGCCATCGAGGCGCAGGCCCGCGTTCACGAACTGCAGGTCGAGCACCTGCGGCTGGCGCAGCTCGCCGAGCAGGCCCGCGCCCGCAGCGACCAGATCGCGGGCGACCTTTCCGAAATCGATGCGCTGCTGGAGTCGCTCCAGGAGCGCCGCGTGACGGCCGAAGCGCGCTTCGAGGAACTCGACATGCAGCTGGCCGACAGCCAGGAGCGGCACGCGCAGCTGGACGAACGCGTGATGGAGGCCGAGCGCCGGCTCGCGGAATCGCGCGAGCAGCAGCGCGGCCTGGAGCGGCAGGCGCAAGAGGCGCAGTTTTCCCAGCGCGCGCTGGAGGCACGCCGTGCCGAGCTGCAGCGCACCATCGACACCGCGACCCAGCAGACCGCATCGCTCGCCGGCGAGGAGCAGCGTGCGCACGACGAGCTTGCGCGGCTGTCCGACGCGGCGGCGCAGGGCGGGCTGCAGGACGCCCTGGCGCTCAAGATGGAGCGCGAGCAGGCGCTGGGTGCGCGCCGCAGCGAGTACGACGACCTCACTGCCAAGCTGCGCGCGAGCGACGAGCGCCGCCTCGCGCTCGAGCGCGCGCTCGATCCGCTGCGCCAGCGCATCACCGAGTTGCAACTCAAGGAGCAGGCGGCGCGGCTGGGGCTGGAGCAATACAGCCAGCTGCTCGCGGACGCCCAGGCCGACCTGGAGGCGGTGGCGCAGTCGGTGCAGGCGGGCGGCGTGCGCCTGGCCGGACTTCAGGGCGAGATCGATCGGCTGCACCGCGAGATCGCCGCGCTGGGCGCCGTGAACCTGGCGGCCCTGGAGGAGCTCAGCACTGCGCGCGAGCGCAAGCAGTTCCTCGATGCGCAGTCGGCCGATTTGAACGAAGCCATCACCACGCTGGAAGACGCCATCCGCAAGATCGACGGCGAGACGCGCGAGCTGCTCGGCGGCACCTTCCAGGTGGTCAACGAGCATTTCAGCCGCATGTTCCCCGAGCTGTTCGGGGGCGGCAACGCGAGGCTGGTGATGACGGGCGACGAGATCCTGGACGCCGGCGTGCAGGTCATGGCCCAGCCGCCCGGCAAGAAGAACCAGACCATCCACCTGCTCTCGGGCGGCGAGAAGGCGCTCACCGCCATTGCGCTGGTGTTTGCCATCTTCCAGCTCAATCCAGCGCCGTTCTGCCTGCTCGACGAGGTCGATGCGCCGCTGGACGATGCCAACACGGAACGCTACGCCAAGCTGGTGTCGAGCATGAGCCGCGGAACGCAGTTCCTGTTCATCAGCCACAACAAGATCGCCATGGAAATGGCCGAACAGCTGATCGGCGTGACCATGCAGGAGCAGGGCGTCTCGCGCATCGTGGCGGTTGATATGGAATCCGCCGTCTCGATGGCGGAGGCCGTCTGAACGCCATCGGAGGACACCTATGAGCAGCAGCCTGACCATCGGCCTGGCCATGCTGGGGGGCGGGACCCTGGCCGCGCTGGTCGCCTGGAACGCATGGACCACGCGCCGCAACACGCCTCGCCAGCCGGAGCACGACACCGTGCCGCTGGAGCGCATGGAGGGCGACGCGTCCCCAATGCCCCCGACCGACCCGGACGGTCGCGTCGATCCGGTGTTTGGCGACTCTTCCATCGGTCTGGTGGGGGTCGTTCCTGCGCCCGAGCGCAAGCCCGGGCTGGACGCGCTGATCGACGTGATCGCCCCGATCGGGCTGGACTCGGTCGCCTCGGGCGAAGCCGCACTGGCGGCGCTGCCGCCCACCCGCCGCACGGGCAGCAAGCCGTTCGCGGTGGAGGGCCTCAACGAGGTCACCGGCCAATGGGAGCCGCCCCAGCCGGGGCAGCGCTACACCGCGTTCCAGGCCGGCGTGCAACTTGCCAACCGCAGCGGCGCGCTCAACGAGATCGAATATTCCGAATTCGTCATGAAGACGCAGGCCTTTGCCGATGCGGTGGGAGGCATGCCCGATTTTCCCGAGATGCGTCACGAGGTCGCCCGCGCCCGTGAGCTCGACCAGTTCGCCAGCGGCCATGACGCCCAGCTGAGCCTCACCTTGCGGGCGCGCCAGGCCGCCTGGAGCCCCGGCTACGTGCAGCAGCATGCCGCACGCCTCGGTTTCGTGGCCGGCGCGATCCCCGGGCGCATGGTGCTGCCGGCCAGCCAGCCGGGAGGACAGCCGGTGCTGGTGCTGTCCTTCGACACCCAGGCCGCCCTGGCCGAGGACCCCACCCAGGCGGCCCTGCGCGACCTGATCCTCAGCGTCGATGTGCCCCAGGTGCCGCGCAGCGAGCAGCCGTTCGTGCGCATGCGCGAGGCGGCCGCCGCGCTCGGGCAGTCCATGGACGGTGTGCTCACCGACGACCGCGGCCATCTGATCGGCTCGGAAACCCTGGACGCCATCGGCGCCGACCTGGAGTCGCTGTACGACACGCTCGACGCGCGCGACCTCTCGGCCGGCTCGGCGCAGGCACGCCGCCTCTTCAGCTGAGGACGCGCCGGCGTACCCTGCACGGGCCGCCCGCATGCGGCTGACCTCCCCGACCACGATGCACCCTCCCCAGGACGCGACCCCACCCGCTGCCCCGGCGGCTCCCAGTGTCGAGCTTGCCGAGCGCGCGGGGCGGCTGCGCGAGCAGCTGCACCACCACGCGCACCGCTACTACGTGCTCGATGCGCCGGAGATCCCCGACGTGGAGTACGACCGGCTGTTCCAGGAACTGCAGGCACTGGAGGAAGCCCACCCGCAGCTTCGCGCGCCCGATTCGCCCACCCAGCGCGTGGGCGGCCGGCCGCTCGATGCCTTTGCCAAGGTGCGCCACCGCGTGCCCATGCTGTCGATCCGCACCGAAACGGACATCGAGGCAAGCGGGGCGCGCAGTTTCGATGCCCGGGTGCGCCGTGAGCTCGGCCTCGGCGACGCCGATCCGCCCATCGACTACGTCGCCGAGCTGAAATTCGACGGCCTCGCGATCAACCTGCGCTATGAACATGGCCTGCTGGTGCAGGCCGCGACCCGGGGAGACGGCGAGGTGGGCGAGGACGTCACCCAGAACATCCGCACCGTCGGCCAGATCCCGCTGCGCCTGCGAGGCAGCGCGCCCCCCGTGCTGGAGGTGCGGGGCGAGGTGTACATGCGACGCGACGACTTCGAGCGCATGAACGAGCAGCAGCGCGAGAAGATCGCCCGCGGCGTGCGCAACGAGAAGACCTTCGTCAACCCGCGCAACGCCGCTGCCGGCGCGGTGCGCCAGCTCGACCCCCAGGTCACGCGACAGCGGCCGCTGTCGTTCTTCGCCTACGGCTGGGGCGAAATCACGCCGGCCGAACACGGCGGCCCCGACTTCCCGACGCACTACGCAGCGCTGCAGGCACTGCGCGGCTGGGGGCTGCCGGTCTCCGAACGCACGGCGCGCGCCCGCGGCGCCGAGGATCTCGTGGCCTACCACCAGGCGGTCGGCCGCGAACGCGACCAGCTCCCCTTCGACATCGACGGCGTGGTCTACAAGGTCGATAACCTGGCGCTGCAGCGCAGGCTGGGTTTCGTCACGCGCGAGCCGCGCTGGGCCGTGGCGCACAAGTTTCCGGCGCAGGAGCAGGTGACCACGGTGGAGTCGATCGACGTGTTCGTCGGGCGCACCGGCAAGCTCACGCCGGTGGCGCGGCTCGCGCCGGTCTTCGTCGGCGGCGTCACGGTCACGAACGCCACGCTGCACAACGAGGACGAGGCGCGGCGCAAGGACGTGCGGGTGGGCGACGCCGTCATCGTGCGGCGCGCAGGCGACGTCATCCCCGAGGTGGTGGGCGTGGTGCCGGAGCGCCGGCAGCACGATGCGCCGCGCTTCACCATGCCGTCGCATTGCCCGGTGTGCGGCAGCGAGGCGGTGCGCGAGGAGGGCGAAGTCGATCACCGCTGCAGCGGCGGCCTGTTCTGTGCTGCGCAGCGCAAGCAGGCCTTGCTGCACTTCGCGCAGCGACGTGCCATGGACATCGAAGGGCTGGGCGAGAAGCTGATCGACCAGCTCGTCGATGCAGAGGTCATCCGCGTCCTACCCGATCTGTATCGGCTCGGCCTGGGCAAGCTGCTCGCGCTGGAACGCATGGGCGAGAAGAGCGCGCAGAACCTGCTGGCAGGGCTGGAGCGGTCCAAGGCCACCACCTTGCCGCGCTTTCTGTTCGCGCTGGGCATACGCCACGTCGGCGAGGCCACCGCGCGCGATCTGGCCCGCCATTTCGGCACGCTGGATGCCGTGATGGATGCGGGCGTCGAGCAGTTGCTCGAGGTGCCGGACGTGGGGCCGGTGGTCGCCGAAAGCATCCACACCTTCTTCGCGCAAGCGCACAACCGAGAGGTGGTGGAGCAGCTGCGCGCCTGTGGCCTGCAGTGGCCCGAAGCGGCACCGGCAGCGAAGGCTCCGCAGCCGCTGGCGGGAATCACCGTGGTGCTCACGGGCACACTGCCTACGCTGTCGCGCGACGAGGCCAAGTCGCTGCTCGAGGCGGCCGGAGCCAAAGTGGCTGGCTCGGTCAGCAAGAAGACCGGTTATGTGGTCGCGGGCGAGGAGGCCGGCGGCAAACTTGACAGGGCCCGGGAGCTGGGTGTTCCCGTGCTGGACGAAGCGGGCCTGCGCGCGCTGCTGGAGCGCGGCTTCAACGGATGAGCTGCGTCGGACGTCGGCGGATACCCTGTCGGACGAAGGACTCAACTGTGTAGGACGGCGCCCAATTTTTCCCGTTTGGAGCCCCGAGGGGCTGATGACTCTTCAGAATGCGAAGCCTCATCCATGTCCAACCAAAGGGAGAAGCTATGGACAACACCAGCGCCAGCAACACCAACGTGACCGCCGAGAACACCGCCGCGGAGGCCCTGATCGCTGCGCCCGCGCGGGCCAAGCGTGGCTTCGCGGTCCTGAGCCCCGAGAAGAAACGCGAGATCGCGAGCATGGGTGGCAAGGCGGCGCATGAGCACGGCCGCGCCCACCGATTCACCAGCGAGGAAGCTCGCGCCGCCGGCAAGAAGCGCCATCAGATGCGCGTCGCTGCGGCCCAGAACGCCGAGCGCTCCTCTTCCTGATCCTTCGGCGCACTGGCCGGGCAGCAGCAGCGCTCGGCCGGCCGATGCGCCATGGGCAGGAAGCCCGGGGGCGGCCTGCGCGCTGCCTCACCTCCAGCCCGCGGCGCCCGCCGTAGTCGCGCCGTTCCCGAACCCCCATTGCACCAGCGCCTGCCTCCGAGCCACCGCATCGGCCCTGGCCGTCCCGCGGCCTTCACAGGCCGGCGCGCAGCCCGTCCAGGAGCCGCTCGACATCGGCGATTTCCGCTGGCTTGGTGAGGTGGTGGTCGAACCCCGCATCGCGTGCCCGCGCGAGATCGTCCGGCGCACCCCAGCCCGTCAGCGCCACCAGCACCGGCCGGCTTGCGCCCGGATGCTGCTGCCCCAGGGTGCGGGCGACCTGGTAGCCGTCCATGCCGGGCATGCCGATGTCCAGGAACACCACCTGCGGGCCGAACTCGCGTGCGAGCGCGAGGGCCTGCTGTCCATCGTGGGCCACACGCGCGACGTGGCCGTCCATCTGCAGGATGGTCGCCAGGCTCTCCGCCGCATCCTCGTTGTCATCGACCACCAGCACGTTCAGCCCGCCTGTCCCAGCCCGGGAGGCGCCCTCGTCGGCAGCGGCCGATGCCGCCTCGTCCGCCGCGAGCGGAAGCCGCAGCGTAAAGGTGCTGCCGCGGCCAGGCCCGGGACTCTCGGCTTCGATGCGGCCGCCGTGCAGGTCCACCAGGGACTGCACCAGTGCCAGGCCGATGCCCAGCCCCCCCGGCGCATGCAAGCTCTCGCGGCCGAACTGCGTGAACATCTGGAACACCCGCGTGAGATCCTGTTCGGGGATGCCGATGCCGTCGTCGTGCACCGACAGCACCACCTGACGCCCCTCCACGTGGGCATGCAGCCGGATATGGCCTCCGTCGGGGGTGTACTTGGCGGCGTTGGAGAGCAGGTTGAAGAGCACCTGTGCGATGCGCGTGGGGTCCACATCGAGCCAGACGCTCTCTGCGGGCAGGTCCATTACAAGGGTGTGGCGGGCCGCGTCCAGCAGCGGCTGCGCGGTCTCCACGGCGCTGTGTACCAACTGCCGCAGCGTGGAGCGGGTGCGCTTGAGTTCGACTTTGCCGGTGCTCACCCGGGCGATGTCCAGCAGATCGTCGATCAGCCGGACCATGTGCCCGAGCTGGCGGTCCATCATGTCCCAGGTCCGCAGCCGCGCCGCGTCGTCCCGCGCGCGCCGCAGAAGGTGCAGCCCGTTGCGCAGCGGCGCGAGCGGGTTGCGCAACTCGTGTGCCAGGGTGGCCAGGAACTCGGTCTTGCGCCGGTTCGTCTCCGCTAGCTCGTCGGCCAGGCGCCTGAGCACCTCCTCGGCCTGCACCCGTTCCGTGACCTCGCTCGCAATGAGCGCAACCCGGCGCGCCCGCGGCTCGCCTACGCGGGTGATGCTCACGTCGAACCACCGCGGCACGCCGGGCAGGTGGTGCAGCAGCCGCTGCGGCTGCCCGGTCGTGGCGACCTGCCCGTACACCTCCAGCCAGTGCGGATCGATCGTTCGCCCCAGAGCGCTCATGCGCCGGCCCGTGACGTCGCGCAAACCGGTGTGGCGGGTGTAGGTGGGGTTGGCCTCGAGGTAGAGGTAATCGACGGCGCGCTCCTGTTCGTCGAACAGGATCTCGATCACGCAGAAGCCTTCCTCCATGGAGTCGAAGAGCGTGCGGTAGCGTTCCTCGCTTGCACGCAGTCGCTCTGCCGCCGCTTCTGCCGCCTCGCGCCGGGCCTGCTCGCGGACTGCCAGCTCGCGGGCAGCGGCCGCTTCGCGCTGGGCCGTGACGTCGTGCATCGAGACCACCGCCCCGAGCTGGCGGCCGGTGCGGGCGTCGTACAGCGGCTGGCCGCTCGCCCACAGCACATGGCAACGGCCATCGGCGCCATCCACCGAAATCTCGGCGTTGCGCACCCGCTCGCCGGCGAGCGCGCGGGCCAGCGGAATCTCTTCGGGTGGCAGGGGGCCGCTGCCGTCAGGCCGCATCAGCCCGTAGCGCTGCGGCCACTCCTGCCGCGGCATGTCCGAGGGCGCCAGGCCGTGCAGTTCGCGCGTGGCGCGGTTGAACAGCGTCAGCCGCCCCTCCGCGTCGCAGGCCACGATGCCGTCCTCCACGGCGTCCAGTACGGCGGCCAGGAAGGCGCGCTCGTTCACCGCGCTGCGCTCGGCCTCGCGCAGCTCCTCGCGGCTTCGGTGCAGCGCGATGAAGAAGGCGACCTTGCCCTTGAGCACGCGCGGCTGCAGCGGCTTGGTGAGGAAATCGACCGCGCCCAGGGCATACGCGTCCTCGATGTCGGCGTCGGGTGGCTCGGTGGCAGTGACGAACAGGATGGGCGTGTTGCGCGAGCGTACCCGGGAGCGGATCAGCCTCGCTGCCTCGATCCCGTCCATGTCCGGCATGCGCAGGTCCATCAGGATGGCCGCGAAGTCCTCGTCCAGCGTGCGGGCCAGCGCTTCCGCGCCCGAGCGGGCAGGCACCAGCTCGGCGTCGAGTTCCTGCAGCACCGCCTGGAGGGCGAGCAGGTTGCCCGGCTGGTCATCGACGATCAATACGCGGGCCGGCGAATTCGCTGCGGTGTGGGAAAGCATGGCGGGCTGCGTTGTTCGCCGCGAGTGTAGTGGGCGGCATTCGATGGGGGCGCGATGGTGGCTGCCGGCGCTCGCTTCGGCGGATGTGCGCCGGTTCAGCCCCGTTCCACCTGCCACCACCGCGGCAGCAGTGCGCGCACCTCGGCGCGGGCGAAGCGATCGTCGATGAGCCAGAGTACGCCGCGGTCGTCGCGGCTGCGGATCACGCGGCCCGCCGCCTGCACCACACGGCGGATGCCGGGAAATAGATAGGCGTAGTCGAAGCCGGCGCCGAACGCCTGCTGCATCCGCTCGCGCAGCAGTTCGTTGACCGGGTTGACCTGCGGCAGGCCGAGCGTGGCGACGAAGGCGCCGACCAGCCGATCGCCCGGAAGGTCGATGCCCTCTCCGAAGCTGCCGCCCAGCACGGCGAAGCCGACGCCCTGGCCGCCCGCCACGAAGCGGTCGATGAACGACTGCCGCTCGTGCTCGCTCATGCCGGCCGACTGCTCCCAGTGCGGCACGTCGGGGTGTTCCGCTGCCAGGCACCGGGCCACGCGGTGCTGGAAGTCGTAGCTGCTGAAGAACGCGAGGTAGTTGCCCGGACGGGCACGCCACTGGCTGGCAACGAGCGCAGCGATCGGCGCTACCGAGCGCTCGCGGTCGGCCCATCGGGTCGAGATGCGCGGCGCGATGCGTACGGCAAGCTGCTGCGCCTCGAACGGCGATTCCACCTCGACGACAGCCGCGTCGGCCGGCAGCCCGAGGCTGTCGAGGTAGAAACGCTGGGGATGGAGCGTTGCCGAGAACAGCACAACCGCGTGCGCGGCGGCGAAGCGTGGTGCGAGGTGGGGCGCCGGAACCAGGTTGCGGATGGTCGCCACGCAGCTCGGGCGCCGGCCTGCACTGTGCACCGTGAGCTCGAATGCCGAGTGCGCACCGAAACTGTCGGCCAGGCGCGTGAAGGCGAGGGCGTCGAAATAGAAGTCCTGCAGCTGCGGCAACGGCACGTCGCCAGCCTCGGCCAGGTGGTCGGCAACCGCGCCGGCGGCCTGCTGCAGCGCGGCCACGAAGCGGCCCGGGAGCTCGTCGTGCACTGCGTAGGCGGTCTGCTGCTCGCGACGCAAGGTGCTCCAGCTGCGGGCAAGCCGCTCGAAGGCCGGGCGCAGCGCCGCGGGAGCGGTGCGGCGCAGGTCCGCGAAAGCCGCCTCGTCGAGTTCGGCGCTGTACATCTGGCGGCCGCGCTCGACCAGGTTGTGCGCCTCATCGACCAGGACCGCACAGCGCCAGTCCTGCTCCAGCGCGGCTGCATGCAGCAGGGCGCTCGTGTCGAAAAAGTAGTTGTAGTCGGCCACAACCACGTCTGCCCAGCGGACCAGTTCCTGGGAGAGCCAGTAGGGGCAGATGGCGTGGGCCAGCGCCGCATCGCGCAGCGCCTGCCGCGGCAGCGTGCGCAGCGACAGGGCCTCGGCCCGGGCTTGGGGCAGCCGGTCGTAGAAGCCGCGCGCGAGGGGACACGATTCGCCGTGGCAGGCCTTGTCCGGATGCTCGCAGGCCTTGCTGCGGGCGGTGAGCTCCAGCACGCGCAGCGGCACGCCGGCGGCACCGGAGCACCCCAGCCGCTGCAGCGCGTCCAGCGCCAGCTGGCGGCCGGGCGTCTTGGCTGCCAGGAAGAAGACCTTGTCCAGCCGCTCTGCGGGCGCTGCCTTCAGGGCCGGGAAGAGCGTTCCCACTGTCTTGCCGATGCCGGTCGGCGCCTGTGCGAGCAGGCAGCGGCCCGAGCGCATGCTGCGCCACACGGCCTCGGCCAGCGTGCGTTGCCCCGGGCGGAATTCGGCGTGCGGAAAGCGCAGCGCACCGAGCGCATCGTCGCGCGCGCGGCGATGCGCGGCTTCCAGCAGCGCCCAGTCGAGGAAGCGGTGGCATTGGCCTTCGAAGTAGGTGCGCAGGTCGCCGGCGTCATGCACTTCCTCGAACACCGTTTCGCGCTCGGTTTCCAGGTCGAGATAGACCAGCGCGAGGCGCAGCGTCTCGAATCCGCGCGCCTGGCACAGCAGGGCGCCGTAGACCTTGAGCTGGGCCCAGTGCAGGTGCCGGTGGTGGGCGGGCTGGCGCGCGAGGTCGCCGCGATGGGTCTTGATCTCTTCGAGTCGACCGGCGGCCGGATCGAAACCGTCGGCGCGGCCACGCACGGTGAGCGGTCCGATGCTCGCCTGCAGGCTGATCTCGCACTCGTAGCCGGCGCCCCGCCGGCCCACCACGAGCTGGTGCCCGGCGATGCCCTGCTGCGCGGTGGGAGCGGGCGTGAAGCGCAGGTCCAGGTCGCCGTGGCGGGCAGTGAACTCGCACAGGGTGCGGACGGCAACGGTGTAGGAGGGTGCGGGCGCGGCGATGGGGTCGGCGCCGGGTTCGGCAGCAGAAGTCGGGGCGGGCGCGTGCATGGCAAGACGGGGGCGGTGGCGTTTCTAGCACATGCCCGCTGAGGGCGACCTTGGCTCGAGATCCGCATCGCGGCCGCGGGACGCCCGGAGCCGTGCCCGCAGGCGAAGTGCGCGAAAGCTGCCCCCCGCACGCGGCGGGAACGGCGTGCGCGCCGGCAGGCGCAGCCGCGCACCGGCCGACGCCGCTTGCTTCAACGCCGGCGGCTCAGCCCCTCACCCACGTCCGCGGCCGCCGCTTGCCTGCGATGCCGACTACTCAGTCGTTCGCCTGCAACTGGTGGTCCAGGCTGGTGATGGCGTAGCGCTTTTCGCGCAGCTGGCGGGCTGGCTCGTCGATGCCGTATTCGGTGAGGCTGGCCGCGCTCTCGTCGATCTCCACGTCGCGGGCGTGAGCCACCCATTCCGTGCTGGTCGCTTCCTGCGGTATCTCCTTGCCCGCAGGCACGATCAGGTAGGAGAGCTTGTGCTCCGGTTCGGGACGGCGGTACACATCGAGTTTCATCAGGTTCTCCAGTGGCGCACGGGGAGTCAGCTGCCGCCCTGGCGCGGCCGCTTGCCAGGGTTCTTCTTGCTGCGGGTCGCGCTGCCACGCTCGCGGCTGACCGTCTGGCCGCTGCCGTGGCGCGGCACGTTCCGGCCTGCAGCCGGTCGAGGCTTCGGGGTAGCACGGCGGTCTGCTTCGGTCACGATCTGATTGCCCATGGCGCTCCTCTTGCGGTTGATACGAAGACCATTGAGCCACAGGTGGTGGGTGTGCGGTGCATCAGCCTGTGTGCGCGGCAAGCGTGTTTGAACGCGGCTGTGTCCGACACCGTCGGGCCGAGGCAGGCGCCTAGTCTGGACGCTCCAGGGACCAAGACAGGAGACTGCCGTGCAGAACATCGTTGCGACTTTCGACGACCCCCGGGCCGCCCGCCAGGCGATCGAGCGGCTGGAGCAGGCCGGTGTCGCCAGAGACCGTATCCGTTTCGACCCCAGCGGCAGCAGTGAATTTCTCGACCATGCGGGGCCCTCGCAGCCGAGGCCCGGCGACCCCGACTACCAGCCCCGGGGCGTGCTGGAGTCGATCGGCGGCTTCTTTGCGAACCTGGTCGAGAGCCACACGGACGAGTCGGGCATCTACTCGGAAGCGCTGCGGCGCGGCACCAGCCTGCTGCTGGTCCAGGCGGAGTCCTCCGACGCCGAGCGGCTCATCGGCATCCTGCGGGGCTGCGGGGCGATCGGGCTGGAAGACCGCGTGAGCCAGTGGCGCACACAGGGATGGCAGTCGGTGTCGTCGGCGCAAGGCGGTGCTGCGCCTTCCGTCGGCATTCCGCCGTCCAGCGCCGGCACCCATGCGGCGTCGCCGACCGGCACCGCGCAGGCGTCGCCCCCGGCGCGCGCCGGGTCCCGCCAGGGGGCGGCGACCATGCGCTCAGGGCCGGTCGGCACGCACAGCCTCACCGGCGGTGGCGCCGCCGTGGGCATGCCGTTGCGCGGCGGCACGGAAGTCGGCGGCGCAGGCGCGTTCCCGGACGGCGCCGACATGGCCGACACCGGAGCCGATCCGACGCTGCCATCTGCCCGCCGTTCCGCGCTGCCGCAGGGGGCAGGCTCGCGGCAGGGCACCGCAGAGGCGCTCGGCGCGGCCGATGCGCCCGACGCGCGGGCCAGGGAGCGCGCGCTCGCCGCCGACGAGGCGCGCAAGTCGGGGGACGGCGGACGCCCGGCCGCTGGTGAGGCGGGGGCGGACACGGCGGCGGGATTCGACCGCGTCGAGCCCAGGCGCGATCCGGGCGGCAATCGCTGAACTGCAACGCCTGCGCCTGCGCTCGGGTATTTCCCTGCGCAGGGCGCTGGAATTGAGGTATGTTCCGGCCGGCGCATCCCGACGAGCGGATGCGTTTCCGCACAGCCCATGGTCCTCGATGTTCCGCCGTCTGCCGCACCGCTGCCCCGCATCCTCGTGGTGGACGACTCTCCCGACAGCCTCTGGCTGATGAGCCAGCTGCTGGAGGGGCGCTACCACGTCCTGCAGGCCGCCTCCGGGCAGGAAGCCCTCTGCCTCGCCGCCACCGAGCCGGCCCCCGACCTGCTGCTGCTGGACATCGTCATGCCCGACATGGACGGCTACGAAGTGCTGCGCCGGCTGCGCCAGCAACCGCGCACCGCCAGCATCCCCGTCGCCTTCATGACCTCCCTGAGCGAACGCGAGCAGGTGGTTCTGGGCCGCGAACTCGGGGCCGTGGACTACCTCACCAAACCGGTCGATGTTCGCGAGGTGATCGCGCGGGTGGAGGCCCACGTGAGCCAGCGCCAGCATGCGCGGCGCATGGAGGTGCTCGGCGAGCGGCTGGCGCGGCACCTGTCGCCCGGCCAGTGGGAGGACCTCTTCCACGGCGCACGCGCACCGTCCATCCGCTTTGCGCACCAGCCGCTGATGCTGCTGCTCGTGCAATCTGCGGCCCTGAACGGCTCGACTTCCGAACGCGAGGCATTCCGTGGCGAGTTGGCCCTGCTGGCCCTGCAGTTCGGCGGCGAGCTCGACCGCTTCGAGCGCGAATCCACCGTACTCCTGTTCGACGAGCCCGCTTCGGCGCTGAAGGCGCTGCGCGCGATGCAGCAGCGTCATGACCCTCGCGGGCTGCGGCTCGCGCTGCACGACATGCAGGCCGAGGTGGCGCGCTTCGAAGGTCCCGGCGGGCTCGAACGCACGCTGGTGGGCGGCGAAGCCGAGCGGGTGCGCCAGGCCGCCGAAGAGGCTCGCGGGGGCGTGGTCGCCATCTCGCCGGCCGCGTATGCCGCGCTGCGCGACGAACTTGCGCAATCGCACCCCGGCGAAGTCTTCACCGCGCGCTACACCGGGCCCGCCATCGATTCGGGAAAGTTGTCCGCGATGTAGCCCGGTGCGACAGGCCGCTGCCCGCTCCTGTGCGGCGGTCTCATGGTGCCGCCGGGTCCTGTCCGCCTTCCTCGTCCTCGGCTGTCATTTCCCGGGCAGTGCTGCGACACCGATGCTGGTGGATCCCGGTGCACCGGGGCGCCGCCATGGGCCGGACAGTGCCTACAGTCCGACGGCTTCGCTGCCGGCGCGCGGCCCCGCGGTGCCGGCCTACGCTGCCTGGATTCACGGAGATCTTTCCCATGAGCCAGACCAGCATCGGCCCCGGACCAGGGCGGGGCAGCAACGAGAACCGCGACACCGACCCCGGCGCCAAGACCTTCGGCGAGAACGCCGCCCCGCAAAAGCCCGCTGCGGGAGCCGACGACGTTCTTGAGCAGGCCGCTCCCGATGTCCCCGCCGGCGTTCCGGGGGCGCGCCCGCGCCCGGGAGTGCAAGACGGCGCCAAGGCCTACCCCGACGGCCCGAACGTGGAGAACAGCCCCTGGGAGCTCGACGCTGCGCGCGGCAACCCGCCGGAGCGGGGCCGTTGAGCGCCGGACAGCCGCCACCCTGCACGAGGAATGACGGACGCGGACCTTGACCGCAGCTACGGTGCATTGCGCGAGGCGCTTCAGGAGCTCCCGCCGAGCCGGGCCGAGCTGTTCCTGTCGATGCTGTGCCTGGCGCTGATGGCGCGCTTCCCATCGGCCGAAGACGTGCTTCCGCTGCTCGCCCATGTGCGGGCCCAGTGCGATGGCGAAGGAGGCGACCTCAGCGACGCGGCATGAGCCGCTCGGATACGGCTTTGGTCGCCGTCGATAGCCGTCTGTGGTGGGGCAGCCGACGCGCGCAGCTGCGCACGGAAGCGACGTGACCCTGCCCCTGCCGAAGGGAGGGGCAGGGTCGGAACTTTAGAATGCGTGGCCGGTCTGCCCAGGCCGTCCCCCCGCACTCCATGAACGCCCCCCTCGACGTCTCCCTCTTCGCACGCGCGGCCAAGCCGATCACCAGCTATCGGCGCTACTGGGCCGCCCGCTTCGGCACGGCGCCTTTCCTGCCCACCAGCCGTGCGGAGATGGAGCAGCTCGGCTGGGACAGCTGCGACGTCATCGTGGTGACTGGCGACGCCTATGTGGATCACCCCAGCTTCGGCATGGCGGTGATCGGCCGCGTGCTGGAGGCGCAGGGCTTTCGGGTCGGCATCATCGCGCAGCCCGACTGGCACAGCGCCGATCCGTTCAAGGCGCTCGGCAGGCCGAACCTGTTCTTCGGGGTCACCGCCGGCAACATGGATTCGATGATCAACCGGTACACCGCCGACCGGAAGATCCGCAGCGACGACGCCTACACGCCCGGCGACGTCGGTGGCAAGCGTCCCGACCGCGCATCCCTCGTCTATTCGCAGCGCTGCCGCGAGGCCTTTCCCGACGCCCCGATCGTCATGGGCGGGATCGAAGGCAGCCTGCGCCGCATCGCGCACTACGACTACTGGCAGGACAAGGTGCGGCGCTCGATCCTGGTCGATGCCAAGTGCGACCTGCTGCTGTATGGCAACGCCGAGCGCGCGATCGTCGAGATCGCGCACCGCCTCGCAGCCAAGGAGCCCATCGCGAACATCACCGACGTGCGCGGCACTGCGTTCATCCGCCGCAGCACGCCCGAGGGCTGGCTGGAGATCGACTCGACTTCCGTCGATCAGCCTGGCCGCGTGGAAGACCACGTCAACCCCTACATGACCATTGCCGACCAGGCGAAGTCGCAGGGTGAGTCGTGTGCGCGGGAAGAGGGCGGCGAAGCTTCGGTCAGCGCCGACGCGCCAGCCGGCCAGGTGCTGCAGTTCGTACCCAATCCACGCCTGCGGCTGAATCGCGACCGCACCGTGATCCGCCTGCCGGCATTCGAGCAGGTGAAATCCGACCCGGTGCTCTATGCGCACGCCAACCGCGTGCTGCACCTGGAGACCAACCCCGGCAACGCCCGCGCGCTGGTGCAGGCGCACGGCGATCGCGACGTCTGGGTCAATCCGCCGCCGATTCCCCTGACCACCGCCGAGATGGACCACGTCTTCGGCCTGCCGTACGCGCGCAGCCCGCACCCGCGCTACGCCGACGAGACGGGCAGCCACGAAGGCGCCACCAAGATTCCCGCCTGGGAGATGATCCGCTTCAGCGTGAACATCATGAGAGGCTGCTTCGGCGGCTGCACCTTCTGCTCGATCACCGAGCACGAGGGCCGCATCATTCAAAGCCGCAGCGAGGATTCGGTGATCCGCGAGATCGAGGAGATCCGCGACAAGATCCCGGCCTTCACCGGCGTGATCTCCGACCTGGGCGGCCCCACAGCCAACATGTACCGCATCGGCTGCAAGAGCCCCGAGATCGAGGCGGCATGCCGCAAGCCCAGCTGCGTGTACCCCGGCATCTGCAGCAATCTCAACACCGACCACGGTCCGCTTATCAAGATGTACCGGCGCGCGCGCGCGCTCAAGGGCGTCAAGAAGATCCTGATCGGCTCCGGGCTGCGCTACGACCTTGCAGTGCAGTCGCCCGAGTACGTGAAGGAGCTGGTGCAGCATCACGTAGGCGGCTACCTCAAGATCGCGCCCGAGCACACCGAGTCCGGCCCGCTGTCGAAGATGATGAAGCCGGGCATCGGCAGCTACGACCGCTTCAAGCAGATGTTCGAGAAGTACTCGGCCGAGGCGGGCAAGAAGCAGTACCTCATTCCGTACTTCATCGCCGCCCACCCGGGCACCAGCGACGAGGACATGATGAACCTGGCGCTCTGGCTCAAGCGCAACGGCTTCCGCGCCGACCAGGTGCAGACTTTCTACCCCAGCCCCATGGCCACCGCCACGGCCATGTACCACTCGGGCCGCAACACGCTGCGCAAGCTGCGGCGCGAGCCCACGCCCGAGGACAGCGTCGATGTGGTGCGCGGCGAGCGGCGCCGGCGCCTGCACAAGGCCTTCCTGCGCTACCACGACCCGAACAACTGGCCGCTGCTGCGCGAGGCGCTCAAGGCGATGGGTCGCGCCGACCTGATCGGCAATGGCAAGCACCACCTGATCCCGACGTTCCAGCCCGCGACCGACGGGGGCTATCAGAGCGCGCGGCGCAAGAACTCGACGCCTTCTGCGGCCGCGCCGGCGAAGGGACGCCTGCTGACGCAGCACACCGGACTGCCGCCGCGGGTCACGGGGTCGGCCACGAAGCCAGTGCGCAAAGGCCGCTGAAGGATTGGGCGGAGTGCGCGCGCGGCGGCGCAGGCATGCTGCCCTAGCCGCACGGCAGCCGTTCCGGCCAGGCGTACGCAGCGGAATGCCGCAAAGCGGGCCGTCGGCGTTCGACGGATCCACCGCGTCTGCACAAGCGGCCGGATCGCAGCCGTGCCATCAAGCCATCGTGTGCAGCGGCAGGTCGTGCTGCCGCGCGAGCGCGTCGAGCTCTGCGCGCGTCCTCGCGGCGAAGTAGGCGGCCAGCGGCTCGACTGCCAGCTGGCCGAGGCCGACCGCCGCAGCCAGGGCGCGGGCGAAGTGCGGCTCGAGCGCCGCGACGGCGATTCGCCCATCGCGGCAGGCATAGACGCGATAGCCGGGATTCGCGCCTCCCACCGCCCCGTCCGGAAGGGTCAGGCCCCAGTGCCGGGGCAGCGCCAGGAACGCAGCGGCTTCGGCGAGGGGCACCTCGAGGTAGCGCCCGCGTTCGCGCAGAAGCGCTGCCTGGAGCACCGCCTCGGCGGCCATCAGCGCCCCCGCCATGTCGGCGTGGAGCGTCGTGGGCAGCTCGGTCCCGGTGACGAGGCCATGCTCCGCCTGATAGGTGAGGTCGTGGCCCGGCGCCTCGGCCGAAGCACCCGCGCCGCCGACGATGGCCACCTGCGACAGCCGGGGGTAGCGCGCGGTCAGGTCGGGCCAGGCCAGGCCGAGGCGCGCGAGTGCGGACGGGCGAAACGAGGTGAGCAACACGGTCGCGCGGGCAATTTCGGCATGCAGCACCGCTTGCCCGACCGGATCCTTCAGGTCGGTCGTGATCACGAATACGCCCTCGTGCAACGCGTCATACGCCGTCGGTTCGTAGCGCCGCATCGGATCGCCCGCAGGTGGCTCGATCTTGATGCACTCGGCACCCATGCGGCGGCAGCGCATCAGGGCGGCGGGACCGGGGAGGTTCAGGGCGAGGCTGAGGATGCGGACACCGGCAAGCGGCTGAGGGGACGGGGGTTGCATCCGGCAAGGCTATCAAAGCCGGTCGGCCTGACAGCATCCCGGACTTGAGTACGAAGGTGCTATTGCTTGGCATCGCGGGCACCCCGAACCCCCGACACCATCGAAGTGGGTCATGCAGGCGGCGGCGCGAACGGCGGCACGGATCGGGTATCTCTTCGCGCGAGAGCGCGGCGCGGCGTCCGTACGCATCTACGCGCGCTCGCTACGCGCGCGTGCCGAGCTGGTCGCGCGCGTGCCGCGCAGCCACGTCCATGTGGGGAGCTACCGCGTCGCCGAAGCGCGAGTGGTCGATGACCAATCGTTCGATCAGATCCTGGTGCTGTACGGGTACGAGCCGCATGCCTCTGCGCTGCTGGGCCTGCCGTTGGCGCTGCGCCCAGGCGGATTCGTCCAGACCGACGAACAGGCGCGCACCAGTCTGCCCGGTGTCTACGCGATCGGCGAGCTGGCCGAGCGTGCGCATCCATGCTGCGTGACCGCCATGGCCGATGGCGTCGTGGCGGCGAAGTCGATCCAGCACGGACTGGAGCCGTCCATGTTCGACCGTTCGATGCAGGCGCAGTGCGACGCAGCGGGTGAAGCCGGAGGGGGCATCTACAGCGGCAGCCCGACGTAGTTCTCGGCGAGCGAGCCCGAGGCCGCCTTCGAGCTCACCAGGTATTCGAGCTCGGCCTCCTGCACCTTCTGCCCGAATCCTTCGGTGTCGGGGAAGCGATGCATCAGCGTGGTCAACCACCAGGAGAAGCGCTCCGCCTTCCAGATGCGCTTGAGGCAACGCGCCGAATAGCCGTCGATGCCCGCGCTGCTGCGTTCGGCGTAGTACTCGATGAAGGCGCTGGAGAGGTACTTCACGTCGGTGGCTGCGAGGTTCAGGCCCTTGGCGCCGGTGGGCGGCACGATGTGGCCGGCGTCGCCGGCAAGGAACAGGCGCCCGAAGCGCAGCGGCTCGGCGACGAAGCTGCGCAGCGGCGCGATGCTTTTCTCGATGCTGGGGCCGGTGACGATGCGGCTGGCGAGATCCTTGTCGAGGCGCAGGCGCAGCTCGTCCCAGAAGCGCTCGTCGCTCCAGTCTTCCACGCGGTCGGTCAGCGGCACCTGCACGTAGTAGCGCGAACGGGTCATGCTGCGCATCGAGCACAGCGAAAAACCGCGCTCGCTGTTGCCGTACACGATGGCGTGCGGCGACACGGGCGGTGTGTCGGACAGCACGCCCAGCCAGCCGAAGGGGTAGACCTTCTCGTACTCGGTGACGCGGTCCTTGACGCTGGCGCGGCTCACGCCGTGGAAGCCATCACAGCCCGCGATGAAGTCGCATTCGAGCACCTGCGTGCGCCCGTCCTTGCGGAACTCCAGCCGCGGCCGTTCGCCGTCGAAGTCGAGCGGCTGCACGTCGGCCGCCTCGTAGATCGTGGTGAGGCCGGAGGCGGCGCGCGCGTCCATCAGGTCGCGCGTGAGCTCGGTCTGTCCGTAGGCGGTGACCACCTTGCCGCCGGTGAGCCCGTGCACGTCGATGGGGTGGCGCTCGCCCGAGAACACCAGTTCGATGCTGTGGTGCGGAATGCCTTCGGCACCGATGCGCTCGCCCACGCCGGCCTCGTGCATCAGATCGACGGTGACCTGCTCGAGGATGCCGGCGCGGATGCGGCTCAGCACATAGTCGCCGCTCTGGCGCTCGAGAATGACGTTGTCGATGCCGGCCTTGTGCAGCAGCTGACCGAGCAGCAGGCCCGACGGGCCCGCGCCGATGATGGCGACCTGGGTACGCATGGATGTTGTCTCCTGAATCGGGCGAGCTTAGGACGCATGCGCCTGCGACGGGTCGGTCGGACAGACCGGCTGTGCGATCATCGCGCGAGCTGCGCGATGATCGCGCAGCATTGCCGCAGGAGCCCTACGCGGCCCTGCAGGAGCACGCATGGAAATAGCGAAGGCCGACATCATCGAGGGCATGGCGCGCGGGCTCGCCGTGCTGGAGAGCTTCGACACCGAACGCCAGCGCCTGAACGCCACCCTTGCCGCCCAGCGCGCCGGCATCACGCGCGCCGCGGCCCGGCGCCACCTGCTGACGCTGGCGCACCTCGGCTACCTCGAGACCGACGGCAGCCACTTCTGGCTCACTCCCAAGGTGCTGCGCTTTTCGGGCAGCTACTTCGCTTCCGCGCGGCTGCCGCGCCTGCTGCAACCCACGCTGAACCGGCTCGCCTCGCTCACGGCCGACTCGTTCTCGGCCGCCGTGCTGGACGGCGACGAAGTGGTCATCGTGGCGCGCAGCGGGCCGTCACGGGTGATGGCCTACGGGGTGCACCTGGGCGCGCGGCTGCCGGCGCATGCCACGTCCACCGGCCGCGTACTGCTGGCTGCGCAGCCCAAGACGGCGTTCACCGCCTGGCTGCGCGGACGCGAACTGCCGCGCCTGACCCTGCACACGGTCGTCGAACAGAAGGCCTTCCGTGCGCTGATCGACCAGGTGCGGCGGCAGGATTTCTGTGCCGCGAGCGAAGAGCACGAGCTCGGGGTGCACGCCGTGGCCGTGCCCCTGCGCGACATGCGCGGCCGCACCGTGGCCGCCATGAACGCCGTGGCGGGCAGCCACCGCAGCGACAAGGCAGCGCTTGCGAGGGACATGCTGCCGCTGCTGCTCGATGCGGCACGCGAGCTGCGCCCGATGCTGTGACGAGGGGAGAGCACGGAGGTGGGCGCCGGCCGCCGGCACCCGCCCCTCAGCGGACCACGCCCTGCAGCGCGCCGATCAACGCGAGGTGCAGCGGGTACACCACGTAGAAGGTGAGCTTCGTGCGGGGCAGCAATATGGGAAGCGTGCGCACCAGCGCCGCCAGCGGAACGACGGCCACGGTCCCCAGGAACGCCTCCACACCTCCGAAAGCGCCGTTCAGCCAGGCAATCATCAGCAACAGCAGCACGGCAACCAGGGCGGCGCCGGCAGAGCGCTGCGCGGCGGCGAGGTACGTTGCCGGCACCAGCAGCACCCCGGCGAGCCCGAACTCCACGAAGTGCGCCGCGAGCGCGGCAGCCACGGCCGCGCCGAGGCGCTGCCACGGCGGTGCCTGGGCGGCGGCGAAAGCCCAGCACAGCGCTGCGCCGAGGGCGAGCGTGCCGAGCACGTTGACCATCCAGGGCAGTCCGCGGGCCCAGATGGAGGGGCCGACCGCCACCGCGCACCAGAGCGCCAGGCGCCCCGCGGTGCGTGCGGCACGACCGGCCCGGTCGCCCTCGCGCGCCAGGTTCAGCGCCAGCACGACCGCGAAGAGCGGAAAGGCGATCCGGCTGGCTGCGAAGACCCAGCTGTCGGTGCCGAAGCCCAGCAGCAGCCGCCCGAAGTGGTCGAGGAACATGAACCCGACGCCCAGCCATTTCAGCGCCTCCAGCTGGCCGTCGGTGAAGGCCCAGGGCGCGGGTGAGGGCGCCTGGCCCAGGTCGTGGGTCGGCAGCATGGCCCAGCATAGTTCGTCGGGCGCCCGAGCTGCAGGGCCGCTTATGCAGGCTTCCGATAAACAAACAACGAAGTGTTCGTTGGTCTTTCATAACCAGAGAACCACAATCGCTGCTCTCGTTATGCATCCAAGGTAGATGGACCGTTCGGTCCGACGCCAACACCAGACCAAGACCATGAAGCTTCGCACCAAGACCTTCCTTGCTGCCCTGGCGCTCGCCACCAGCGGCCTCGCATCGGCCCAGCAGTCCCTGTTGAACGCGTCCTACGACGTGGCGCGCGAGTTCTACAAGGACATCAACGCGGCCTTCGTGCCCCACTACAAGAAGGCTACCGGCAAGGACGTCAAGATCGATCAGGCCCACGGCGGCTCCTCGGCCCAGGCCCGCGCCGTGGCCGACGGACTGGACGCCGACGTGGTGACCATGAACACCACGACCGATATCGAATTCCTCGCCGACAAGGGCGTGGTCGCCAAGGACTGGGCCAAGCGCTTTCCGCACAACGCGGCGCCGACCACCAGCACCATGCTGTTCCTCACCCGCGACGGCAACCCCAAGGGCATCAAGGACTGGGACGACCTGACCAAGCCGGACGTGAAGGTGATCGTGGTCAATCCCAAGACCGGCGGCAACGGCCGCTACGCCTATCTCGCCGCCTGGGGCTACGCCAAGAAGAAGGGCGCAAGCGACGCACAGGCCGCCGAGTTCGTCGGCAAGCTGTACAAGAACGTGCCGGTCCTCGCCCGCGGTGGACGCGATGCGACCACGGCCTTCCTGCAGCGCAACATCGGCGACGTGCTGGTCACCTTCGAGTCCGAAGTCGAGTCGGTCAACCGCGAGTTCGGCAAGGGCAAGGTCGATGTCGTGTATCCGTCCATCAGCATCGTGGCCGAAAACCCGGTAGCGGTGGTCGAGCGTACCGTGGCCAAGAAGGGGACCGGCGAGCTGGCGCGTGACTACCTCAATTTCCTCTATTCCGAGCAGGGCCAGGAGATCGCCGCCAAGCACAACATCCGCCCGCGCAGCGAGGCGGTGCTCAAGAAGCACGCCGACACCTTCAAGCCGATCCAGCTGTTCACGGTGCAGGAGCTGTTCGGCTCGCTGTCCGAGGCGCAGAAGGTCCACTTCAACGACGGCGGCCAGTTCGACAAGATCTACACCGTCAAGTAAGCCGCCTGCGATGACCGACTCCGCCGTCGTCGCGCCGTTGCCCGCAGCGACGGCGCTGTCCTCCCGGCCCGGTGGCACGCGCCGCGTGCTGCCCGGGTTCAACCTCACGCTGGGCTACACCGTGCTGTACCTCAGCCTCATCGTGCTGATTCCGCTGTCGGCGCTGCTGCTCAAGAGCTTCACGCTCACCTGGGAGCAGTTCGTCGCAGCCGTCAGCTCGCCACGGGTGCTCGCTGCCTACCGCCTCACCTTCGGCGCGTCCTTCGTCGCCGCGGTGGTGAACGTGGTGTTCGGCCTGCTGGTGGCCTGGGTGCTGGTGCGCTACACCTTCCCCGGCAAACGCATCGTCGATGCCCTGGTCGATCTGCCCTTCGCCCTGCCGACGGCCGTCGCCGGCATCGCGCTCACGGCGCTTCTGGCCGGCAACGGCTGGATCGGCCAGGTCCTGGAGCCGCTCGGCATCCAGCTTGCGTTCAACCGCAACGGTGTGGTGATCGCGCTGATCTTCATCGGCCTGCCTTTCGTGGTGCGCACGGTGCAGCCGGTGCTCGAGGACACCGAGCGCGAACTGGAAGAGGCCGCCATGTCGCTGGGGGCCACGCGATGGCAGACCTTCAGCCGCGTCATCCTGCCGGCGGTGCTGCCGGCGCTCATGACGGGCTTCGCCATGGCGTTCGCGCGGGCCATCGGCGAATACGGATCGGTCATCTTCATCGCGGGCAACATGCCCATGGTTTCCGAGATCGTGCCCCTCATCATCATCGGCAAGCTCGAGCAGTACGACGTCGCCGGCGCCACTGCCGTGGCCGTGGTGATGCTGCTCGCGTCCTTCGCCATGCTGCTGGTCATCAACTCGCTGCAGGCCTGGCAGCGCAAACGCTCGGGAGGCGGCTGATGTCAGGCCAGCAACACCGCATCAGCACCACCGAAGCGCCGTGGGTCCGCTGGACCCTCACCGGCATCGCGCTGGCCTTCCTGCTGCTGTTCCTCGTGCTGCCGCTCGCCGCGGTGTTCGCCGAGGCGCTGCGCAAGGGCTTCGGCGCCTACCTGGAGGGCTTGCGCGAGCCGGACGCCTGGTCCGCCATCCGTCTCACGCTGATCACGGCCGCCATCGCCGTGCCGCTGAACCTCGTGTTCGGCGTCGCGGCCGCCTGGTGCATCGCCAAGTACGAGTTCCGGGGCAAGGCCTTCCTCACGACCCTGGTCGATCTGCCGTTCTCGGTTTCGCCCGTGGTCGCGGGCCTGATGTACGTCCTGGTGTTCGGGGCGCAGGGCTGGCTGGGTCCCTGGCTCGAGGCCCAGGGCATCAAGATCGTCTTCGCCGTGCCCGGCATCGTGCTGGCCACCATTTTCGTGACCTTCCCTTTCATCGCGCGCGAGCTGATTCCGCTGATGCAGGCGCAGGGCAACGAGGAGGAGCAGGCGGCGATCGTGCTCGGCGCGACCGGCTGGCAGACCTTCTGGCGCGTGACCGTGCCCAACATCAAGTGGGGCCTGCTGTATGGGGTGATCCTGTGCAACGCCCGCGCCATGGGCGAGTTCGGCGCCGTGTCGGTCGTCTCCGGCCACATCCGGGGGCAGACCAACACCATGCCGCTGCACGTCGAGATCCTCTACAACGAGTACCAGTCCGTCGCGGCGTTCGCCGTCGCATCCCTGCTGGCACTGCTGGCGGTGGTCACCCTGGTCATCAAGACCGTCGCCGAGTGGAAACACGAGCGCGACATGCGTGTCGCCGCCGAACTCCCGCCCGAGCAGCCGCCCGCGGCAGCCCGCGTCGCCGGCCCCCAGAACTTTTCGCGAGCCCTCCCGTCATGAGCATCGAGATCCGCAACATCAGCAAACGCTTCGGCGACTTCAAGGCCCTGCGCGACGTGTCGCTGCACGTCGATTCGGGCGAGCTGGTCGCCCTGCTCGGTCCTTCCGGCTGCGGCAAGACCACGCTGCTGCGCATCATCGCGGGCCTCGAGTCGGCCGACGCCGGCAGCATCTTCTTCAGCGGCGAGGACACCACCGACGTGCATGTCCGCGAGCGCAACGTCGGGTTCGTGTTCCAGCACTACGCGCTGTTCCGGCACATGACCGTGTTCGAAAACGTCGCCTTCGGCCTGCGCGTGCGGCCCCGGTCGCAGCGCCCGAGCGAAGCCCAGATCAAGGCCAAGGTGCACGAGCTGCTCGGGCTGGTGCAGCTCGACTGGCTGGCCGACCGCTTCCCGGCGCAACTCTCCGGCGGGCAGCGCCAGCGCATCGCGCTGGCCCGTGCGCTGGCGGTGGAGCCGCGCGTGCTGCTGCTCGACGAGCCCTTCGGCGCCCTCGACGCCAAGGTGCGCAAGGAGCTGCGTCGTTGGCTGCGCCGCCTGCACGACGAGCTGCACGTGACCAGCATCTTCGTCACGCACGACCAGGAGGAAGCGCTCGAAGTCGCCGACCGCGTGGTCCTGATGAACGCAGGCGCCGTCGAGCAGGTCGGATCGCCGCAGGAGGTCTGGGACCACCCCGCCAGCCCCTTCGTCTACGGCTTCCTCGGAGACGTCAACATGTTCCACGGCCGCGCCCACCGCGGCGAGGTGCATCTCGAAGGCCTGCGTTTTCCGGCGCCCGAACACGCGCACGCCGACGGCGCCAAAGCCATGGCCTACGTGCGGCCGCACGACCTCGACGTGCGCCGCTACGCGCCCGGCGGCGCGACGGCGGGGGAGGGCGGCGGCATCGTGGTGCAGCTGGAGCGCGCCATCGTCGTCGGGCCCATCGCGCGGCTCGAACTCATGCCCGTCGGCGACGCGCAGACCCAGGACGGACAGGACCCGCTGATCGAGGCGCAGATTCCTGCGCAACAATTCAGGGATGCCGGATTCCGTGAGGGCGAGACGCTGGTCGTCACGCCCCGCCGGGCCCGGGTGTTCGTGGAGGGCGCTGCCTGAGGGGGTGCGCCCGTCATCCTTCAGGAGCGTGACGCAGTGATTTTCAACGTGATGCAGGCGGCCCCGCGGCGGGTGCTGGCGCTGGTGTGTGCGACGGCTGTGGGCCTGCTGGTGTTCGGGCTGTATCTGCAGCATGTGGTGGGCCTGGAGCCCTGTCCCATGTGCATCGTGCAGCGGTATGCGCTGGTGGCGGTGGCCCTGGTCGCCGGGCTCACCGCCTTTTCGCGCGCTCGCGCTGGGCAGGTCGCCGGCAGCGCGCTGGGTCTGCTCGCCGCCGGCTTCGGTGCCTTCACTGCGGCGCGCCAGAGCTGGCTGCAGTGGTATCCGCCCGAGGTCTCGTCGTGCGGGCGCGACTTCTACGGAATGATCGAGACCTTCCCGCTGCGCCGCGCCATCCCCATGATCTTCCGCGGCAGCGGCGACTGCACCGCGATCGACTGGACCTTCCTGGGAGGATCGATCGCCAACTGGTCGTTCCTGTGGTTCGTGTTCTTCGCGCTGGTGTTCCTGCTGGTGTTGGCCGGCGCCCTGCGCCGCCGCACTCCGGCGCGATAGACCCGCAGTTTCGCTACAGCCCCGACGGGTAGGTTTCCGGCGAGCGGTCGTCCGGCGGCACTTGGCCGCTGTCGTCCAGCGGCTGCACCGCCTCGGTACGGTCGATGTGGATCATGGCGTCGAACTGGTCGGGCAGGCGTGAATCGAAATAGTGGCTCAGGCGCTCGGTGCGGGGCATGTAGATGACCCCGATCGCCCGCTGCAGGCGCGGGCCTTGCAGCAGCTGCCGCAGCGGCGCGTTTCCACGCAGGGGCAGCCAGAATCGCTCCTCGCCTGTCTGGTGGAACAGCTCCTCGTAGCTCCCCGGCAGGCCGTCGCGCACCCGCTTGCGCTCCATCGGAGCATCCCAGGCCGAAGCCGCCGCCACCGTGCCGTTGTATGTGGAAAACCCCACCAGCATGGCCTCGCTGCCCCAGTGCTCGCGCGCGAGCTGCCCGACGTTCCATTCGCCGCGCTCGGCCATCTCGGTGGCGCTGGCATCGCCCAGGTGGGAGTTGTGGGCCCACACCACCATCTTCAGGGGCGGGCCGGCGTCGGCCAGGTGCCGCTCCAGCGCCTGGAGGGTTTCCATCATGTGCTGGTCGCGCAGGTTCCACGAGGACACACCGCGGTGGAACATGCTGCGGTAGTACTTCTCGGCGTTGCGCACCAGGCGGGCGTTCTGCTGGGCGTAGAAAGCCTGATCGCGTTCCGTGCCAGGGTGGCTGCCGAAACCGGCGGCACGGCGGTTGAGGTCGCGCAGCTGCTCGATCACTTCTTCTTCGCAGTGCGGCTGCAGGCCGGCGCTGGCGGCGTAGCCGTAGGCCTGGCTGTCTTCACCGTAGTGGTCGAAGCAGGCATAGCGGGCGCGGGCGCGCCGGGCGGCATCGGGGTCGTTGCGGTCCAGGTACTTCAGCACCGCCTCGATCGAGCCGTAGAGGCTGTACATGTCCATGCCGTAGAAGCCCGCCTGCTGCCGCTTCGGCTGTCCGTCGTTGTGCGTGCGCAGCCACTGCACGAAGTCTCGCACCACCGTGTTGCGCCACATCCAGGTCGGGAAGCGCCGGAAGCCGTCCAGCGCGAGGTCGGCGCTCGGGTCGTCGCCGAGGCCGCGCACATAGGTGTTGAGCCGCCATGCGTCGGGCCAGTCCGCCTCGGCGATGACGGCGGTGTAGCCGCGCTCGGCGATCAGGCGCCGGGTGAGGTGGGCCCGCAGCGCATAGAACTCGTGCGTTCCGTGGCTCGCTTCGCCGAGCAGCACGATGCGCCCCTGGGCGATGAAGTCCAGGAGTTCATCCTCGGCCCGGGCGTTCGACAGGGGCTTCAGGTGATCGCGCAGCGCGCTGCCCTGCAAGACGTCGGTCTGCATCCGTTCGGCTCTCCCGTGCGTGAGGTGCCTGCAGTCGTGGCGCGCTCAGTGGGCCATCAGGTCGGCGTGCCGGGCCTGCAGCAGCAGTGCCTGCACCTCCTCGTCGCCGCACTGCGGGAAGCTGCGATACCAGATGCCGACCGCGCTGAAAGGTTCGGGCTGCGCGCCGACCACCAGCAGGTCCACCAGCGGCCGCAGCCGGGCGCTGGCCGCAGCCGAGCCCACCGGCACCGCCACCGCCACTTCGCACGGGTTCTGCGCCCGCACGGCGCGCACCGCTGCTTCCATGGTCGCGCCCGTGGCGAGTCCGTCATCGACCAGCAACACCGTGCGCCCGTGCAATGCCAGCGGCGGCAGCCCGGGGCGGAACGCCTGCTCGCGCCGGCGCAGCTCTTCGCTTTCGCGCTCGACTACCGCGTGCAGGTCCGCCGGGCGCGCCAGCCGTGCCGGCACGCGGTCCATCACCTGCACGCCTCCGGAAGCGATGGCGCCGACGGCGTACTCGGGATGGCTCGGCAGCCCGATCTTGCGCACCACGAACACGTCCAGAGGCGCGTGCAGCGCCCGCGCGATCTCGAACGCCACGGGGACGCCGCCGCGCGGCAGCCCGAGCACCAGCAGGTCGGGCCTCTCGCGCAGGCAATCCAGCTCGGCCGCCAGCAACTCGCCGGCTTGCTTGCGGTCCCGCAGGGGCAGGCGGGCATCGAGACTCATCGGCGTCTCCGGATGCGGGTGAGGCCGCACACGCTGCCCGGGCTCATGCGAACGCCTCCACGGCGCTCAGGTGGAACTCGAACCAGGCCGCCGCCATCTCGCCGGCATGCGCGAGCACGCCGTGCTCCTCGAGCAGCGGACCGCCCCCCGGTACGACGGCCAGGCTGCGTTCGCCGCGCAGGTGCTGATAGGCCGAGTCGTTGCGCGCGAGGTTCTCCGTGTCGCGGCTGCCCACCAGCAGCAGCGTCGGCGCCTTGATCGCGGTCAGCACCGCGGGGCCGGCCGCGTCGGGGCGTCCGCCCACCGACACCACGGCCTGCACCACGCCCCCCAGGCGTGCCGCGGCGATCATCGCCGCGACGCCGCCATCGGCGACGCCGCACAGGCCGAGCGCCGCGCGCTTGAGGCTCGCATCGCCGCCGACCCACTGGACGACCTCCAGCAGGCGGTGGGTCAGCAGGGCCGGGTCGCCCGCGTGACGGCTTGCGCGTGCCGTGGACTGCTGCTCGTGCGCCGTGAGGAGATCGACGGCGAGCGAAGCGATGCCTGCGCGATGCAGCTGCGTCGCCACCGTGCGGTCGTCCACGCTGTGGCGGCCCGTGCCGCGGCCGTTGACGAACACGACAAGAGCATGGGAACCGTCCGGCAGGAACAGGTCGCCCTGCAGCGTGCCGGCATCGATGGGGATGCGTACCTCGCGGGTCGGGACCGTCATGGGAGCCACCTTTCTCGCGGCATGGTGGCCATGGGCGCAGGGCTTGGCTGTCGGAGTGAATCCTGAGCGCTGTAGGACACGCCCGGGTGCACGAAAAGCGCACACGCGGGCTGGCCGGAAGGGGCCGATGACCCGGCTGCCTGCCCGGCGCGTGCGACGCATGCGCCAGGCCCAGCACGGCGATCAGCTCGAGCCGCGGCGCAGCAGAAGATCACCCGCGTGACCTGCGGTCGCGTGGTCGCGCGCGGTCGATGCGACGCCCGCCGCATCGTGCGGCGTGCGGGGCGCCGCAATCAGGCGAGCTTCTTCACCAGCACGAGGCTGCGGCGGTCCCAGTTGTACTTGCGCTTGCGCGCTTCGGGCAGCCAGTCGGGATCGACCTGCACGAAGCCGCGCTTGACGAACCAGTGCTTGGTGCGGGTGGTCAGCACGAAGATGCTGTCCAGGCCCATGGCCCGCGCGCGCTGCTCGACCCGCTTGAGGACCTTTTCGCCGTCGCCCTGGCCCTGGCTCTGCGGCGACACGGTGAGCGCCGCCATCTCGCCGGTACGCGCCTCGGGATAGGGGTAGAGCGCAGCGCAGGCGAAGATCACGCCGTCGTGCTCGATGATGGTGTAGTTGGCGACGTCCCGCTCGATCTCGGTGCGGCTGCGCTTGACCAGCGTGCCGTCGCGCTCGAACGGCTCGATCAGCTGCAGGATGCCGCCCACGTCGTCGGGCGTGGCCTCGCGCAACTCCTCGAGCTTCTCGTCGATGACCATGGTGCCGATGCCGTCGTGCACGTAGATCTCGAGCAGCAGCGAGCCATCGACGGCAAAGGGCAGGATATGGCTGCGCTCCACGCCTTCCTTGCAGGCCTTCACGCAGTGCTGCAGATAGAAGCCGACGTCGGTGGGCCGCTGCGGTGAGGGCAGCTGCGCCAGGATCTGTTCGGCCGTGGCCAGGGGCAGCTCGGTATCGATCGGGTTGTCCTCGGCGTCGGGTTCACCAGGACGCGTGCGGATACCCGGCACCTCGGTCAGGAAGAGCAGCTTGTCCGCCTGAAGCGCGATGGCCACGCTGGTGGCGACTTCCTCCATGGTGAGGTTGAACGCCTCGCCGGTGGGCGAGAAGCCGAAGGGCGAGATGAGCACCATGGAGCCGAAATCGAGCGTGCGGGCGATGCCCGCCACGTCCACCTTGCGCACCACGCCCGAATGCTGGAAATCGACGCCGTCCACCACGCCCACCGGCCGCGCGGTGATGAAGTTGCCCGAGATCACGCGCACGGTGGAGCCGGCCATGGGCGTGTTGGGCAGCCCCTGGCTGAAGGCCGCCTCGATCTCGTAGCGCAGCTGGCCGGCCGCTTCCTGGGCGCAGTCGAGGGCCAGTTCGTCGGTGATGCGGATGCCGTGCGAGTAGCGCGCCGGATGGTTCTTCAGGCGCAGCTGCTCGTTGACCTGAGGCCGAAACCCGTGCACGAGCACGATCTTCACGCCCATGCTCTGGATCAGGGCCAGGTCCTGCGCGATGTGCTGCAGCTTGCCGGCGGCGATCGCTTCGCCCGCGAGCCCCACCACGAAGGTCTTGCCCCGGTGCATGTGGATGTACGGCGCCACCGAGCGGAACCAGGGCACGAAAGTGAAGTTGAAAACGGTGGACATCGGCGCGGGGTGGACTGGACGGGAAAGTGTACGGCAGCGTCAGGCGCGCGCCGGCGCATCCGATAATCGAGGGCTTTGACCCGCGCCGCCTTGCCAGAACTTCGCATCAGCTTTCCCGAATCGCTGCCCGTATCCGCCCGGCGCGACGAGATCGCCGCCGCCATGGCGGCGCACCAGGTGGTCATCGTCTGCGGCGAGACAGGCTCGGGCAAGACCACCCAGCTGCCCAAGATCGCCCTGGCCATGGGGCGCGGACGCCTGAACGCCCGACCGGGCGAGCGCGGCCGGCTGATCGGCCACACCCAGCCGCGGCGCATCGCGGCCAGCAGCGTGGCCAAGCGCATCGCCGAGGAACTGCAGACGCCGCTGGGCGAGGTCGTCGGCTACAAGGTGCGCTTCCAGGACCGGCTCTCGCGCGAGGCCTCGGTCAAGCTCATGACCGACGGCATCCTGCTCGCCGAGACACAGACCGATCCGCTGCTGGCGGCGTACGACACGCTGATCATCGACGAGGCGCACGAGCGCAGCCTCAACATCGACTTCCTGCTGGGGTATCTACGCCAGCTCCTGCCGCGCCGCCCCGACCTGAAGATCGTGGTGACCTCGGCCACCATCGACGCCGAACGCTTCGCGCAGCACTTCGCCTCGGCCCAGGGGCCGGCGCCGGTCATCTACGTGTCCGGTCGCACTTTTCCCGTGGAGCAGCGCTGGCGGCCGTTCGAGGAGTCGCGCGACTTCGGCCTGAACGAAGCCATCGCCGAGGCCGTGGACGAGCTGTGGCAGGGCACATCGCAGCCTGCGCGAGCCGACGCCGCCAGTTCGGCGGCCGGCGAAGGCGAGGCGCCGCGCGCGAGCCGGACGCCGCCAGCTGGCGGCGACATCCTGGTCTTCCTGCCCGGCGAGCGCGAGATCCGCGAGGCCGCCGACCACCTGCGCGGCCACCTCGCGCACAGCCCGCTCACGCGCGGCGCCGAGGTGCTGCCGCTGTTCGCTCGGCTGTCGCAGGCCGAGCAGGAGCGCATTTTCGAGTCGCACCACGGCCGGCGCATCGTGCTCGCCACGAACGTCGCCGAGACCTCGCTCACCGTACCGGGCATACGCTACGTCATCGACAGCGGCACGGCGCGCGTCAAGCGCTACAGCTTTCGCAGCAAGGTGGAGCAGTTGCTGGTCGAGCCGATCAGCCAGGCCGCCGCCAACCAGCGTGCGGGACGCTGTGGCCGCGTCGCCAACGGCATCTGCATCCGCCTCTACGACGAGAAGGACTTCGCCAGCCGGCCGCGTTTTTCCGATTCCGAGATCCTGCGATCGTCCCTCGCGGGCGTGATCCTGCGCATGAAGGCGCTGCGCCTCGGCGCGGTGGAGGATTTTCCGTTCCTGGAGGCGCCACAGCGGCGCGCCATCACCGACGGCTACCAGCTGCTCGGCGAACTCGGCGCCGTGGACGACGCCAACGAGCTCACGCCCATGGGCGGTGAGCTGGCCAGGCTGCCGCTCGATCCGCGCGTGGGCCGCATGATCCTGGAGGCGCGCGAACGCGGCGCCTTGCAGGAAGTGCTGGTGGTCGCCTCGGCGCTGTCGGTGCAGGACGTGCGCGACCGGCCAATGGAGCTGCAGGCGCAGGCCGACCAGCAGCACGCCAAGTTCAAGGACGAGAAGAGCGAATTCAGCGGATACCTCACGCTGTGGCACTGGATCCACGAGGCCCGCGGCGGCCACGGCGCCGCGCACAAGCTGAGCAACCGCCAGTACGAGCAGCTGCTGCGCCAGAACTTCATCAACGTGCGGCGGGTGCGCGAGTGGCGCGACATCCACAGCCAGCTGCTCACGGTGGTCACCGAGCACAAGTGGCGCCTGAACACCGAACCCGCCGGCTACGAGGCGCTGCACAAGTCGATGCTCGCGGGCCTGCTCGGCAACATCGGCTGGAAGATGGAGGAGGAGGAAGTCTTTCTCGGTGCGCGCGGCATCAAGTTCCACCGCCACCCGGGGGCGCATCTCAAGAAACGCCCCGGCCGCTGGATCGTCTGCGCCGAACTGGTGGAGACCACGCGCCTGTTCGGGCGCGGCATCGCGGCCATCGAGCCCCAGTGGATCGAGCAGGTCGCCGGACACCTGCTGAAGAAGCAGCTGCTCGATCCGCACTGGGAGAAAAAGGGCGCCGAGGTGATCGCGCTGGAACGCGCCACGCTCTACGGCCTGGTGGTGTACAGCGGCCGGCGCGTACCGTATGCGCGCGCCGACCAGCAGGGCGCACGCGAGATGTTCATCCGCGAGGCGCTGGTGGAGGGGCAGTGGGACACGCAGCTTCCCTTCCTTGCGGCCAACCGCAAGCTGGTGCGGCAGGTCGAGGAGCTCGAACACAAGTCGCGCCGCCAGGACGTGCTCGTCGATCCCGAGCTGATCTTCGCCTTCTACGACCAGCAGATCCCGCCGGACGTCTACAGCGGCTCCACCTTCGAGGGCTGGTACCGCAACGAGAGCCGCAAGCATCCGCAGCTGCTCAAGCTCACGCGCGAGGAGCTGATGCGTCACGAGGCCGCCGGCATCACCACCGACGCCTTCCCGCGCACCGTCCGCCTGGGCGGGGTGGACTGCACCACCGCGTTCCTGCACGAGCCGGGCGATGCGCGCGACGGGCTCACCGTGACGGTGCCGCTGTTCGTGCTGAACCAGGTGAGCGAGGAGCGTTGCGAGTGGCTGGTGCCGGGCATGCTCAAGGACAAGATCCAGGCGCTGCTCAAGAGCCTGCCGCAAAAGCCCCGCTCACGCTTCGTGCCGCTGCCCGAATCGGCGGCGCGGCTGGCCGGCGAGCTGACCAGCCCCGAGGTGTTCGGCCAGGGCAGACTTACCGAGGCGCTCCTCAAGCGCGTGCGGGACGCCACCAGCCTCGACGTCAAGCGCACCGATTTCAAGCTCGACATGGTGCCGGCGCACCTGTTCATGAACATCCGGGTGACCGACGAGCACGGCCGGCAGCTGGGCATGGGGCGCAACCTCGGCGCTCTCAAGGCCGAGTTCGGGGCCAAGGCGCGCGGGGCGTTCCAGGCGCTCGCGAGCCTCAAGGCTCCGGCCGCTGCGCCCACCCGCGACGCCATTGCCGTGCCGGCGCCTTCGCTGGCCCGAAGCGCATCGCAGCTTGCTGCGGCCGGCCCGGCGCCGGACGCGGCCCAGCGGCACACCGCCTGGGATTTCGGCGAACTGCCCGAGCTCATGGAAATTCGCAAGGGCGGCACCAGCCTGATCGGCTTTCCGGCGCTGATGGACCAGGGCGATGCCGTGCGCATCGAGGTCTTCGACGAGCCGGAGGTCGCGGCCGCCCGCCACCGCGCCGGCCTGCGCCGCCTCTTCGCGCTGCAGATTCGCGACGCGTTGAAGTACCTGGAAAAGAACATTCCCGAGCTGCAGAAGATGGCTGTCGCATTCATGCCGCTCGGAACGCTCGAGGAGCTACGCGGCCAGATCATCGATGTGGCGCTCGAGCGGGCCTTCCTGCTCGATCCGCTGCCCGCGGACGCGGAGGCCTTCAAGCGACGGCTCGACGAAGGGCGAGGGCGACTGACCCTGATCGCCAACGAAGTGGCGCGCCTGGCAGCGACCATCCTCACCGAGTACGCGGCGGCGCTACGCAAGATCAAGGACACCAAGCAGGCGGCCGAAGCCTCGCAGGACGCCTCGCTGCAGCTGCAGCGCCTCATGCCCCAGCGTTTCCTGGCAGAGACGCCCTGGGCGGCCCTGCAGCACCTGCCCCGCTACCTCAGGGCCATCGTGCTGCGTCTGGACAAGGTGCGCGCCGACCCCGCGCGCGATGCCGCCCGACTGGCCGAATTCAAGCCGCAGGAGCAGCGCTACTGGCGGCTGGTGGCCGAGCGCAAGGGCGCGGTGGACACCCGCATGCAGGAGTTCCGATGGCTGCTGGAGGAACTGCGCGTGAGCTTGTTCGCGCAGGAGTTGCGTACGCCGCAGCCGGTGAGCGCCAAGCGCCTGGACAAGGTGTGGGCGCAGCTGACGCACTGAAGGCCGGAAGCTCGAAGCGCGGCCGGCGGCGCGCTTCGTCACATGCGCTGCGCAGCATCGACAGCGCACGCCGAGCGTCTGGAGCAGGGGCAGCGCGCCGCAGAAGCGGCGGCGCAGGGCTGCCTCACGCCAGGTCGTAGTGGATGTTGCCCGCCTGCTCGGGGGTCAGGTCTTCGAACGTGTCGATCTCACCGTCCAGGCTGACGAACACGGCGGATGTCGCCATGACGAAGGGCTCGATGTCGAGCACGATCGCCGTGGCGATGGCGGTCTCGGTGTGCTGGCTCAGGAGCTGCTCGAGCGCGCCCTGGCGTGCTTGCGGCGTCTCCTTCTGGGGCGGCAGGTCGTGGTCGGCACAGAAGGCGGCGAAGTCCTGATGTTCCAGCTTGGACAGCAGTGCCCGCCGCATGCCTTCGACGCCGTAACCCAGGCGCACGGTGACGGCGGCAGCCCCCACGGTGTCCCGGAAGACCCCGATGGCCGCCTGCAGAGACGTCGCGAGCTCGGGATCGGCGCCGCAAACCTGCGCGAGCCCGACGCAGCCCGGCGCATGGCACACCAGCATCAGGGAGTCGGCGAAGCCCAGCGAGAAAGCGCCCGCCACGCGGTCGGCGGCAGTGACCATCACCAGGCCCTGGCCCTGCTCGGCCATCAGTGCGTGCGCACCGTCCAGCGCATCGACGCAGATGCGCTGACCATGGTCCGACCCGTCGTCGCCGGAGTAGTCGCCGAAGCCGTCGGCCACGTCCAGCTGCGTCGCGCCTGCGAAGGCCTTGGGCTGGCGCTTGCTGTCGAACCCGACGTGGAATCCTATGTCGGAGCCGGCGTCGCTTGCGACTTCGGCATCGCTGACGGCGCGGCCGGCCGGCGAGTCGAACTCGACGCTTCGCGACGCTTCCGGCTCCGGGAGAACGGCGCCGGCAACCGGCAGCGGGTCGCTCATGCGTGGACGGGCCGGGAAGCGAGTCGACCAGTCGTCGTCGAACGCTGGTGCGGCTGCCTCCCAGGCGGTTTCCCAGGTGGACTGCGACCTACGCTTGGAAGCGAATTCCGCAGCCGCCGGTAGGGCGCCGTGTGCCAAGGTCCCAGCGGATCGCCGGCGCCCGTGTGGTCCGGATGCGTCGTCGCGTCCCCGGTGAAGCGCATCGAGGTCTGGCAGCGTCGCCACGCGGTCTTGCAGCCGCCGCGCAGACATCGCGTCCGCAGGCGCCTGCAAGGGTGAGGGCGGGGCGGAGAAAAATCGTGCAAAGGATGGGCTGGGCGGGCTCGACGAGCTCAGGGCGCTCGGCGCGCTTGCGCGAGCCGCAAGGTTCGAAAGTACCAATAGCCGCAGCGCGGTGGGCGCGGCGAGTTCCGCGTAGGCCTCTTCTGGCGAAGGCGGCGGAGCGGGCGGTATGGTGACGGCAGCGGTGCCGGGCGGCGAGATGCGTCCGATGGGCGACATGAATGCGCTTTCTTGTGAAAAGGCTGAAAGGTACCCAAAGGATTTCGCGTTCGAAAGGCGCGACGCGCGTGCCGTCAGCCAGCAGGGTCCCTGGAGTGCGGCCCGCCACGTCGGCGCGGGAGCCACGATGCGTCACAAGGACTCGTAGCCGAGGTCATCGACGTCCTCCGAAGGAAGGTCATCGAACGTGTCGATCTCGCCGGCCAGGCTGACGAAGATGGCAGAGGACGACATCTCGAAGGCTTCGATACCGACCGCGGCCGCCCCGGCACGGGCTGCTGCGGTGTTCTTCGCAATGATCCGTTCGATGACCGCTGCGCGCGCCTGGGCGCTGTCGGCGCTCGCCCGCTGCCCGTAGTATTCGCAGAAGGGCGCGAACCCCATGTGTTCGACTTCGCATCGCAGCAATGAACGGAAGCCTTCTTCGGTGTAGCCCAGGCGCGTGGTGAACGGGCGCCCATTGACCTCCTGGTCGGTGCTGAAATCATCGATCGCTCGTCGAAGGTTGGCAGCGCTCGCGTCCGACGTGTGTTCGAGCCCGACGCACCCGTCGGCACGACACACCACCGCCACACAGCAGGCGAAGCCCGCGGAGAAGACGCCTTGTACGTTGTCGGCGGCAGTGGCGACCATCATCCCTGCGTCCTGCTCGGCTGCCAGTGCGCAGATGCCCTCCCGGGCTGCGACCCGGATGTACTGCCCGTGCTCCGCATGGACGGCCAAGCCGGCGCCGGCTTCTACGTCGGACCGCTGCGTGCCTGCTTCGACAGGGCCTTCCCCGTCGTCTTCGGACCGCTCGGGTGCCAGGCTCCCGATGCGCACAACGGGTGCGCCGGCGTCGCGGACGGTGGAGATGCCTTGTTCCGCACCGTCCTCAGGGTCCCACTCGGCCGGCCGGGCGAGGCGCTTGGCGAGCGCAACCGACTGCGGAGTGTGCAGGCGCGCACGCTTGGCGGAAGGGACCGCCGCCATGTCATCTGTGGCAGCGGCAGCAACGCGCTTGGACTCGGGTGCGGCCGTGCGTGCGGACGGCGCGCGCGTGTCTGGCCTGTCG
This sequence comes from Ramlibacter sp. AN1015, assembly GCF_037726105.1. Taxonomy (NCBI): domain Bacteria; kingdom Pseudomonadati; phylum Pseudomonadota; class Betaproteobacteria; order Burkholderiales; family Comamonadaceae; genus Ramlibacter; species Ramlibacter sp. AN1015. The sequence goes on from NZ_JBBJUM010000004.1 coordinate 187,275, forward strand.
CCGCGTGCGGCGGGCATCGCAGCGAGGAGAGGCCGCGTCACCGAGCGGCTTGCCACAGGCAGTGATGACGGCGCCCCCGCGGGCGCAAGTGTGCGCGATGCCACGCAAGACGCTGCGCTCGGCACACGAGGCATGTCCATCAAGCGCAGCGATGCGAGACGGCTCGACAGGTTCGGCAGACCGGGAGGGCTCGACAGGCTCGACAGGCTCCGCGTCGGGGTCTCCGCGCGCCCTCGGCGGGCGTCCGTGGGAGAGGCCACAGCAGAGGCGGAAGCGCAGGCAGAAGACGTGAGGACCGGAAGGGGGCGTGCGACGGGCAGCATAGGCAGCTTTCTTGTGGAAAGGCTGGACCGTACCGAAGGGCAGGCGCTCGCGGAAGGCATGATGCACGTGCCGTCAGCCGATCGCTTGTCTCCGGCGCGCGGCTCGTTCGAGCCACACCCTTTCGATAGCCCTGATCCACTGCCATGACCGTTCACCAGATCCTCAAAATGGGTGACCCCCGGCTGCTGCGGCCGGCACGCCCCTTCACCGAGTTCGACACCCCGCAGCTGCACCAGCTGGTGCGCGACATGTTCGACACCATGGCCGATGCCCATGGTGCGGGGCTGGCGGCTCCCCAGATCGGAATCGATCTGCAGCTGGTGATCTTCGGCAGCGACGCGCCCAACCCGCGCTACCCGGACGCCCCCATCGTGCCCCGCACCATCCTGCTCAACCCCGTCATCACGCCCCTGGGCGACGAGGTGGAGGAGGGGTGGGAAGGGTGCCTGTCCGTGCCCGGCCTGCGCGGCGTGGTACCGCGGTTCAAGCGCATCCGGTACACCGGCGTCGATCTGCAGGGCCGGCCCATCGAGCGGGAGGCCGAAGGTTTCCACGCCCGCGTCGTGCAGCACGAGTGCGACCATCTCGCAGGCGTGCTCTACCCCATGCGGGTGCGCGACTTCAGCCGTTTCGGGTTCACAGAAGTGCTGTTCCCTGAGCTCGCCACACAGCAGGACGACTGACGCGCAGCGTGGCAGGCTACGCGGGAACGTTGTCGTCCAGGTCAGGATCGACGACGGCGAACCCCGGCACCGCATCGAATCGGGTGATGCGCCCATCGACGCCGACGTGAAGCGCCCCATGCGGTAGAGAGACAAGCTCCGCTCGAGTCTCGCGCTTGCGCTCCTGTCACGGAGAGCGCGCGCGGCGAACTGATTGCCTGCGGCGGCCGCGGGACGGGGCACGCAGAACCTCACGCGAGCTGGAGGTGCTGGAGGTGCTGGGGGTGCTGGAGCCCGTGCCCGGAAATGATGGGACTGCGGCGCCGGGGTGGGGAGAAAAGGGCGAGCGTGGCGGGCTGGTGGGGAACATGGCAGGCGTTCTGCGAGTGGGAACGCCGGGACGGTAGCGGCTCGCCGCGCGCGAAGCCTGTCACGAACTGAATGCGAGCGCTGGCGCGTTCCGTCCGTCCTGTGTCAGCCGATGGCCTGCAGCAGTTCCGTCTCGATCTCGATCTGCTTGCGGTTGTGCTGCAGTTCGGATCCGTCGATGAGGAAGGTGTCCTCCACGCGCTCGCCGAGGGTCGATACCTTGGCCAGCTGCAGGTTGATCTGGTGGCGTGCCAGCACCTGTGCGATGGAATAGAGCAGGCCGGCGCGGTCGCTGGCGGAGATGGACAGCAGCCAGTGCTGCGCCTTCTCGTCCGGCGCCAGGCTCACGCGCGGCGGCACGGGAAAGCTCTTGACCCGGCGTGATACGCGGCCCCGGCTGGGCGCGGGAAGCGGACCGGCGCGCTCCAGGGTCTGGGCGAGCTCGGACTGCACCATATGGATCAACTCGCGGTTGTGCTCGGACAGCAGCGAGCTCACCACCTGGAAGGTGTCGAGCGCGTGCCGGTCGCGCGTGGTGTGGATGCGTGCCTCCAGGATGCTGAAGCCGGCCTGGTCGAAGTAGCCGCAGATGCGTGCGAACAGGTCGGGCTGGTCGGGGGTGTAGACCATTACCTGCAGTCCCTCGCCGACCGGTGACAGACGGGCCCGCACCAGGGTGCGGCCGGGCGCCGCGCCGAGTGGCTGGTGCGCCAGGTGGCGCGAGACATGCCGGGTGTGCCAGGCGATCTCGCCCGCGTCGTGGCGCATGAAGTAGCCGACGTCCAGCGTGCTCCACAGGCGCCGGTGCGCATCGTGGGGCAGCGCATGCAGGCTCAGCTGCACCAGCGCCTCGCGCTTGCGTGCCTCGATCTCTGCGTGCGGGTCGGGCGCGTGGCCGCCCAGCACGCGCAGCGTGGCGCGGTAGAGGTCCTCCAGCAGCTTGCCCTTCCAGGCATTCCACACCTTGGGGCTGGTGCCGCGGATGTCGGCCACCGTGAGCAGGTAGAGGGCAGTGAGCCGGCGCTCGGAGCCGACCCGGTCGGCGAAGGCCCGCACCACGTCGGGGTCGCTCAGGTCCTCCTTCTGGGCCACGCGGCTCATGGTGAGGTGCTCGCGCACCAGGTATTCGATGAGGGCCGCGTCGTCGGCGGCGATGCCGTGCTGCGCGCAGAAGCTGCGCACCTCGCGCCCGCCGAGTTCGGAGTGGTCGCCGCCGCGCCCCTTGGCGATGTCGTGGAACAGGGCGGCCGCGTAGAGGATCCAGGGCTTGTCCCAGCCGCCTGCGAGCTGCGAGCAGAAGGGATATTCGTGCGCGTGCTCGGGCATGAAGAAGCGCCGCACGTTGCGCAGCACCATCAGGATGTGCTGGTCCACGGTGTAGACGTGGAACAGGTCGTGCTGCATCTGCCCGACGATGCGGCGGAACACCCAGAGGTAGCGCCCGAGCACCGAGGTCTGGTTCATCAGGCGCATCGCGTGCGTGATGCCCTCGGGCTGCATCAGGATGGCGCGGAAGGTGTCGCGGTTGCGCGGATCGCGCCGGAAGCTCGCGTCCATCAGGTCGCGGGCGTTGTACAGGGCGCGCAGGGTGCGCGCCGACAGCCCCTGCGCGCCCGCCGTGGTCTGGTAGAGGAGGAAGGTCTCGAGGATGGCCGTCGGGTGGCGCTGGTACAGGTCGTCGCTGGCCACCTCGATCAGTCCGCCCTTGATCGCGAAGCGCTCGTTGATCGGCGTGGGCTCGGGCGGCTTGTCCTCCAGCCGCTCCTCGATATTCAGCAGCAGGATCTGGTTGAGCTGGTTCACCGCCTTGGCCGCCCAGTAGAAGCGGCGCATCAGTGCTTCGCTGGCGCGCTCGATGACCCGGCCGTTGGGCGCGCTGCGGGTGCGGTGGCCGAAGCTCTCGGCCACGGCCGACTGCAGATCGAATACCAGGCGGTCCTCGCGGCGCCGCGCGAGCAGGTGCAGCCGCGCGCGAATGAGGCTCAGCAGCGCCTCGTTGCGCCGGATCTGGCGGGCCTCGAACGCCGTGGCCAGGCCTGAGCGCGCGAGCTCCTCCCAGCTCTTGCCGAAGCCGGCAGCACGCGCCACCCACAGGATGACCTGCAGGTCGCGCAGCCCGCCGGGCGACTCCTTGCAGTTGGGTTCGAGCGAGTAGGGCGTGTTCTCGAACTTGGTGTGCCGCTGGCGCATCTCCAGCGTCTTCGCCACGAAATACGCCTTGGGGTCGAGCTCGCGCGCGAAGCGCTCGCAGAAACCGCGGTACAGGGCGGCGTCGCCCGCGATCACCCGCGACTCGAGCAGCGAGGTCTGCACCGTCACGTCGCCGGCGGCCTGTGCCGCGCAGTCCGAGACGGTGCGCACGCTCGAGCCGATCTCCAGGCCGACGTCCCAGCACTGGCCGATGAAGCCTTCGACGCGCGCGCGCAGCGCCGGGTCGGCGTCGGGCGAGGTGCCGTCGGGCATGAGCACCAGCACGTCCACGTCGGAGTACGGAAAGAGCTCTCCGCGCCCATAGCCGCCGACGGCGACCAGCGCGAAGGAGGGCGGCAGGCCACAGCCGGCCCAGAGGGTGCGAAGGGTGGCGTCGGCCTCGCGGGCGAGGGCCTGCAGCAGGCCGCGGATGCCGCGGGTGGAGCCGCCCAGCGCGTCGATGCGGGACAGCACCGCGGACTTGCGCGAGCGCCAGTCCTGGCGGACGGCGGCCGTATCGGCTGCCATCGCTGCCTCGCCCATGGCCGTCAGCCCGTCACGAAGGCGGGTGGATGCGGGCTGCCCGCCGACTGCGTGAGCACCTCGTAGCCCGACTCGGTGACCAGCACGGTGTGCTCCCACTGCGCCGAAAGCGAGTGGTCCTTGGTGACGATGGTCCAGCCGTCGTTGCCCAGCTCCTTCACCTCGCGGCGGCCGAGGTTGATCATGGGCTCGATGGTGAAGGTCATGCCGGGTTTGAGCTCTTCCAGCGTGCCGGGCTTGCCGTAGTGCAGCACCTGCGGCTCCTCGTGGAAGTTGCGGCCGATGCCGTGCCCGCAGAACTCGCGCACCACCGAGAAGCCGGCGGCTTCGGCGAACTGCTGGATGGCGTGGCCGATGTCGCCCAGGCGCACGCCGGGGCGCACCCGCACGATCCCGTGCCACATCGCCTCGAAGGTGAGGTTCACCAGGCGGCGCGCGGCGATGGAGGCTTCACCGACGATGAACATGCGGCTGGTGTCGCCGTACCAGCCGTCCTTGATGACGGTGACATCGACGTTGACGATGTCGCCCTTCTTGAGCGGCTTGTCGTTGGGGATGCCGTGGCACACGACGTGGTTGACCGAGGTGCACAGCGAGGCGGGGTAGGGCGGATAGCCGGCCGGCTGATACCCCAGGGTGGCGGAGGTGGTGCCCTGCTTGCGCATGAACTCGGCGGCAAGCCGGTCGATCTCGCGGGTGGTGATGCCGGGCTTGATGAAGGGCGTCAGGTGATCCAGCACCTCCGCGGCCAGCCGGCCGGCGGTGCGCATGCCCTGGATGCCCTCGGCGTCCTTGTACGTGATGCTCATGGCGGCGGATTATCCCAGAGGCCCCGGCGCCACACCGGCTGCGGGGCCGGGCCGGACGGTAAAATCGCGGGCTTTCGTCGCAGCGCGCCCCAGTCAGCGGCGCACCCCGCGGCCCCCCATCCCAACCCAGGCTTCAACGTGACCCTGCACATCACCGAGTTCGAGGGCGGCCGCGCCCTCAGCGACTTCCGCGTCCAGCAACTGCTGCCCCGCCTGCGGGCGGTGGACGACCGGATCCAGGCGCTGTCGGCCCGTTTCGTGCACCTGGCGGCGTGGGAACAGGCCCCCGACGACGCCGCGCTCGGCCGGCTCGCAGCGCTGCTGACCTATGGCGAGGCTTTCGACGGCCCGGCCGACGGCGAACTGGTGGTGATCACGCCGCGCCTGGGCACCGTATCCTCCTGGGCTTCCAAGGCGAGCGACATCGCCCACAACTGCGGCATTGCCGTGAAACGGCTCGAGCGCATCGTCGAGGTGCGGCTGCAGCTCAAGGGCGGGCTGCTCTCGCGCGGCAAGGCCACCCTGGAGCCCGCCGCGCGGGCGGCGGTGGCGCAGCTGCTGCACGACCGCATGACCGAGAGCGTGCTGTTCGAGCGCGCCGGCGCCCGCGCCCTGTTCTCGGAGCTGCCTGCGCAGCCCATGGACCGCATCGACGTGCTCGGCGGCGGCCGCACGGCCCTGCAGGAAGCCAACACCCGCTTCGGCCTCGCGCTGGCCGACGACGAGATCGACTACCTGGTGGCCGCCTTCCGGCAGCTCGCGCGCAACCCGAGCGACGTCGAGCTGATGATGTTCGCGCAGGCCAACAGCGAGCATTGCCGCCACAAGATCTTCAACGCGCAGTTCACCATCGACGGCGTGCCGCAGGACAAGAGCCTGTTCGGCATGATCCGCAACACGCACCAGTGCAACCCGCAGCACACCGTGGTCGCCTACTCGGACAACGCTGCGGTGATGGAGGGTTCGGACGTCGAGCTGTTCGTCCCGGCCGCGGACGGCGGGGCGTCGCCGGGCGCCTACCAGCGCCGCGCGGCCACGCAGCACGTGCTGATGAAGGTCGAGACGCACAACCACCCGACTGCCATCTCGCCCTTCCCAGGGGCTGCCACCGGCGCGGGCGGCGAAATCCGCGACGAGGGCGCCACCGGCCGGGGTGCCCGGCCCAAGGCGGGCCTGACCGGCTTTTCCGTATCGCGGCTGTGGGACGCACCGAACGGCCGGCCGGAGCACATCGCCAGTGCGCTGCAGATCATGACCGAGGGTCCGCTCGGCGGCGCTGCCTTCAACAACGAGTTCGGTCGGCCCAACCTGCTGGGCTACTTTCGCGAATACGAGCAGACCGTCGATGGCGTGGTGCGCGGCTACCACAAGCCCATCATGATCGCCGGCGGCCTGGGCTCCATCGACGCCGGCCTCACGCACAAGATCGCGTTCCCGGCCGGCACGCTGCTGGTGCAGCTCGGAGGCCCCGGCATGCGCATCGGCATGGGCGGCGGCGCCGCCAGCTCCATGGCCACCGGCACCAACGCGGCCGAGCTCGACTTCGACTCCGTGCAGCGGGGCAACCCCGAAATCGAGCGCCGCGCGCAGGAGGTCATCAACCACTGCTGGAGCCTGGGCGCGGACAACCCCATCCTGGCCATCCACGACGTCGGCGCGGGCGGCCTGTCGAACGCCTTCCCGGAGCTCACGAACGACGCCGGGCGCGGTGCGCGCTTCGATCTGTCCCGCGTGCCGCTGGAGGAGTCGGGGCTCGCGCCCAAGGAAATCTGGTGCAACGAGAGCCAGGAGCGCTATGTGCTGGCCATCGCGCCGCAGTCGCTGGAGCGCTTGCGCGCCTTCTGCGAGCGCGAGCGTTGCCCCTTCGCGGTGGTCGGCGTGGCCACCGAACAGCGCGACCTGGTGGTCGGCTTCGGCGTGGTCGATGCGGACACCGCGCAGGGCGGGGCGCCGGGCTCCGGGGCGGCACCCGCGCACGACGATGCGTCCCCGGGTGCGGCGCAACCGGCCGTCGCCATGCCGATGGACGTGCTCCTGGGCAAGCCGCCCAAGATGCACCGCGACGTGCGTTCGGTCTCCCGGCAGTCGCCGCCGCTCGACCTCACCGGTGTCGCGTTGCAGGACGCGGTGATCAAGGTATTGGCGCACCCCACGGTGGCTTCAAAGCGCTTCCTGATCACCATCGGCGACCGCACCGTGGGCGGGCTCACGCACCGCGACCAGATGGTGGGCCCCTGGCAGGTGCCGGTGGCCGACTGCGCCGTCACGCTGGCCGATTTCCGCGGCTTCGCAGGCGAGACCATGGCGCTGGGCGAGCGCACGCCGCTGGCAGCCCTCGACGCGCCCGCCTCCGGCCGCATGGCGGTGGCCGAGGCCATCACCAACCTGCTCGCCGCGCCGATCGCGCTGAAACGGGTCAAGCTCTCGGCCAACTGGATGGCCGCGTGCGGCGAGCCGGGTGAAGACGCCGCGCTGTACGAAACCGTGCGGGCGGTGGGCATGGAGCTGTGCCCCGCGCTGGGCGTGTCGATTCCGGTGGGCAAGGACAGCCTGTCCATGCGCACGCAGTGGCGCGAGGGCGGCCAGGAGCATCGCGTCACCTCGCCGGTGAGCCTGGTCGTGACGGCCTTCGCCACCCTGGCCGATGTGCGCCCGACCCTCACGCCGCAGCTCGTGGCCGAGGGCGACACCACGCTGGTGCTGGTCGACCTCGGGCAGGGCCGCAAGCGCATGGGCGGCAGCGTGCTCGCCCAGGTGCTCGAGCAGCCCGGCGGCGACGTGCCCGACCTCGACGAGCCGCAGCAGCTGGTGCGGCTGGTCGATGCCGTGAACGCGCTGCGCGCGCAGGGCCGCATCCTGGCCTATCACGACCGCAGCGACGGTGGCCTGCTGGCGGCGGCCTGCGAGATGGCGTTCGCAGGGCAGGTGGGCGTCGCGCTCAATGTCGATCTGCTGGTCACCGAGGGCGACGGCATCAGCGACAGCCGGGCCGAGTATGGAGATGCGAAGAACTGGTCGGCCCAGGTGAGCGCACGGCGCGAGGAGTTGACCCTGCGGGCCCTCTTCAACGAGGAACTCGGCGTGCTGCTGCAGGTGCCCACCGCCCAGCGCAATGAGGTCATGCAGGTGCTGCGCGAGCACGGCCTCTCGCGCCACAGCCATTTCGTCGGCACCACGCGCCCGGCGGCTTCTGCCATCGAGGCCGGCAAGGGTGAGGTGCAGGTCTGGCGCGACACCAAGGCGGTGTTCAGCGCATCCCTGCGCGATCTGCACCAGGTCTGGGACAGCGTGAGCTGGAAGATCTGCGGCCAGCGAGACAACCCGGCCGGCGCCGACGCCGAACACGCCGCGGCCGGCGACCCGACCGACCCGGGGCTGCAGTGGGCGCCCAGCTTCGATCCCCGGCACGACCCTGCCGCACCCTTCCTGAACCTCGCCCGTCCGCCGGTGGCGGTCCTGCGCGAGCAGGGCGTCAACTCGCACGTCGAGATGGCCTACTGCTTCGACACGGCCGGCTTCGAGGCGGTCGATGTGCACATGACGGACCTGCAGTCCGGCCGGGTACGGCTCGCGGACTTCAAGGGTTTCGTGGCCTGCGGCGGCTTCAGCTACGGCGACACGCTGGGCGCGGGGGTGGGCTGGGCGCGCAGCATCACCTTCAATCCGGCGCTCTCGGAGCAGTTCCAGGATTTCTTCGGCCGCTCCGACACCTTCGCGCTCGGGGTGTGCAACGGCTGCCAGATGATGGCCGAGCTGGCCGACATCATTCCGGGCGCGCAGGACTGGCCGCGCTTTACCACCAACCGCAGCGAGCGCTATGAGGCGCGGCTGTCGCAGGTGGAGGTGCTGCCGTCGCCCAGCCTGTTCTTCGATGGCATGGCGGGCAGCCGCCTGCCCATCGTGGTGGCGCACGGCGAGGGCTACGCCAACTTCGCGCGACGCGGCCACCCGGAGCGCGTGCTCGCCGCGATGCGCTATGTGGACCACCACGGGCAGCCCACCGAAACCTACCCCCTCAATCCGAACGGCAGCCCGGGCGGTCTGACCGCGGTAACCACGGCCGACGGCCGCTTCACGGCCATGATGCCGCACGCGGAGCGGGTGTTCCGCAATGTCCAGATGAGCTGGACCGGCGGAGACCGCGACGCTTTCAGTCCGTGGCTGCGGATCTGGCGCAACGCGCGCAAGTGGGTCGGCTAGCGTTGCGGAGGCGCGGCGGGCGGCGGGCGGCACGCAGCGCCGCTTGGGCAGTCCTCAGGCAGGGCAGCCCGACGCCCCGGCGCGGGTGAAGGCGCCTCCCGGGGAGCGCAGCGTGTCGCCGGCGACCTGCACGGGCGCGGCGCCCGGCAGCGGCAAGCTGGTGCCGCGCAGGCGAACCTGCACGGGCTGCGCCGTGGCACCGCGCTGCAAGGTGCCTTCGACCATCTGAAAGCGTTGCGTGAGTTGCAGCCGCGCGCCGGTCCAGGTGCCGGTGCCGCACCACTGACCCGCCACCTGCGCAGGCACCACCCACAGGTGCACCTTGCTCGACTTCTGCAGCCCGACCTGCTTGTCGGGGACCTGGAGCGTGCGCGTCTCGTCGGGCTGCCAGTCGCCCATGTCCCAGTCGTGCGAGACGACACGGGTACCCGGCGGCAACTGCAGCAGCGAGGGGCGCAGCAGCATGTTGAACTCGGGCAGCAGGTACATGGTGACCACGGTGGCGCGGCTCAGGTCGGTCTTGAACAGATCCTGCACCCGGAAATCGACCTTGCCTGCTACGCCCGCATGGCGGGCGCTCCGGAGGCTTTTCTGGACCAGCTCGGGGACGATCTCCACGCCCAGGCCGGTGGCACCGAAGCGGTGCGCCGCGGTGATCACGATGCGGCCGTCGCCGGAGCCGAGATCGATCAGGTGGTCGGTGGGGCCGACCTCGGCGATGCGCAGCATCTCCAGCGTGACGTTGTCGGGTGAGGTGATGAAGGGCACTTCCTCGACGAACTGGGCGCGCGCCGACCCGGCCGCCAGCGCGAGTGCCACGGTGAGTGCGGTCGAAGCAGCGAGCGGAAGCGGGAGGGCGTACGCGGCCAGCGGGCGGGGCGCGAAAAGACGGGTCGAAAACTGCATGCGCGCGAACATAGCACGCGTGCGCGGGGTGCCGAGCGCACCGCGCGCGCGACCCGAACGCTCAGCGTGACGCGCCGTGCGCCGAACCGGACGGCAACGCGGAAACCGCCGCCGCGGGCGCCGCGCCGCCGCCCGGCGGCGACACGATCGAACCCGGTGCGTCCGACGGCGCCTGCGGCATGGATGGCGCGATCGGCAGCTCGACGACGAATTCGCTGCCCTTGGCCGGGCCACGGCTCTCGGCGTGCACCCAGCCGCCGTGCAGCTCGACCAGCGCCCGCACGAGCCACAGGCCGATGCCCAGGCCACCCTGCGAATGCGCGCGGTGCCCCGGAACCTGCGTGAACATCTGGAAGACCTGCTCGAGCTCTCCGGCTTCGAGGCCGATGCCGCTGTCGCACACGTGCACATGCACCCGGTCGCCGCGCACGTGTGCGAGCACATCGATCCGGCCCCCCGGCTCGGTGTATTTCGCGGCATTGGTCAGCAGGTTGGAGAACACCTGCGCAAGGCGCAGCGGGTCGGCGTCCAGCACCACGTCCGTGCCCGGCAGGTGGCAGCTGAACGCGTGGCTGCGTGCATCGATCAACGGGCGGGCGATCTCGATGGCCGACTCGACCACCGAACGCAGCGCAACCCGCTGGCGCTCCAGGTCGATGCGGCCGTTGCGGATGCGCGAGAGGTCGAGCAGGTCGTCGAGCAGGCGCGCCATGGTGGCGACCTGCCGCTCGACCACGGCCGCGGCGCGCGCGCGGGCGACGTCCGACGCGCCTGGAAGCTTGAGGATGTGGGCGGCCGAGCGCACCGGCGCCAGCGGATTGCGCAGCTCGTGCGACAGCGTTGCGATGAACACGTCCTTGGCGCGGTTGTCGTCGTCGGCGAGGCGGCGGGCGTTGCGCTCGGCTTCCAGGGCCCGGTCGCGCGCGGCGAGCGCCTGGGCAACCTGGGCGCTCGCCGATTCGAGCGCGAGGTAGAGCGCATCGAGCTGGCGGATACCCGACGGCGTGTAGGGTGGATGCTGGCCGCGCATCACCCGCGGCACGTTGGATGCCATGCGATCGACCGAGCGCGCCAGGCGCCGCGCCAGCAGAACGGTCGCACCGATGCCGAGCAGCAGCAGTGCCAGGCCCGCGGCGCCCAGGCGCAGCACCGATTGCTGCAGGGCGCCGTCGACGCCGCGCGCCGGGATGCCCAGCATCACGGTCCAGCCTTCTGGGGTGCTCGACCAGGCCCACAGGAATTCGTTGCCGTCGAGTGTCTCGAAGCGGCGCACGCCCTGGCCTTCGGCCGCAAGCAGCGCGCGTATCGAGGCCTCGCTGCCGCGCAGGCCGAAGAAGCGGCCCATCTCCCGGCTGCGCGCGATGATCCGGTGCTGCGCGTCTGTCACGGTGGCCACCGCATCGCGCTCGCCGACCTGCAGCGACAGCACGCCGGCCAGGTGCACCGGATCGAGCCGCGCCACCACGGTATACGGAACGCCCTGGCCGCGGACCACCGGCTGGACCGCGGTGATCCCCAGGTGCGGGTCGAGCGCGCTGGTGGTCAGCGGCGACAGCTGCGGCTTGGCGGTTTCGAACGCCCGCGACACATGGGGACCCAATCCAACGGCGTCGCCCGCGCGGTTCTCCTCGGGGTGCATCGCGACGATGCGACCACGCGCATCGAGCAGTGCCAGCCGGCGGATGCCGAAGTCCGAGGCGACCACACTGGCCATGAGTTCGCGGGTGCGCTGCAGATCGCCGGGCCCCTCGCCGGGGTCGGCGAGCGCGGCATCGGTCGCAACGAGCTCCAGCACCTCCATGGTGTTGTCGAGCTCGCGGCGCACGACGGCGGCCAGCGCATGGCTCGCGGCCTCCAGCTCGCGGGCGTTGCCCTCGCGTGCCTGGTCGGCAAAGAGGTAGAGCAGGCTGCCGCTATACAGCAGCAAGGGCAGCAGCACCAGCAGCGGCAGGCCCAGCAGCAGCACATAGATGCCGATCGAGCGACGCACGGAGGGATTGCCGCGCGAGGAGCGGCGCGCGCGGCCGCGCCAGGACGACCAGGCGTGCAGGAGTGCGGATCGCGCCCCCATTCGAGCGGCTCAGGCCCGCGCAGGCCGGCTGCGGTAAAACCGCAGCGGGACCGCCCGCGGCTCGGATATCTCGCGCGCGCGCTGGTTCAGCACCGACTGCTTGATGCGCCCGACCACGTGCATTTCGCAGGGCTTGCAGTCGAAGCGCAGCGTGAGCTTTTCCTTGCCGTTGACCAGCTGCAGCGGTTCGGCCTTGATGGTGCCCTTCACGCCGATCACGCCCTTGGCCTGCTTGGGACACAGGCTCATGGACCAGCGCACGCAGTGCTTGGTGATCATGAGGCTGACCTCGCCGGGCTCTTCGTGGCTTTCGTACGCGGCGTCGATGACCTTGACACCGTGGCGCGCATAGAAGTCATGGGCCTTCTGGTTGTAGACGTTGGCCAGGTAGCTCAGGGTGTCCTCGGGGTAGGGCGTCGGCGGATCGGCCGGGCGTGCGCGGGGCGGGCGCACATAGCCGAGCAGCCGCGTCTCCTCGAGGGCAGCGACCGCGTCGCGCCGCAGGGTGTTGACCAGAGAGGCCGGCAGGAACCACGGGCCCTGCAGGCGCAGCTGGATGTCCAGCGGCTCGAAGATGCTGGTGCCGAAGCGCGCGAGCTGTTCGCGCGCCTGCTGCGCACTGCGCTCGGGCTCACGCGCGGCCTCGCGCGGATGCGCCTGCGCCGCCCGCGCGGTGTGGCCGTCCTCGTCGGTCAGCTCGAGGCTGAAGCCGTCGGGCGTCTCGGCCAGCACCGCCCAGACGCCGATGCGTCGGTCGCTGGACTTCTTTTCCAGGCTGCGCACCCACGACATGTCGCGGTTGCGGTTCAAGGTGGTGCCCTTGCGCAGGTCGCGCATGCCGGCGATCGGATCTTTCGGGTACACCCGCCAGGCACCGGGCCGGCCGGCCGCCTCGACGCGGTTGACCGCTACGCCCACAAGTTCCTTCTGCAGGTCGAAATAGCACAGGCCGTCGCCGTTGTGCAGCACCAGCTGCGGCTGCTCGCAGGTGAGCTCGATCCAGGTCGGGCCTACCTGCGTCACCCAGCCGATCGGCTGTCCCGGATTCTTGGGCGAATCGAAGGCTCCGATGTCGTCCTTGCGGCCATTGACGAAGTAGTCGGTGAACTCGCGGTTGAAGTTCTGGTCGGGGTCGGGCGTGAAGCTGAAGGTGGTGCGTCCGCTCGAGGCGCGCGCCAGCGGCAGATCGCTCGCCTCGCGGTCGTCGATCAGGCGGTCGAGCAGGGTGCGGTAGTGGGCGGTGATGTTCTTCACGTAACCCATGTCCTTGTAGCGGCCTTCGATCTTGAAGCTGCGCACCCCGGCATCGACCAGCGCGGCCAGGTTGGCGCTCTGGTTGTTGTCCTTCATCGAGAGCACGTGCTTGTCGTGCGCGATGAAGCGATTGTGGCTGTCGGTGACGTGGTAGGGCAGGCGGCAGGCCTGCGAGCAGTCGCCGCGGTTGGCACTGCGCCCCGTGTGCGCGTGCGAGAGGTAGCACTGGCCGCTGTAGGCGACGCACAGCGCGCCGTGGATGAAGAACTCGAGCTTGCAGCGCTCGGGATCGATCACCGCATGGATGGCGCGGATCTGCTCCAGGGTGAGCTCGCGCGCCAGGACCATCTGCGAGAAGCCCGCGTCCTGCAGGAAGCGGGCCTTCTGGGGAGTGCGGATGTCGGTCTGCGTGCTGGCGTGCAGCTGGATGGGGGGCAGGTCGATCTCGAGCAGGCCCATGTCCTGGACGATCAGCACGTCGGCGCCGGCGTGGTACACGTCCCATGCCATGCGCCGTGCATCGTCCAGCTCGTCGTCGCGCAAGATGGTGTTGTGCGCCACGAAGATGCGGGCGCCGAAACGGTGGGCATGCCGGCACAGGCGCTCGATGTCGCGCACGCTGTTGCCGGCCGACGCCCGTGCGCCAAATCCGGGGCCGCCGATGTAGACGGCGTCGGCGCCGTGGTTGATGGCCTCGATGCCTATGTCGGCGTCGCGCGCCGGGGCGAGCAATTCGAGCTGGTGGTGGGCAAGCATGGCGTCGGATTATCCCAGCGGGCTCGGTTATGGTCGGGCCCATGGGCTTTGCCACTACCTCCCGTTACGCGCGCATAGACGCCCTGCGCGGGCTCGCCATCGTCTGGATGACGGCCTACCACTTCGCCTTCGACCTGAACTGGTTCGGCCTGTGGCGCCAGGATTTCTATCGCGACCCGGTCTGGACCTGGCAACGCACCGCCATCGTCAGCCTGTTCCTGTTCTGCGCCGGGCTGGGACAGGCCGCCGCCACGGTGCAGGGGCAAAGCTGGCGCCGCTTCTGGCGTCGGTGGGTGCAGGTGGCGGGCTGCGCGCTGCTGGTCACCGCGGGTTCGGCGATGGCGTTCCCCCGCAGCTTCATCTACTTCGGCGTGCTCCATGGCATAGCCGTGATGCTGGTCATCGTGCGCCTGACCGCCGGATGGGGCCGCTGGCTGGTGCCCGCCGGGGCGCTGGCCATCGCCGCCCACTTCGCTGCCGCGGCGCTGCATGCGCGCGGGCTGCTGCCGGACGCGCTGAACGCGCCTGCCTGGAACTGGCTGGGCCTGATCGGCCGCAAGCCCATCACCGAGGACTATGTGCCGCTGCTGCCCTGGCTCGGCGTGATGTGGTGGGGCATGGCGGCCGGGATGTGGCTGCTGCGCGCAAGGCCGGGGGTGGTCGCCGCGCCGCTGCCGGTGGGGGCTGCGCCGCTCGCTTGGCTGGGGCGCTGGAGCCTCAGCTGGTACATGCTGCACCAGCCGGTGCTGCTGGGATTGCTCTGGGTGGTGGTGGTGGGGCTGGCGAGGTAAGCACGCGATCGATGGCGCGGGCAGTTTGCGCGACCCGCGGTCGTGCCGTGGCCGACACCGTTCGCGGCGGATGCATCGGGCCTTCCTCGACGCTCGTTGGGGTGAGCCCGCGTGATGCCCAGGCCGCGGCCGCGGTGCGGCCGGCTTCGGCCCGACGAGCGGCTACTTGCCCTTGTGCGCGACGCGCTTGCCGTCGGGGGCAACCAGGTACCACTCGCCCGAAAAGCCCTTCACGTCCTGGCCGGTCGTGGTGCCTGGGCCCTGGTCGCGGGCGAAGTAGTAGAGCGGCCAGCCGCCATAGGTGAGCTGCGTGCTGCCGTCCTTGCGCTGCACCGTGCCGACCAGTCCGGACGGCAGGTTCGGCGCGATGGCGGGTTGCCCGCGTACGGTGAGCGGTGGCCACGCCTTGGCGCACGCGTCATAGCACTGGCTCGCGGCCGGCTTGCCGCCAGCGCCCTGCTGGTCCGCCGTGAAGGCATACAGGGCCCGGCCGCGCGAATCGACGAGGTAGGTGCCGTGCGGCTTGCTCTGGGCGGTGGAGAGCCGCACGTCGCCCGCGCCGGCACCCGAGCCGGCCGCGGCAGGCCCGACAGCGGCAAGGGCGGTCGAGAAGGCGAATGCGAGTGCCGCAGTGCGGCACGGGGAAGTCAGTGGCATGGCGCTTTCCTCCTGGGTAGGTGGGGACCCTGCGGGGCCGCTTACGCTGGACCGGCAATGGCCGTGCCCGGGCCGGTGCCCGCGATAACGGGCCCCGCAGCCCTTACTCGACCTTGGCCTTGGCGCGCAACTCTTCCTGGAACTTCATCAGCTTCTGCTGCTGCAGCTGCTGGGCGATCTGCGGCTTGACCTCTTCGAGCTTCGGCAGCTCGGCCTCGCGCACGTCGTCCAGGCGGATCACGTGCCAGCCGAACTGGGTCTTGACGGGAGCTTCGGTAAGCTCGCCCTTCTTGAGCTTGGTGAGCGCCTCGGCGAACTCGGGCACGTAGCTGTTGGCCGTGGCCCAGTCGAGGTCGCCGCCCTGGGCGCCCGAACCGGGGTCCTTGGACTGCTTCTTGGCGAGCTCCTCGAACTTGACGCCCTTCTTCTTCAGGTTGGCGATGATCGCCTTGGCTTCGGCTTCGGTGGGAACCAGGATGTGCCGCGCGCGGTACTCCTTGCCACTGTTTGCCGCGACGAACTTGTCGTACTCGGCCTTGACTTCCTCGTCGGTGACCGGGTTGGTTTTCTGCACGTCTGCAAGCAGCTGGCGAATGAGCAGGGTCTCGCGCGCCATCTCCATCTGGGACTTGAACTCGGGGCTCGCGTCGAGGCCGCGTTTCTGGGCTTCCTGCATGAAGATCTCGCGGGCGATCACCTCGTCGCGAATCTGGCTGCTGAGCTCGGGGGTGACCGGGCGGCCGCTGCGTGCTACCTGCTCGGCGAGGGCGTCGGCGCGTGCCTTGGGCACCGGCTTGCCGTTGACGATCGCGATGTTCTGCGCAGCCGCGGGCAGGGCCGCGCACACGGTGACGGCGGCAAGCGCCGCGAGGAGGTGCTTCTTCATGGGGAATTCCTGGGGGGAACCGATGGGATAGGGGAGCTGGTTTCCAGCGCCAGCGCATGTACACCACCGGCGAGAAAATCGCGCAGGGCATCATACACAAGGCGGTGCTGCGCCACCCGGCCGCGGCCGGCGAAGGCCTCGGCCTCGATGCGCACGCGGAAATGGGTGCCGAAGCCGCTTGCGTCCGCGCCGACGTGCCCGGCGTGCGCATGGCTCTCGTCGATCACTTCCAGCTTGGTCGGCGAGAAGACTTCCTGCAGCCGCGCGTGCAGGGCCTCGGCCGTCGGCTTGCGCGGATGGCTCAGGGGCGTGGCCGGGGCCTGCGTCGGGGACTGCGTCACGGCTTGCCCGGACTGTCTTCGGCCTTGAGGTAGCGGCTCAGGTACAGCGCCTGGCCCAGCACGAACAGCAGCATGAGGCCGATGCCACCGAACAGCTTGAAATTGACCCAGGTGTCGGTGTCGAAGGCGTACGCAACCCACAGGTTCAACACGCCCATGACCGCGAAAAAGCCGGTCCAGGTCCAGTTCATCATTCGCCAGGCTGCGTCCGGCAGCGTCATCTGCGCGCCCATCAGCGACTTGAGGAAGTTGCGGCGGAACACCAGCTGGCCCACCAGCAGGGCACCGCCCATGAGCCAGTACAAGACCGTGGGTTTCCACTTGATGAAGGTGTCGTTGTGCGCGAGCAGCGTAGCGCCGCCGAACAGGACGATGACGCCCAGGCTGAGCCACTGCATGGGCTCTGTGCGCCCCGTGCGCAGGCGCAGCCAGCCGATCTGGAGCACCGTCGCCACGATCGCGACCCCCGTGGCCCAGTAGATCCCCGCCACCTTGAAGGCGACGAAGAACAGGATGACGGGAAAGAAGTCGAGCAGCAGCTTCATGCGTTCTTGTCGTTGTCGTTGACCGGAGCGGCGCCGTCGCGCGCGTCGTCGCCGGATGCGAAATCGAGCGAGGCCGAGTTCATGCAGTAGCGCAGGCCAGTGGGAGCGGGCCCGTCGGGAAAGACGTGGCCGAGGTGCGCGCCGCATTGTGCACACACGGTTTCGGTGCGCACCATGCCGTGGCTGCGGTCGGTGATCTCCTCGATGGCGCCCGGCACCGCCTGCGAGAAGCTCGGCCAGCCGCAGCCGGCGTCGAACTTGGTGGTGGAGCTGAAGAGAAGATTCCCGCAGCACACGCAGTGGTAGGAGCCGTCGGCCCAGACCTGCTCGTACTTGCCGGTGTACGGCCGCTCTGTCGCGGCGTGGCGGGTGACTTCGAAGGCGCGCGGCTCGGCGCCCTTTTCGGCCAGGAGGGCCTTCCATTCGGCTTCGGTTTTCTGGATGGGATAGGACATGCGCAACAGCTTGTGAAAGAGGCGGGCGCCGGGGGCGGGGAACCCGCGTGGCGGCCTTGCCTGTCTGGCGAGGATACTGGCTGCGATTGTCGCCGCTGGCTCGGGCCGAAGCAGCCATGCGGGATTTCCGGGCTGGGCAGCTGGGCATGGCGCGGCCATACTCCCGCGCTCGTGCAGGCACAACAAAACAGGAGATGACCGTGCTGGGATTGATGCAAGAGCAACCGCTTCTGATCTCGTCGCTGATCACGTTCGCCGAGCGCCACCACGGCGACGGCCAGATCGTCTCGCGGCGCGTCGAGGGTGACATCCACCGCACCACCTGGGCCGAGGTCGCGGGCCGCGCCAAGCAGGTGGCACAGGCGCTGGACGGCATGCAGCTGGCCTTCTCTGACCGGGTCGCCACGCTGGCCTGGAACGGCTATCGCCACCTCGAGCTGTACTTCGGCGTGTCCGGCTCGGGGCGGGTGCTGCACACCATCAATCCGCGGCTGCACCCCGAGCAGATAGCCTGGATCGTCAACCATGCCGAAGACCGGGTGCTGTGCTTCGACGCCACGTTCCTGCCCATCGTGCAGGCGGTGCATGCGCGCTGCCCGACGGTGCGGCGCTGGGTGATGCTCTGCGACGCCGACCGGCTGCCCCAGGACAGCGGCGTGCCGGGCCTGGTCGCCTATGAGCAGTGGATCGGCGAGCAGCCGGCGCGGTACGAGTGGCCCAGCTTCGACGAGAACTCGGCGTCGAGCATGTGCTACACGAGCGGCACCACCGGCCACCCCAAGGCGGCCCTCTACAGCCACCGCTCCACCATCCTGCACGCCTACGCCGCTGCGCTGCCCGACGTGATGGGGTTGTCGGCGCGCGATTCGGTGCTGCCGGTCGTCCCCATGTTCCACGTCAACGCCTGGGGCATTCCGTATTCGGCAGCGCTCACGGGCTGCAAGCTGGTGTTTCCGGGCGCGGCGCTCGACGGAAAGTCCGTCTACGAGCTGATCGAGGCCGAGCAGGTCACCTACGCGGCCGGCGTGCCGACGGTCTGGCAGATGCTGCTGGGGCACATGGGCGCGTCCAACCTGCGCTTCTCGAGCCTCAAGCGCACGGTGATCGGCGGATCGGCCTGTCCGCCCGCGATGATCGAAGCCTTCCGGGAGAAGTACGGCGTGGAGGTGCTGCACGCCTGGGGCATGACCGAGATGAGTCCCCTGGGAACGCTCTGCACGCTCAAGAACAAGCACCTGGCCTTGCCCGCCGGAGAGCAGATGAAGATCCGCCTCAAGCAGGGCCGGGCCATCTATGGCGTCGATCTGCGCATCGTCGGCGACCAGGGTCAGGAGCTGCCCTGGGACGGCCGCACCTACGGAGACCTGCAGGTCAAGGGCCCCTGGATCGTGCGCGACTACTACAAGGGCGAGGACGGCTCGCCGCTCGTGGGCGGCGACTGGTTCCCGACCGGCGACGTGGCCACCATCGACCCTGACGGCTACATGCAGATCACCGATCGCAGCAAGGACGTGATCAAGTCGGGCGGCGAGTGGATCAGTTCCATCGACATAGAGAACATCGCCATGGCGCACCCGGCCGTGCAGATGGCCGCCTGCGTCGGCATGCCGCACCCCAAGTGGGACGAGCGGCCGCTGCTGGTGGTGGTCAAGCGGCAGGGCGCGGAGGTGTCGCGCGAGGAGCTGCTCTCCTTCTATGAAGGCAAGACGGCCAAATGGCAGGTGCCCGACGACGTGGTCTTCGTCGATGCGATCCCGCTGGGAGCGACCGGCAAGATGCTCAAGACCCGGCTGCGCGAAACCCTCAAGGACTACCGGCTTCCCACGGCGTGAGCAGGCCGGCGCTAGCGCTCCAGAGCGGCGCTCGCCGGCACACGCCTGGCGCCGCTTTGTCGCCTGCGCGATACCGTTGCTCGAGCTTACGGGCATTCCCTGAGGACCCGTTTGAATCAAATCCCGTACCCTGCGCTGCACTCGAACAGCAACCAGGAGACAGCGCATGAAATTCTCGATGAAACAGGTGACCGTCGCCGGCCTCGTGGCCTTCGCTTCGGTGTCCTTCGCCCAGCAGGCCGCGCCCGCCGGCTCCACCGGGGCGCTGCGTGACCAGACCGTCCGCATCGCCTTCATGGACCCCCTCTCCGGGCCGTTCGCCAACGTCGGCCAGAACCAGCTGAAAAGCTGGCAGTTCGCCGCCGAGCAGCTCTCGGGAAAGACGCCTGCCGGCGTCAAGTTCGAGGTGGTGGGCTTCGACAACAAGGGCTCCCCGCAGGAGAGCCTGAACACGCTCAAGGCGGCCATCGACCAGGGTTTCCGCTACGTCACCCAGGGCAACGGCTCCGGCGCCGCGGCGGCCATCCTCGACGCGGTGTCCAAGCACAACGCGCGCAATCCCGGCAAGGAACTCATCTACCTGAACTACGCGGCCGTCGATCCCGCGCTCACCAACGACAAGTGCGACTACTGGCACTTCCGCCTCGACGCAGACACCTCCATGAAGATGGAGGCGCTGACCTCGTTCATGAAGGACCAGCCCAGCGTCAAGAACGTCTACCTGATCAACCAGAACTACTCGCACGGCCAGCAGGTCAACAGCTACTTCAAGGACGCCATCAAGCGCAAGCGCCCCGACGTCAAGGTCGTCGGCGAAGAACTGCACCCGCTCGGCCAGGTCAAGGACTTCGCTCCTTACGTGGCCAAGATCAAGCAGGCCAACGCAGACACCATCGTCACGGGTAGCTGGGGGCAGGACCTCACCCTGCTGGTGAAGGCGCTGAACGACGCCGGGCTCAAGATCCCGATGTACACCTATTACGCCGGCGTCACCGGCACGCCCACCGCGCTGGCTGCCGGCGGCGAGAGCCAGGTGTACGTGGTCTCGTACGGCCACGCCAATCACAAGGGCGAGCTCGGCAAGATGGGCGAGGAGTTCAAGAAGAAGTTCAACGACGACTACTACACCTACGCCACCTACAACGGCATCAACCTGCTGGGTGCCGCCATGGCCAAGGCCGGCTCCACCGATCCCGTGAAAGTGGCCAAGGCCCTGGAGGGCCTGCAGGTCAAGAGCTTTGCCGGCGACGTGACCATGCGCGCCTCCGACCACCAGCTGCAGCAGCCGATGTTCATCACCAAGTGGCAGAAAGCCAAGCCGGGTGAAGCCAACATCGAGAACACGGGCTTCACCTTCGTTCCGGTCAAGCAGATGGACCCGTACGTGTCCAGCACGCCGACCAGCTGCCAGATGAAGCGGCCCAGCTAAAGGGGGCGGCTCGGCCTCGTCCCGCTGCCGCCGGGGCGTATGCCCCGCACCGGCTCGCGCGGCATTGACGGCCGGGAAGCACCACACGGTGAACGACGCGCCCGCGCGTCGTTCGCCGCATCGGGAGGCCGGCTGCGGTGCCACCTCCTTCCTCACCCAGGCGCCATGGAATTCTTTGCGATCTCGCTTCTGAACGGCATCAGCTACGGGCTGCTGCTGTTCATGCTCAGCTCGGGGCTGACGCTGATCTTCAGCATGATGGGCGTGCTGAACTTCGCGCACGCCAGCTTCTACATGCTCGGAGCCTACTTCGCCTACAGCACCACGCAGCTCGTGGGCTACTGGCCGGCGCTCTTCGTGGCACCCGTGCTGGTGGCCGCTCTGGGCGCGCTGTTCGAAAAATACTGCCTGCGCCGGGTGCACAAGTTCGGACACGTGCCGGAGCTGCTCATCACCTTCGGCCTGTCCTTCATCATCCTGGAGATGGTGCAGCTGATATGGGGCACCAGCTCGGTGGACTATCGCGTGCCCGACGCGCTCAGCGGTCCGCTCTTCACGCTCTACGGCACCCAGTTCCCGATGTACCGCGGCTTCATGATGCTGGTGGCCGTTCTGATGCTGGTGGCCATCTGGCTGCTGCTCACCCGCACCCGCATCGGCCTGGTGATCCAGGCCGCGCTCACGCACCCGGAGACGGTGGAGGCGCTCGGCCACAACGTTCCGCGGGTGTTCATGCTGGTATTCGGCGGAGGCGCGGCCCTGGCGGGCCTGGCGGGCGTCATCGGCGGCAATGCATTCGTCACCGAGCCCGGCATGGCAGCCACCGTCGGCTCCGTCATCTTCGTGGTGGTGGTGGTCGGCGGCATGGGCTCGCTCGCCGGTGCCTTCGTCGCATCGCTGCTGATCGGCGTGCTGCAGACCTTCGCGGTCGGTATCGACGCCTCGCTGGTCAATACCTTGCGCGAGGTGGGCTGGGAGATCGGTCCGCAGACCTTCGGCTATGCCCTGTGGAAACTCAAGGTGAGCCAGGTCGCGCCGGTGCTGCCCTATCTGCTGCTCGTGCTCGTGCTCATCTTCCGCCCGCGTGGCCTCATGGGAACCCGGGAGGGCTGATCGACCATGCTGAATCCATCCGTCTCCTCCCCGCAGCAGCTGCGGCCTGACGCCGTTACCGGCGCCGCCACCTCGCCGGCCAACACGGCTGCTGCGTCCCGTGCCGCAGGGCGACGCCGCGCCTACTGGGAGTTCAAGCCGTACAACGTCGGCCGCTGGGTGGTATGGGGTCTGTTCGCGCTGGTGCTGCTCGTGGCGCCGATGGTCTTCACCAGCTCGCTGTCGCAGACCATGCTCAGTCAGATGGGCATCGCGATCATCGTCTGCCTGTCCTACAACATGCTGCTGGGGCAGGGGGGCATGCTCAGCTTCGGCCATGCGGTGTATTCGGGCATGGGCGCTTTCCTCGCCATCCACACGCTCAACCTGGTGAGCGACGGCGCCTTGCCGCTGCCCGTCAGCCTGGTTCCCATCGTGGGCGGTCTGGCAGGGGCGTTGTTCGCCGTGGTGTTCGGCTGGGTGACCACCAAGAAGTCCGGCACGCCCTTCGCCATGATCACGCTGGGGGTGGGCGAGCTGGTCTGGGCGTCGGCGCTCATGTTTCCCGAGTTCTTCGGCGGCGAAGGCGGGGTCTCGGGCAACCGGGTGACCGGCTCGAAGCCGCTGGGCATCACCTACGGCCCGCAGATCCAGCTGTACTACCTGATCGCGGTCTACACCTTCGTGTGCACGGCGCTGATGTTCGCCTTCACCCGCACGCCGCTCGGACGCATGCTCAACGCCGTGCGCGACAACCCCGAGCGGGTCGAGTTCGTCGGCTACGACACGCAGGTGGTGCGCTATCTCGCGTTCATCGCCTCGGCCTTCTTCGCCGGCATCTCCGGCGGCCTGGCCGCGCTCAACTTCGAGATCGTCACGGCCGAAGTGGTGGGCGCGGCCCGCTCGGGCGCGTACCTGCTGTTCACGTTCCTGGGCGGCGCGACCTTCTTCTTCGGCCCGATCATCGGCGGCGTGCTGATGGTGCTGGCCTTCGTGCTGCTGTCGGAGTTCACCAAGGCCTGGCTGCTGTACCTCGGCCTGCTGTTCCTGTTCATGGTGATGTACGCCCCCGGCGGCATCGCCAGCCTGATCATGATGAATTTGCGGGTCGCGGCTTTCGGGCGGCTGCGCGAGCTCTGGGTCAGCTACCTGGGGCTGGCGGTCACCGGGCTGGTGGTGCTGGCGGGCGCGGCGGCCATGATCGAGATGGTCTACCACCTGCAGCTCAATGCGGCCCTGGGCCCCGAGCTCACCTTCCTCGGCGTGCCGCTGAACGCGCGCAGCGTCGAGAGCTGGTTCGGCGCCGGGCTGCTCATGGCCACGGGGCTCGGGCTGTTCGAGCTCACGCGCCGCGAATACCGGCGGCAGTGGAACGACATCCAGGAATTCATCGAAAAAGAGATCAAGCGGCGGGAGACGCTGGCGACATGACCTACGCGCTCGAACTGAAGGATCTGCGCAAGAGTTTCGGCCGCACCGAGATCATCCGCGGGGCCAACCTCGCCGTGAACACCGGCGAGCGCGTGGCCGTGATCGGCCCCAACGGCGCCGGCAAATCGACGCTGTTCAACCTGATCAGCGGCCGCTTCGCTCCCACCAGCGGCGAGGTGCTGCTCAATGGCCAGCGCATCGACGGCAAGCGGCCCTACGAGATCAACCGCATGGGCTTGTCGCGCAGCTTCCAGATCACCAACATCTTTCCCAAGCTGAGCGTCTTCGAGAACCTGCGCTGCGGGGTGCTCTGGAGCCTGGGCTACCGCTACACCTTCCTGAAGTTCCTGGCCGATCTGGAGGACGCCAACGAGCGCGCCGAACGGCTGATGGAAATGATCCGCCTCGAGCGCAAGCGCGACGTGCTGGCCATGAACCTCACCTATGCCGAGCAGCGCGCCCTGGAGATCGGCATCACCATCGGCGGCGGCGCCCAGGTGGTCCTGCTCGACGAACCAACGGCGGGCATGAGCCGCAGCGAAACCACGCGCTTCATAGACCTCATCAAGGAAGTCACCGTGGGCAAGACGCTGCTGACCGTCGAACACGACATGGGCGTGGTGTTCGGCCTGGCCGACAAGATCGCGGTGGTGGTGTATGGCGAGGTGATCGCCTTCGACACGCCCGAGCGCGTGCGCGCCAACCAGCGCGTGCAGGAGGCCTACCTCGGCTCCCACGTGGCGGACGCGCAGTCCGCGGGAGGGCACTAGTTCCATGCTGCGCATCGAAAACCTCCACGCCTTCTACGGCAAGAGCCACGTGCTGCACGGCGTGCGCTTTCAGGTGCAGCCCGGCGAGATCGTGGCGCTGCTGGGGCGCAACGGCTCGGGCCGCTCCACCACGGCCAAGGCCATCATGGGCATGGTGGACGCGACCGGCACCATCGACTGGAGAGGCACGGCCCTCATCGGCCGCAAGCCCTACGAGATCGCCCACCTCGGCATCGGCTACGTGCCCGAGAACCGCGACATCTTCCCCAAGCTCACGGTGCACCAGAACCTGATGCTGGGGCAAAAGAGCGTGAAGGCGAGCGGGCGCTGGTCATTCGAGGACATGTACCGCCTGTTCCCGCGCCTGAAGGAGCGCCAGCACACCGAGGCGGGCGTGCTCTCGGGCGGTGAGCAGCAGATGCTGACCCTGTGCCGCACGCTCATGGGCGACCCCGACCTGATCATCATCGACGAGCCCACCGAGGGGCTGGCACCCAAGATCGTCGAGCTCGTGGCCGAGTACCTGCAGGAGCTCAAGAAGCGGGGCATCTCGGTGCTGCTGATCGAGCAGAAGCTCACCATCGCGATGCAGATCTCGGACCGCGCGCTGGTCATGGGGCACGGCAGCATCGTCTTTCAAGGCACGCCGGAGAGCCTGCGCGCGGATGCGTATACGCGCAAGGAGTGGCTGGAGGTGTGAGGGCGGGGCGCCGAGCGGGACCTGGTGGGACGCGTTCCCGCCGGCGGCATCTGGTATGCCGGTGTGTACGGTAGTGGGTTCACTCCTGTTGAGGTTCAGGCTTCCCGTGGTTGGCCATTGCCGGCTGGGCGCGCGACGTGTAGTTCGAGCCCACGTGCAGGGGCTCGACGACATAACCTGCGCCGACATCGACTGGAGGCGCCTCGTCGTTTTTCGCTGCATTAGGAACGCCCTCCGCGCCACCAGTCTCGAACGTCTCGTCTTCCTCTTCCCAGTCTTCGTCGTCGGTACCGTTGTACCTGCTCGCCGTTGCGCCTGGAGGTTCGGGGAGACGTACGGCGGTCGCCACCGCGCTGTGCGAGCGCGGTTTCGCTCTACCCGGGTTTTCCCCCGCATCAGCTTGCGGCCCGATGCCCGGCATCGGTACCGGCGCAGCCTCAGCCTCAGCCTCAGCGAGCGCTTCTCCATTGACGTTCTGGCGCCCCTGCAAGCTCCGCCTGATCTCGTCGAACGCACCGCCTGCACTCCCATTCGACGCAGCGTCCTGCCGGCCTTCCATCACATGCCATATGGCCCATGCGCCGCCAGCGGCGGCGCCGACGGCACCTCCGAGCAGGAAGCCGAAGCTGATCCCGACGGCGAGGACCGCGATGGCGTTGCCGGCCGTCATCAGCTTGCTGGAGGCAGGCTTGGCACCACCCAGCGAAGGGCCTGCGTCGGGTTTTGCCTGCGCCGCCGACCCATGCTCGATGGGGTTGGGTGTGCCCTCTTCCCCAGAGCCGCTGGCGTCTGTCAAAGGCTCGGCGACCATGGTTCCGGAGTTAAAGGTCTCGCGATCTTCGGCGGACGCTTGCGTTGGGCCGCTCGTGCCGGAGTAGGCGACGTGAGAAGTAGGGCCGAGCATGATGCTTCCTCTCGAAAAGGTTGATGGTGATCGGCAGAAGCTCAGGCGCAGACCGCCTGCTCGTCGATGAACCTGCGCTGATAGGCATTTGCCCGTGTCACGAACTCGCGCAGGCGCAGCAGCAGCAGGTCACGCGTGAGCGGCTCGGTCGGCAGGGTCTGGCACAGCAACAGCGTGTCGAGCTCGGGGTGGAAGGCGAGGTGGTGGTCGGCGTACTCGGCCAGCACCGTGTTGGCCAGCAGGCCGCCGACGAGAAGTGCGTCGCGCGTGTCGCGGGGCGGGGAGCCGATGCGTGCGCCCAGGCGCAGTTCGCCTTCGGCATCGCAGACCTCCAGGTCGAGGTGCATGCCGGTTCCGAGCTGCAAGGCCAGGCGCGTGTCGGGCGCCATGCTGTCGCGCGGCAGGTTGAAGGTCGCCTCGAGCAGGGCGCAGATGGCCTGGGCGTTCATGCTGCGGCTCCGGCGAGCGCCAAGCCGGCGCTCTCGCGGCTCGCCAGGTGCTGCTGCCATCCCTTGGCACGCTGCAGGAACCCGGCGAGGGACCGCAGCAGCTCGGGCACGGCGAGGTCGGCGAGTTCGAAGCGGGCCGACAGGAAGGCCGCTTCGTTCTCGTCGAGGCTCAGGACGCCGCGTCCGAGCGGCAGCAGCACGTTGTCGGCCATCAGTTCGCGCAGCAGCTCGGAGTCGAGCGGATCGATGGTGCCCAGGCGCGAGCGCACGAGCATCGCCTCGGCGCCCTCGACGGGACAGAAGTTCACGTGGACTCCGTCGAGCAGGAGCGCGTAGCGCCCACGCGCGTCGGGAGAGGCGGGCTCCAGGCGCAGCTGCGCCCACAGGTTGTGCATGACGGTGTCGAGTTGCATCGGGCGCTCCAGCAAGGAAGGAGTCGTGGACAGAAAGGGAACTGCCGGGGGACGTACGAGCAGGTAGTAACCGAACAGATGAGCTTGTTCCGGCCCTTGCTGACGCAGGAGTGCGCACATCCGGCCAGGGGCGCCACGGCATCCGCTCTGGCGCAATCCGGTGTTCAATGCATGTCTGGCGGGCGCCGGCGCCGCGGGCAGCCCGCCTGCGCGCCGCGCCCCGGCCTCCTGGTTTGTCCCCCCAGGGACAAGGCGGCGCTTCCCGCGGCCGATCCCTTTCTAGAATCGATTAGAACGACCGTTCTTTTCATACCTGAGGAACCCAGCATGACGGCTGAATACAAGGTGCACGGCGACGTCGCCGTGATCACGATGAACAACCCGCCCGTCAACGGGCTCGGGCTCGCGACCCGGCAAGGCATTGCCGCGGGGCTCGAACAGGCGAATGCCGACGACGCCGTCAAGGCCATCGTCATCACCGGCGCCGGCCGGGCGTTTTCGGGCGGCGCCGACATCCGCGAGTTCGATTCGCCCAAGGCGATTGCCGAGCCCAACCTGCTGTCGCTGATCACGGCGGTGGAGAACTCGGCCAAGCCGGTGGTGGCGGCGCTGCACTCGGTCGCCATGGGCGGCGGGCTGGAACTGGCGCTGGGGGCCCACTACCGCATCGCCGCGCCGGGCACCAGCGTGGCGTTGCCGGAAGTGAAGATCGGCCTCATCCCGGGCGCCGGCGGCACCCAGCGGCTGCCGCGCGTGCTGGGGGTCGAGACGGCGCTGAACATGATCGTCAGCGGCGAAGCCGTCAAGAGCGAGCAGCTGGCCCAGCTGCCCGGCCAGAAGCTGTTCGACAAGCTCGCCGGCTCGGCCGAGTCGCTGATGGACGACGCGCTGGCGCTGGCCCGCTCGGTCGCCGGCGCGCGGCCGCTGCCGCTGGTGCGCAACCTGCCGTGCAAGCATCCGCAGGGCGACGCCTACTTCCAGTTTGCGCGCAACATGGTCAAGGGCATGGCCAAGAACTTCCCCGCGCCGCTCAAGTGCGTGGACGCGGTGGAGCTGGCCACCAAGAAGAAGTTCGACGAGGGCATGCAGCTCGAGCGCGAGATCTTCCTGAACCTGATGCTCACGCCCGAGTGCCGCGCGCTGCGCCACATCTTCATGGCCGAGCGCGCCGCATCGAAGATCCCCGACGTGCCCGAGGACACGCCGCAGCGCGCGATCCAGTCGGTCGCCGTGATCGGAGCAGGCACCATGGGCGGCGGCATTTCCATGAACTTCCTCAACGCCGGCATCCCGGTGAAGATGCTGGAGATGAAGCAGGAGGCGCTGGATCGCGGCGTCGCGACCATCCGCAAGAACTACGAAGCGCAGGTCAAGAAGGGCAAGCTCAAGCAGGACAAGTACGAGCAGCGCATGGGTCTGCTGACCACCACGCTCGACTATGCGGACATCGCCGGCGCCGACCTGGTGATCGAGGCGGTGTTCGAGGACATGGGCGTCAAGCAGAAGGTGTTCGAGCAGCTCGACACGACCATGAAGCCCGGCGCCATCCTCGCGAGCAACACCTCCACGCTCGACGTGAACAGGATCGCCGCCTTCACCAAGCGGCCGCAGGACGTGGTGGGCCTGCACTTCTTCAGCCCCGCCAACGTGATGAAGCTGCTGGAGGTGGTGCGTGGCGACAAGACCGGCAAGGACGTGCTGGCCACGGTGATGAAGCTCGCCAAGACCATCAGGAAGACGGCGGTGGTCTCGGGCGTGTGCGACGGTTTCATCGGCAACCGCATGATCGAGCAGTACAGCCGCCAGGCCGGTTTCCTGCTGGACGAGGGCTGCACCCCCCAGCAGGTGGACAAGGCCATCGAGAAGTTCGGCTTTGCGATGGGGCCGTTCCGCATGGGCGATCTGGCCGGCAACGACATCGGCTGGGCGATCCGCAAGCGGCGCGCGCAGGAGCGCCCCGACATGCTGTACAGCCGCAGCGCGGACAAGCTGTGCGAGATGGGCCGCTTCGGCCAGAAGACCGGCGCCGGCTGGTACGACTACCAGGCCGGCAAGCGCGACGCCATTCCCTCGCCCGTGGTCAACGAAATGATCGAGGCGCACCGCAAGGAGCTGGGCATCACCGCGCGCAAGATCTCCGACGAAGAGATCGTGCAGCGGCTGGTGTTCTCGCTGGTCAACGAGGGCGCGCACATCCTGGAAGAAGGCATCGCCGCGCGCGCCAGCGACATCGACATGGTCTACCTCACCGGCTATGGTTTTCCCATCCATCGGGGCGGCCCCATGAAGTACGCCGACACCGTGGGCCTGTTCAACGTGATGCAGGCCATGAAGCGCTTCCAGCGCAATCCGCGCGACGACGCGAAATTCTGGGAGCCGGCACCGCTGATCCAGCGCCTGGTCGCCGAAGGCAAGACGTTCAACTGATTCCAAGGAAGCCAACATGACCCGAGCCGTCATCGTCTCCACCGCCCGCACGCCGCTCGCCAAGAGCTGGAAAGGCGCCCTGAACATGACCCACGGCGCCACGCTCGGCGGCCACGCGGTCAAGCACGCGCTGCAGCGCGCCGGCGTCGAAGGCGGCGAGGTGGAAGACGTCCTCATGGGCTGCGCCAACCCCGAGGGCGCCACCGGCGCCAACATCGCTCGCCAGATCGCGCTGATGGCCGACCTGCCCGTCACCGTGTCGGGCGCTACCGTCAACCGCTTCTGCTCCTCGGGCCTGCAGACCATCGCCATGGCTTCGCAGCGCATCATCGCGGGCGAAGGCGACGTGTACGTCGCCGGCGGCGTGGAGAGCATCTCCTGCGTGCAGCAGGAGATGAATACCCACATGCTGCGCGACCTCGACCTGGAGAAGAAGCAGCCGGCGATCTACTGGAGCATGCTGCAGACCGCCGAGCAGGTGGCCAAGCGCTACGAGATCAGCCGCGAGCGCATGGACGAATACGGCGCGGCCAGCCAGCAGAAGGCCTGCGCCGCCAACGCCGCGGGCAGGTTCCAGGACGAGATCGCGCCCATCACCGTGATGGCCGGTGTCGCCGACCCGGTGATGGGCCTGCGTGCCAAGCAGGTCACCCTCAGCGTCGATGAAGGCCTGCGCGAGGGCACGACCGCCGAGAGCATCTCGGGCATCCGCCCGGCGCTGCCCGGCGGTGTCATCACCGCGGGCAACGCCAGCCAGTTCTCCGACGGCGCGGGTGCCTGCGTGGTGGTGAGCGAGGAGTACGCGAGCCGCCACAACCTCAAGCCCATGGGCCGCTTCCTCGGCTTCGCGGTCGCGGGCTGCGAGCCCGACGAAATGGGCATCGGCCCCGTGTTTGCCGTGCCAAAGGTGCTCAAGCGCCTGGGTCTCACGGTGCAGGACATCGACCTGTGGGAGCTCAACGAAGCCTTTGCCGTGCAGGTCATGTACTGCCGCGACAAGCTGGGCATCCCGAACGACCGCCTCAACGTGAACGGCGGAGCCATCGCCCTGGGCCACCCCTACGGCGTCTCGGGCCAGCGCCTGACCGGCCACGCCCTGATCGAAGGCAAGCGCCGCGGCGCCAAGCGCGTGGTGGTCACCATGTGCATCGGCGGCGGCATGGGCGCGGCCGGCGTGTTCGAGATCCTCTGAGGCTGCCGCGGGGGCGCTGCGCCGCCGCGCGCAAGCGCCACCGCCTCGCCCGTTTTTTCCGATGACCCTGCGATCCACCCTCGACTTCCTCCTGCACGATTGGCTTCGCATCGGCGAGCTGTCGGCGCGGCCGCGCTTCGCCGAGCATTCGCGCGAGACCTTCGACGCCGTGCTCGACACCTGCGAGCGCATCGCGCGCGAGAAGTACGCGCCGTTCAACCGCCTGGTCGATACCGACGAGCCGCGCTTCGACGGCGAGAAGGTGGTCCTGCCAGCCGCGACCAAGGCGGCATGGGACGCCTACGCCGCATCGGGCATGCTCAGCGCCGCGCAGGACTACGACATCGGCGGCATGCAGCTGCCCTACACGGTGGAGGCCGCGGCGGGCGCGTTTTTCGGCAAGGCCTCGGTCAGCATCGGCGGCGGCCTGCTCACGGTGGGCAACGCGAATCTGCTGATGGCGCACGGCACGCCCCTGCAGCAGCAGGTGTTCGCGCACAACGAGTTCAACGGCCGCTTCTCCGGAACCATGTGCCTGTCCGAGCCGCAGGCCGGGTCCTCGCTCTCGGACGTCGCGACCCGCGCGACGCCCGACGGCGACGACTACGAGACCGATCCGCTCGGCCCGCGCTACCGCCTGCGCGGCAACAAGATGTGGATCTCGGCCGGCGAGCACGAGCTCACCGAGAACATCGTCCATCTCGTGCTGGCCAAGATTCCGGGGCCCGACGGCACGCTGGTGCCGGGCACGCGCGGCATCTCGCTGTTCATCGTCCCCAAGTGGCTGGTCGGCACCGACGGCCAGCTCACGGGCGAGCGCAACGACGTGACACTCGCCGGCCTGAACCACAAGCTCGGCTGGCGCGGCACCACCAACACCCTGCTCAACTTCGGCGAAGGCCGCTTCACGCCGGGCGGGCGGGGCGGTGCGATCGGCTATCGGGTGGGCGCGCCGGGCGAGGGCCTGCGCTGCATGTTCCACATGATGAACGAGGCCCGCATCGGCATCGGCATGGCCGCCACCGCGCTGGGCCTGGCCGGCTACGAGGCCTCGCTGGAGTACGCGCGCAACCGTCCGCAAGGCCGGCCGATGGGCGCGGGCGGCAAGGACCCGGCGCAGCCGCAGGTGCGGATCGTCGAGCACGCCGACGTCAAGCGCATGCTGCTGGCGCAAAAGTCGATCTGCGAAGGCGCGCTGGCCCTGATGCTGTACTGCGCGCGACTGGTCGATGAGCAGCACACCGGCACGCCCGAAGCGGCCGACGACGCCCGCCTCCTGCTGGAGGTGCTCACGCCCGTGGCCAAGAGCTGGCCGAGCGAGTTCTGCCTGGAAGCCAACTCCCTCGCCATCCAGGTGCACGGCGGCTACGGCTACACGCGCGACTTTCCGGTGGAACAGTACTGGCGCGACAACCGCCTGAACATGATCCACGAGGGCACCCACGGCATCCAGGCCACCGACCTGCTGGGGCGCAAGGTGCGCATGGAGGGCGGGCGCGGCCTGTCGCTGCTGGCCGGGCGCATGAACCACACCATCGAGCAGGCCCTGCACCGCGCCCCGCTGGCCGAACACGCCAATGCGCTGGCCGACGCGCTGCAGCAGGTGGGCGCCGCCACCAAGGCCGCGTGGGCGACCGGCGAGCCCACCGACGCCCTGGCCAATGCCGTCCCCTACATGCAGGCCTTCGGCCATCTCGTGCTGGGCTGGACCTGGCTCGACCTGATGCTGTCGGTCGGCGACGCCGCCGACGCCGCGTCGGAGGGGCGCCGCCGCGCCGCGCGCTACTTCTTCCATTACGAGCTGCCGCGCATCGCGGCCTGGCTGCGGCCCGTGGCCCAGCGGGACCGCACCTGCGCCGACATGCCGGAAGAGGCGTTCTGAGCCATGGCGACGCGCCGCACGATCGCGCGGGTCGAGGCCCTGGCCTGGGTGCTGATCTACGGCGGCCTCTTCGCCGCCGTTCTCGGCCTGGTGGCGCGCGACGATGCGTCCGTGCTGGGCCTTGCGCTCATCGCCGCCGGCGCGGTGGCGGTGGCCGGTGGCATCGCCCTGATCTGGCTGCGCGCGCGCATGGCCGAGCCGATGCCTGCGCCCCCGACGGCAGGGCCGATCGATGATGTACAACAACCCTCCAAAGGAGCACCATGAGCCGCACCATCCATGAACTATTCAGCCTGAAGGGGCGCAACGCGCTGGTCACAGGCGGCTCGCGCGGGCTCGGGCTGCAGATGGCGCACGCGCTCGGCGAGGCGGGAGCCCGGATCATGCTGAGCTCGCGCAAGGCAGCCGACCTGGAGCAGGCGGTCGCCGAACTGCAGGCGGCCGGCATCGATGCGCGCTGGATCGCGGCCGACTGCGCGCGCGAGCAGGACATCCGCAAGCTGGCAGACGAAACGCTCGAGCGCATGGGCGAGATCGACATCCTGGTGAACAACGCCGGCGCCGCCTGGGGCGCGCCGGCCGAGGACCACCCGGTGGAAGCCTGGGACAAGGTCATGGACCTCAACATCCGGGGCTATTTCATCCTGAGCCAGCACGTCGCCAAGCGCAGCATGATCGCCCGCAAGCAGGGCCGCATCATCAACATCGCCTCCATCGCGGGGCTGGGCGGCAATCCGCCCGAGATGCAGACCGTGGCCTACAACACCTCCAAGGGCGCCGTGGTGAACTTCACCCGCGCGCTCGCCTGCGAGTGGGGCCGCTACCACATCAATGTCAATGCGATCTGCCCCGGGTTCTTCCCGAGCAAGATGACGCGCGGCACGCTGGAGCGCATGGGCGAGGACCAGCTCGCGGCCCACGCGCCGCTGGGGCGTCTCGGCGACGACGAGGACCTCAAGGGCACCACGCTGCTGTTCGCATCGGACGCGGGCAAGCACATCACCGGGCAGTGGCTGGCGGTGGACGGTGGCGTCAGTGTCGTGACGGGCGGTTGAATGCAGGACATTCCCTTCGGGGTCCCGATTCCCTTCGTCGATCACCTCGGCTTCCGGCTGAAGGTCTTCGAGGGCGGGCACTCGCGTATCGACTTCGACACGCGGCCCGAGCACATGAACTCCTTCGAGGTGGTGCACGGCGGCGCCGTGATGACGCTGCTGGACGTGGGCATGGCCACCGCGGCGCGCAGCGTGCAGCCCGAGATGGGCATCGTCACCATCGAGATGAAGACCACTTTCATGCGTCCGTCCACCGGCGTGCTGGTCTGCCACGGCAAGCTGCTGCACCGCACCGCCAGCATGGCCTTCGTGGAAGCGACGGTGCTCGATGCGTCCGAGCGCATGTGCGCCCACGCCACCGGCACCTTCCGGTACGTCAGGCGGCAGCCCGCGGCCGACGGCCAGGGCGGCGCGGCCGGCGTACTACCCACCGACTGATCCGAATCACCCTACCCGCCAGAGGAACCCTGCGATGCCCACAAACCGACAGATCGTGCTGGACAAGCGCCCCACCGGCGAAGCCGAAGCCGGCAACTTCCGGCTCGTCACCAGCGAAACCCCGGCTCTGTCCGAGGGACAGGTGCTGGTGCGCCACCGCTTCCTGAGCCTCGACCCGTACATGCGCGGCCGCATGAACGAGGGAAAGAGCTACGCGCAGCCGCAGCCGCTGGGCGAGGTGATGATCGGTGGCACGGTCGGTGAAGTGGTCGAGAGCCGCAGCCCGAAGTTCACCGCCGGCGACCAGGTCGTCGGCATGGGCGGCTGGCAGGAATTCAGCGTGGTCGATGCCGGGCAGCCGGGCGCGCTGCGCAAGGTGGACGACTCCCGCGTGCCGCTGTCGCACTACCTGGGCGCCGTCGGCATGCCCGGCGTCACCGCTTGGTATGGCCTGAACCGCATCATCGAGCCGCAGGCCGGGCGCACCGTCACCGTCAGCGCCGCCAGCGGCGCGGTGGGCAGCGCGGTGGGCGTGCTGGCGAAGGCGCGCGGCTGCCGCGCGGTGGGCATTGCCGGCGGGGCGCAGAAGTGCCGCTACGTGGTCGAGGAACTGGGCTTCGACGCCTGCATCGACTACCGCGAGCACGGCGACGCGGGGTCCCTGTCGCGCGCCCTGAAGCAGGCGTGTCCCGATGGCATCGACGGCCACTTCGAGAACGTCGGCGGCATGGTGCTGGATGCGGTCCTGCTGCGCGCGAACGCCTTTGCCCGCGTGGCGGTGTGCGGAATGATCGCGGGCTACGACGGCCAGCCCATCCCGCTCACCTATCCGCAGCTGATCCTCACCAACCGCATGCGGGTGGAAGGCTTCATCGTGAGCGAGCACATGGAGGTGTGGCCGCAGGCGCTGGCCGAGCTCGGCGAACTCGTGGGCAGCGGGCGCTTCCGTCCGCGCGAGTCCGTCGCCGAGGGCCTGGAGGCCGCACCCGAGGCCTTCCTGGGCATGCTGCGCGGGCGCAATTTCGGCAAGCAGCTGGTTCGGATTTCGTAAGGACCGCGGCGCGGGCACGGACATGACGCACGACGTGTTCAACCAGCCCGAGACCCTGCGCGACTGGGACCTGTTCTCGGGCAACCGGGGCATGCGCGACGCGCTGCGCCTGCTGGCGCCGGCGCTGGACACCACCGGCCTCGAGCTGCTCGGCCGCGAGCTCGGCTCGGCGCAGATGCAGGAGCACGCCCGGCTCGCCAACGCCTACGGTCCGCAGCTGCGCACGCACGACCGCCACGGCCGGCGCGTCGATGAGGTCGAGTTCCATCCGAGCTACCACGTGCTGATGGCGGCGGCCGTGCAGGCCGGGCTGCACGGCACGCCGTGGTCCGAGGACGCAACGGCACAGCGATCCGACGGCGACCGGATCGGCGGCCATCCCGCAGCCCACGCCCACCTGCGGCGCGCGGCCGGCTTCATGCTGTTCACCGAGCTCGAGCCCGCCGTGCTGTGCCCGGTCTCCATGACCTATGCCGCCACCCCCGCGCTGCGCGGCAACCCGGCGCTGCTCGCGGCCTGGGGCCCCGGTCTCACCAGCCGGGCGTACGACGCCTCGGCCCGCACCTGGCGCGACAAGCCCGGCCTGACCATGGGCATGGGCATGACGGAGAAGCAGGGCGGCTCGGACGTGCGCGCCAACACGACGCGCGCAGAGCCCGACGGCCAGGACGACTGGGGTACGCGCATGCGCGTCACCGGCCACAAGTGGTTCTTCTCGGCGCCGCAGTCCGACGCCCACCTGGTCCTGGCGCAGACCGCCTCGGGGCTGTCGTGTCTCTTCCTGCCACGGGTGCTGCCCGACGGCAGCCGCAACGCGGTGCGGGTGCAGCGCCTGAAGGACAAGCTGGGCAACCGCGCCAATGCCAGCGCCGAGGTGGAGTTCGACGGCGCCACCGCCTGGCTGGTGGGGGAGGAAGGCCGCGGCATTCCGCAGATCCTGCAGATGGGGTCGCTCACGCGGCTCGATTGCGCCCTCGGCACCGGTGGCCTCATGCGGCAGGCCCTGTCGCTGGCGCTGGACCACTGCCGCCAGCGGCAGGCGTTCGGCAAGCCGCTGATCGATCAGCCGCTGATGCGCAACGTGCTGGCCGACCTGGCGCTCGAAGCCGAAGCGGCATGCGCGCTGTCACTGCGCCTGGCGCATGCGTTCGACCGGCCCGACGATGCCCACGAAGCGGCCATGGCGCGCCTGCTCACGCCGGTGGCCAAGTACTGGATCTGCAAGCGCGGCAGCGCCTTCGCCCAGGAAGCCATGGAGTGCCTGGGCGGCAACGGCTACGTGGAGGAGGGCGGCCACGGTGTCATGGCGCGCATCTACCGCGAGATGCCGGTCAACTCCATCTGGGAGGGCGCGGGCAACATCATGGCGCTCGATCTCCTGCGGGCGCTGCGCAAGGCCGACAGCGCGCAGGCGCTGGCGCGCGAACTCGCATCCGCCCGCGGCGCCGATGCCGCCCTGGACCGGCTGATGGACCAGCTGCCCGCGCGCGTGGACGAAGCTTCCAGCGAATCGGGCGCGCGCCGGCTGGCGCAGGATATCGCGCTGGCCCTGCAGGCCACCCTGCTCTGGCGCTGCGCCCCACCCGAGGTCGCCGCTGCGTTCTGCGGCTCGCGCGTGGCCGGCGACTGGGGCCAGGTTTTCGGCACGCTGGCGGACACCGTCGCATTCGACGCCATCCTGGCCCGCGCCATGCCGCGCTGAGGCCGCACACAGGAACCACTTCTCGATGCACACACCCGACCTGATCCTGCACCACTACGGCACCTCGCCCTTCTCCGAGAAGATCCGCCTGGTCATGGGCCGCAAGAAGCTGGCCTGGAAGTCGGTGATCGTGCCGTCCGTGATGCCCAAGCCCGACGTGGTGGCGCTCACCGGCGGCTACCGCAGGACACCCTTCCTGCAGGTCGGAGCCGACATCTATTGCGACAGCAGCCTCATCTGCGACGTGCTGGAACACGCCCAGCCGGAACCACCGCTGTATCCGCCTCATCTGCGCGGCTGCTCGCGCGTGTTCGCGCAGTGGGCGGACACGACCCTGTTCTGGACCGCGATGACGTACGCGCTGCAGCCCAAGGGCGCGGCGCACCTGTTCACGGGCCAGCCGGAGATCGGGCAGGCCTTCGCCGCCGACCGCAAGGCCATGCGCGTGAACATGACGCAGCTGCGGCCCGCCGACGCCACTTCTGCGCTGCGCTCGTACCTGCGGCGCATCTCGAGCATGGTCGAGGAGCACGAGTTCCTGTTCGGCGCCGAGCCCTGCGTGGCCGACTTCGCCACCTACCACTCGCTGTGGTTCATTCGCGTGCAGGTGACCGTGCTGGCCGACATCTTCGCCGCGACACCGGCGGTGCTCGAATGGATGGACCGCATGGCCGAGATCGGGCACGGCCGCCTCGAGCCGCTCGCCGGCGACGCGGCCATTGCGGTGGCCGCCCGCAGCGAACCGGCCATCGCCGAGGAAAACCTGCTGGTGCACAGCGCCTTCCAGGACGACCACGGCATCCGGCTCGGCAGCCGCGTGAGCATCACGTCCGAGTCGTTCGGCGCCGAGCCTACCGAGGGCGAACTGGTCTCGGCCACGCGAACCCACTACACCCTGCGGCGCAGCGACGAACGCGCGGGGCTGCTGCACGTGCACTTCCCGCGGATCGGGTATGTGCTGCGCGAGGTGAGGCAGCAGGGCGGGTAGCAGCTCGCGCCACGGGGCCGGCGCGACGAGGCAGGTCGCAATTGCGGCGGACGACGCCTCGCGCCTGGCGTGGTCAGCGCGTCGTGGCCTGTCACGGCTGGCCCCATCAACGTCCGCGTCTTTGCAGTTCGCCGAAGGTTCTGGTCGCCCGAGGCTGCCTCCGATGCGGCCCGCAGTGTGCCGCCGATCACGGTTCGATCGCCCCAGACAGTGGTCGCGGAGCGGCGCGTTGACCGTCCAAGTACGGTATGCATAATGCATTTATGCATTTCGTAATTGCGACATGACGAACGACTCGGCTGGGCGCCTCGCCGCCGTCGCTCCTGCGGAGCCGGCGTCCGCGCGCCGGGGGCAGAAGGTGCAGTCGGCCGAAGTGGCCGTCGGCGTGCTCAAGGCGCTCGGCCAGTTGGGCGGCGCGGCTACGCTCACCGGGCTGTCCATGCACCTGCAGGAGCATCCGGCCAAGGTGCATCGCTACCTCTCCAGCCTGGTCAGTTCCGGGTTCGTCGAACAGGACCCGCTGACCGCGCGCTACGTCCTCGGCAGCGAAGCCGTGTTCCTCGGGCTCGCAGCGCAGCGGCAGTCCGACGTGTTGCGCCTGAGCGCGGCGCAGATCGCCACCGTGGCCGAGGACCTGCAGGTGAGCTGTTTCGTCGCGGTGCTGGGCAACCAGGGCCCCGTCATCGTCCGATGGGAAGAACCCGTGCAGGCCATCGTGGTGAACGTCCGCGTCGGCTTCGTCATGCCGCTGCTGTGGTCCGCGACGGGACGGGCGTTTGCCGCATTCCAGCGCTCGGCAATCATCGATGCGCTCGTCACCCGTGAACTCGCCGCCGCCACCCCCGAGCAGCGGCGCCGGATCGGCGATCGCACGGCCGTGGAGGCGATGCTGTCCGAGTACCGGCCGCACGGCTGCACCTGGATGCGGGACCAGCCGCTCAAGGGCGTGGCCAGCCTCGCCGCGCCGGTCTTCGATGCGACCGGGCAGGTGAGCGCAGTCATCGTGGCGCTGGGTGTGGCCGAGAACTTCGACATCCGGCCGGACGGCCCCAACGCCGTCGCACTGCGCGCCGCGGCGCAGTCGGTCAGCCAGCGACTGGGCCACGCGACCCCTCCCGAACACAACCTGCCGCGGCGAACCCGCGGCCATGCTGCGAGGACGACGACCCCATGAATTCGCATCACCCCGACTACGGCAGCGTCACCAGTGTCGATCAGCTGGTGCAGCGCATCGCGCAGGAGCACTGCACGCCCGGCTGGATCCGGCACGAGCGCCCGCTCATGTGGGCCCGGCCGCGCTCCACCTTCGTGCCCGCACACTGGCAGTACGCGCGCATCAAGCCCGCACTGCAGGCCGCCGGCCGCGTGATCGGCACGGACCAGGCCGAGCGGCGCAACTTCATCCTGCGCAACCCCATCGAGGGCAACGACTTCGGCACCACGCGCACGCTCATCGGCGCCTACCAGTCCATCCTGCCAGGCGAGCGCGCCCGCTCGCACCGGCACTCTCCGCACGCGCTGCGCGTCATCCTCGAATCGCGCGGCTCGTACTCGGTGGTGAACGGCCGCAAGCACCCGATGGAAAGCGGCGACATCGTGCTGACGCCGGGCGGCTCCTGGCATGGCCACGGGCACGACGGCGCCGAGCAGGCCTACTGGTTCGACTGCCTGGACATCCCGCTGGTGCAC
The DNA here is from genome assembly GCF_037726105.1 of Ramlibacter sp. AN1015. Taxonomy (NCBI): domain Bacteria; kingdom Pseudomonadati; phylum Pseudomonadota; class Betaproteobacteria; order Burkholderiales; family Comamonadaceae; genus Ramlibacter; species Ramlibacter sp. AN1015. Next base: position 226,478 of record NZ_JBBJUM010000004.1, read on the forward strand.
CTGCTCGAGCCGATGTCGAGCGAGGAGCATCCGCAAGGCTGGGAGCCCGAGGTGATCGATGAGCCGAGCTCGCCCATGCGGTTCGCCTGGGCCGACACCCAGCGCGCGCTGGACGCGCAGGCGGCGAGCGACGCGCCTGCGCAGTCGCGCCTGTTCGGCACCACCATCGAGCTGGCTGCACCCTCCATGCCCACCATCGGCATCAAGGTCCACCGCATGGCCCCCGGATGGGAAGGCGCGCCCTACCGCCACAACGCCAGCTCCATCTTCGTCGTGCTGCAGGGCCGGGGCACCAGCACCGTCGGGAGCTCGACTTTCGCGTGGCACTTCGGCGACGTCATCGCCGCTCCGATGGCCGTCGAGCTGCGGCACCGTGCCGACGAAGCGGCTGTCATCGTCGAGCTCACCGACGAAAAACTGATGCGCACCTGCGGCTACTACCGGCTCGAAGCACTGGACGCGGAGGTGCGGCCATGACCCGCGCGCAGGATGCAGCTGCGCGCAGCCTGCCCGTGGTGATCGTGGGCGGTGGCGTTGGCGGCGTATGCACGGCGCTCGCGCTCGGGCGCCAAGGCCGCAGGGTGATGCTGCTGGAGCAGGCCGACCAGATCGGCGCGATCGGCTATGGCGTGCAGATCGGCCCCAACGTGCTGCCGATGCTCGAACGCCTCGGCGTGGGGCAGTCAGTGCTGGAGAAGGGCTATCAGCCGACCGAGATCCGCTGGTGCGACATCGCAAGCGGCGCCAGCCTGGCCGAGATACCGCTGCACACGCCGGAGTTCGCGCGCAGGTACGGCGGCTCCCGCTACATCGCGATCCACCGCGTGGACCTGCACCAGTTGCTGCTGGCGGCCTGCGAGGCGCTGCCGAACGTCGAGCTGAACCAGGCGACCGCCGTCCAGGGGTATCGGCAGGACGGCGAGCGGCTTGTCGTCCTCAGCGCCGACGGCCGCGAGATCGAGGCGGCCGCAGTGATCGCCTCGGACGGACTGCGCTCGCGCATCCGCGCCCAGATGCAGCCGGGCGACCTGCCACGCGACACCGGCTATGTGGCGCATCGCACCATCGTCCCGATGGACCAGGCGCCCGCGCTCGCGAGGCAGCGCACCGGCGTCACGATGTGGAGCGGCCCCGGTTTCCACGTCATCTATTACCCGCTGCGCGGGCGTACCGAGCTGAACATCGTGATGGTGGTGCGCGTGCCTCCGGGCATCGATTGCGAGAGCGCGGCCTACCGCGACCACATCGCCGCCATCGAGGCCGGCGCGCAGGCCGAGCCGCGCGAACTGATCGAGCGGGTCAGCCTGGAGCGGCGCTGGTCCATCGCCGACCGCGACCCGATCCGCCGCTGGACCGACGGGCGCGTGACCTTGCTGGGCGACGCGGCCCACGCCACGCTGCAATCGCTCGCACAGGGCGCCGGCATGGCCATCGAAGACGCGGTCGTTCTCGCGTCCATCCTCGACGAGGCGGGCGACGACTATGCCGGCGCGTTCGAGCGTCTGCAGCGGGCGCGCTTCCTGCGCACGGCGCGCGTGCAGCTCGAGTCGCGCGCGCTCTGGGACGTCTTCCACTGCGACGGGCTCGACGCCGAACTGCGCGCCATGCAGTGGGGCGAGCGCACACCGCACGACTTCTACCGCTGCCTCGACTGGCTGTGGACGCCGCTCCACCCCGGCGCCTGACGGCGAGCCCATCGCCGTCATGGAACACCGAACCGAAACCGAACACCCGGAACACCCGCATGAAACTCTGCCGCTTCCACCATGACCGCCTCGGCCTCATCGAGGGCGACGCCGTCTACGACGTCACCGCAGCCCTGGACGTGCTGCCGCCCATGCGCTGGCCGCTGCCCCCCGGCGATCCGCTTCTGGTGCATCTCGACACCATCGTGCAGGCCGCGCGACGCCTGCGTCCGCAGGCCGCGCGGCATGACCTTGCGAGCGTGTCGCTGGACAGCCCGCTCACGCAGCCGAGCAAGGTCATGGCCGCACCGGCCAACTACAAGCTGCACGTGCAGCAGGACACCAAGGACCCGGGCGTCGATCACGGCGTGCACGCCAAGGCGCTGGAAGGCGTGGAGCGCCCGGTCGACAAGTACGGCCTGTTCCTCAAGGCGACCTCGTCGATCGTGGGTGCGCGCGAGGGCGTCGAGATCGTGTTTCCCGACCGCCGCACCGACCATGAGGTCGAGCTGGCGGTCGTGATCGGCAAGCCGGGCCGCGACATCAGGCGCGCGGACGCCATGCAGCACGTGGCGGCCTACACGATCGGCCTCGACATGACCGTGCGCGGGGTCGAGGAGCGCAGCTACCGCAAATCACCCGACAGCTATACCGTGCTGGGCCCGTGCCTGGTCACCGCCGACGAGATTGCCGACCCGCACGCACTCACGATGTCGCTGTGGGTCAACGGCACCCGGCGCCAGCACACCTCCACGGGGGCCATGACGGTGGACATCCCCGATCTGATCGAGTTCGCGTCGCGCGCCTATACGCTGCATCCGGGCGACGTCATCCTCAGCGGCACCCCGGAGGGCGTCGGTCCGGTCGTCGCGGGCGACGAGGTGCGCGTCGCATGCGAGGGCATTGGAGAGATGCGCTTCAAGGTACGCAACCGTTGACGCGCGTGCGTGCGAGGCGGGTCAGCAGTTCGCAATGCGCACATTCAGTTCGATTCCGTTGACCTCGATCAATACGCAACTAGACTTTCCTGCATCAGTACGTCGAGCTCACTCGGCGGCACAAGGAGACACGCACCCATGCAGAGCACCGCACAGGTGGAACGGGCGGCAGCCGATGCTCCCGTCACCGATTTCGATCCGTACGCCGACTGGGTGCTGGACGATCCCTATCCGCACTACGAGACCCTGCGGGAACTCGGCCCGGTGTTCTATCTCTCGCGCTACGAGGCCTATGGGCTGGCGCGGCATGCCGAGATCGACGCGGTGCTGCGAGACCCGGCCACCTTCTGCTCGAGTGCCGGGGTCGGCCTGGCCAACTTCCACACGACCGAGCCGTGGCGCAAGCCCAGCATCATTCTGGAAGTGGATCCGCCCATGCACGGGCGCACGCGCAAGGTCGTAGGCGGCCTGCTGGCGCCCGCGTCCATCAACAAGCTGCGGCCCACCTTCGAGCAGGAGGCCGAGCGCCTCGTGGACCGCCTGCTGGCCAAGGGCAGCTTCGACGCCGTGACCGACCTGTGCGAAGCCTACCCGCTGAAGGTCTTTGCCGATGCCGTGGGCATCCCGGCCGAAGGCCGGGAGAAGTACCTGCTGCCGTACGGCGACATGGTGTTCAACGCGTTCGGCCCGGTCAACGAGCGCTTCCAGAAGTGCCTGGCCAAGGCGCAGTCCGGCGCCATCGACTGGATTGCCGAAGTCTGCAAGCGCGAGAACCTCACGCCCGACGGCTTCGGCGCGCGCCTGTACCAGGCCGCCGACGAGGGCCTGCTCGCACCCGAAGAAGCGCCCATGCTCGTGCGCACGCTCCTGTCCGCGGGCCTCGACACGACGGTGTTCACGCTCTGCAATGCCATCGTGTCGTTTGCGCGCTTTCCCGATCAGTGGGCGCTGGTGCACGCCAATCCCTCCATGGCGCGGCAGGCGCTCGAAGAGGTGCTGCGCTACGAGAGCACCTTCCACTCCTTCTATCGCACCACCACCCGCGACGTGGAGGTGGCGGGCGTGACCATGGCGCCCGAGCAGAAGGTGTGCGTGTTCATCGGCTCGGCCAACCGCGACCCGCGGCGCTGGGGCGAGAGCGCGGACAAGTTCGACGTGAGCCGGCGCGCCTCGGGCAACATGGCCTTCGGCACGGGCGTCCACGGCTGTGCCGGCCAGATGATCGCGCGCCTTGAGGGCGAGGTCGTGCTCACCGCGCTTGCAAAGCGCGTGAAATCGTTCGAACTCGCGGGCCAGCCCGTCATGCACTACAACAACTCGGTGCGCGGCTACACCAGCATGCCGGTGCGTATCACTGCCGCCTGAGGCAGCGCACCACCTCGTTCCGTCTTTCTGCAGGGCAACAATGCCGAAGATCACCTATGTCCAACCCGGCGGCGAACGCCGCTCCATCGAGGTCGCTCCGGGGGCCACGGTCATGCTGACCGCCGTGGCCAACGGCATTCCCGGCATCGTCGCCGAGTGCGGCGGCTCCGCCATGTGCGCCACCTGCCACGTCTATCTCGACGAGGCCAGCCAGGACGCGGTCGGCCCCGTGAGCGAGGTGGAAAACGAGATGCTCGAAAGTGCGGCGAGCGGGCGGCGCGAGAACAGCCGCCTGAGCTGCCAGCTCTCCGTGCAGCCGGGAGTGGACGAGATCATCGTCCACATCCCTTCGCATCAGGTCTGACGCAGGTGCACTCTGGTGTTGTCATCGTCGGCGGCGGACAGGGCGGCTTCCAGGCGGCCGCTTCGTTGCGGGACGAGGGCTACGACGGCCCCATCGCGCTGATCTGCGACGAAGCCGTCCTGCCCTATCAACGTCCGCCGCTCTCCAAGGGCTTCCTCACCGGCAAGACCGCGCCGGCGCAGCTGCAGTTGCGGCCCGACGCGTTCTATGCCGAGCGCAACATCGAGGTGCTGGTGAACGAGCGCGTGACCTCCATCAACCGTGCCGCACGCAACGTGACGCTGGCATCCGGTGCCACGCGGCCGTGGTCGCACCTGGTGCTGGCCACGGGCTCCATCCCGCGCATGCCGCCGGTGCCCGGAGCCGACCTCGCGGGTGTGCAGACGCTGCGCACCTCGGTCGATGCGCAGGTGCTGCTGGAGCGGCTGCAAGGGCAGGGGCAGCCGGACAAGCCGCGTCGGCTGGTCGTGGTCGGCGCCGGCTTCGTCGGACTCGAGGTCGCCGTGGTCGCGCGCGAGCTCGGTTTGGACGTGGACCTGCTCGAGTTCGGAGCGCGCGCGCTTCAGCGCTCGGTATCGGCCGAGGCGGCGGGATATCTCTCCGATGCACTGCAGCGGCGCGGCGCGCGCATCCACTTCTCGACCGGCGCCGCGGCGTTCGTCGGTGCCGAAGGTCAGGTGCGCGCGGTTCGCACGCACCGCGGTGATGTGCTCGATGCCGACCTCGTGGTGGTCGGCATCGGCGTCGAGCCCGACGACCGGCTCGCGCGTGCCGCGGGGCTCGCCGTCGATGACGGCGTCCTGGTCGATGAGTACCTGGTCTCCAGCGACCCCGCGATTTCCGCGCTCGGTGACTGTGCGCGCTTTCCCGCCGCCTACGCGGCGCAGCCCGTGCGCCTCGAATCCGTGCAGAACGCGGTCGATCAGGCGCGCTGCGTCGCTGCGCGGCTGGCTGGAAAGCCGGCGCCCTACGACAAGGTTCCGTGGTTCTGGAGCGATCAGGGCGACAACCGGCTGCAGATCGCGGGCGTCGCGGCCGCGGGCGACCAGGCCGTGCTGCGTGGCTCGGCCGCCGAGGGCAGGTTTTCCGTGCTGCGTTTGCGCGACGGGCACCTCAGCGCCGTCGAATCGATCAACAACGCGGCGGACCACATGGCCGCCCGCAAGCTGCTGGCGGCCCGCGTGGCCATCACGCCCGAACAGGCGGCGGACACGAGCGTCAAGCTCGCGAGCCTTGCCGCCGTCCCCGCCTGAGCAGGCATTTCCACGACCAGAACAGGAGACCCATGTGATGTCCGAACTTCCCAAGACCGTGATCGTCACGGGCGGCGCCAGCGGGATCGGCTATGCCTTCTGCGAGCACCTGGCCACCCTGGGCCACCGGATCGTCGTCGCCGACCTGCGCGGCGGCGATGAAGCCGCGGCCAGGCTGCGCGAGCAGGGGGCGAAAGCCATCGGCGTGCAAGCCGACGTAGTGAGCGAAGAAGACGTCGCCACCATGGCGGCCGCGGCCGAGCGCGAGTTCGGCGGCATCGACGTGCTGGTCAACAACGCCGGCCTGTTCACCACGCTGGCCCTGAAGCCCTTCGAGCAGATCACCAACCAGGAATGGATGCGGGTCATGGAGGTCAACACCCTCGGCCCGTTCAACTGCGCCAAGGCGGTGCTGCCCGCACTGCGCAGAAGCGGCCGCGGCAGGCTGGTCAACATCGCCTCCACCGTGCCGATCAAGGGCCCGCCGAACATGTCGCACTACGTCGCGAGCAAGGGCGCGGTGATCGCTTTCACGCGCTCGCTGGCGCGGGAGCTCGCGAAGGACAAGATCACCGTCAACGCGATCGCGCCCGGCTTCACGCTGAGCGACGGGGTTCTGCAGACGGATCTGCAGAACCGCATCGGCGACAACGCCCGCACCACCGGCCGCTGCCTGCAGCGCGACCAGGTGCCGGCCGACCTGGTGGGCGCGCTCGCCTATCTGGTCAGCGACGGCGCCGGCTTCGTGACGGGCCAGACCCTGGCCGTCGATGGCGGCGGCGTGTTCCTCTGAGAAGTTTCAACACAGCTGTCCGCAGCACCCTAGAAGGAGACAAGCCATGCAAAGACGTTCCCTGCTGAAATCCGGCGCCGCCATCGCGCTGGGCGCACCCGCCTTGAGCGGCTTCGCCCAGCAGGCGGTCACGCTCAAGTTCCACACCTTCATGTCGCCGACGTCGAACGTCTGGCTCTACATCCACAAGGTGTGGATGGACAAGGTGGAAAAGGAATCCGGCGGCCGCATCAAGTTCGAGGGCTACCCCGCCATGCAGCTGGGCGGCACGCCGCCGAACCTGTACGACCAGGCCCGTGACGGCGTGGTGGACATCTCGTGGACGCTGCCCGGCCTGACCGGCGGACGCTTCCCGCGCGCGGAGGTGTTCGAGCTGCCGTTCATCATGAAGGACGCGGAAGGCACGTCCCGAGCGGCCTGGGAGTTCTTCACCACCATGATGCCGGACGAGTTCAAGGAAACGCACACGCTCGCTTTCCACACGCACGGTCGGGGCCTCCTGCACACCAAGAGCAAGCAGGTGAAGTCGGCCTCGGACCTGCGCGGCATGAAGATGCGCGGTCCCACGCGCATGGCGACCCGGCTGCTGGGCCACGCGGGCGCGATTCCCGTGGGTATGCCGCTGCCGGCCATTCCGGACGCGCTGAGCAAGGGCACGGTCGATGGCGTCGCGCTGCCCTGGGAGGTGATCACGTCCGTGAAGGTGCACGAGCTGTGCAAGTACCACAGCGAGTTTCCGGACACCAGCCCGGCGCTCTACACGTCTGTCTTCGTCATGTCGATGAACAAGAACAAGTACGAATCGCTGGCCCCGGACCTGAAGAAGATCATCGACGCCAACTCCGGTGCCGACGTCTCGGCCTGGATGGGCAAAGTGCAGCAGGACTATGACCCGATCAGCCGCAAGCTGGCGCTGGACCGTGGCAACATCGTCTACACCTTCAGCCCGGCCGAGACGGCCGAGTTCCAGAAGCTGACCAGCCGTGTCGATGAGGAGTGGGTCTCCGACATGGACAAGAAGGGCTACGACGGCAAGAAGCTGCTCGCGACCGCCAAGTCCCTGATCGCCAAGCACAGCAAGAACGGCTGACGAGGCGCGTCACGCCCTGCGCGCCGGTGACCGGGTCCGTCGCCGCGGGCGTGGCCCGGCGGACACCGTAGCGCGCGGCCTGGTGGCGATTGGCTAGGCGATGCGTTCATCGCTGCGCGCGCTTGTGGTGCTGTTTTGATGCAAGCGGCTGCAGTTGGCCGATGCAACGCAGCTCTCGAGTTGGCCGGCGTCCAATTACCGCTCACGTTGTCTTCACGTCGTGCGATCGCCTTGGCTCCAGAAGTCAAGCATCCGGCGCATGGCCAATGATGCTTGCGCGTCTTCAGGTGACAAGCGCTTCGACAATCGAGGTCCTCCGAAGCTCATGAAAGAGCCGTGCACGGTTCTCAATGCCATGGACCATTCCGGAAAGGCGCGCTCAGTGACCCGCTCTCTCGAGGTAATGACAATGTCCGTGTGCAGCGGGTCCGCGCTGATTACTCCGAGAATATGTTCGATGCTCTCGGCCGGCCCTTCAATGCATTGCGCGAAGGCGCCACCACGGAATAGAAGGAGGCCGGTCACGCCGAACTCGGCGTTGCGTGCCTGAGCGCGGGAGAGAAGGTGCTTCAGCTCGGACGATAGCGGCACTCCTGCGCACGTGGAGGTGTAGGTCAGGCAGATCATTGACACATTCAGCGCTCGATTCGATTCCAGCTAGGCGACGAGATTGATTGGTGCTGTCGCACGGAGTGCTTCGGCACTCACCACCGAAGAGAATCGCACCTCCGCTGGGCGACAGACTCGTTCCAGATTCAGACGGCAGCGGTTGTACAGATCCAGGAAGGAGGTGTCGTCAGCGGCGGCCTCCTGGATGTATATGTCCGGCGACATGACAACGTCGTTCTGATCGGAGTCCAGCTCGAAACTTGCACTCCTGCCTAGCTTTGCAGCGAGGATGTCGAGTGCACCTACCCGGTCGGTTTTCAGAAACAGCAGCGCGAAGGACTCATGACCAACGCGCGCCGCCAGTCCCGTGGACCCGCAAGTGTTTGCAAGCCGACGGCCTATGAGCTCAAGCATCTGTCTGTAAAACGACGGGTTGTAATAGGCGGCGAGTTCCTCCAGGTCCCTGAAGTCCATCAATATCAGTGTGACTGGACCCTGCTTCAGCATAGAGTCACCAACTCTGGTCAGGGCAGCGGTCGTCGCCAACTTCGTGGCACGGTCGATCAGACCCTGTCCAGCGGCTTGCTCCATCGGAGATGCAATGCGGTCCTTCCGCACGTGTCGCCAGGCCTGGACCGCCATTCCCGCTGCCAACGCTGCGGCGACATGTCCCCAGAGTTGGCGCTCTGTCGCGGCCCAAAGCGCACACGCGGCAATCAAGCCAATGACCGGGAACAGAATCCGCACGAAGCACCTTGTCGAAGAGGTTGAAATGTGCGCCTCCGGGCGTCGGGCGGGACGAGGGTGCTGACTCGCCGGTTCCATCGTTTACCTCCAGTGTTCAGCGCGACGGTGCCAATCTAGCCCAGCCGTGGAAGCTCGGTCAACGCAGCCATTTTCTTAGGGTCGTGAGCGGTCCTGCACCATGCGCGTCGTCGTCACCGCGCTCCGAGTCCTGTTGCAGTGACGTGCGTTGCAGCGACGTGCCGCGCGTGCGCGCAGCGGCGCTGCCCACCCTGAGCTCCGAGCTCGAGCGAAATGCCGCGCGAATGGCTACAACGGAGGCAGGCCGGGAGTGCGGCCGTGAAGCAGGGGCCGGCCCTATGGCGCACCCAAATGACGAGGTGATCGTCTATGCGCTGCGCGGCACGCTGCACGGCCGGCCAGCCACCCGGATCACATCGGGTTCGGCAATCCGGCGGATCTCGGCGTCATTGGCGATGATGGCGCGCAGGACGCGCATGCGCTCCGTCTGCTCGTCGTCGGACAGCGGCTGCGCTTCGCGCATTCGGCGGAGGCGGGCGATCACAACCCGGCACGCGTCCTCGAGCCGGCATACGGTGTCCCAGTTCCCCATGCGGGCAGCGGTCAGCATCGCGCGGCTGGCATCTTCCAGCGTTTGGTAGTGGCTCAGACAACTCTCGATGCTGGAGGCGGTCTCGATCCGTACAGGGTTGTTGAGGTTCATCAGGCGGTCTGCGGAGGTTGTGGAGATCACCGGGGTCTGATCTGTCGTAGCGACTCACGCGATTGCAACTGATGCGTCCTGGTCTCGCCTAGGTATTTCGGCTATATCGCATAGGCAAAATACCAGCGCCGAGCCTGGTCGAGCGAAGCTGGCCATGCACCAGGCCACCGCCGCCCGCGGCCTGTGCCTCTTCGCCTCTTCGCGCAGCTCTCTTGACACACCCAGAGCTATGGGGAGCCGGTGGCGGCAGCCTCGATGTGCTGATCGAGCAGATGTGCCTGCGCATCGAGTTCCCGCATCGCGGCGTGCACCTCGCCCAGGTGGGCCGATGCCGCAGCCTCGTGCAAGGCCGCGCAAGCCTGCGCCAGCCGCGTTGCGCCCATCATGGCGCAGGCGCCCCTCCATCGATGCGCCAGCTGTGCCGCGTACTCGAACTCTCCGTCGGCTACGGCGCGTCGAAGTTCCGCGCCGTCGGCGTGGTTGCACTGGCGGAACGTCGCCAGCAGGTCCGCTCGCGTTTGCGCGTCCTCCTCGGCCATGTCATCGACGCGCGCGAGGTCCAGCACGTCCGCCGCTGTGACCGGGGACATCGGCTCGGGGGCCGCAGCGTCTGGTGCGGTTCCCAGCGGCAGCTCGCGCCCTCGCGCGGGCAGCCACCGATCCAGTTTCCGGCACAGATCCTCCAATGCGACCGGCTTGATGACCGCGTCGTCCATGCCGGCGTCGAGGCATGCACGCATAGCCGATGCGAGCGCGTTGGCGGTGCACCCGATGATCGGCGTGCGCATTGCGGACGCCGCTTCGCGCGCGCGGATCGTCCGGGTCAGGTCGAAGCCGCTGATTCCCGGCATATTGCAGTCGGTCAGAATGGCCGCGAAGCGGCCGCTCTCCCAGGCCGACAGGGCTTGGGCGCCGTCCGCTACGGCCTCGGCCGCGAACCCGATCGCGCGCGTCTGGCGCAGCAGCACCATGCGGTTGATCGGGTGGTCGTCCACAACCAGGAGCAGGGTGCCGGCGCTCTCGGCTTCGGGGATGCTCGGGACGGAGGGGCGGTGCGCGATCAGCGAGTCCAGCCGCTGCCGCGCGGCGTCGCCGACCCGTTCGACCGGCGCCGCCTTGTTGCCTGCCACCTCGAAGGCCACGGACAGCGTGGCGGTCGTCCCCTGGTCCGCCTCACTGTCCAGCGTCAGCGTGCCGCCCATCAGTTCGGCAAGTCGACGGGAGATGAACAGCCCGAGACCCGTGCCCCCATGGCTCGTGCTGATGCGTGCGTCGGCTTGCGCATAAGGCTCGAAGACCCGATCGATCTTCTCGGGCGCGATGCCCATGCCGCTGTCGCGAACCCGCAGATGGAAATGTTCCCTTCCCTGGGCGGCGCCCTTCAGCTCGACTTCAACGTCGATGTTTCCGTGTTCGGTGAACTTGATCGCATTGCTCAGCAAGTTGTTGAGGATTTGTCCGAACCGCAGATGGTCGAAGCGGTGAGACACGCTGAGGCGAGGATCGAATGTCGTGCGGATCCGCAGGTTCTTGGCATGGGCTAGCGGCGCCTGGAGTCGGCAAATGCCTTCCACCGCGGAGACCACCGATTCATGGGCTGCGTAGAGCTCCAGCGAATCCGCCTCGATCTTCGTGAAGTCAAGGATGCTGTCCATGATCTGCATGAGCGACCGCCCGGATTCGCGCGCCACCGCCAGGGTGGACTGCTGCTCCGTATCGAGAGGCGTCAGCTCCAGCAACTCCAGGAGCCCCAGCAACCCCGCCATGGGGGTGCGGATTTCGTGGCTCATGGCCGCCAGGAACGCAGACTTGGCGTTGTTCGCCCGCTCGGCCTCCGCCCGCGCCTGGGCCAGTTCCGCCGTGCGCTCCCGCACCCGCGCTTCCAGGCCGGCATTGAGCTCGCGCAAGGCGTCTTGCGCATGCTTGCGCTCGGTGATGTCGTGCTTCATCACCATGATCGCACCGACGGTTCCGTCCTCTTCGATGAAGGGGACCTTGTCGCTCTGATACCAGACCTCCGTGCCGTCAGGACCGACCATGCGTTCCTGGATCCTGAGCATGGGCTGCTTGCTTCGGACGATGGTCCGGTCTTCGGCCGCATAGGCCTGTGCCTGGTCTGGAAAGAGCTCGGAAATCGATTGCCCGATAACGTCCTGGACCGACATTCCGAGTGCCGCGGCCGCCCGCTGATTCAGTTGCAGCACGCGTCCCTCGGTGTCCTTGAACCAGACCAGGGCGGGCACGAGGTCCAGCAGCGTCCGCAGTTCGGCGCGCTGCCGCTGCAACTCGCGGTTCGCCTGGGAGACCTGCAGTTCGGCGAGCTTCAGGTCGTGAATATCGGTGTAGGTGCCGATCCATCGAATGATGCGCTCGTCGTCGTCTTTGTCGTCGTTGGTTTCGTCGGCGGCGTCACGCACCGGCACGGCCCGCAGCAGCCACCAGCGGTAGGCGCCATCGCGGCTTAGCAGCCTGACTTCCTCCGAGCAGGGCGTGCCGCTTCGAAGGGCCCGCTGGTAGGCTTGATCCGCCCGCTGCACGTCCTCCGGGTGCAACTGATCGAGCCATCCCTTGCCGAGGCCTGCTTCAACGGTGCGGCCCGTGTAGTCCGACCACTGCTCATTCAGGTACACGAAATCGCCGCTTGCCACCGCCGACCAGACGATCTGCGGCATGGCCGAAGCCAGGCTGAAGAACTGCGCCACGCTCTGCTTCAGTGCTTCTTCCGCCCGCTTGCGCGCGGTGATATCCCGGCTGCAGCCGACCATGAACTCGACGCTGCCGTCCGCGCGCAGCGCGGGCGAGAAGATGTACTCGTAGTGCGCGTATCCCGTCGAACCCGTGAACCCGGTTTCGTCGATCAGTGGCTTACCGGTCTCGAACACACGGGTGATCTGCGCCTGCACCCGATCCGCCAGGTCGGCGGGATAGCCGATCTCGTGGACGGTCTTGCCGAGGGCCTCCTGCGGCGACAGGCCCCAGACCTTCAGGCACGGAGCGTTCGCGAATATCAATCTGCCGTTCGCGTCCACCGCGTAGGCCAGGTCGGTGAGCGAGGCCAGCATGGTCCCGAGCATTCGCTCGCGGCGCTCGGTCTCCGCGCTCAGCCGCGCAAGGTCCTCTGTCGCCTTTCTTCGCTCGGTGATGTCCAGGTGCATGACCACGGCCCCCAGATCGGGGGCGTTCTCCATCGCGACCGCGCGCAGGAGGTACCAGCCCTTTCGGTCGGGGAAGTCGCAGGGGTACTCCATGGAGAAGGTGGTTGCGCGCCCAGACAGCACGGCGCGAAGACCCTCGGCGGCGCGGCGGGCTTCGTCAGTGCCGTGGGCTGCCGCTGCGTCGCAGATCGCAAGGTAGTTCAGCCCCACGCCGTAGTCGGTCGCCCGCAGGCCGTTGTTGCGCGCGACGTGGCGCCACGCATCGTTGACCGAAACGATGGTGCCATTCGCGTCGAGCAAGGCCACTTCCGCAGGAAGCGCGTTCAGGATGGCTGCCTGTTGCGAGTCCCCACTCTGGCGCGCAGCCGCCTGCGCACGGCGCAACACGACGGTGCGCCCGTGCGAATCGCAGACCGAATCGATCTCGCCGCCGAGCATGCGATCGAGCTTTTCGTCCGCCTCGATCAGTTGATCGATCAGCTCGCGAATCTTGTCCATTTCCGCACCGGCAACTGTCATATCAATCTTGCTTCGCATGAAGGCTTCAGCCGCAACCCTGCGCGCCTTCAGCCGCTTTCGTTGCGGGGGAGGGCACGCAGGCGCCTGGAGGTCGCGGAAACCAGGGTCGCCGCAACGGCAACGCGCGCGCAAGACCCGCTTCGAGCACTACTCCCGACGGGCCGCGCCACGGCCCGCCGCGTTTGCACGTTCAAAGCTGGGTGAGGCCCTTGCGCAGCGCATAGCGTGTGAGGCTGGGCAGGTCCCTGAGGTTCAACTTCTCCATGATGCGCGCGCGATGAACATCGACGGTCTTGGCACTCAGTCCCAGCGTGAAGGCAATCTCCTTGGCCGCCTTGCCTTCGGCGAGCAGCACCAGGACCTCCAATTGCCGAGGCGTCAGTTGGTCGTGGACGTTGCCGCTGTCGTTCTTCAGCAGGAGCTGCGCGACCGAACTGGTGAAGTAGGAGCCGGAGCTCATGACGCCCCGCACGGTCTGCTCCAGCTCGAACCGGGTGGCGTTTTTCATCAGGTAGCCTTGCGCGCCGCTCTGCACGGCTCGATGGATCACGTCCACGTCTTCATGCATAGAGAGCACCACCAACTTGATGCTCGGATGGTCCTTCGCGATGCGAGCGATGGCTGCAATGCCGTCGAGGCCAGGCATGGCGATGTCGGTCAACACGACGTCCGGCGCGTGCGTGGCGACCACCTGGAGCAACTCATTTCCATCCTTGGCTTCGCCGACCACCGTGAAGCCTGCGATGCCGCCGATGAGCGCCCTGATTCCTGCTCGCACCAGTGCATGGTCATCGGCGAGAACGATCCGGACCGCATCAGCTGTACCTACCCTATCCCTTGTCACGCATCGTCCTGTGCAAAAAGGGCGGGAGCCTACCTGCATTCAGAGGCATCTGCTCCTGCTGGCAGAGTGAGCTTGCGAAATGTTGGGCAAGTGCTGAAAAAGTGGAGGTCAGCGCCTAACCGTGCAAGGGCATGCGCGCGGACTCTCCTGGGAGCGCCGGGCGAAAAGGCACCTGGCCGCGGGTGCGCCCCGTCATGCAGACACGCGGGAAGGTGGCGGGCCAGTCTGGGACGGGCGGAGGCATTCGCACCTAGGCGGCATACCTACGGTGATTAGGTGATTCACCTAAGGCGTTCATCCACAGAACCGTGCGCGCCCGTGCTTGCGTAGGCACTTCCCTTAACCCCTGCGCAACGGATTTACATACAGTCAAATCTCGAAACACATCCATTGCGAGCCCCCATGAACTTGTTCCCTCGGTCGCCTTACGGCGCCGGCAGAAGGCACAGCGGCACGTATGCCGAACTTCTGGAGGCTGTGCGCCTGGTCAATGACGCACACCCGTCCTGTTTTCGCAACCCGCCTCCGCGTCCTCCGCTGCCGGGAATCCGTCTCGAAGCCGATGTGTATTTTCCGATCCCATCCGCATGCCTTGTATCCCTCGACGTATCCGATGCCGACCGGAACAACACGAGGATCGAGAAATGAGAGTTGGAGCGAAGCTCGTATCCGCACCGAGCCGCGTGATGGACGTGCGTCCGGAAGCAAACGAGGCGCGCATGCCGAGCCCGGTGGCGTGGTTCGATATCGGACGCGCGATGTTCGACGGCAGTTCTGATTGCGTCGTGCTGCTGGATTGCAGAGGCTTCGTGGTCCGCGTCAACGACAACGGCCTTGCGCTGTTGGGAGCCGATGCGCACGAAGCGGTCGCAGGGCGCCACTGGACAAGCTGCTGGCCCGTGCACTGCGAGGCGGCCTTTCGTGCGGCCATCGCGGCCGCGCTCGAGGGGCGCACCAGCGGTTTGCAGGCACCGTGCCCCACCGCGAGCGGCACGCCCAAGTGGTGGGACGTGCGCACTGCGCCCTTGCCGCGTGACGGCGCGGCAGTGAGCCACATCCTGTGCGTCGCGCGCGACATCACCACGTTGATGGATGCGCAAGCGGCTACGCAGTTGGCCAGGAGCCTCGCCGAGGCGGCGGCACAGTCCGCACGGAATGCAATGCGTGCCAGGACGGAGTTCGTTGCGAACGTGAGCCACGAGCTGCGCACACCGCTGAGTGCCATCGGAGGCCTCGCGCACCTGCTGCTCGACCTCGACCCTACCGCGCAGCAACGCAGCTATCTGCAGCAGATCGAGTTGGCTGGCCAGCATGCGGCCATGCTCATGGAAGAAATGCTCGACCTCACCGAGGCGGAAGCGGGGAACCTGCGGCTGCACGAGCGTGAACTCGATTTCGTCGCCCTGTTGACCGAGACGACTTCCCTGGTGCGTCAGATCGCCGTGTCCAAGGGGCTGGAGCTGCGTGCCTGCATCGATCCGGACGTTCCCGTGGAAGTTCTCGCTGACGCCACGCGCCTGCGCAACATCTTTCTGAGTTGTGCTTCCCGAGCCGTGGCGCTCGTCGGTTCCTCGACGCTCGAGGTCCGCGTGAAGGTGCTGGAGCGATCGGCCGATGCGGTGCGGGTCCACGGAGTGGTGCGCCGCGCGGGCAGCTGCCTGTCGCCGCAGGAAATCGAGCTGCTCGTCGGGCCCCCGGCGCAGCCTGACGCGCCGCTACCGGGAGCCCGGGGGCTCGGACTCGGGCTGACCATCTCGCGCGCGAACGCCCACCTCATGCAGGGTGACCTCGGCGTCTCCACCGATGCGGCAGAGGGTGTTTCGTTCTGGTTCACCGCACGGCTGCGCTTGCGCCCCGCCATCGGCGCACCGGAATCTTCGTCGCATCTGCCTTCGCCGGCGCTTCAGGGAAAGCGGGTGCTGATCGTCGAGGACGACGCCCTGGCTCGGGAGGTCACGCAGCACCTGCTGGAGCGGGCAGGCATGGAGGTTTGCGTCGCATGCGACGGAGCGCAGGGCGTGGCGGCCGTGCAGGCGCAACGATTCGATGCCGTCCTGATGGACATCCAGATGCCGGTGATGAACGGGATGGAGGCGACGCGTGCCATCCGCGAGCAGCTCGGCCTGCGGGCCTTGCCGGTGATTGCCGTCACCGGAAACGTGCTGGAGAAGGACCGCAGGGACTGCATCGAGGCCGGTATGAGCGACTTTCTCAGCAAGCCGGTGGATGCGCCGAGGCTCTGGAGCAGCCTCGCGCGCCTGATTGCCCTGGCGGATCCGCGCGCCCATTCCGGGATGCCACCGCGCTGACGCACCCGCTGCCATGCTCACTCCTCCACGTCCCGCCAACGAGGCGCGCCGGCTACAGCGGCTTCGCAGCCTTGCCCTGCTCGACACCGCTCCCGAGCAGGTGCTCGATTCGCTCACCGCACTCGCAGCCGCGATGACGGCGATGCCGTGCGCATTGATTTCCCTCATCGACGCGGATCGGCAGTGGTTCAAGTCGGCGCACGGGGCCGAGCAGGGCGCTGAGACGCCGCGGGCGACCTCCTTCTGCGGCCATGCGATTGCCCAGGACTCTCCGTTCATGGAGATCCGGGACGCGCTGCTGGACAGGCGCTTCGCAGACAACCCGTTCGTTCTCGGCGAGCCGCATGTCCGCCACTACGCCGGGGCACCCCTGGTGATGCCGTCGGGAGAACGCATCGGCACGCTCTGCGTCTTCGGGCCCGCACCGGGCAGCTTGACGGCGTCGCAGCAAGGCGTGCTGGTCGAGCTCGCACGCGCAGTGGTGGGCGTGCTGTTGGCGCGCGAGCGCGAACACCACCTGCAGCACGCGCACAGGCTCGGCCTCATGGACGTGCTCGGCGCAGTCGCGCCCATCGGCATTTTCAGCACGAGCCACACGGGCGCCGTGCTGAGTGCCAATGAGCGATGGCGCGAGCTGCTCGGACTTTCGGAGCTCGTCGATGGCCTGGCATCGGGGTGGCTGGAGTGCATTCATCCGCTGGAACGGGAGGCGCTGCGCCAAGCGTGGCAGGACGCGCACCGCGATCGCCGCCCCTGTGAATGGGTCTGCCGTGCCCAATCCGCGCAAACGCGCTGGCTGAAGATCCGCCTGGTGCCAGCCGATTCGAGCACGCACGAGTTCGCGGCCTGCGGCATCGTCGCCGACGTCACCGAGACGAGGCTGCTCGAAGACGCGTTGAAGCACCGCAACGCCCTGCTGGAGACGATCATCGAGAACCTGCCCGAGGGCCTGCTCGTGCTTGACGAGCACCGGCGGGTGCTGGTCAGCAACACGCGTGTACGGCAGCTGTGCCAGCTGCCGCCGCAGGTGGTGGCCCCCGGAGCGCCGTTTGCGGACATCCTCAACTACCTCGCTGGCCGCCCGGGTGCTTCCGGTCGTTCGGCGCAAGCAGTCCTCGATGAGGCGTGCAGGACGCAGGACGCGAGCCGCGACCTCGACACGGCGGACGGGACGATCCTGCACATCCGCTCCAAGACCACCGGGCAGGGATGGAACATCCGGACCTATGCCGACGTCACGGCCGAGCGCCGGGTGCAGGAAGAGCTGCGCGACAGCGAACTGCGGCTTGCGCAGGCCCTGGAGGTGACAGGGCTTCGGCTGTGGGAGTACGAAGCAGGCAGGCTGCGCCTGTTCAGCGTCGGGGCGGAGGACTCGCAGTCGCACCGGAGCGTACGAACCGGTGAGACCGTTCCGCTGGAGGCCATGTTCTCCGACCCCGCGGAGTTGCAGGCGTTCCGCCGGTCGCTCGACGAGCTGCTGCGCGGCGGGGGACAGCCGCTGTCGCAGGTGCATGCGGCAGGCCGCTACAGCGACGAACGCCGGTGGTTCCGCACCCACGCGCGTGTCGGCAGGCGCAGCGCGACGGGCCACCCACTGAGCGTCGTGGGGACCAGCAAGGACATCACCAGCCAGCGGCGTGCGCAGGCCGAACTGCGGGCTGCCGTCGAGGACGCCCGGCAGGCGCACCAGGCCAAGGCCGATTTCCTCTCGACGATGAGCCACGAGATCCGCACGCCGCTGAACGGGATCACCGGCCTGACGCGCGTGCTCTGCGACCGCATGCTGGCGCCGCAGGACACCCGCTACGTGCGCCTCATCGAGAGCTGCGCCCGAACCCTGCTCGGGGTCGTGGATAACGTTCTCGACCTGTCCAAGATAGAGGCCGGTCAGATGATGACGGCATGCACAGAGACCGATCTGCGTATGCTGTTGACCGATACCGCGGGGGTCTTCGACTGCAGCGCGCGCAGCAAGGGCCTGCGCTTCGAGCTGCATATCGCACCGGGCGTGCCCGAGCGGGTGCTGGTCGATGGCCAGCGTCTGCGCCAGGTACTGATGAATTTGCTCGGCAACGCGGTCAAGTTCACCGACGCCGGCAGCGTCTCGCTGTCCGCCTGCGTCGTCGCTTCCGGCGGGGGGCAGCGCCTGCGGCTGGACGTCGCCGACACGGGCGTCGGCATCGACGCCCAGGAGATCCGCGAACTGTTCAAGCGCTTCTCGCAGGTCGGGGCGGCCAAGGCCGGCAAGTACCGGGGCACGGGTCTCGGGCTCTCCATCGCCAAGGAGCTCGCAGCAATGATGGGCGGCGAGCTGGTGGCAGCGAGCACCGTCGGGCAGGGGTCGATCTTCACGCTTCTGCTGCCGTGCGTGCCGGTGGTCGCGTCGGACCGCGGCGGCGCCGCTGTGCCGCCCGCGCTGCCTGCGCCGGCGGACGCGCCGATCCTTCTGGTGGACGACGATGAAGTGAACCGACTGGTGGGCCAGGCCCTGCTCCACAAGCTCGGCTATGGCTGCGTCACGCTGGCATCCAGCGGCCGCCAGGCCGTGGAACTGGCCAGCCGGCGCCGCTTCGCATTGATCCTGATGGACTGCCGCATGCCGGAGATGGACGGTATCGAGGCCACCCGGAAGCTGCGCTCGCAGGGCTGCCATGCACCGATCGTGGCACTCAGCGCCAGCACCGCTGCCCAGGACCGGCACGACTGCCTGGAAGCCGGCATGAACGACTACCTCCCCAAGCCGATCGCGCTCGAGCACCTGAGCGAGACGTTGGGTCGATGGATCAACTCCAGCCCGGACCCCGGGCCTGCCGGCTCGCAGATCCAGCACCACCGGACACCATGACCCGTTCTCCAATTGCAACGGTCGAACCTCCGGCACGGAACTCGGCCGGAGAGACCGCACATGCGCTGCCGGAGGTGGCCTCCCTCGGCACGTGGCTGTTCGAGGCCAGCCCCGACGGATTGATGCTGCTCGACCTGCACGGGCGCGTGCTCCGGGTGAATCGCAGCGGGCTGCGGCTCCTGGGCATCGCGCAAGCGGCGGCGGTGCACGGCGCGGCGTGGGCCAGCTTGTGGCCCAGCGAGTCCCGGCGCGCCATCATGCTCGCCGTCGCGTCCGCGCGGCTCGCGGAGCCGACAACCTTCCAGGCGCTCGGCCCCGACGCGGCCGGCGGCACGCGGTGGTGGGACGTGACCCTGACGCCGGTGCTCAAGGACGGAAAGCCCAGTTGCCTGCTGAGCTTGCTGCGCGGGCTCCCCGAGCGCGACGGGGGCGACGTGCAGCAGGGGCCGGCAGAGCTCGCAGGCGAGATTGCACGCACGCGTTCGCGCGCGGCGGCATGGCTCGACCAGAGGGTACGCACGCCGGTAACCGGCATCCTTGGAGCGGCGAATTCGATGCACGGCGCCAGCCTCGATGCGTCGCAGCGCGCGTCACTGGACAAGATCCTGAGCTTCGGACGGCAGGTGGTGAGCGTTCTCGACGAGGCTGCCGACCTGTCGCGCCTCGATTCGGGCACGTTGCAGCTGAACGCACGCGATTTCAACCTCGCGGCCGTCCTGGAGCGCGCGGCCAGCCTGGCCGAGCCAACGTGCCGGATGCACGGGGTATCGCTGCAGGTGCATATCGCACGTGCCGTGCGCGACAAACTGTTCGGGGATCCCGTGCGCCTGTGCCAGATCCTGGTCAGCTACATCCAGGCTGTCGCTGGATGGGCGGTCCGTGGCGCAGCGTGTGCCCTGGTCGTCGATGTGATGAGTCGCCAACACGAGGAGGTTGTGCTGAGCTTCGGCGCGACGACGCGCTGCGGTGCCTCGGCACCCAGCGCGAGTGATCTCTTCGGGGAGGCGGGGTTGCGGGCGCCCGAGCGTGCGGCGCAGGAGTCCGGACCGAGGCTGGCCCTGTGCAGACGCCTGGCTCAGCTGATGGGGGGAAACGCCGGCATCGAACGCCGGCCGGACGGCCAGGCGCAGCTATGGTTCAGCGCCCGTTTTCGCGAGGCTGCGACGGACGGCACGGAAGTCGCGATCTTTGCGGATCCGCCGGCCGTTCTTGCCGGCAAGCGTGTGCTGGTGCTCGACGACGACAAGGCGCGTGCCGCACTCCTGAGCGAGCTGCTGGAGCTCGCCGGTGTCCGTGTCGCGCTCGCCACGCACGGCAAGGAGGCCCTGACGCTGCTCGAGCACCAGCCGTTCGACGCGGTGCTGGTGGACATGCTCAAGCCGGTCACCAAGGGGGCCGAGGTGGCCCGGTACGTACGCGGCCAGGCACGCCTTGCGACATTGCCCATCATTGCGTGCGCCGCACGCGCGAGCGAACGCGAGCGTGCCGCCTGCCTTGCGGATGGCGCGAACGACTTCATCAGCCAGCCGGTCGATCCGGCCCGGCTGTGGGCAACCCTTGCGCACTGGCTGCAGCCGGGAGCCGCGCGCGGCTCCCGCGCCGGAGTGGCGGACGATTTCTATCAGGTCACTGTGCCTGGCGCGCTCTGACGCACCGCGCCAGGCGGGCACGCTTGGGCGCCGTACCTGGTGCCGCAGCTTGCCTGCGCGGCCGCCGCCCGGCATCCGGTTCCTTGCTAATAATTCGGGGCATGGCATCTGCACTCCACAAGGTACCGACGGGCATAGCTGGGTTCGACGACATGACGGGCGGTGGGATACCCGCCGGTCGAACCACCCTGGTCACGGGTGGTCCGGGCACTGGCAAAACCATCTTCGCACTGCAGACGCTGGTCTGCGGCGCCGCGGGCGGCGAGCCGGGGATCTTCGTGGTCTTCGAGGAGAGCAAGGCGGGGGTGCTGGAGAACGCCGCAAGTTTCCGGTGGGACTTCGAGGGGGCCCGGAACAAACTCTTCTGGTACGACGCCCAGATCACCTCCGACATGGTGCTCGCGGGCGAGTTCGATCTGCAAGGCCTGCTGGCGTCCTTGTCCGCCATGGTGGACGAGGTGGGCGCGAAGCGCATCGCCTTCGACTCCATCGACGTGCTGCTGTCGCTGCTGGGAAGTCCCGGACTCGCGCAGCGCGAAGTGCGCCGGCTGCAGGAATGGCTGTCTGCGAAAGGGCTGACCGTGGTGCTCACCGCCAAGGCGCACTCGCAGACCCTGGACCTTCTCGAACCCTTCGGCTTCCTGGAGTTCATGACCGACTGCGTTGTCGGCCTCGAGCACGTGGTGAGCGCGGGCGTGTCGCATCGCAGCATGCGGGTGTTGAAGTACCGAGGCAGTTCCTTTCAGGAAAACGCCTCACCCATGGTCATCGCGCCCGACGGGCTGGAAGTTGCGTCACCGCTGTCGCGCACTCTGGATCCCAAGCTCGTTTTCGAGGAGCGCATCTCGAGCGGAATCGCTGCACTCGACCAGATGTTCGCGGGTGGCTTCCACCGCGGCTCGAGCATCCTGGTCACGGGGGCGCCGGGTACCGCGAAATCGACCTTGAGCGGAGCGTTCGTGCAATCCGCCTGCGCGCGCGGCGAGGCCTCGTTGTTCGTGAGCTTCGACTCGGACCCGCAGGAGATCGTGCGCAACATGGCGTCCGTAGGCATCGACCTGCACAGCTGCAGGGAGTCGGGGCTGCTGCAGATGTACTCCTCGCGGGCCAACGCAAGCAGCGCGGAAGTGCACCTGCTCAACATCATCGGCCGGGCGCGCGAACACGGGGCGCGCTGCATCGTGATCGATCCGATCTCGGCGCTGAGCAAGTCCGACACCGAAGTCGCCGGCCTGGGCGTTACCGAGCGGCTGATCGACTGGGCCAAGCACCGGGGCGCTACGGTTCTGTGCACGAGCTTGTTGGGCGCGGCCGCCGCCGCAGATGTCGAGAGCACGCCGATGCACGTGTCCACCATCGCGGACACCTGGATCCACTTGAGCTATGTTATTCATGCGGGAGAGCGCAACCGGGCGCTGACGATCGTGAAGTCGCGCGGCACAGCGCACTCGAACCAGGTGCGCGAACTCAAGCTGTCGGACAACGGCGTCTCGCTGGCGGAGGTGTACACCGCGGAGGGGCAGGTGCTCATGGGGACGATGCGTTGGCAGAAGGAGCGCGCCGACCGCCTGGCCCAGGAGCGCAAGCAGGCCGACCTCAAGCTGCGCGAGCGCCTGCTGCACGGTGAGCGGGATGCCTTGCAGGCGCGGCTCGGCGCTCTCCAGCAGGAGGTCGGCGCAAAGGACGCCGAGCTCGACCTGGTCCGCCTGGCTCAGGCCGGGCAGGTCGAATCCGAGGAGACGCGGCGCACCCAAATGCTCGAACTGCGCGGAACACCCCGTGCCGCCGAGGGCAGGAAGGAGTAGGAGGACAGGGTGAACACACTCCGGTTCCAGCTCTATGTGGCGGGCGCCTCGCCGAATTCCGTTGCCGCCATTCGAAACCTCGAAGCGGTTTGCGCGAACTTGCCCACGCATTCCTTCCAAGTGGAAGTGATCGATGTGCTCACGCGCCCCAAGGCCGCGGCCGCTGCGAGCGTCGTCCTCACGCCGACGCTCGATGTCACCACGCCCACCGGCAGTACGTTGCGACTGCTGGGGTCGCTCAGTGACGCCGGCGCGCTGCGTATATTTTTGGCGCAGTAGGTCGCGGTGCCTGTCCGGTGCCGGAGCGGCGGCGCAGGCGCGGCCGGGGTCTGCATGCCCGCTAGCGCGTAGGTCGCCACCCGCACCGCTCAGGGGACCGCCTGCACGGCCGGGCGGCAGGGACGCAGCGGCGGCGCCAACTCGAATCGACCGCCGCAGCTTGCCAACCGCTGCTCGCCGCCATGGTGCCGCCCACCGCGTGGATGCGGTGCTTGACGGTGAACAGGCCTGGCCCGATGCCGTCCGAACCGCGGCGTGACCGCTGGCCGATCGATGCAAGCGCTCGAGGTCATGCGCGCGGCCACGACCCATTACGCGGAGCCCACCCGTCGGTGAGACGCCAGGATCGCCAGTGCGGCCGACCCTTCGTTTACCGGCTCCTCGCGCTGCGCCGACATGCCGTGCACGCGGGCCGGGGGCGGGTCCAGTGGGTCCATCGACGTTGGCCATAAGGCATTTGCCTACGCGGCAGCTCATCCGTTTCGCGAAACTGCCCACACCCCGCGCCCCGTGGTCCATTCGGGCAGGGTGCGCAGCGGAATTCAGTTTTTTCACCAATGTCGTCGCTCAGCGCATGGACACGCGCCACAAACGGGACGGCATTGCCTACGATGCAGGCGGCCCTCCAGCGTCCAAACAGGAGCGGGAGCACCACTTCTGCCCTCCCGCGTCCCCGCAACCCGGATGATCATCGACCTCATCGACGGCACCTACGAGCTCTTTCGCCATTTCTACGGGCTGCGTCGCTTCACCAAGGGGCAGGACCGTCCCCTCGGTGCGGTAGCGGGCGTGCTGGGCAGCGTGCTGGAGCTTGTGGAGACGCGCGCCACGCACGTCGGGGTGGCCACCGACCATGTGATCGAGTCCTTCCGCAACGGGCTGTGGCCTGGCTACAAGAGCGGGGAGGGGATCGAGCCGGCCCTGCGGGCCCAGTTCGGACCGCTCGAGGACGCATTGCGCGCCATGGGCGTGACGGTGTGGGCCATGACGGAGCTGGAGGCAGACGATGCGCTCGCCTCGGCGGCGCGCGTCGCGCAGGCCGATGCGCGCGTCCAGAAGGTGCTGATCTGGAGCCCCGACAAGGACCTCGCGCAGTGCGTGCAGGGCGAGCGTGTGCTGCAGGTCGATCGCAGGGGAAAGGCCGTGCGCGACGCCGCTGCCATCCGCGAGAAGTTCGGCGTGGCGCCGGACCTGATACCGGACTGGCTCGCACTGGTCGGCGACGCGGCGGACGGCTATCCCGGCATCACGGGAATCGGTGCGGTGGGCGCGGCGCGCTTGCTGAACCGGTACGGGCCGATCGAGGAGTTTCCCGAGCAGGTGCTGGGGTCGCAGCGTGACGCCGCACTGCTGTTCAAGCGCCTGGCGACGCTGCGCGACGACGCCGCCGTGCTGGACGACGTGGACGCCTTGCGCTGGGCCGGACCGACTCCGGAATTCGCGGCGTGGACCGAGCGCATGGAGGCGCCGAAACTGCTGCAGCGGTGCCTCGCGGCGCGCACCGCCGGACGCTGAGCAGGCGCTGCCGCCCGATAACGAAGCAGCCAGGCGCAAGGCGCGCAGGGCAGGCGACCGCGTTCAGGGCTGCGCGCGCGGCGCGGGCGGCACCAGGGCCTCGTCGAAGATCGCGACCGCGCGGGTCCAACCGGCCGAGGCGCCGCGGATCTTGTGGGGAAAGCAGCTGATGATGAAGCCGTCGGGCGGGAGTGCTTCGAGGTTGTGCAGCTTTTCGAGATGGCAGTAGCCGATGTCCCGCCCGGCCTTGTGGCCCTCCCAGATGAGGGATGCGTCGCCGCTATCCGCCCACTTGCGGGCCGTGTGCACGAAGGGCGCGTCCCAGCTCCAGCCGTCGGTGCCGGTCAGGCGCACGCCCCGCTCCAGCAGGTACATGGTGGCGTCGTATCCGACGCCGCAGCCGCTGGACACGTAGTCGGGCTGGCCATAGCGGCTGCCGGCGCGGGTGTTCACCACGACGATCTCCAGCGGCTGCAGCACGTGTCCGATGCGCGCGAGCTCGGCCTCGATATCTTGCGCGGTCACCACGTATCCGTCCGGCAGATGACGGAAGTCCAGCTTCACGCCCGGCTGGAAACACCATTCCAGCGGCACCTCGTGGATGGCGATGGCCCGCTCGCTCGCGCCGAGCTTGCCGTTCATCGTGGAGTGGAAGTGGTAGGGCGCGTCGAGGTGGGTGCCGTTGTGCGTGGACAGCTGCACCGTCTCGACCGCCCAGCCCTCGCCATCGGGGAGCTGGTGCCGCTGCAGGCCCGGGAAAAAGGGCTGGATCTGCTCGAAGGTGTTTTCGTGGGTGAAGTACTGGATCTTCGGCGCGAAGGCCGGCGGATCCGACACGACATCGTTCTCCAGGAAGATCGACAGATCGACGAAGCGGCGGGGCATGGCCTGGTCTCCTTGCGCACTCTCGAGAAAAGGGCGTGCGGCCATGATAGCCACGCATCGGGAACGCGGCCCCTTGAGCGCGGTCGAATCCCGGGACGCGGCCCGTGGAAAATCGGGCGGCTCGGACACCCACGCAAGGCATGAAGACAAGCGACGCAGGCATCGACACACGTGGCAACGCCGGCAGCAGCATTCCGGCAGGCACGGCGGCCGGCAGCACGGCATGCTGCAGCAGGTACCCGCTGGTGATCTTCGACTTCGACGGCACCCTG
This sequence comes from Ramlibacter sp. AN1015, assembly GCF_037726105.1. Classification (NCBI taxonomy): domain Bacteria; kingdom Pseudomonadati; phylum Pseudomonadota; class Betaproteobacteria; order Burkholderiales; family Comamonadaceae; genus Ramlibacter; species Ramlibacter sp. AN1015. Next base: position 252,120 of record NZ_JBBJUM010000004.1, read on the forward strand.
GCCGACACCTATCCGGTCTTCGTGGCGGCGCTCGAGGAAGTCGTCGCCGGCCAGCGCCTGCGGCCCATCGACCGGGTGGAACTCGAGCGCATGCGCGGCGGACACGGTCGAGCGCTCATGCAGCGGCTGGGCGTGCGGTGGTGGCAGGTGCCGCGGGTGGGCGCGGCGATGCTGCACGCCATGACGCAGCGCCGCGCGCAGATGCGCCTGTTTCCCGGCGTGGCGCAGGCACTGGAGTCACTCGCACGCGGCGGCTCGACGGTGGCGGTGGTCACCTCCAATTCCGAGGACAACGTGCGGGCCGTGCTGGGCCCCAGCGCCGGGCACGTGAGCGTCTTCGAGTGCGGCGCCGCCGTGTTCGGCAAGGCTGCCCGCTTCCGTCGGGTGCTGCGGCGCACCGGCGTGTCCGCCCGCGAGGCCATCGCCGTCGGCGACGAACTGCGCGACCACGAAGCCGCCCGCCGCTGCGGCATCGGCTTCGCCGCCGTCGCGTGGGGCTACACGGCGCCGCAGGCCTTGCGCAACGCTGGTCCCGAGTGCTTCATCGAATGCCCCGAAGCCCTCGCGCTACTCGCGGCCCGCGCGGACGCTGCTGGCTGAGCCTGCCCGAAAGAAGGACGCTTCGACGCCGTGGTGGACACACCAGGGCGCCCCTCGCAACCCGCTTCGGCGGTTCCTTTCTGTGTGCGCGCGAAGCTGCGGCGCCACGGCTGGAGCAGCTTTGCGCAGACCTGTGGTGCGCACGTTGAATCCAAGCTCATCCGGGTTGCGGTCCACGCTGCATGCCAGCACACTCGCACGCGGAAGCTGGATGCCAGCAGGGCCGCACACCGGACCTGTACCTGCTTCCCTTGGGCCCGCCATTGGCGGGCCTTTTTTCGTCTGCATCTTGCGCACCGGCTGGCTCCACGACCCAAGCCGCCTCGGCCCACCCTGAGCCTTGCCGCAGTCTCGCACCCATTCTGTACGCATCGCCGAGACATCCCTCACGCCGAAAGCGCAGGCGGGGAAACAGCTCTCAGCGCCCGGAATGATCCACTGCACCCGGTGTTAAGATCCTAACGTCACGTTTTCAATACGTTTCCTTGAAACCAGCTCTCCGATTCGCCGGCCAGACCATGTACCTGCAGGTGTATCAGGTGCTGCGCTCGCGTCTGGAGATGGGGGTGTGGCAGCAAGGGCAGACCATGCCCCCGCTGCCGGTGCTGATGGAGGAGTTCGGGGCCTCCAGGGTCACCGTTCGGGAAGCCATGCACCTCTTGGAGCGCGAAGGCCTGATCCGCCGTCGCCGGGGTATCGGGACCACCGTCGAAGCGATTCCGCTGTCCGATCGCTGGGTGCGCATCGCCACGAGCATGGACGAACTGCTTCAGATGCAGCGTGCCGTGCAACCCACCGTACTCAACATCAACGACCACGCGGGCCTGCCCGACGTGCAACTGCCCTCCGATCAGACGGCAGCGCAGCAGTACGTGCGCATGCAGCGCGTGCACCTGCGCCAGGACCGGCCCTACTGCGTCATCGATCTTTCCATTGAATCCGGACTGTTCAAGCGGCATGAACAGGCGTTTCTGCAGCGACCGGCCTTGCTCGTCATGCACGAGGACACGCAGCTGCGCGTCACCAGTGCCCGCCAGGACCTGAGCATCCGCTGCGCCGATCTCGTCGAGGCACGGCATCTGGCCGTGGTGCCCGGTTCGCCGGTCGCAGAGGTGCGGCGCGTGCTGAGCGACGAGGCCGGAGTGGTGGTCTACGCCGCCGTGGTGGTGTATCCCTCGCACATGGTGCGCCTGAGCATGGACCTGCTGGCGCCCGGCAATGCGATCGACAGGAAAGCCACGCAATGAAACGACACGCGCTTGCCTCGGGTGTGAGCCCCGCGTCCCCGGGCTACTGGGCCTGCCGCACCGTCACCCCACACCCACACCCCTCGCCGCGCGACGCCCGCCTTGCGCGCGCCGACACCATGAAGGTCTGACCACCATGCAAGCCGACTCCCCCGATCCCTTCGTCACCGGCGCGGCCGCGAGCCTTCGCCTCGCCGGCATCAGCGCCTTCGTGCTGCGGTATCCGTTGGCCCGTCCGGTGGTGACCAGCTTCGGCGCCATGAAGAACCGGCCTGCGGTGCTCGTGCGGCTGCTGGATTCCGACGGTGCCGAGGGTTGGGGCGAGGTGTGGTGCAACTTCCCGAATCCGGCCGCGGAGTACCGCGCCGAGCTCGTCGAGCAGGTGCTCGCCCCGCTGTGCAGCGGGGCAGGGCAGTCCTTCGACGGACCGCGTGCCCTGAAGGACGCCCTGACGGCCCGCACGCGCGTGCTGGTGCTCCAGTGCGGCGAGCCGGGGCCGTTCGCGCAGTGCATCGCCGCCATCGAGATGGCGGCCTTCGACCTCGTCGCGCGGCGCGCTGGCAAGCCCCTGTGGCAGCTGCTCGGCGGCCGCGGCGAGGTGCCGGTCTACGCCAGCGGCATCCATCCGAAGGAAGCCGACGAACGCGTCGGGGCGGCGGCGGCCCAGGGCCACACCCGCTTCAAGCTGAAGGTGGGATTTTCCTTGGACGACGACGTCGCCTGTCTGCGGCAGCTGCAGAGAGACCATGCGGCACAGGCCTGGATGATCGACGCCAACCAGGCCTGGGACGAGTCCGGCGCCATGGCCGCAATCGCGCAGTTCAGCCAGCTGCCGCTGCAGTGGCTGGAGGAGCCGGTCGCCGCCGACTGCGACGCCGCCACATGGCAGCGCCTCGCGGGCCTGGGCCTGCCGCTGGCGGGGGGCGAGAACATCCGGGGCGACGCCAACTTCGTGCAGGCTGCGCAGTGGCTTTCGGTGCTGCAGCCGGACGTGGCGAAGTGGGGCGGCGTGAGCAGCTGCCTCGATGTCGCGGCGATCGCCCGGGCGGCCGGGCGGCGCTTCTGTCCGCACTGGCTTGGCTCGGGTGTGGGCCTGGCCTTCTCGCTCGCCCTGCTCGATGCCCACCTGGCGCGGGCTACGCCCGATCTGCCCGGCTGGGCGGAGGTGGACGTCAATCCGAACCCGCTGCGCGACGAACTGAGCCCCTGGTGCCGGGGCGTGTCCGACGGCTGCGCCACCTTGAACATCGACCCCGGAATCGGGCCCGTGCCCGCCTGGGACGCCAGCCTGCTGGTCACGCGCTGAACCAGCAATCTCAACCAAAGGAAACCTCATGCATCCGAATCTCCGACGCCGCGTCCTCGCGGCCTGCGCCGCCGCCTGCGCCGCATCCCTGCTGCCAGCGCTTCCCGCGCTCGCACAGTCCCCGGCAACCTGGCCCACCCGTCCCGTCACACTGGTCGTCCCATACCCTGCCGGCGGCGTTGCCGACCAGTTCGCGCGCAGCCTGGCCGACGCGCTGTCGAAGCGCATCGGCCAGCCGGTGGTCATCGACAACCGCGCCGGTGCCAATGGCAACCTGGGCTCGGCCTTCGTGGCCCGCCAGTCGGCGCCCGACGGTCATACGCTGCTGCTCGGTTCGGTGAGCAACCTGGCCATCAACCCGCACCTGTATGCCTCCATGGGCTACGAGCCGCTCAAGGACCTGCAGCCGGTGACGCTCACGCACCAGATGCCGAACGTGCTGCTGACCAATCCGCAGGCACCTTTCAAGTCGGTAGGCGAGCTGGTGACGGCGGCCAAGGCCAAGCCCAACACCATCCCCTTCGGTTCGGCCGGCAACGGCAACACCATGCATATGACCGGCGTGCAGTTCGAGAAGCATGCAGGCATCGACCTGGTGCACGTCCCGTACAAGGGCGGCCCGCCGGCCATGCAGGACGTGCTGGGCGGGCAGATCCCGATGATGTTCCACAACCTGCCGGCGGTCGTGTCCATGCACAGCGCGGGCAAGGTCCGCGTGCTTGCGGTGGCCGATACGAAGCGTTCGCCGCTGCTGCCGCAGGTGCCGACCTTCACCGAGCTGGGCCTGCCCGGCGTGGTCACCATCGTCTGGAACGGGCTGCTGGTGCGCAAGGGCACGCCCGATGCGATCGTCGAGCGCATGAACCAGGAGATCGTCGCGGTGCTGCAGTCGCCCGAGTTCCGCAAGCCGCTCGAGCAGCAGGGCTACGAGGTGCTTTCGTCCAGCCCCCAGCAGTTTGCCGACCTGCTGAAGAAGGACACGGGGGCGATGGGCGAACTGGCAAAGGCAGCCGGGCTGAAGATGGAATGAGCCTGGGCGCAAGGGACACCGCATGAACGCACCGCACAGAAAAAACCTCGCCGAGCTGCGCAGCCAGCGATGGCTGGCGAGCGACGACATCCGGGGCTTCGCACACCGCCAGCGCCTGCAGCAGCAGGGCCTGGCGCGCGAGGAGTTCATGGACCGGCCGGTCGTCGGCATCATCAACACGTGGAGCGAACTCTCACCCTGCCACGCGCACCTGCGCGAGCGGGTGCAGGCCGTCAAGCGCGGGGTGCTGCAGGCGGGCGGCTATCCCTTCGAGCTGCCCGCCCTGAGTCTGGGTGAAGTGATGGTCAAGCCGACCACCATGATCTACCGCAACTTCCTGGCCATCGAGGCCGAGGAGCTGCTGCGCAGCCTGCCGCTGGACGGCGTGGTGTTGATGGGCGGCTGCGACAAGACGACGCCGGGTCTGGTCATGGGCGCGCTGTCCATGGACATTCCCGCGCTGTTCCTTCCCGCCGGGCCCATGCTCAACGATCGCTACAAGGGCCAGGCCGTGGGGGCCGGCACGCACACCAAGAAGTACTGGGAGCAGTACAGCATCGGCACCATCGACCAGCCCGAGTGGATCGCGCTCGAGGGCCGGATGACCCGTGCCCCGGGCACCTGCAACACCATGGGCACGGCCAGCACCATGACCTCGATCGTCGAGGCGATGGGCCTGGCGCTGCCGGGCTCGACCAGCATCCCGGCGATGGACGCGGGGCACACGCGCATGGCCTGGGCCTGCGGCAAGCGGGTGGTGGAAATGGTGTGGGAAGACCTCAAGCCTTCGCGCTTCATCACGCGCGCGTCCTTCCTCAACGGCCTCGCCACGTGGATGGCGCTGGGCGGATCGACAAATGCCGCGGTGCACCTGCCGGCGATGGCGGGCCGCGCCGGCATCCCGCTGGGCCTGGACGACTTCGACGCCATGGCCCAGCGCGTCCCCGTGATCGCCAACCTGTTCCCGTCGGGCAACCGCCTGATGGAGGACTTCCACTACGCAGGCGGCGTGCCGGCGCTGTTGAACAAAATCGCCCACGTGCTCGACCTCGGCGCCGGCACCGTGACCGGCCGCAGCCTGGGCGAGAACATCGCGGGCCACGTCTGCAGCGACGACGAAGTGATCCGCGATCCGGCCGCGCCGCTGATCGTTGCGCCGGCGGATTGCCCCGAGGCTTCCATGGCGCTGGCGGTGGTGCGCGGCAACCTGTGTCCCGACGGTGCGGTGCTCAAGCCGTCGGCGGCCACGCCCTCGCTGCTGCGGCATACCGGCCGCGCACTGGTGTTCGACTCCAACGCCGAGATGCTGGCAGCCGTGAACGACCCGGACCTGGACGCCGACGAGAACACCGTGCTGGTGCTTCGCAACGGCGGCCCTGTGGGCGGGCCGGGGATGCCGGAGTGGGGCAACCTGCCCATTCCCAAGAAGCTGCTGAAGCAGGGCGTGCGCGACATGCTGCGCATTTCGGACGCTCGCATGAGCGGCACGCATTACGGCACCTGCGTCCTGCACGTCGCGCCGGAATCCGCCATCGGCGGGCCGCTCGCGCTGGTGCGCACTGGCGACCTGATCACGCTGGACATTGGCGAGCGCCGTCTCGACGTGCAGCTCAGCGAAGCCGAGTGGGCCGAGCGCCGGGCCGCCTGGACGCCGCCGCAGCAGCCGTACGCCCGCGGCTGGACACGCATCTACCAGCAGCAGGTCGCCCAGGCCGACCAGGGCTGCGACTTCGCGACCCTCGCCGGCAACGCGCCGACACCCGAACCCCCAATCTACTGAACCCGCACGAGAACACGCCCATGCCCGCTCCCGCAGACATCCTGATCAACCCCTTCCGCGAACGCCTGAAGCAGTCGGTCGCTCCACTCGGCACCTGGCTCATGTCGGGCACGGCCAGCACCGCGGAGGCCATGGGCCGCGCCGGATTCGACTGGCTGCTGCTCGACCTCGAGCACGTCCCCATCGACGAGCGCGAGGCGCTCGGCATCCTGCAGGCCGTCGCCGGCACCAATGCCGCTGCCGTTACGCGCCTCGCGGCCAACGAGCCCGTGCTGTTCAAGCGCGCGCTCGACATGGGCGCGCAGACGGTGATGGTGCCCTTCGTCGATTCTGCCGACGACGCGCGGCGCGCGGTCTCGTATGCGAAGTACCCGCCCGAGGGCATCCGCGGCTTTGCCGCCGTGCACCGCGCGAGTGGTTACGGCACGGCCAAGGACTACCCGCGGCGGGCCAACGATTCGGTGTTCACCATCATCCAGCTCGAAACGCCCAAGGCCATCGCGGCCCTCGAAGAGATCGCCGCCGTGCCCGGCGTGGATGCGCTCTTCCTGGGCCCGGGCGACCTGTCGGCCAGCATGGGCCACATCGGCAACATCGCCGCGCCGCAGGTGCAGGACGCCATCCGCGATGTCGCGGCGCGCTGCCGCAAGGTGGGCATCCCCTGCGGCATCGTCGGCCCGACGCCGGAGATGGTGTCGAGCTTCGTGTCGCTGGGCTACTCGTTCGTGGCGGTCGCTTCCGACATGGGAATGATGATGCGCCAGGCCACGGCATTCATCGAGGCCCTGCGGCCCAACCTCGCCAAGGGCTTCGAGAGCACCGTCTACTGACCCTTTGCATTCCCGCTCGCAGGGTGGCCCCGGCCGCCGTGCGTCGTCCACCGGTTCCCTTCGCCTATCCACCCACAGGAGACTTCCCATGGCCCAACGCCGTATCGCCCTCAAGACCATCGCCGCCTCGCTGCTCGCATGCGCCTGCGCCGGCACCGCCTTCGCGCAGCCGTTTCCCTCGCGCCCCGTCACGCTCATCGTGCCCTTCGGCCCCGGCGGCACCTCGGACATCATGGCGCGCGCCCTGCAGCAGCCGCTGGCGGCGGCGCTGAACGGCAGCGTGGTGATCGACAACAAGGCCGGCGCCGGCGGCGCCATCGGCATGCAGCAGCTGCAGCGCGCCAAGCCCGACGGCTATACCGTCGGCCTGTCGGTGATCGGCCCGGAGGTGCTGCAGCCCGCGCTGCGCAAGACCGGCTACACCCACGCGGACTTCGACCACATCTGCGGCACCTACGCCGTGCCGCTCATGATGATGGTTCCCGCCGATTCGCAGTTCAAGTCGGCCAAGGATGTGGTGGAGTTCGCCAAGGCCAACCCCGGCAAGCTGGCCTACGGATCGTCCGGCAACGGCACCATCCTGCACCTCTCGATGGCCATGCTGATGGACAAGGTCGGCGGCGAGGGGCTGCACGTGCCCTTCAAGAGCACTGGCGAGATGGTCACCGGCCTGCTGGGCAAGCAGGTGATGCTGTTCAACGAGACGCCCACCATCGCCAAGCGCTACAACCTGCGCCCGCTGGCCGTGTTCGCCGACAAGCGCCTGGAGGCCTACCCGCAGGTGCCGACCATGGCGGAAGCCGGCTTCGAGGTCATGCCGGCCAGCGTGTGGGGCGGCGTCATCGCGCCCAAGGGCCTGCCGGCCGATGTCGCGAAGACGCTGGAACAGGCTTGCCAGAAAGCCACCCACACCCAGGAGTACCGCGCCCAGGCCGACAAGTTCGAGACGCCGCTGGTGTATCGCAGCGGCGCGGAGTTCGCCAAGTTCGTGCAGGGTCAGGCCGAGGCGTACGGCAAGCTGGCCAATTCGCTCGGACTCGCGCAGAAGGAGTGAGGGCGTCACCCTTGGTGGGCACCCAAAGCGGCGCCGCAGGCGCCGCTGCCGCTGAGGCTTTCCAGCAGCAGGTGCGGGTGACGCGCACTCGACACCGCCTGCACTGCCACCCGCCGCTGCGCAAGACGCGGGGCGAGGGCCAGCGGCACGCGGTCCGCCGCAACCGCGCGAAATCGAGAGAGCCCGCTGCCACAATCAACCGCATCGACGCGGGCACTGTTTTTTCTGAACGCCGCCTGCGACGACCTCTGCGCTGCCGAGCCGAACCATGACCGATCGCCCGAACCTTCTCCAAACCATGCCCCTGCTGCCGTGGCTCGAGCGCGAGCTCGCCCGGCGCTACACCGTCCACCTGCTGCCCGCGGCCGGCCCCGAGCGCGACGCCTTCCTCGCGGCGCGCGGCTCCGAGTTCGACGGACTCGTCACCTCCGCCGGCGCGGGTGTGCCCGCCGCGCTGATCGAGGCGCTGCCGCGCCTGCGCGTGATTTCCAGCTTCGGCGTCGGCCTCGACCGGCTCGACCTGCCCGCGGCCGCCGCGCGTGGCATCCCTGTCGGCTACACGCCCGACGTGCTCAACGACTGCGTAGCCGACCTTGCCATGGGACTGCTGCTCGCCGTGTGCCGGCGCATCCCGGAGGGCGACCGCTTCGTGCGCGCGGGGCGCTGGGAGCGCCCTGAGGAGCTTGCCCTCGGACGGCAGGTCAGCGGAGCCCGCCTGGGCATCGTCGGCCTGGGCCGCATCGGCCGTACCATCGCGCGCCGCGCGGGTGGCTTCGACATGGACATCCGCTATCACGCCCGCAGGGCCGTCGAGGGCGTGGAATGGACGTATGAGCCCGACCTGCTGGAGCTCGCGCGCTGGTGCGATTTCCTGGTGGTCATCACCGCCGGCGGACGCGAGACCTTCCATCTCATCGATGCCCGCGTGCTCGAAGCGCTCGGCCCCGAGGGCTTCCTGGTCAACGTCTCGCGCGGCAGCGTGATCGACGAGGCCGCGCTGGTGCGCGCACTGCAGGAGCGGCAGATCGCCGGCGCGGCGCTGGACGTGTTCGAGAACGAGCCGCGCGTGCCGCCTGCGCTGTGGAGCCTGGACAACGTGGTCCTGGTGCCGCACATCGCCAGCGCCACCCACCAGACCCGGCAGGCCATGGGGCAGCGGGTGCTGGATAATCTCGTCGCCTTCTTCGCCGGCCAGCCCTTGCCGAGCGCCGCCTGAGCGGCGCGGGCCTGGTGCCTGCGACGCCCGGTGCGCCGCCGCCCATGCACTGATCCCGGCGGCGGTGCCTCGGCAGCGCTGCACGGTTGGTGCATCCGTTGCGGGCGCACGCGTGGCGTGTCCGGGGTGCAGCACCCGCGATGAGCGCGACGAGCGTGGCGCGTCGCCGGACACCGAGGCAGCTTCGCCATTTCGTTCTTTCCATCGCGCGCGCCGGCTACGGCGGCGCTTGCACCGCGCTTGCGACTCTCGCAGATGCGCAGCAAACCATGCATAACCTGATGTATTCGGAAGCCTCTCTCGCAGGCTATGTGGCGTTCATCGCCTGTGTCGTGCTCGCCACCGTGGTGCAGAACCTCACCGGCTTCGCCCTGGGCCTCATCCTGCTCGGTCTGGTGGCCTTGTTCGAGTTGGTGCCGGTGGCCGAAGCCGCCAATGCGGCCACGGTGCTCACCCTGGTGAACGCGCTGGTGTACTTCCGCTCGCACAAGGCCGAGGCGCCGTGGGCGTTGATGCGCCCGGCGCTGGTGAGCAGCTTCTTCGGGGTGGGGCTGGGTGTCGCCTCGCTCGCCTGGCTCAGCGCGAACGCGACCGAGTGGCTGCGGCTGCTGCTCGGCCTGTCGGTGGTCGCCAGTGCGTCGGTGCTGGTGATGCACCGCCGGCGGATGGCGCAGCCTTCACCACCCCGCGCGTTCGCCTGCGCCGGCTTCTTCGCCGGCGTGCTGGGCGGGATGTTCGCCACATCGGGGCCGCCGATGGTGTTCCACATGTACCGGCAGCCCTTCGAGATGGAAACCATCCGCCGCTGCCTGATGCTGGTCTTTGCGAGCAATGCCGCGACGCGGCTGGTGCTGGTCGGCGCAAGCGGCGGCTTCACCCTGCGCTCGGCCTGGCTCAGCGTGCTGGCCGTGCCGGTCGTGTTTGCCGTCACGCGCTGGATGGCCGGGCGCACGCCTGCGCTGTCCCGGCGCGCGCTCGGATGGGTCGCCGCGGGTTTCCTGGTGCTGACCGGGGTGTCGCTCTCGGCCTCCGCGGTGGACCACCTGCTGCCCCGCTGGGACCTGCTGGCGCTCGCCCGCGCGCTCGTCGCCCTGGCGTGACGCCGGCGAGCCGGGGTCCGGCTGCGCTCAAGCGGCAGGACGAGGTGCGAGCGCCGCGAAATCGACGGCGCGCAAGATGGCGTTGCACTGGCGCAGCACCTGGCCGGCCGCGGCGGCCTTGCGCCGATAGGCGAGCCAGCGGGGGTCGGCTTCGAGTGCGGCGCGGCGCCGCTCGCGGTCGGCCATGTCCGTGTATCGCCACAGGTGCACCACCTGGTTCACGTCGCCGACCTCGGTGGTGTAGTAGCCCAGGGGCGGCCCCAGGTGCTCGGTCTGGACGGCGAGGCCCTCGGCCGCATACAGCGCGAGGAAGTCGCGCATCAAGCCAATCTGGATGGTGTAGGTTCTCTGGTCGATGATCATTTCAAGCTCCGTCAACCGATGAAACGCGGCAGCAGCAGGCTGATGGACGGAAAGGCGATCAGAAGCGCCAGCCGCAGCAGGTCGGCCACCAGGAACGGCCGGACGCCCTGGAACAGCGTGCCCATGGACAGGCCCGGCAACAGGCTCTTGAGGATCATCACGTTCAGCCCCACCGGCGGGGTGATGAAGCTGAGCTCGGTGACCACTACCACCAGGATGCCGAACCAGATCAGGTCGTAGCCCAGGAACTGCACCAGCGGATAGAACAGCGGCACGGTGAGCAGGATCATGGACATGCTCTCGAGCACGCAGCCGAGCACCACGTAGATGGCGCAGATCGCCACGATGACCAGCATGGGGTGGACGTCGAACTGGCGTACCGCGTCCTGCAGGTCCCCGGGCAGCGTGGTGAAGTTGATGAAATTGGCGAAGGTGAGGGCGCCGATCAGCACCAGGAACAGCATGCCGGTGGTGCGGGCCGACTCCACCAGCACGTCCGACAGCACCTTGCGGTCAAGCCGTCCGCGCAGCAGCGCGAACAGGAAGGCGCCGCACGCGCCGATGCCTGCGGCCTCGGTGGAACTGAAGACGCCGCCATAGATGCCGCCCATCACCACGACGAACAGCACCAGCACGCCCCACACCTCGCGCAGCGCGGCTCCGCGCTGGCGCCAGGTGTGGCGCTCGCCGGGCGGTCCGGCGGCCGGATTGCGCCAGATGGTCCAGCGTACGGCGAGCAGGTAGAACCCGATGGCGACCAGCCCCGGCAGGATCCCGGCCGCGAACATCTTGCCGATGCTTTGCTGCGTGAGGATGGCGTAGACCACCATCACCACCGAGGGCGGAATCAGGATGCCGAGCGTGCCGCCCGCGGCGATGGAGCCGGAGGCCAGTGCGTCGCTGTAGCCCAGCTTGCGCATCTCGGGGTAGGCCACCTTGGACATGGTGGCGGCCGTGGCCAGGCTGGAGCCGCACACCGCGCCGAAGCCTCCGCAGGCCACGACCGTCGACATGGCGAGCCCGCCGCGGCGGTGCCCCAGGAACGCGTAGGCGGCTGCATAGAGCTCGCGCGACAGCCGCGCCTGGGTGATGAAGTTTCCCATGAGGATGAACAGCGGCACCACCGAGAGCAGGTACTGGAAGCCGCTCTCGCGCACCACCGCGCCCACCATGGCGAAGGCCGCCGAGAAGTCGCGCATCCAGGCCAGCCCCAGCAGGCCCACCAGGGCCATGGCAAAAGCGATCGGCACGCGCAGGAAGATCAGGGCCAGCATGGCCGCGAAACCGACGAGGGCTTCGGTCATGCGCGCTCCGCCGGGTCGGTTGCAGAAGCAGGTGCCGATCCCGGTGCAGCGCCCGGCGACGGCCCAACCCACAGCATGGCGATCTGCACCAGCGCGTTCACGAACAGCATCGCGCTCATGAAGAAGACCACCGGCGCCAGCGGCAGGCGCAGCATCTGCGTCTGGTCCGCGTACTCCAGGGCCGAACGCGCCTGCTCCCAGCTGGTGGCTGCCAGCAGCACGCTCACGCCGGCAGCCAGAACGTGGGTGAGCACCGCCAGCACCCGCTGCCCGGTTGCGCCGAACGGCATGGGCAGCAGGTCCACGGCAACGTGCTCGCGACCCAGCGTGGCGAGCACGACGCCGGAGAAGATCACGCCCACCATGAGGATTTCGGTGAGTTCCACCGCGCCGACGACCGACACGTTGAACACGTAGCGCCCCAGGACGTCTGCCAGCGTGAGGAGGGCGAGGGCTGCCATGCAGGCCTCGGCAAGGCGCTTGAGCGCGGCCCGCAAGAACAGAAGGACGGATGTCATGCGATATGGAGATGGGCCAGGCGCGCGAGGCGCCCGGTGGGCCCGGCGCACCGTGCGCGCCGGGCAGGAGGCTGCGGGCGCCGGGGTTTACTGCTTCGTGCCTTCGAGCTTGCGCAACTCGGCGCGGTAATCGGCGAGCAGCTTGGGGCCGTCGATGCCCTTGGCCTTGGCCGCTTCGAGCCACGACTTCTCGAACTCCGCGGTGCGCGCGCGCACGCCGGAGACCAGGGCGTCGCTCGCCTGGTGGAAGGCGACGTTCTTGCTCTTGAGGCTTTGCAGCGCCGCGACGTCGGCGTCGCCCCAGGCCTTGCCGCCCATGCGCGCGATGTGCTCGCCAGACAGCTTGAGCAGGATCGCCTGGTCCTTGGGCGACAGGCGCTGGAAAGCACGCTCGTTCATGACGATGCCGTGCAGGTCGGCGTACAGGCCGCCCGGGAACAGCGTGGCGTTCTTGACCACGCCGTCGAGGCGGAACGAGGCCACCGACTCCGGCGGGAACAGCACGCCGTCGACGACGCCGGTGCTCATGAGCTCATACGACTCGGGAGCCGGCTTGACCACGGCGTTGAAGCCGAGCGCGCGGGCGAGGTCGGCCTGGATGCCGCCGCCGATGCGCAGCTTCAGCCCGTCGAAGTCCTCGACCTTCTGCACTTTCTTGTCGGTGGTGAACACCGCGCCCGGGCCATGGCCGTAAAGGCCCAGCAGCTTCACGCCGCGGTGCTCGCCCGCTTCACGCAGGTACTTGTCGTAGATGCGCCAGCTGGCCACCGAGGTCGATTCGGCCGACTGCCCCGAAAAGGGCAGGATCGCGAACTTCATCAGGTCGAAGCGACCGGGGTAGTACGAGTGCGAGATGAAGGCGAGATCGACCAGGCCGTTGCGCACGGCGTCGAGGTGGCCCACCGGGTTGGTCACCGGCTTGGGCAGGAAGTTGACCTTGACGCGGCCTTCGGTCGCCTGCTCGACCTCCTTGCCCCAGGGGATCATGAAATTCGCGACCAGCACGTGGGTGTGCGGAATCCAGGCCGAGAAGGTCAGCTCCACCGGCTTCTGCGCCTGCGCCCGCGCCGGCGCGGTGGCCAGCATGGCGGCGCCGAGGCACAGGCCCAGGAGGGGGGTGGTCCATTTCAATGTCATCGCGAGGGTCCTCTCAGGGTTGGAAGATGGGTGAGGAGAGCGGGCAGGGTTGCAGCGCGCGCTCGATCAAGGTGTCGAGGGTGCCATCGTGCCGCATGCCGAGGCGTTCGGCCACGGTACTGGTCAGCGGAGGCCACGCGGCGAACTGCGCCTGCAGCGCCGGCTGGGGATCGAATCTCACCAGCCGCTCGACGCCGCCGCCGAAGCGGCGGGCGAGGGCGGCCACGACCTCGCCCGCGCTTGCGCGCAGTGCCGGCAGATTGAAGGCCCGCTGCCCGGGCAGCAGCGCGGCATCGACCTCCGCAGCGCGCAGCAGGTGCCCGACGCAGGCGGAAAGCGACAGCAGCCACATGGTGCCGTCGGGCCCGATCGGACACGTCATGGCGCGGCCCTCGGCCGGCGCGCGAATGAGCTCGCTGGCAAACGAGGACAAGGCGCCCTGCGCCTGCGAAGGGCGGGCGACCACGCCCGACAGGCGCGGCGACCGGCCGTCGATCCAGCCGCGGCGGCTGTAGTCGGCCAGGAGAATTTCGACGGCGCGCTTCTGCGCCCCGTAGCTGAGCGTCGGCGCCGGCGGCGTGTCGTCGTCGATGGATTGCGGCAGGGGCGTTCCGAAAACGCCGATGGAACTGGCAAAGACCAGCACCGGATGGCAGCCGCGCGTGCGCAGCGCTTCGAACAGCGCGACGCTGTGCCCCACGTTGACCCGCAACCCGGTGGCGAAATCCTCTTCGGCCAGGCGGCTGGTGATGCCGGCCAGGTGGAAGACGGTGTCGGGCTGCGGCGTGAGCGCGGCATCGAGGAGCGAGGCGTCGCCAAGGTCGCCCTCCAGGCAGCGCAGCCCTCGCAGCGTGGGCAGCGGCGGCAGGGAGAGATCGAGCAGCGTGAGCGCGTCGATCTCGCCGGCGCGCAGGCGCGCGAGCAGCATGCCGGCAAGCGCGCGCCCGACGTAGCCGCCGGCGCCGGTCAGCAACACCCGCTTCATGCGAGCACTCCGCGCGCGCGCAGCGGCTCGGCCCATTTCAGGCCATCGGCAGCGCCGGCGCGTGGGGCGTACTCGCACCCCAGCCACCGCGTGCAGCCGAGTTCGGCCAGGGCCGCCACGGCGTCCTCGAGGTGCGGCTGGTGCAGGTCGGGTTCGTGGCGCCCGTCGGCGCCGGCGATCTGGGCGTGGCCGATCCAGGGAGCGCAGTCCTGCACCGCGGCCAGCGGATCGAGCGCTTCGCGCATGCAGTGATAGAAGTCGAACTGCAGCCGCAGCCGGGGCGTGCCGAACTCGCGCAGCACGTCGATCACCTGCTGCGGCAGCCAATAGCAGTAGCCCGGCATGTCCTGCCGGTTGAGCGCCTCCAGCATCAGCACGAGGTCGTCGGCCTCTGCCAGCGCGAGGGCGTGGGCCAGGTTGCGGCGCAGCGTGGCGGCGCAGTCCTGCGGCGGCAGCCCGGCGATGTGGCCGGCCATGACATGGATCGCGCGGCAGCCGGTGGCCAGGGCAACGGCGCGGGCGCGGTCGAAGGCCTCTTCGAAGGCGCGCTCGGCACCGGGCACGGCGGCCCAGCCCAGGCGTCCCGCGCCGTCGGCCACGGGGGTGTTGATCAGCACCAGCGAGAGGCCGTTTTCGCGCAGCCGCTCGGCGTACCACCCCGGCGGCTGCTCGTAGGGCATCAGGATCTCGGCGCCGCGAAATCCGTCGCGCGCGGCAGCCTCGAACCGTTCGGACCAGGGGAGTTCAGGGTAGAGCCAACTGAGGTTGGCTGCGAGCTGCAGGGCCATGTGTCAGCCGCCCACCTGGCGCAGGAAGGACGCGCGGCGCTCGGGCAGCAGCACGCTGATGACCGCCGACAGCTCGGCTTCGGCCAGGCCCAGCGCGGCGGCCATGCGCAGCACCTGCTGCACGTTGGCCGTGAGCGGCATGGGGGCGCCGCTCTGGCGGGCGGTGTCGATCACGGTATCGACATCCTTGAGCATGGTGGAGAGCGCCCCGATGATGCTGGGCTGCGCCTCGTTCATGCGCGGCGCGAACACCTGCAGCGGCTTGGAATCGGCCCAGCCGCCAGCCAGCGCTGCGGCCAGCTTGCGCGCGTCGATGCCGTTGCGCTCGGCAAAGGACAAGGCCTCGGCGACCGCCACCACCGTGGTGGCGACGATGGTCTGGTTGCACAGCTTGGTGGCCTGGCCTGCGCCGCAGCCGCCCATGTGCGTGATGTTGCCGGCATAGGCACGCATGGCCTCGCTCGCCTGCTGCAGATGACGCGCCTCGCCGCCGGCCATGACGGCGAGGGTGCCGGCCTCCACGCCGCCCACGCCGCCGGACACCGGCGCATCGATCCAGTCGGCGCCCGGCGCCTCGGCCAGCCGCGACGCGAGGCGGCGGGTGGCCTCGGGCGAGATGCTGGAGTGGTCCACCACCCAGCGCAGTCCCGGTGCCTGCGCCACCCCGTCCGGCCCGAACACCACCGCGTCGGCGGCGGCGGCATCGAACAGGCACATCAGCACGCCATCGACTCCGGTGGCGGCCTCGCGCGGCGTCGCGACGAGCCGTGCCCCGGCATCGACCAGCGGGGCCGCCTTGTGCGCCGAACGGTTCCAGACCTGGACCTCGTGCCCGGCCTGCAGCAGGCGCCGCACCATGGGCGCCCCCATCAATCCCAATCCGCAGAATCCCAGTTTCATCTTCGTCGTCTTCCTCGTTGTCTTGGTGCGCCGCAGGGTCCGCGGCGTCGGGTCGCCAGGGCTTCACTCGTCTGGATGCAGCCGCTCGAATACCCAGCCGATGTCCTGTTCGATGCAGGCGCGGGCCCGCGCGAAGTCGCCGCGGCGCATGGCGGCGACCGTCGCCTCGTGCAGCCGGTCGGCCGGGCCTTCGTCGCTGTGCAGCAGCTCGCGCGTGGCGCGCAGGTACGCGCCCGACTGCAGCCACAGGCTTTCGATGGCCGCCATCATCACGGGCGAGTCGGCGGCGCCGTAGATGGTGAAGTGAAAGATGCGGTTCTTCTCCAGGCTCGCTGCCACCCCTTCGCGGCTGCGCCGGTCGTCGGTGATCTGGCAGGCGAGGCGCTCCAGCCGGTCGAGCGCTTCGGCAGGCAGGCGCGGGCCCGCCCACTCGGTGACCGTGCCCTCTATCAGCACGCGTGCGCGGTGCACGTCGTTGAGGCGGGCGCGGGTGGTCAGCGGCACCCGGGTCGTTCCGTTGGGCAGGGGCTCCAGGCCGTTCTGGGCCACCAGGCGGCGCAGCGCCTCGCGCACGGGCATGGTGCTGGTTCCCAGGGCGTCGGCGAGGTACTGGATGCCCAGCACCTGGCCGGCGCGGTATTCACCGTGCATCAGCTTGTTGCGCAAGGCCTGGTAGACGGCTTCGTTCACCGGCTGGCGCACGATGGGCTGCAGCGCCTCCAGGGCCTGCAGGGCCTCGGGAGGCGCCCCGAGCGCGGTCGGCCGGGCGCTGCGCAGGGACGGTCCGCTGCGCTCAGACACAGTAGAAATCCAGCATGGTCGGGATCACGTCGTTGTGCAGCACGATGGTCTTGCCCGCGATGCGCCAGTCGTCCTCGACACGCCGCAGCAGGTGTTCGTAGCGGCCGAAGAAGACGTGCTGCGTGCGGTCCTTCAGGCGCAGCAGGTGGCAGCTCCAGCTGGAGTGCACGGTGAGCGTGTCGGCGTCGCCGGTGGCCTCGACCACCGAATTGGTGACCTGGTGGCAGGTGCGGGGCAGGGGCGTCGATGCCACCGAAAGCTGCGAGCGCACCCGCCAGACGCGGTCTTCGAGCCCGGCGCGCGCGGCGATGTAGATCAGGGAGAGTTCGCTGTCGGGCGAGCGGGCAAGCGTGTGCTCGTCGGTCCAGGCGGGCATCCAGAAGCGCACGTCTTCGGTAAACAGCGCCAGCCAGTCGTCCCAGCGCTGCGCGTCGAGATACAGCGCCTCGCGGTGCACCAGCGCCTGTGCGGCGAGCACGGTCTCGGCGGGCGGCGTCATGCTGCGGCCTTGCGCAGGCGCGCGGCCCAGTGGCGGTACAGCGCGTGGAAGATGGTTTCGTCGCTCATCTCGAAGCTCCCCGACACCGAGGTCGTCGGCCGGATGCCCAGCTCGGCGGCGTGCGCGTCGGCGCCCCAGACGAGGCGGCCCATGCCGCGCGCGTACCCCTGCTGCCATTCGATGTCGCCGCTCGCGAAGCCGCGCTGGCAATCCTCGTAGGTGACCGTGTCGTCCGGCGTGGCCAGGCCGCTGGGGTTGAAGAAGTCCTCGTACTGGCGCAGCCGCTGGCGCCGCTGCGGCGCGGCTTCGCCCACCGGCGCGAGGCAGTAGGACGTGATCTCCGTGCAGTCCACCGCCACGGGCCGGATCACCCGCATCTGCAGGGCGGCGTTGGACGCGATCTGCAGGTTGGGAAAGATGTTGAGCTGGCGCGTGCGCAGCATCCAGTCGGCGCGGCGCTCCCCGAAGCGCTCGCGCAGCGCCGGCAGCAGCGGATAGAGCGGGTGGTTCTCTTGCGGCGTGGTGGTCCAGACCAGCGCGTGGCCGTTGGCAAAGCCGAACGATCCCATCATCTCCTGCTGCTTCTTGCCGGCCTGCCAGATGGCAGCCTCGACGTCCGTGCGCTGCGGCATGCGCGAGCGCCGCTCGAGCAGGCGCAGGTACGAGGGGTGCGTCGATGAGAAGTGGTAGGCGTCGGTGGAGTTCTCCAGCTGCAACTTCCAGTTGCCACGGTAGGTGTACGAGACGGCGCCCGGCACGAGCTCCAGGCCGTGCTCGGCTGCATCCACTGCCAGGTCGATGAAGACGCGCGCATCGCCGAGCCACGCATCCAGCGGCGGCACGTCGGCATCGAGGCTGGCGAACAGGAAGCCGCGGTACTCGCCGAAGCGCGCCACCGCAGCGAGATCGTGGCTCTCCGCATCGAAGGCCGGCGTGTAGTCGCCCTCGGCCTTGCCCTTGATGGCGATGTTGGCGCCGTCGCTGCCGTAGCTCCAGCCGTGGTAGTGGCACACATGGGTGCGCCGGTTGCCACGGCGGTGATGCACCACCCGGGCCCCTTTGTGGCGGCAGGAGTTGTGCACGCAGTGCAGGCGACCCGCGGCGTCGCGCATCAGCACCAGCGGCTGGCCAGCCAGCTCGACGCACAGGAAGTCGTGGGGCTGCGGCAACTGGGAGGCGTGGCCCACGAAGGCCCAGCCCGCGGCGAAGAAGCTGCGCATCTCGTGCGCGAAGACCTCCGGGTCGCGGAACACGTCGCGGTGCACGCGGAACACGCCGTCGTCAGGGCGGTCGTCGATCAGGTCGTGGGGGGAGCGGATGTCGGCCTCGAAGAGGTGGGCTGCGGGTGGTGGCGATTGGCTGCGGGCGGCTGCGGGCGGCTGCGGGTGGCTGCGGTTGATGGCCGATATTTGATCAAACATTGCCGGCATCGTGCGGCGGTGTCAGCGGGGATTACCCGTAGCGCGCGACGCAGGCATTCAGTGCAGCCGCAGGCGGTCGGAAAAGCACAAGCCGCCTTCCGGCGGCTTGTGCTTTGGTGGCGTCTCCAGGTCGAGCGGGGTGCTACGCGGCGTGCTCGACGACGGGGTTTTCCAGCCTGCCGATGCCCTCGACCTCGCAGACGATGCGGTCGCCGTCCTTGAGGTAGCCGGTCGCGCGCACCATGCCGTCGGTGCCGGCCCACTTGCCGCCGAGTTCCTCGTCGCACGACCAGGCGGTGCCGCTGGGGGTGCCGGTGATGATGACCATGCCGGGGCGCAGCGTGACGTTGATCGAGAAGAAGTGCACCAGCTGGGCCACCGTCCAGATCATCTGCGAGGTGCTGCTGATCTGGCGCAGGTCGCCATTGACCCAGGAGCGCACCATGATGTTCTGCGGGTCCGGTATGTCGTCGCGCGTGGCGATGCACGGGCCCAGGGGCGCGGCGGTGTCGAAGAACTTGCCGCGGCCCAGCTCGTACCAGTAGCTTCCGTCGGGGCGGCGGCGCACCTGCCGGTCGCGGGCCGTGACGTCGTTGACGATGGTGTAGCCGAACACGTGATCGAGGGCCCGATCGACGGGGATGTGGCGGCCGGGTTTGCCGATCACGACGGCGAGTTCCACCTCCCCATCGAGCTTGGAGGTGAGCACGCGGTCCAGCACGATGGGCTCGCCGCTGCCGACCACGCAGTCACCGGTCTTGACGAAGAACTCCGGCTCCTTGCCGCTGGTGTCGGCGTTGGCCTTTTCCTGGTTGTGGCTCAGGTAGTTGCTGCCCGAGCACAGGATGGTGGACGGCACCATCGGCGCGACCATCCGGGCATCGGCGGTGCGGATGCGGCCCGCCGGGTTGGTGCGGCTGCGCTCGATGGCCTGCTCGAAGAGCGGCCGCAGCGCGTCCCAGTGCTGGATCACGGTGACGGTGCTGCCCAGCGCCGGCAGCAGCGCGGTGGGCAGCAGGGGCTGGGCCTCGTGCACGGCGAGCACATCGACCACGCATTCGCCGTCGAGCAGGCCGACGCGCCGCACGCCGCCGACTTCGATATTCACGATTTTCATAGGAGCAGTCCGGTGCCTGGATGAACGTTCGGGGCGTCTTTACTGGATCTTGCCCATCTTGCCCAGCACGGTCTCGAAGCGCTTGGTGTCCTCGACCAGGAAGCGCGCGAACTCGTCCGCGTCCATGTACTGGATGGGGGTCTTCTGGGCGGCCATGGCCGTGGTGAAGGCGGTGTGCGCCGAGGCTTCCTTGATCGAGCTGCGCAGCCGCTCGACGATCGGGTCGGGCGTAGCCGCGGGGACGAACACACCGGTCCACAGGTAGAACTCGCCGCCGTACCCCGCCTCGCGCGAGGTGGGCACCTGGGGCAGCGAGGGCACCCGCTTTTCGCTCATGGCCGTGAGCACCTTGAACTTGCCGCTGGCGATGTGCGCGGCGATGGCGCCGGGGGTCTGCATGGTGGCGTCCACCTGGCCGGCGAGCAGGGCGGTGATCTGCTGGCCGCCGCCGCTGAAGGGCACGTGGATCATCTGCAGGCCGGCCGCGTGCGCCAGGATCTCCATGGCGACGTGCGTGGTGCCGTAGATGCCAGACGAGCTGTAGGAGATCTTGCCCGGGTTCTTGCGCACGTCGCGCACGAAGTCCTCGAGGCTGTTCCACGGGCTTTCGGCCCGCACCGCCAGCACGGTGGGGTCGGCCGTGAGGCGCGCGACGGGCCGGAACTGGTCCATCTGGAAGGTAGCGGCGCGGCCGCTGATGCGGTCGGAGATGGGGATGGTGATCATGCTGGGCAGCGCCATCAGCAGGGTGTAGCCGTCGGGCTTGGCCTTGGCCGCGGCCGTCATGCCGATGGCGCCACCGGCGCCGCCCTTGTTCTCGATCACGATGCTCTGGCCGAGGTTGGCCGACATGCCGATGGCGAGCGGACGCGCCGTCACGTCGGACACGCCGCCGGGCGTGAAGGGCACCACCATGGTGATGGGACGGTCCGGATAGGTCTGCGCCGAAGCGCTGGCGATGGCGAGCGCCGTGGCGCATCCCAGGGCCGCGCGGACCCATTGCTTCATCTGCATTGCATGTCTCCTTGTCTTGTGTCGGTGGGTGTCGGTCGGCAGCCCCATCGGCCGGACCAATGGCAGATCATAAGAAGACCAATCCAGGAGCCTCCATCAGGTCATACCCTGGGGGGAACCCGATGGTCGCGACCAAAACCGGACCAATGTCGCTTCCGCTGCCTAGAATCGCGCCATGAGCCGCCCCGCACCGCCGATGAACGTCCGCCAGCGCGCCCGCGAGGCCGGCACGGCGCTGCATCGGCACGTGGTCGGCCGCATCGGATCGGGCCAGCTCAAGGCCGGTGACCGGCTGCCGACCGAACGCGAGCTGGTGGCCATGTTCGGTGGCGGACGTGGCACCGTGCGCCGCGTGCTCGGCGAGCTCGAGAGCCAGGGGCTGATCGGCCGCGAGGTCGGCCGCGGCACCTTCGTGCGAGGACCGGCCGCTGCGGTGCTGCGGTCTGGCGGCCCGCTCGGCGCGCTGCGAGACGGTCCCGCCGCGCAGGCCGCCGCCCATGCCGCCGACCTCGCCACCGTCGCGCGCCTCACGAGCCCGGCGGACGTGATGGAGCTGCGCCTGATGCTCGAGCCGATGGTGATGGAGCTGACCGTCAGTCGCGCGAGCCAGTCCGAGCTCGACGCGATGGACGACTGCCTGCGGCAGGC
The DNA here is from genome assembly GCF_037726105.1 of Ramlibacter sp. AN1015. Taxonomy (NCBI): domain Bacteria; kingdom Pseudomonadati; phylum Pseudomonadota; class Betaproteobacteria; order Burkholderiales; family Comamonadaceae; genus Ramlibacter; species Ramlibacter sp. AN1015. The sequence goes on from NZ_JBBJUM010000004.1 coordinate 273,778, forward strand.
GCGCAGCGCTGCGACGCTGGAAGCGTTCGAGCATTGGGACGACATGCTGCACCGCTGCTTCGCCGCCGCGTCGCGCAATCCGCTGTGCGTGGCGGTGTATGCGCTGATCGGCGCGGTGCGCCTGGAAGCTCCTTGGGGTGAGCTCAAGCGCCGCACCCTGACCGATGCCCTCAAAAAGAAGCATTTCGACGAGCACGTGCGCATCGTCGATGCGGTGCGGGCGCGGGACGCGCAGCTCGCGCGCCGCCTGATGCAGCAGCACCTGGAACACATCCGACGGAACATGTTCGGGCCCGCCTGAGCGCAGGCCGGGACATGCTGTCGCCCCGACAGGCCCCCTCAGAGCTGGGGCCGCATGGTTCCCACCAGGCGCTCCACCTGCCAGCGCAGCCAGTCGCGCTTGAGGTCGCGGCGGCGAACGCGTCGCCCGCGCTGCCAGTCTTCCTCGAAGACGCGGACCTGCTCGCGGGCGAAATCCGCGTCGAGCACATTGAGGTTCGCCTCGTCGTTGAGCTGGAAGGAGCGGTTGTCGAAATTGGTCGAACCGATGGAGACGAAGCAGTCGTCGATCACCAGTACCTTGCAGTGAAACATGGTGGGCTGGTACTCCGCGATGGCGATGCCTGCCTTCAGCAGCGGTGGCCACAGCGAGCGCGACGCCTTGCGGATCGTGCTCACGTCGATGTGCCTGCCCGGCACGAGGATGCGGATGTCCACGCCTCGCTCGGCGGCGTCCACCAGCGCCTTGACGGCGAGTGGCCCGGGCACGAAGTAGGCACTGGACAGCACGATGCGCTCGCGCGCCGCGGTGATCGCGAGCAGGTACAGCAGGTGCATGCTGGCGCTGCCGCCGGCCGCCGAACTGCCGAACATCTGGGCAGACTGCGAGCCCACGCGCTCCAGTGGGGGAAAGTAGGGGCTGCCATGCAGGACCTCGCCGGTGGCCTTGATCCAGTTGTCCAGGAACACGGCCTGGATCTGCGCGACCGCCGGCCCCTCCACGCGGAAGTGCGAATCGCGCCAGTGCTGCGGATCCTGCGCATGGCCCAGCCAGGTGTCCGCGATGCCCACGCCGCCGGTGAAGCCGATGCGCCCGTCGATCACCAGCAGCTTGCGGTGGGTGCGGTGGTTCATGTGGCGCAGCTGGAAGATGCTCGGGCGGTGGTAGCGCTGCACGACCACCCCGCACGCCTGCATCTTGTGCAACAGGCGCCGCGACATGCGCTGGCTGCCGAGCCAGTCGAGCAGCACGTGCACCCGTACCCCGGCTCGCGCGCGCTCGCAGAGGGCATCGGCGAAGCGCTGGCCGATGGAGCCCGACCAGTAGATGAAGGTTTCGAAGCAGATCGTTTCGCGTGCGCCGCCGATGGCGTCGAGCATGGCCGGGAAGATCTCGTCGCCGTTGCGCAGCAGGCGCACCGTGTTGCCCTCGGTCACCTCCGGACCCAGCAGCACCCCCAGAGCGCGCCGGAAATCGTCGCTGTCGATGGAGTAGCGGTTGGTGATGCTGCGCTGGATGCGCTTCTCACCGGCGGTGAGGTTGGCGTATGCGAGCACGCCGAGCAGCGTCGCGCCGGCAGTTGCGATGAGCTTCCACATGGGCTGCGGGTTCCGATTGAAAGGTATTGTCCGCATGCGCTGCGTGCCGGTGGCGGCTGCCGGCCAGCCCGACAGCGAAACAAGTTGAAAGGCTGCCGACCGGCACGGCCCGGCAGATGCGTCATGCTGTGCTACAACGCCTCGGGCCCTGCCGGGCATCGTGCGATGCCGGCGCGCCAGCGATCGATGTGAACGACAAGGAGACGAAGATGAAGTACCTGCACGCATTGCCACTGGCCCTCGCGGCCTTCTGTGCCGCCGGCGCGACCGCCGGCCCGGCCGACCCCTCCCGCTTCGACCCCACGCCCTACAAGGCGCAGAAGGCGGTGTACGACTTCAACTTCGCCAAGCCCATGGAGGCGAAGACTGCCTTCGGCTACATCAAGAACCACCTGAAGGCGATCAAGGAGTACGGCGACCCGAAGAACTCCCATCTCGTGATCGTGGCCCATGGCAACGAGCTGCATGCCTTCTCGCGGCTGAACCGCGCCGCCTACCCCGGGATGTACGAGGAGTTGAAGGCGCTGGCCGATGCCGGCGTGACCATCCGGGTGTGCAGCAATGCGGCCCGTTCGCGCGGCTACAAGCCCGACGAGTTCTACGATGTGGTGACGGTCGCCCCGGCCGCCGTGATCGACCTCGCGAAGTGGCAGAACGAAGGCTACAGCTACATGTACGCAGAGTGGTTCCCCCGCGTCACCCGCGACGAGATCGTTAAGCAGTTTCCCGAACTGCAGTAGGCGCCCGAGGAGACAGGACCAGAGAAGGCGGGCTGGTCTTCAATGCGCTACGCCGCGTCCGAGGCGATGGCATGCGCCGAGCCGGCCGGCGCCGGACCCGCGACCGGCTCGCGCATGGTGACGAACTCCTCCGCGGCTGTCGGGTGGATGCCGATGGTGCTGTCGAACACCGCCTTGGTCGCGCCCGCCCGCAACGCCACCGCGAAGCCCTGGACGACCTCGCCGGCTTCGGGTCCCACCATGTGCAGCCCCACCACGCGATCGGTCGCGCAGTCCACGACCAGCTTCATGAGCGTGCGCTCTGTGCTGCCCGAGATCGTGTGCTTGAGCGGCTTGAAATCGGTACGGAAGACGGCGATGTGCCCGTGGCGCTCGCGGGCGGCTTCCTCGGTGAGGCCGACGGTGCCGATGTTCGGATGGGTGAAGACAGCGGTGGGAACCAGCTCATAGCCCACGCTGCGCTGGCCGGAGCCGAAAAGCCGATCGACCACCGCCATCGCCTCGGCCAGGGCGACCGGCGTGAGCTGCAAGCCGGCGGTCACGTCGCCCACCGCATGGATCGAGGGCACGCTGCTCTGGTAGTGGGCATCGACCAGGATGGCGCCCTGCGCGTCCTGGCCGGCGCCGGCGAGTTCCAGGCCCAGCCCCTGGGTGTTGGGGACGCGGCCGGTCGCATAGAGCACCGCGTCCGCAGCCAGCGTGGTGCCGCCCTCCAGGGTGACATCGAGAGCCTCGCCGCGCCGTGCCACCGCCTCCACGTCGCAGTGCAGGCGCAGGTCCACCCCGTGCTTGCGCATCTCCTGGGCGATGAAGTCGCGCACGTCGCGGTCGAATCCGCGCAGGATCTGCTCGCCGCGGTAGAGGAGGGTGACCTGAGCGCCCAGCCCCTGGAAGATCGATGCGAACTCGCACGCGATGTAGCCGCCGCCGACCACCACCAGCCGGCGCGGAAAGGGGTCCAGGTCGAACATGGCGTCGGACGTGTGGACCAGCTCGCGCCCCGGCAGGTCCGGCACGTACGGCGTCGCGCCCGTCGCCACCAGGATGTGCCGTGCGCGGAAGTTCCGCGTCCCGTCGGCGCCCTGCACACGCACGGACTGCGGCCCCGTCAACTGGGCCCAGCCGCGCTCGATCTGCACGCCCGCGGTGCGCAGCAGGTGCTCGTACACGCCGTTGAGCCGGGTGATCTCCGCTGCCCGCTTGAGCTTCAGCCGCGCCCAGTCGAGCCTCGGCGTGCCCACGCTCCAGCCGTAGCCGGCCGCATCGGCAAAGTCGTCCGCGAACTCGGCCGCATAGCTGTACAGCTTTTTCGGGATGCAGCCCACGTTCACGCAGGTGCCGCCCAGCGCGGCCGCTTCGGCGAGCACGACGCGTGCGCCTTGCTGGGCCGCCATGCGCGCCGCGCGGACGCCGCCGCTGCCACCGCCGATGACGAAGAAATCGCAGTCGAAGTCGCTCATGGAATGCTCTGGTTGGGAAGAAACACGGATGCGCGGCCAAGCGCCATGCACAGGTGCGACGCTACAACAACGCGCGCCGCGGCGGGGAACGCGTGACGCGCTCGGCGTCGCGGCGGGCGGCCGTCGCGTCCGCGCCTGCTTCTACACTGCGACGATGGTCTCTTCCGTGTCCTTTTCCCTGGGGTCTTCGCCGCGCCCGCCAGAGCCGGCATCCGTCCCGCCCCAGCCCCCGCAGCCACTGCAAGGCGTGCGGGTGATCGAGTTCACGCACATGGTGATGGGGCCGACCTGCGGGATGGTGCTGGCGGATCTCGGTGCGGAGACGATCAAGATCGAACCGGTGGACGGGGACCGCACGCGCCAGCTGCTAGGAGCCGGCTCGGGTTTCTTTCCGCTCTGCAACCGCAACAAAAAGAGCATCGGCATCGACCTGCACGTGCCGGAGGGCGCCGAAGTCGCTCGCCGGCTGTGCCAGGGCGCCGATGTCGTTGCGGAGAACTTCAAGCCGGGCACGCTGCGCAAGTACGGCCTGGACTACGCGACGCTCGGCCCCCTCAACCCGCGCCTGATCTACGTGAGCCACAAGGGCTTCCTGCCGGGGCCGTACGAGCGGCGCCCGGCGCTGGACGAGGTCGTGCAGATGATGGGCGGCCTGGCCTACATGACCGGGCGGCCCGGCGATCCGCTGCGCGCGGGGGCCAGCGTCAACGACATCATGGGTGGCCTGTTCGGCGCCATCGGGGTGCTTGGTGCGCTCATCCAGCGAGGCATCACCGGGCGCGGCATGGAGGTGCAATCGGCCCTGTACGAAAACAACGTGTTCCTGATGGGGCAGCACATGCTGCAGTACGCCATGACCGGGCGGCACCCGCAGCCCATGCCTGCGCGCGAGAACCCGTGGGGCGTGTACGACGTGTTCACGGTGGCCGCCGGCGAGCAGATCTTCCTGGCCGCGGTGAGCGATGCGCAGTGGAAAAGCTTCTGCGACGCGCTCGGTTTCGCGGACCTGCGCGATGCGCCCGAACTCGCCACCAACAACGAGCGCGCCGTGCGGCGGCCGCAACTCCTGGCCACGCTGCGCGAGCGGCTCGCGAGCCGCGATGCCGGAGAGGTCGCGGCCGCGATGGAACGCGCGGGGCTGCCCTTCGCGCCGATCCGCCGGCCCGAGGACCTGCTGCAGGACGAGCACCTGCGGGCGACCGGCGGCCTCGCCGACATCACGCTGCCGGATGGGCCGAAGGCGGGCGACGCGGTCAAGACGCCCTTGCTTCCGTTCACGCTGGACGGCAGCCGCCTCGGCGTTCGCCTCCAGCCGCCCCGCCTGGGCGAGCACTGCCGCGAACTGCTGGCGCAGGCCGGCTACAGCGACGCACAGATCGAGGATTTGCGGGTGCGGCGCGTGGTGGCGTGAGGGTGGTGGCGGCGGACTTCGATGGCGGCGGCCTGCCGCACGGGGCAGCTTGTGGGTGCAGCCGTGGCGTGACGCCACTGCCACGTCGCGACGAGCTGCGCAGACGACGTGCGCAGAGAACGTGCGGGAAGCGCCTGGAGTGCGCATGCGCCGAGGCGATGCACCAGGCGCGCGAACGCCCTCGCATCGCCTCGTGCCGCCACCGCGCGCAGCTGCGCGTCGGGCGAACCGGCCGTGGTGGCATCGGCGCCAGGCGTGCGCCGCGCGCGCCCACCGCGCTGCGGGTCAGGCAGCAAGCAGGCGGCGGCGTTTCGCGCAGCCGATGCTCACTCCATCTTGAGATCGAGTCGTTTCACCAGCGGCTCCCAGCGGGCGGACGCCGACTTCACGGCGGCTTCGGCGTCGGGGTGGCTGCTGCCGACGGGGATCAGGTCGGAGTTCTGCAGCTTCTCGCGCACGGCGGGCTGTTTCATGATGTCGGCCGCCGCGGCCGCGAGCTGCGACACCACCGGTGCAGGCGTGCCTTGCGGCGCCTGCAGCACCAGGTTGAACACGATGTCGAGATCAGGCTGGTTCAGGGCCTTGGCTAGCGTGGGCACCTCGGGTGCCAGCGGCGACGGCTCCTTCGAGGACACTGCAAGGGCCGTGAGCTTGCCGGCCTTCACGTGCGGGATGACCGTGGGGGTGGCAAGGAAGCCGCAATCGGTCTCACCGGAGAGCACGGCCATCGTTGCAGGTGCCGGTCCGCGGTAGGGGATGTGCTGCATCTTCGCGCCGGTGCTCTGGAGGAACATTTCGGCGGCCAGGTGGCCCGGAACGCCCGGGCCGCCGGAGGCGTACGTCATGCGTCCCCGGTTGGCCCGGTTCACGAGATCGGTCGCGCTCTTGAGGCCCAGGTTGGCGTTGCACACCAGCATCTGGGTGAAACCGGCGAGCACCGACACGTTCACCAGGTCCTTGCGCGCGTCGAAATTGAGGTTGCGGTAGACCAGCGGATTGATGGTCACCACCGTGTCGGGGCTCAGCACCAGTGTGTAGCCATCGGGCTCGGCCTTTGCCACCACACCGGCAGCGAGGTTGTTGCCCGCACCGGGCCGGTTCTCGACGACGACCGACTGGCCGGTGCGCTGTTGAAGACGTTCCGCAAAGACGCGGGTGGTGATGTCCGAGGGGCCGCCCGGGGGCGAGCCGACGAGGATGCGGATGGTCTTGCTGGGGTAGGCCTGCTGGGCCTGGGCAGCCGCCGGCAGGACAGCCAGCGATGCGAGGGCGGCGAGCGTCGCCGCCGAAATACGGCGGGCGCGCAGAGTCCGGAAGGTGCGCATGAAATATGTCTCCTTGTGACGCAAGTTCGGGAAGGGCTTCCCAGACCAGGCAAAGTGTAGGCGCAGCGTCCGCCGAACATTACGGCTCGTTGCACTGCACCCCCATACGCACGAGTCACTGCCATGCTCGTGTCATGGACGCTTCGCACCACCCCGCTTCGCCGCCGCCGCTTCGCAGTTCGACGCGCGCGGGGGCCGGCTGGCAGGCAGCGGCGCCCCGCACGGTCGAGGCCGACACCGCGGCACCGGCGGCCACTGCCGACGTTGTGCTGCGCACGAGCCGCGTGATCTCGGTGCTGATGGCCTGCGTCGCCGTGCTGCTGGTGCTGCATCTGGTGGTCGTGTGGAGCTTCCTGGGCGAGTGGCGCTTCCCTGCGAGAGAGAAGTTCTACCTTGACGCCGAGAACAACCTCCCCACGGTGTTCTCCATGCTGATCCTGCTCACGGCGGCCGGGCTGTTCGCCTGGATCGCCGCGATCAAGCACCAGCAGCGCGCGCCCTTACGGCTGCATTGGCTCGGGCTGGCGGTGATCTTTTTCATGCTGACGGTGGACGAGTCGGCGTCGCTGCACGAGCTTCTGATCCGGCCGCTGCGCGACGGCTTCCAGCTCACCGGCTGGCTGCGTTTCCCATGGGTCCTCGCGGGCGGCCTGTTTGTGCTGTGCTTCGCAATCGCATACCTGCGGTTCCTCGCGCATCTGCCATCCGCCACCCGCTGGACCTTCATCGCTGCCGGTGTCCTGTACGTAGGCGGTGCCTTGGGGATGGAGATGGTGGGCGGGCAGGTGTTCATGGAGGAGGGCGAGCCCGGTCGTACGCTGGTGCCCTACATGGTGGCCATGACGCTGGAGGAGCTCTTCGAGATGACGGGCATCGTGCTGCTCATCTACGGCCTGCTGCGCTATCTGCGGCAAAGTGGCGTGGCGTTGCGCATCGAGGTGCGGTAGGGCGCCCCGGGCTCGTCCAGGTTTCGGCGCCTTCCGTCAGGCGATCGCCGCGATCCCGACCGTTCCGCGGCCGTGCTCCAGCAGCGTGCGCACCAGTTCGTCCACGTCGATGGGTTTGGCGATGTGCGCATTCATGCCGGCCTCCATGCAGGCCTGCCGGTCGGTCTCCATCGCGTTGGCGGTCATCGCGATGATCGGCAGGGCCACCAGCCCCAGTTCGTGGCGGATGGACCGCGTGGCCTCCAGGCCGTCCATGCGCGGCATCTGCAGGTCCATCAGCACGGCGTCGTACCCGGCGTCGAGCGACAGCCGCTCGACGGCTTCCCGGCCGTCTTCGGCGACATCGACCGTGGCACCGCGCACCTGCAGCAGCTCGCGTGCGATGAACTGGTTGGTCTCGTTGTCCTCGACGAGGAGCACGCGCATGCCGTACAAGGGCGAATCGGCGGGCAGCAGGCCGGGGAGGGTGGTGCTGTCCATGGCCCCTTCCTGGGCCGCCGGCAGCCGCAGACGGAAATGGAAGCGGCTGCCGTGCCCCGGGCGACTATCTACACACAGCTCGCCGCCCATCATGGCCACCAGGTTGCGCGAGATGGCAAGTCCCAGGCCCGTGCCGCCGAAGCGGCGCGTGGTGGAGGCCTCGGCCTGGCCGAAGTCCTGGAACAGCCGGGGGAGCTGATCGGCAGCGATGCCGATGCCGGTGTCCGAGACGGAAAACTCCACGCTCACGCCATCGTCGGACCGCTCGAGCAGCGCGATGCGCAGCAGCACCTCCCCGGCCTCGGTGAACTTCAGCGCATTGCTGCCCAGATTGACGAGGATCTGGCGCAGCCGCAGGTTGTCGGCCACCAGGTAGTCCGGCAGCCGCTTGTCGATGTCGAAGCGCAGGTCGATCCGGCGCTTGCCGAGGCCCGCGGTCAGCAGCACCGCCAGATCGCGCACCAGTTCCGCGACTGCGAACGGGCGCGGATCGAGCGTCATGCGGCCTGCCTCGATCTTGGAGAAATCGAGGATGTCGTCGAGCAGGCTCAACAGCGCCCGCGCGGCGCCGTCGGCCTTGTGGATGCAATCGCGCTGCGCCGGTGTGAGCTGGGTGTCCTTGACCAGCTGCAGCATGCCGAGCACGGCGTTCATGGGCGTGCGGATCTCGTGGCTGATATTGGCGACGAAACGGCTCTTGGCCTGGCTGGCCTGCACGGCGGCGTCGCGCGCCAGGTGCAGCTCGGTCACATCGAGGGCGAGTGTGAAGAAGCCGACCACCTGGCCGCCGGAGAAGTTCGGCACCAGGTGCACCAGGCTGGTGTTCACCTGGCCCTGCTCGTCCGCCTCGCGGTACTCGAAGCGCACGCGCTTGCCCGTGAAGACCTCGGGCGCGTGGCGCAAAGTCACCTCGACGCGCACCGGCGGAAGCAGGTCGCCGATGTGGCGACCCACCATCTGCTCGGGCGTGCTTCCCACCCGCTCGGCAACGACTCGGTTGGCGAAGCCGCAACGCAGCTCGTGGTCCCAATAGACGATGCGCGCAGGGATGTTGTCGGTCACGAGGCGCAGCATCTGCTCGCTCGCGCGCAGCCGCTCGTGGCTGGCGTTGAGTTCCGACGTGGTCTGCGCGAGGTCGGCCGTGATGAATTGCGCGAGCCGCAGTGCCCGGCTGCGGGCCGCCAGCAACACCGCTGCGCTGAAAGCCAGCAGGAGCGACAGGAGGGTGCCCGCAGCCGCCGTCGCCAGAGCCGCAGGTGCGATGCCCAGGGGCATGTCTTCCAGCGCGGGCGTGCTGGCTGCGCGCAGGGTCAACAGGCGGCCACCCACGGTAAGCCGGCGCTCGGTGGTGAACAGGCGATCGCGAAACCGCTGCGGATAGGGAAGCTGCACGCGCGGATCGATGTTCTCCAGGGTGTCGAACAGTGCACGGCCCTCTTCGGGCGCACCGTCGTAGAGGCGCAGATCGACCATGTAGTCGAGGAACGCGGAGATGTCTCCCAGCAGTTCGGCCGCTTCGATGGGAGCGGCGAGCACACCCAACAGGTCGCGGTCGGCATCGGGGCCCACCGCCGCGGTCGGGCTGTTGAACACCGGCAGCATCATCAGCCACCCCGGGCCGCGCGTGTCGTTGCGGGCGAGCACGATGCGGCCGGACAGCGTCGCGGAGTTGGTGGCAATGGCGTTCTCGACCGCCGCCCGCCGCACGGGATCGGCCCCCAGGTCCAGGCCCCACGCAGCCGCATTGGCTTCGAGCGGCGCGAGGTGGCGCACGAGCAGCAGGTCGGCTGCGTCGCCCGTGGTCTTCACCTGGAAGTCGCGACCGGTCTCCTGCCGCACCCGCTCGACGAACTCGGGAAGCGCGGCGCGCGGCACGCGCACCACCAGCGCGAAGGCCTGCTGACCCGGAAACTCGCGCACGAGGTTGCGCGCAGACACCATCTTCGCGAATTCGGCCGCGTTCATATCGGGCTTGATGGCGAAGGTGGCGCGCGCCCCGCGCAGACCGTACTCGGACAGCTGGATGCGTCTGCGAACCTCGTCCTGCAGGCGTTCGATATGGTTGTCGAAGCGGCTGCGAAGGCGCGCCAGCTGGGCATTGTGTGCGGTATAGGCGGCCCAGGCCGTCACCAGCAGGCCCAGCGCCAGCAGCACCCATGCGGCGCGCGGCACGGAGGAACGCAGCTGCACGGTGGCACTTCGGAGGTTCACTGGATCTCCAGGTGGGTGACGGACGGACTGGGTGCTTCGTTGCTTCGCCGCGTTGCGGTGAAGGGATCGATCGGCGAAAAGAGTGCTTTCCTACTGATCGGAGGGGGAGAGCTGCCGATGCGCCGCGAATTCTAGAGCTATCGTGCCCGGCGCCGAACACGAGCTGGACTGTAAGAGTTGACGTGTACCGCGGCGCGTGTTGCGGCCGCGCTGCTTTAATGCGTCCAACTCAACGGGAGGTGGAAATGCGCAACAAAGAACTATTCGGCCACGCGGACGCAGTCGTTTCCAAGCCACGCGGCTGGCGAGAACCACACCCTACCGCAGCGCCCATGAAGAAGCCTCCTCAAGGGGCGGACCGTTCTTCCAAGGAGTCGCACAGCCGCTGATTTCGGCTGATTCGAAGCCCCCCTGTCGCGGGGGGGGGAGGAAACCATTCTCTTGAGCATTGCAGCGCGACTGGGTTCCGGCGGGAACGCATGCACTGGAACTGACCCGGCGCGCCGCCAGCCAGAAGCGATTTCGACAAGGGCAGAAGCGCCCCAGTTGCTGACTGCGGCGCTATCGCGTCGGCTGTTAGCCCAGCCTTGGTCTGTATAGGAGTAGCTAGCTCACCGGGCGCCTTTCGCCGCGGCGCCCATCTCCCCAGGGCCTGACGGGCCCGGCTGGGGATTTTCCTCGCGCACTGCGGTCGCCCCGCCTGAGGCGAGTGGCGACCGCAGCCGTGGCAGGGGGTGCCGCGGGTGCGTCCGAACTGCACCCGCCGCCGCAGGGCCTTACTGGCGCTGGCCCGAGGAACTCCCCTGGCCGCTTGTGCTGGCGCCGCCGCCTTGCGAGGAAGAACCGGAACCGGAACCGGAGCCGGAGCCCAGGTCCATCGTCGCGGTACCACCGGTGCCCGACTGCGCTCCCGATCCGCCCGAGCTGCCCTGGCTGCTTCCGGAGGCACCCATCGCGCCAGAGCTGCTGCCCGATGCGCCCGAGCTGCTCTGATTGCTGCCGGATGCGCCCGTGGAGCTGCCCGAGCCGCCGCTTGCACCGGAAGCGCCTTTGCTGCTGCCGCCCGAGGCACCCATCGCGCCCGAGTTCCCCTGGCTGCTGCCCGATCCGCCTGACGCGCCCGAGGAACTGCTCTGATCGCTGCCCGACGCGCCCGTGGAGCTGCCGCTCGCACCGGAGCTGCCTTTGCTTCCCGAGGCGCCCATGGCGTCGGTGCTTCCCTGCGATCCACCGCTGCCCGAGGCACTCTGGCCGGCCGCCTGGCCTTGGCCCGGGCCCTGCGCCGCCTGGCCGCCGCTCGTCGTCACGACGGTCACGAGGTAACGGTCGACGTCGGTCACGAAGGTCCGGTCGTTCATGTTTGCCTGCCAGTTGCGGTCGAGCGGCTGCAGGCCGGTGGCCTGCTGGCGGTTCAGCCGCAGTTGCAGGTCATCCTTCTGGCCCTGGACATTGAACGCCGTCATCGGAAGCGCTACCTGCCGCTCGCTGGTGAACCAGCCGCGGCTCAGGTTGGCCACGACATAGTGGACCTTCTGGTTGGCCATGTTGATCACCACGGACTCGACGTCGCCGAGGTCTTCGCTTCCGGTCGCCGCGACGATGTTCTTGTCCTGCAGCTGGCTCACCCGCACGGCCGACGGCGCACCCGTGGGCTGCTGGATGCCGTAGGCACGGTCGATCCGGCCCCAGGTTTCCTGGCCCTGATTCGTCTCCTGCTTGGCCCACTCGCTGCGCTGGATCGCCGCGACGGCAAGCTTTTCCTTGTTCATGTTCTGGTAGACGAGCGCGTCGCGGCCCTGGTTCATCTTCAACTCGCGCAGCGGCACGGCGAACAGCGTCTCCTGCGACAGGATGTCTGGGTTGAAGCTCAGGATCGCGTAGCGCACGTCCCCCGTGTTGGCGTTCACCACCAGGTCTTCCAGCTTGCCGAGGTTCTGGCCCTGCGCGTTGGTGACGTTCTTTCCGAGCAGGTCCTCGGTGCGCACTGCCTGGTACTGGCCTTGCTGCGTGGTGCTGCTCGCCTGTTGGGACTGCGACTGACCAGCCTGCGACTGCTTCGACTGTTCTTTTGCAGGGTCTTTCTGCGCCTGGCTGGACTGCTGTTTCGATGGGTCTTGCCCCGGCTGCTGCGCCGACTGGGCAAAGACGTTCTGCGAGGCAGCAGCGATGGCCACCGCAAGCGCGCCGCTCGCCAGGGCCGTCATGCGCAGTTTCAGGGTCTGGTGGATTGCCTTCATGTGTGTTTCTCCGTATGTGATGCATGCAAAGGAATGGCCCCGCCGCCGGCAGCCAGACGGGCCACCTCGCAAGCGAGCCTGAGCCCATGCTCCGGCGTGGCACCGGCGCGAGCTGCGTGACGAAGTAACTTCTGCATGAAGCGATTGCCCCTGCCATGGCCGCGCGGGCGGCAGGGCCCGCGGCGTCTTCAATGCGAAACAGCGCTTACCTTCCACAATGTGGGTCGCGGAACTTCCGTGTGAGCCATCATTTCGACCCTGACCTACGGGTGCGTGCGCCGCTTGCATACACTTCGCAGCTTTCCCCACCTTTTGCCGGCCTCCACAAGGCGGCCCCGCCCATGAAATTTCGTTTCCCCATCGTCATCATCGACGAAGACTACCGGTCGGAGAACAGCTCCGGCCTGGGCATCCGCGCGCTCGCCCAAGCGATCGAAGCCGAGCATTTCGAGGTCCTGGGGGTGACGAGCTACGGAGACTTGTCGCAGTTCGCGCAGCAGCAAAGCCGCGCCAGCGCCTTCATCCTGTCGATCGACGACGAGGAGTTCACCCAGGGGCCGGACCTTGGCCCGGCCGTGGTGAGCCTGCGCGGCTTCATCGAGGAAGTGCGGCGCAAGAACAGTGAGGTGCCGATCTACATCTACGGCGAAACCAAGACCTCGCGCCACCTGCCCAACGACATCCTGCGCGAGCTCCACGGCTTCATCCACATGTTCGAGGACACGCCCGAATTCGTGGCGCGCCACATCATCCGTGAAGCGAAAAGCTACCTCGAGGGCGTGCAGCCGCCGTTCTTCAAGGCGCTGCTGGACTACGCCGAGGACGGCTCCTACTCCTGGCACTGCCCCGGGCATTCAGGCGGCGTGGCCTTCCTCAAGAGCCCGATCGGCCAGATGTTCCACCAGTTCTTCGGCGAGAACATGCTGCGTGCCGACGTCTGCAACGCGGTCGATGAACTTGGCCAGCTGCTGGACCACACGGGGCCGGTGGCCGCCAGCGAGCGCAACGCGGCGCGCATCTTCAACGCCGATCACTGCTTCTTCGTCACCAACGGAACCTCCACCTCCAACAAGATGGTGTGGCACCACACGGTGGCGCCCGGGGACGTGGTGGTGGTCGACCGCAACTGCCACAAGTCGATCCTGCACTCGATCATCATGACCGGCGCGATTCCGGTGTTCATGAAGCCCACCCGCAACCATTACGGGATCATCGGGCCGATCCCGAGCAGCGAATTTGAACCCGCCGCGATCAAGGCCAAGATCAAGGCCAACCCGCTGCTGCAGGGCGTCGATGCTGAAACGGTCAAGCCGCGGGTCATGACGCTCACCCAGTCCACCTACGACGGTGTCCTGTACAACACCGAGACCATCAAGTCACTGCTCGACGGCTACGTGGACACGCTGCACTTCGACGAAGCCTGGCTGCCGCACGCTGCGTTCCACCCGTTCTACGGCTCCTACCACGCCATGGGCAAGCGCCGGGCGCGTCCCAAGGAATCGCTCACCTTCGCCACGCAGTCCACGCACAAGCTGCTTGCCGGCATCAGCCAGGCGAGCCACGTGCTGGTGCAGGATTCGCAGAACCGCAAGCTCGACCGGCACCTGTTCAACGAGGCGTACCTGATGCACACCTCGACCAGCCCGCAGTACTCGATCATCGCGAGCTGCGACGTCGCGGCGGCCATGATGGAGCCGCCCGGCGGTACCGCGCTGGTCGAGGAGAGCATCCTGGAGGCGCTGGACTTCCGGCGCGCCATGCGCAAGGTCGATGAGGACTACGGCAAGGACTGGTGGTTCAAGGTCTGGGGCCCCGACCACCTGGTGGAAGAGGGCATCGGGCGGGCCGACGACTGGATCATCAAGGGCGAGGCACGCAGCGCCCAGTGGCACGGCTTCGGCAACCTCGCCGAGGGCTTCAACATGCTGGACCCGATCAAGTCCACCATCGTCACGCCCGGGCTGGATCTGGACGGCAGCTTCGCGCGCACCGGCATTCCCGCTTCCATCGTGACGCGCTTCCTTGCCGAACACGGCATCATCGTCGAGAAGACCGGCCTCTACAGCTTCTTCATCATGTTCACCATCGGCATCACCAAGGGCCGGTGGAACACCATGCTCACCGCGCTGCAGCAGTTCAAGGACGACTACGCGCGCAATCAGCCGATGTGGCGGATCCTGCCGGAGTTCTGCCAGGTGTACCCCCGCTACGAGCGCATGGGTCTGGCCGACCTGTGCCAGCACGTGCACGAGCTTTACGCCAAGTACGACGTCGCCCGCCTGACCACCGAGATGTATCTGTCCGACCTCACGCCGGCGATGAAGCCGAGCGACGCCTTCGCCCACATCGCCCACCGGCGCACCGAGCGCGTCGAGATCGACCAGCTGGAAGGGCGCATCACCACCTCGCTGGTGACGCCGTACCCACCGGGCATTCCGCTGCTGATTCCGGGTGAGGTCTTCAACAAGAAGATCGTCGATTACCTGAAGTTCTCGCGCGAGTTCAATGCGCAGTGTCCCGGGTTCGAGACGGACATCCACGGCCTGGTGGAGGAGGTCGGCGAAGATGGCAAGTCGCGCTTTTATGCGGACTGCGTGAGGCGCGACTGAGGCGTGTCAGCGGGCGCTGCCGGCCTGGGCCGGGGTGCTCGCTCCGTGCGTGCTGCCAGGCCCCCCGGCCTGGAAGCTCACGCGTCGCAGCCTCGCGGATGCGAGGCTCTTCAGGCCGCCGGCTCGGCGATCCCGCCCACGACCTGGCTGAAACCGCCATCGACGTAGGTGATCTCGGCCGTGACGCCGCCGGCGAGGTCCGACAGCAGGAACGCAGCGACGTTGCCGACGTCTTCGATGGTCACGTTGCGGCGGATGGGCGAGGTGTCCGCCACCACGCTGAGAATCTTTCCGAAGCCCTTGATGCCGCTGGCCGCCAGCGTCTTGATGGGGCCGGCGCTGATGCCGTTGACCCGCATGCCGCGCGGACCGAGCGACTCGGCCAGGTAGCGCACCGAGGCCTCGAGCGATGCCTTGGCGAGGCCCATGGTGTTGTAGTTCGGCACCGTGCGGACCGCCCCCAGGTAGGTGAGCGTGAGCAGCGCCGAGCGTTCGTTCAGGTAGGGCAGGGCGCACTTGGCCATGGCCGGAAAGCTGTAGGCGCTGATGTCGTGGGCGATCTTGAAGCCTTCACGCGACAGGCCATCGAGGAAGTCGCCCGCAATCGCTTCTCGCGGCGCATAGCCGATCGCATGGACGAAGCCGTCAAACTTCGGCCAGTGCTGCGAAAGATCGGAAAAAAGTCGCTCGACCTGGGCGTCGTCGCCGACATCGCAATCGAAAACCAGCTGGGAGCCGAACTCCGCGGCGTATTCCGTGATCCGATCCTTGAACCGCTCGCCGACGTAACTGAAGGCCAGTTCCGCCCCCTGCGCATGGCAGGCCCGGGCAATCCCATAAGCGATGGAGCGATTGGACAACACCCCCGTGATCAACAATTTCTTCCCAGACAGGAAGCCCATGGAACGCCCTCCGATAAAAACTCGGCAGAATTGTCGCATGCGAGCTTCGCTCATCCTTCCAGCGCCCATGCTGTTCGCGGCGTTGGCCTTGCTGGTGATGATGGCGGCCGCGCCGGCCTGGGCCGCGCATGCGTATGCACAGTTCGGCGACATCAAGTACCCGCCCGGCTTCACCCACTTCGACTACGTCAATCCCGACGCGCCCAAGGGCGGCGAGATCCGCATGGTGCCGCCCACGCGGCCCACCAACTTCGACAAGTTCAACCCGTTCACGCTCAAGGGCACCGCGCCGTACGGCATCAGCACCCTGATGTTCGACACCCTGCTGACCGGCAACGCCGAGGAGCCCACCACGGCCTACGGCCTGCTGGCCGAGGACGTCACGGTCGCGCCCGACGGCCTCTCGGCGACCTTCCGCCTGCATCCCAAGGCGCGCTTCCACGACGGCAAGCCGGTGCTGGCGCAGGACGTGGTGCATTCCTTCAGGACCCTCATCAGCAAGGAGGCGGCGCCGCAGTTCCGCACCATCTATGCCGAGGTGAAAGGAGCGCAGGCCCTCGACGATCGCACCGTTCGCTTCGACTTCGCCACACCCAACCGCGAACTGCCGCTGATCGTCGGCGGCATGCCGGTGTTCAGCCGCGACTGGGGCCGCGGCAAGCCGTTCGACCAGGTTGTGTCGGACATTCCGATCGCGAGCGGCCCCTACCGGCTGCCCGACGCGCGCATGGGCCGGGACATCACCTACGTGCGCGACCCGGACTACTGGGCGGCCGACCTGCCGGTGCGCCGCGGGCACTACAACTTCGACCGCATCAGTTTCAAGATCTACCTGGACGAGACCTCGCGCTTCGAGGGATTGAAGGCGGGTGAGTTCGACTTCATGCGCGAGTTCATCTCCCGCAACTGGGCGCGCCAGTACACCGGCAAGGTTTTCGAGTCGGGCGAGCTGGCCAAACGCGCCTTCCCGAACAAGAATCCCGGCGACTTCCAGGGCTACGTGTTCAACCTGCGCAATCCGAAATTTCAGGACGTGCGGGTGCGCAAGGCGCTCAGCCTCGCCATGGATTTCGAGTGGATGAACCGGCAGCTGTTCTACAACCTCTACAAGCGCGTGCACGGCTATTTCCCCAACAGCGAATTCCACGCCGAAGGCCTGCCCAAGCCCGACGAGCTGGCCATCCTCGAGCCGCTGCGGGACAAGCTGCCGCCCGAAGTGTTCGGTCCCGCCTACGTGCCGCCGGGCACCAGCCCGCCGGGCAGCCTGCGCGAGAACCTGCGCGACGCACAGGCCCTGCTGGCCGAAGCCGGCTGGACCTACCGCGACGGCGCGCTGCGCAACGAGAAGGGTGAGCCCTTCACCATCGAGTTCCTCACGGACCAGCCTTCGCTGATCCGCATCGTGACGCCCTTCGAGAAGGCGCTCGAAAAACTGGGCATCCAGCTCACCTATCGATCGGTCGATTTCTCGCTGGCCAAGCAGAAGATGGACGCGTTCGATTTCGAGTTGACCACCACGCGCCTGCCGGGAACCACGGCTCCGGGCAGCGAGCTCATCGAGCGCTTCGGCTCGGAGGCAGCCAAGACGCCGGGCTCATCCAACATCTGGGGCATCGCCGATCCGGCTGTCGATGCGATCGTGCAGAAGGTGGTGACCGCCCGCACCCGGCCCGAGCTCTCGGCCGCCATGCGGGCCTTGGACCGGGTGCTCTCGCACGGGCACTACTCGATTCCCCAGTACTACGGAAGCGACTTCCTGATCGGATTTCGCCCGCGGCGCTTCGAGCTGCCCAAGACCATTCCTCCGTACTACGACGCCCACAACTGGGCCATGTCCACCTGGTGGGCGTCCCCCAGCAACCGGTAGAGCCCGATGGCCAGCTACATCCTCAAGCGCCTGCTGCTCATGATCCCCACGCTGATGGGAGTGCTGCTGGTGACCTTCGTCGTCACGCAGTTCGTCCCCGGCGGTCCGGTGGAACAGATGGTCGCGCAGCTGCAGGGGCGCGACGCCGGCGGCGAAACCGCCGCGACGGCGGGTGCGGGCTACCGTGGGCGCCAGGGCGTGGACGAGCAGCGCATCGCCGAAATACGGGCGCTGTACGGGTTCGACAAGCCTGCCCACGAACGCTTCGTGCAGATGGTGGGGCAGTTCCTGCGCTTCGACCTCGGCACCAGCTTCTACCAGCACAAGGACGTCTGGCAACTGGTGGTGGAGAAGCTCCCCGTGTCCATCAGCCTGGGCCTGTGGACCTTCTTTCTCAGCTATCTGATAGCGGTGCCGCTCGGGGTCGCCAAGGCGGTACGTGCGGGCACGCGCTTCGACTTCATCACCACGCTGTTCGTGCTGGTCGGCTACGCCATTCCCGGCTTCGTGCTGGGTGTCGCGCTGCTGGTGATCTTCGGCGGGCAGCTGCAGTGGTTTCCGCTGCGCGGGCTCACCTCGGCCAACTGGGACCAGCTGAGCCTGGGCGGCAAGATCGTCGATTACCTCTGGCACATCACGCTGCCGGTCACGGCCATGGTCTTCGGCAGCTTCGCCGTCACCTCCATGCTGACCAAGAACGCCTTCCTCGAAGAGATCCGCAAGCAATACGTGCTCACGGCGCGGGCCAAGGGCCTGAACGAAAACCGGGTGCTCTGGAAGCACGTGTTCCGCAACGCGCTGATTCCCATCATCACAGGCTTTCCGGCTGCTTTCATCGGTGCCTTCTTCACCGGTTCGCTGCTGATCGAGACGCTGTTCTCGCTGGACGGCCTTGGATTGCTCAGTTACGAGAGCATCATCCGGCGCGACTACCCCGTGGTGCTGGGAACGCTGTACCTCTTCACCCTGATCGGCTTGTTCACCAAGCTGATCAGCGATCTTTCTTACGTGCTGGTGGATCCGCGTGTCAAGTTCGACTAACCCCCCCGGCGCGGCCTTCGATCGCCGTCCTTCTGCTGCGGACGGCTCCGCGTTGGCAGCGGCCGGGCCCGCCCGCATGCACTCGGGCGCCGATGTGGACGGATCGCCGGTGGTCGCGCGCGTCGGAGCCTATGGTCAGGCCGCGCCGCTGCGACCCGAGCCGGGCGCAGCCGACGCGCTGCCGCCGCCCATCTCGCCAGCCCGCAGGGCCTGGCAGCGCTTCCGGCGCAACCGCCTGGGTTTCGTGAGCCTGGTGATCTTCACCACGATGGTGGTTCTGAGCCTGTTCGCCGAGGTGCTGTCCAACGACAAGCCGCTGGTGGTGCGCTTCGAGGGGCAGTGGTACTTCCCGCTGGTGCAGACCTACCCCGAGAAGACGTTCGGCGGCGACTTCCCCACCCCTGCGGACTACCTCGACCCGTTCATTCGCCAGCGCATCACGGAAGGCGACAACTGGGCGATCTACCCGCCCAATCCCTACGGTCCGCGCACGCTGAACTACTTCGCGAGCCAGCCCAATCCCGCCGCACCGTCCAGCGAGAACTTCGTCGGCAGCGACGACCGCGGCCGCGACCTGCTCGCCCAGCTGATCTACGGCTTTCGCGTCAGCGTGCTGTTCGGCCTCGCGCTCACGGCCATCGGCGTGGTGCTGGGCGTCATCACCGGCGCGGTGCAGGGCTTCTTCGGCGGCAAGACCGACCTGGCCTTCCAGCGCTTCATCGAGATCTGGGGGTCGATGCCCGAGCTGTACCTGCTGATCATCTTCAGCGCCGTGTTCGCCCCCAGCATCTCGCTGCTGCTGGTGCTGCTGTCGCTGTTCGGCTGGATGGGCCTGTCGGACTACGTGCGCGCCGAGTTCCTGCGCAACCGGCAGATGGACTACGTGCGCGCGGCGCGGGCGCTGGGCGTGGGCAACATGCGCATCATGTGGCGCCACATCCTTCCCAACAGCATGACCCCGGTCGTCACCTTCCTGCCGTTCCGCATGAGCGCAGCCATTCTTGCCCTCACGTCGCTCGACTTCCTGGGCCTGGGCGTGCCGCCGGGCACCCCGTCGCTGGGCGAGCTGCTGAGCCAGGGCAAGGCCAACATCGACGCATGGTGGATTTCGCTGTCGACCTTCGGCGTGCTCGCGCTCACGCTGCTGCTGCTCACCTTCATGGGCGACGCGCTGCGCGATGCGCTCGATCCGCGGAAAAACCCGGTATGAGCGGCGCACGCGATCCGCAGGGCGCCTTGCTCGACGTGCGTGGGCTCACCGTGGCCTTCGGCGGCAAGAAGGTGGTGCACGGTGTCGATTTCTCGATCGCGCCGGGCGAGAAGCTCGCCCTCGTCGGCGAATCGGGCTCGGGCAAGACGGTGACCGCGCTGTCCCTGCTGCGGCTGGTGCAGAACGCCAGCTTCGGCGGCTCGGCCCGGCTGCACGGACCCGAGGGCACGCGCGAGCTGCTGCAGCTGTCCGAGCGCGAGATGCTGGGTATTCGCGGCAGCGAGATCGCGATGATCTTCCAGGAGCCCATGACGGCGCTGAACCCGCTCTACACCGTGGGCGACCAGGTTGCCGAGGTGATCGAGCTCAAGCAGGCCCTGGGCCGCAAGGCCGCCTGGGACGCGGCCGTCGAGGCGCTCGCCGCCACCGGCATCCCGGAGCCGCAGCGCCGCGCGCAGGCCTTTCCGCACCAGCTTTCGGGCGGCCAGCGCCAGCGCGCCATGATCGCGATGGCGCTGGCCTGCCGGCCGCGCCTGCTGCTGGCCGACGAGCCGACCACCGCGCTCGATGTCACCCTGCGCGGGCAGATCCTGGAGCTGCTCGCCGAGCTGCAGCGGCAGACCGGAATGGCCGTGTTGATCATCACGCACGACCTCAACCTGGTGCGCAAGTTCGCCGACCGCGTGGCCGTGATGGAGCAGGGCCACCTGGTGGAGCAGGGCGACGTGCCAGACGTATTCGCGGCGCCGCGCCACCCCTACACGCGCAAGCTGATCGACAGCGTGCCGCGGCGCGAGGTGGTCGAGGAGCCCGCGGCGCCCGGCGCCCCGCCGGTGCTGCGCGCGAGCGGCATGCAGGTGGCCTACCCGGTGCCGGTGCCCGGGGTGCGCGGCTGGTTCCGCAAGGCCGAGTTCGTGGCAGTCCACGGCGCCGATTTCACGCTGCCGCCCGGACGCACGCTGGGCGTGGTCGGCGAATCGGGGTCGGGCAAATCGACGCTCGCGCTGGCTGCCCTTGGATTGATTCGCCACCGCGGCGAGCTGCAGGTAGTGGGGCGCCAGTGGGCAGCCGGTGCCACCGCCAACCGGCCGCTGCGCCGGGCCGTGCAGGTGGTCTTCCAGGATCCTTTTTCGTCCTTGTCGCCGCGCATGACGGTAGAGGAGATCGTGGGCGAAGGTCTGCTGGTGCACGAGCCCGCGCTCGGCGAAGCCGAGCGCCGCACCCGCGTGCTGGAGGTGCTGTCCGAGGTGGGCCTGACCGACGCACAGTTCCCCGGGCTGCTGCAGCGCTATCCGCACGAGTTCTCCGGCGGCCAGCGCCAGCGCCTGGCGGTGGCGCGCGCGCTGATCGTGCGGCCCGAAGTGCTGGTGCTCGACGAGCCCACCAGCGCGCTGGACGTGACCATCCAGCAGCAGGTGCTGCGGCTGCTGCAGAAGCTGCAGCGCGAGCGCGGGCTCAGCTACCTGCTGATCACCCACGACGTGCAGGTGATCCGTGCCATGGCCCACGACGTGCTGGTGATGAAGGACGGTCACATCGTCGAGGCCGGCACGGTGGCCGAGGTGCTCGACGCCCCGCGCGAGGCGTATACGCAGGAGCTGGTCGCAGCGGCGGGGTGAGGCGGCCCCCCATCGTTGGCAGGGGCGTACGGATGAGGTCCGCCGGATCCTGCCGGTTCCCCCGTATTTGCCTGACGGCCCGTGCGGGCATCATCGAAGCCCATGGCCACCACCATTCCCGAATCCGAGGTCGAGATCACGGCCGTGCGCTCCCAGGGGGCGGGCGGCCAGAACGTGAACAAGGTCGCGAGCGCGATCCATTTGCGCTTCGACATCCAGCGATCGTCCCTGCCGCAGGAGCACAAGGAGCGCCTGCTGGCGCTGCGCGACCAGCGCATCTCGCGCGACGGCGTCCTGGTGATCAAGGCCCAGACACATCGCAGCCAGGAGCTGAACCGGGCCGAAGCCTGGGGCCGGCTGCAGGAACTGGTCGAGAGCGTGGCGCGGCCGCCGAAAGTGCGTCGGCCGACCCGCCCGACCCTGGCCTCGCGGGTGCGGCGCCTGCAGTCCAAGAAGATGCGCAGCGAGGCGAAGCTGCTGCGCCGGCGCGAGGACCCGGCGCAGTAGGTCTCGGCAGGGGCGGCCCGGCTGGGCTGGAGGCTTGCCTGGGCTGGGCTGGCTTGTCGCTGCGCTGCCGTCGGCGGTGAAACGCCGTGCCGTCCCGATGAGTGCGTTCTGCGCCACGCGCGTTGCGCGCGTCCTCTGCCGGAGGCTTGCTAGTGCCATCGGCGCCGCAGTACAATGCGCGGTCATCGACCACATCGGGCGGGTACCAACCGCCCGTTTTTTTTGGTCGAACGCTTTCGGCACCCAGGCAACGCGCAGGCATCCTCAACACAAGTGGCACTACAGGACATCGTCGAACAAGTCGTGAGCGGGCTCGGCTACGAGCTCGTGGAGATCGAGCGCTCCGCCGGCGGACTGCTTCGCATCACGATCGATCTGCCCTGGGAGCCCGGCTCCGAGCAACTTGTCACCGTCGAGGACTGCGAGAAGGTCACCCGGCAACTCCAGTTCACGCTGGAGGTCGAAGAGGTCGACTACTCGCGCCTGGAGGTGTCGTCCCCGGGAATCGACCGGCCGCTGCGCAACGAGCGCGATTTCGAGCGTTTCGAGGGCGAGGTGATCGATGTCACCCTCAAGTCGCCGATGGGCGCGGCGGCAGGGGGGCAGGTCGCTGCCAATCGCAAGAAGTTCCGGGGCCAGCTCGCGCGGGCCGAGGCGGGCGACTGGCAGATCACCTGGAGCGACGAGCCGCCGGCCAAGCCAGGCCAGAAGGTCAGCAAGAAAAAAGAGGTGCCGCTCCAGGTGCTGGGCTTCAGGCTCGACGAGCTGAAGGACGCCCGCCTGGCGCCCATCGTGAATTTCAAGGGGCGCCGCCCCAAATCGGTTTCAGGAGAGTCGTGAGATGAATCGCGAAATGTTGATGCTGGTGGAAGCGATCTCGCGCGAGAAGAACGTCGAGCGTGACGTGGTTTTCGGCGCGGTGGAGTCCGCCCTGGCGCAGGCCACCAAGAAGCTGTACGAGGGCGACGTGGACATCCGCGTGGCGATCGACCGCGACACCGGCCAGTACGAGACCTTCCGCCGCTGGCTGGTGGTGCCCGATTCGGCGGGCCTGCAGAATCCCGACGCCGAGGAACTCCTGATGGACGCCCGTGAGCGCGTGTCCGACGTGGAAGAGGGCGACTACATCGAGGAGCCGATCGAGTCGCTGCCCATCGGGCGCATCGGCGCCATGGCCGCCAAGCAGGTCATCCTGCAGAAGATCCGCGATGCCGAGCGCGAAATGCTGCTCAACGACTTCATGTCGCGCGGCGACAAGATCTTCGTGGGCACCGTCAAGCGCATGGACAAGGGCGACATCATCGTCGAGAGCGGCCGCGTCGAAGGCCGCCTGCGCCGCGGCGAGATGATCCCCAAGGAAAACCTGCGCAATGGCGACCGCGTGCGCGCCATGATCATGGAGGTCGATCTCACCCTGCGCGGCGCTCCGATCATCCTCTCGCGTTCGGCGCCCGAGTTCATGATCGAGCTGTTCCGCCAGGAAGTGCCGGAGATCGAGCAGGGCCTGCTGGAGATCAAGAGCTGCGCGCGCGACCCCGGCAGCCGCGCCAAGATCGCCGTCCTGTCGCACGACAAGCGGGTCGATCCGATCGGCACCTGCGTCGGCGTGCGCGGCACCCGCGTCAATGCGGTCACCAATGAGCTGGCCGGCGAGCGTGTCGATATCGTGCTGTGGTCCGAAGACCCCGCGCAGTTCGTGATCGGCGCGCTGGCGCCCGCCAACGTGAGCTCCATCGTCGTCGATGAGGAAAAGCACGCGATGGACGTGGTGGTGGACGAGGAAAACCTGGCCATCGCGATCGGCCGGGGCGGCCAGAACGTGCGCCTTGCCTCCGACCTCACCGGTTGGAAGATCAACATCATGGACGCCAACGAGTCCGCCCAGAAGCAGGCCGAGGAGACCACCACGCTGCGCTCCCTGTTCATGGAGAAGCTCGACGTCGATGAGGAAATCGCCGACATCCTGATCTCCGAGGGATTCACCAGCCTTGAAGAAGTCGCCTACGTCCCCATCCAGGAGATGCTGGACATCGAGTCGTTCGACGAAGACACCGTCAACGAACTGCGGTCCCGCGCCAAGGACGCGCTCCTGACGATGGAGATCGCCCGCGAAGAGAGCGTCGAGGAGGTCTCGCAGGACCTGCGCAGCCTCGACGGCTTGACGCCCCAATTGATTGGCACGCTGGCCGAGGCCGGCGTCCACACCCGCGACGACCTGGCCGACCTGGCCGTCGACGAACTCACCGAAATGACCGGGCAGACCCCGGACGAGGCCAAGGCCCTGATCATGAAGGCGCGCGAGCACTGGTTCACCACCAGTGCGGCAGCAGCGGCCCAAGAGTGATGTGATGGGAGGCACCAGAACATATGTCCAGTACGACCGTCGCCGAGTTCGCCAGCGAACTCAAGAAATCTCCCGATACCCTGCTCGAGCAGTTGCGTAGCGCCGGCGTGGCCAAGTCCACGCCCAGCGATGCACTGTCCGAGTCGGACAAGCAGAAGCTGCTCGGCTACCTCCAGGCAAGCCACGGCACCTCGTCGCCCGAGCGCAAGAAGATCACGCTGACCAAGAAGTCGACCAGCGAGATCAAGCAGGCCGATGCCTACGGCAAGGCCCGCACGATCCAGGTGGAAGTGCGCAAGAAGCGCACCTTCATCAAGCGCGACGACAACGAGGGCAGCGCCGAGGCCCCCGAAGCTGCCGCGGCGCCGAGTCCCGAGGACGCCGAGCTCGCACGGCGCGAGGAAGAGGCGCGCCGCCAGGCCGAGCTGATCCAGCGCCAGGAGGTCGATCTGGCCGAGAAGCGCTCGCAGCGAGAAGAGATGGAACGCCGCGAGCGCGAAGCCGAAGCGCGCGCCGCTGCCTACCTCGCCGCCGAGGAAGCCAAGAAGGCGCAGGCCCTGGCCGAGCGCAAGGAAGCCACGCAAGAGGCCGCCACGGCTGCTGCCGAGCGTGCCGCAGCGCAGGCCGAGGCCCGCGCCAAGGCAGAGGCCGAATCCAAGGCCCGCTCGGACGAAGAGTCGGCGCGTGCCCGCGACCTCGAGGAGCGCCGCCGCAAGGCACTGGCCGAGGCCGAAGCCATCCGCGCCATGATGGCCGCACCCAAGAAGGTGCTGCTGGCCAAGAAGCCCGAAGAAGCCAAACCCGCGGCCAAGACGGCCGATGCGGCCAAACCCGCGGCCAAGGGCACCCTGCACAAGCCGGCCGTGACGGGCCGGCCCGCGACGGCACCCGGCGCGGGTGCGCCCGGTGCCGGCAAGGAAGTCAAGTCGGCCAAGCTGTCGTCCAGCTGGGCTGGCGACACCGCCAAGAAGAAGGCCATTCCCACCCGCGGCGACGCTTCGGGTGGCGTGGGCCGCAACACCTGGCGCTCCGGCCCGCGCGGTCGCCGCGGCAACGACCGTGACCATCGCGAGCACCAGCCGGCGCAAGCCGCCGAGCAGCGCGTGGTCGAGGTGCACGTGCCCGAGACCATCACGGTGGCCGAACTCGCCCACAAGATGGCGGTGAAGGCGTCCGAGGTGATCAAGGCGCTGATGAAGATGGGCCAGATGGTCACCATCAACCAGCCGCTGGACCAGGACACGGCCATGATCGTGGTCGAGGAAATGGGCCACAAGGCAGTCGTCGCCGCCCTGGACGATCCGGAGGCGTTCACCGAGCAGGACGTCGGCGCAGCCGAGGGTCCGGCGCTGCCGCGTGCTCCGGTGGTCACCGTCATGGGCCACGTGGACCACGGCAAGACCTCGCTGCTGGACTACATCCGCCGCGCCAAGGTGGCGGCGGGCGAAGCCGGCGGCATCACGCAGCACATCGGCGCCTACCACGTCGAGACCGAGCGGGGCGTGATCTCCTTCCTGGACACCCCCGGCCACGAAGCCTTCACGGCCATGCGTGCCCGCGGCGCCCAGGCGACCGACATCGTGATCCTGGTGGTCGCGGCCGACGACGGCGTGATGCCGCAGACGCGCGAGGCGGTCAAGCACGCCAAGGCGGCGGGCGTTCCGATCGTGGTCGCGGTCAACAAGATGGACAAGCCCGAAGCCAACCCCGATCGCGTGAAGCAGGAGCTGGTGACCGAGCAGGTGGTTCCCGAGGAGTACGGCGGCGAATCGCCGTTCGTGAATGTCTCCGCCCGTACCGGGCAGGGCATCGACGAGTTGCTCGAACAGGTGCTGCTGCAGGCCGAGGTGCTGGAGCTCAAGGCGCCCGTCGAGGCCGCCGCAAAGGGCCTGGTGATCGAAGCGCAGCTGGACAAGGGCCGCGGCCCGGTGGCCACCGTGCTGGTGCAGTCGGGCACGCTCAAGACCGGCGACGTGGTGCTGGCAGGCCAGACCTATGGCCGCGTGCGCGCCATGCTCGACGAGAACGGCAAGACCATCAAGTCGGCCGGCCCGTCCATTCCCGTGGAGATCCAGGGCCTGTCGGACGTGCCGCAGGCCGGCGACGAGTTCATGGTGCTGGCCGACGAACGCCGGGCGCGCGAGATCGCGACCTACCGCGCCGGCAAGTTCCGCAACACCAAGCTGGCGCGCCAGCAGGCCGCCAAGCTGGAGAACATGTTTGCCGACATGACGGCGGGCGAGATCAAGACGCTGCCCATCATCATCAAGGCCGACGTGCAGGGTTCGCAGGAGGCGCTGTCCGCATCGCTGCTCAAGCTGTCGACCGACGAAGTGAAGGTGCAGATGGTGTACGCCGGCGTCGGCGGCATCAGCGAGTCGGACATCAACCTGGCCATCGCTTCGAAGGCCGTGGTGATCGGCTTCAACGTGCGTGCCGATTCGGGCGCACGCAAGCTGGCCGAGAACAACGGCGTGGACCTGCGCTACTACAGCATCATCTACGACGCTGTGGACGAGCTGAAGGTCGCGATGTCCGGCATGCTGGCTCCCGAGCAGCGCGAGGAAGTCATCGGCACGGCGGAGATCCGAACCGTGTTCGTGGCTTCCAAGATCGGCACGGTGGCGGGTTCTTACGTCACCTCGGGCATGGTCGTGCGCAACGCGAAGTTCCGCCTGCTGCGCGACAACGTGGTCATCTACACCGGAGACGTCGAGTCGGTGCGCCGCCTGAAGGACGACGTGCGCGAGGTCAAGGAAGGCTTCGAGTGCGGTATCAAGCTGCGCAACTACAACGACATCAAGGAAGGCGACCAGCTGGAGTTCTTCGAGGTCAAGGAGATTGCCCGCACGCTGTAAGGCGTAGCGAGCAGGGCACGACATGCCGGCCAGGAAATCTTCCACCCCGAACCGCACGTACAAGATCGCGGACCAGATCCAGCGCGACTTGTCGGACCTGATCGCGCGCGAGTTGAAGGACCCGCGCGTGGGCATGGTCACCATCCAGGCGGTGGAGGTCACGCCCGACTATGCGCACGCCAAGGTGTTCTTCAGCGTCCTGGTGGGCGAACCCCAGGAGACGCAGGACGCGTTGAACCAGGCCGCGGGCTTCCTGCGCAACGGCCTGTTCAAGCGCCTGCATATCCATACGGTTCCGACGCTGCACTTCCAGTTCGATCGCACCACCGAACGCGCGGCCGACATGAACGCGCTGATCGCTCGTGCCGTGGCCTCGCGTTCCAAGGACGACGACGTCGGGTCATAAGCATGAGCGCACCACGAGCACGGGTCGTGAGGCGCCCCGTGCATGGGGTGCTTCTGCTGGACAAGCCGCGCGGCCTGTCGAGTAACAACGCATTGCAGAAGGCCAAGTGGCTGCTGCGCGCCGAGAAGGCGGGCCACACCGGCACGCTCGATCCGCTCGCTACCGGCGTGCTGCCCCTGTGCTTCGGCGCGGCGACCAAGTTCAGCCAGCTGCAGCTCGAAGCCGACAAGGCCTACGAGGCGGTGGCGGTGCTGGGCGTGCGCACGAGCACCGGCGACGCCGAAGGCGAGGTGGTCGATGCGCGGCCGGCCGAGCTGCCGGACGGCCAGGCGCTGGAAGCGGTCACGCGCCGGTTCACCGGCCCGATCCGCCAGGTGCCGCCCATGCACAGCGCA
The DNA here is from genome assembly GCF_037726105.1 of Ramlibacter sp. AN1015. Lineage (NCBI taxonomy): Bacteria > Pseudomonadati > Pseudomonadota > Betaproteobacteria > Burkholderiales > Comamonadaceae > Ramlibacter > Ramlibacter sp. AN1015. Next base: position 301,946 of record NZ_JBBJUM010000004.1, read on the forward strand.
CTCAAGAAGGACGGCCGCGCGCTCTATGAGTACGCGCGTGCCGGCGAGGAGGTCGAGCGCGAAGCGCGCGACGTGGTGGTGCGCGAGTTGCGGCTTGCGCCCGGCGACCCCACGCCTGAGGGCCGCCCCACGCTGCGGATCTTCGCGCGCGTGAGCAAGGGCACCTACATCCGCACGCTGGGCGAGGACATCGGCACTGCGCTCGGGTGCGGCGCGCACCTGGCGTCGCTGCGTCGCGTGGCGACGGGGAACTTCGAGCTTTCGCAGTGCACCACCCTGCAGGCGCTCGAGGCGCTCGCCGAGGGCGAGCGCAGCGCGCTGCTGCAGCCGCCCGAATGCCTGCTGACCGGTCACGTGCCGGTCACTCTCGATGCGGAGAATGCGGGCCGCTTCCTCTCGGGCGTGCGCCGACGCGGCGACTGGCCCGACCAGGACGCAGCGGCCGTGTTCGCCGACCACCCGCGCGCGCTGCTGGGCACGGCCCACGTGCGCGCCGGGGAACTGATACCGGGGCGTTTGCTGAGCCCCATCGAAATCCAGCAGATCCTGAGTTCGTGAGAACCGACAACTACCCATGAGCAACAAGCAAATCCGCAACATCGCGATCATCGCGCACGTCGATCACGGCAAGACCACCATGGTCGATCAGCTGCTGCGCCAGTCGGGCACCTTCGCCGAACACGAGAAAGTCGTCGATACGGTGATGGACAACAACGCCATCGAGCGCGAGCGTGGCATCACCATCCTGGCCAAGAACTGTGCCGTGAGCTGGCAGGGCACGCACATCAACATCGTCGATACCCCCGGCCACGCGGACTTCGGTGGCGAGGTCGAGCGCGCGCTGTCGATGGTCGATGGCGTGGTGCTGCTGATCGACGCGCAGGAAGGCCCCATGCCCCAGACGCGCTTCGTCACCAAGAAGGCACTGGCTTTGGGCCTGCGCCCGATCGTGGTGGTCAACAAGGTCGATAAGCCGGGCGCTGCGCCCGACAAGGTGATCAACGCGGCGTTCGACCTGTTCGACAAGCTCGGCGCCACCGACGACCAACTCGATTTTCCGGTGGTGTATGCCTCTGGCATCAACGGCTGGTCTTCGCTGGAAGAGGGCGCGCCGGGCGAGCAGTGGGGGCCGGACATGTCGGCGCTGTTCGACACCGTCCTCAAGCATGTTCCGGCGCACGAGGGCGACGCGGCGGCTCCGCTGCAGTTGCAGGTGTCCGCCCTCGACTACTCCAGCTTCGTGGGCCGCATCGGCGTGGGCCGTGTGAGCGCCGGCACCATCCGCCCGGCCATGGACGTGCTGGTGATGGAGGGCCCGGACGGCAGGAGCACCAAGGGCCGCATCAACCAGGTGCTGACGTTCCAGGGACTGGACCGCGTGCAGGTCACCGAAGCAGGCCCGGGCGACATCGTTCTGATCAACGGCATCGAGGACATCGGCATCGGCGTCACCATCACCGATCCCACCACGCCCCAGCCGCTGCCCATGCTGAAGGTCGATGAGCCGACGCTGATCATGAACTTCTGCGTGAACACCAGCCCGCTCGCCGGGCGCGAAGGCAAGTTCGTCACCAGCCGCCAGCTCTGGGACCGCCTCCAGAAGGAGCTGCAAAGCAACGTCGCGCTGCGCGTCAAGGAAACGGACGAGGAGGGCGTGTTCGAAGTCGCCGGACGCGGCGAACTGCACCTCACGATCCTGCTGGAGAACATGCGCCGCGAGGGCTACGAGCTGGCCGTGTCCAAGCCGCGCGTGGTGTTCAAGGACATCGACGGCGAGAAGTGCGAGCCCATCGAGCTGGTCACCTGCGACATCGAGGAGCAGCACCAGGGCGGCGTGATGCAGGCACTGGGCGAGCGCAAGGGCGAGTTGATCAACATGGAGCCGGACGGCCGGGGCCGCGTACGCCTGGAATACCGCATCCCCGCGCGCGGGCTGATCGGTTTCTCGAACGAGTTCCTCAACCTCACCCGCGGCTCGGGCCTCATCGCGAACATCTTCGACAAGTACGAGGGCCACAAGGGCGAGATCGGCGGGCGCAAGAACGGCGTGCTGATCTCGATGGACGACGGCGAAATCTTCACCTATGCGCTGGGCAAGCTCGACGACCGCGGCCGCATGTTCGTGAAGGCGAACGATCCGGTGTACGAAGGCATGATCGTCGGCGTGCACAACCGCGACAACGACCTGGTGGTGAACGCCACGCGCACCAAGCAGCTGACGAACTTCCGCGTGAGCGGCAAGGAAGACGCCATCAAGGTCACGCCGCCGATCCAGCTCACCCTGGAGTACGGGGTCGAATTCATCGAAGACGACGAACTGGTGGAGATCACCCCCAAAAGTGTGCGGCTGCGCAAGCGCTTCCTGAAGGAGCACGAGCGCAAGCGCGCGCTGCGCGAGGCAGCCTGAGTCGTGGCCGGCCCGGCTTCGTCCGCTCCGGCCTCCCTGGGGCGCGCACCGCGCGGGCCCGCGCTCACGCACGGCCAGGCCGTGCTGCTGATGGTGCTCGTGACCCTGATGTGGTCGATCGCCGGCGTCGTCACGCGCCATCTCGAAGCGGCGCGCAGTTTCGAGGTGACGTTCTGGCGCAGCTTCTTCACGGTGCTGTCGCTGCTGCTGATCCTGCCGATGTTCCAGGGGCGCGCGGCGGTCATCGACAAGCTGCGCAGGGGCGGGCGGGCCATGTGGCTGTCCGGCGCCTGCTGGAGCGTGATGTTCACGGCCTTCATGGTGGCGCTGACGCTGACCTCCGTGGCCAACGTGCTGGTGACCATGGCGCTCGGGCCCCTGATGACCGCGCTCATCGCGCGCGTCGCCATCGGCCACCGCATCGCGCCGCGCACCTGGGCCGCCATCGTCGTGGCGGGCGCCGGCATCGTCTGGATGTACGGCGCCAAGTTCTCGGCGGGCGAGATGGCCGGCACGCTGGTCGCCCTGGCCGTGCCGATCGCCGGCGGCATCAACTGGACCGTCACCCAGCGCGCCCACGGCCGCGGCGAGCAGGTCGATCTCGTGCCGTCGGTGCTGATCGGCGCCGTGCTGTCCTCGCTTGCGACGCTGCCGCTGGCGCTGCCGCTGCAGGCCACGCTGCATGACGTGGGCCTGCTCGCCCTGCTGGGCCTGGTGCAGCTGGCGATCCCCTGCACGCTTGCCGTGATCTGCGCGCGTGTGCTGGCCGCGCCCGAGATTTCCCTTCTGGCCCTGCTGGAGGTGATCTTCGGCATCCTGCTGGCCTGGCTCGGCGCGGGCGAGCGGCCGGTGCCTGAGGTGCTGACGGGCGGTGCGTTGGTGATCGGCGCACTGGTGGTGAATGAACTGATCGGATGGAGACAACGCGCATGAGCGAGAACGTGCAACAGGCGGACGGCATGGACGTGATCTGCGAGCGGCGGGGCCGCATGGGCCTCATCACGCTCAATCGGCCGCGGGCGCTGAACGCGCTGTCGCTGGCGATGGTGCGCACCCTTACCGCCACGCTGCTGGCCTGGGAGCGTGATCCGCTGGTGGACGCCGTCGCGCTGCGCGGCATGGGCAAGGAAGGGCCCTTCGGCGCCTTCTGTGCGGGCGGGGACATCCGCTTTTTCCATCAGGCGGCGCTCGCCGGCAACCCGGAGCTCGAAGATTTCTTCACCGAGGAATACGCGCTCAACCACCTGGTGCACCGCTACGCCAAGCCGTATGTCGTCTTCATGGACGGCATCGTCATGGGCGGCGGCATGGGCATCGCCGGACACGGCGGCGTGCGCAGCCTGCGCATCGCGACAGAGCGCACGAAGATGGCCATGCCCGAGACGAACATCGGCCTGTTCCCCGACGTCGGGGGCGGATGGTTTCTCGGGCGGTGTCCAGGCGCCCTGGGCGACTATCTTGCGCTCACGGGCCAGGTGATCGGCGGTGAGGACGCGCTGGCCGCCACCCTGGCCGACGGCGTGCTGCCCGCGGGCGAGCTGGCGGCCACCTGGGAGGCGCTCGCGTCCGGCGGCCTGCCGGCGGTGGAGGCATTGCGTGGTGCGCTCGCTGGGGCCGGACAGGCGAGGCAGGGCGGCGACACGGCGGGCGGGCTGGCCGCCCGCCGCGAGGTCATCGACCGTTGTTTCGCCGCGCCGAGCGTGCCCGCCATCGTGCAGGCACTGGAGGCCGAGCCGGGTGACTGGGCGCGCGAGACCATCGCTGCGCTGCGCAAGCGCTCGCCGCTCATGCTGCACGTGGTGCGCGAGCAGCTGCATCGCGCGCGCAGCCTGAGCCTGGCGGATGCGCTGCGCATGGAGCGCGACATGGTCCGCCGCTGCTTCCACCTGCGGCCCGGAGCCGCCAGCGAAACGGTGGAAGGCATCCGCGCCCTCGCGGTGGACAAGGACCACGCGCCACGCTGGAATCCGCCGCGCATCGAGGACGTCACACCGGCAATGTGGGCGCCGTTCTTTCAGAGCCCCTGGCCGCCGCATGCACACCCCTTGAGGGACTTGCATTGAGCTGCACTGCCGAAGCGGCGTCGAATCTGCTGTCCAATCAAATCTTTTATATTACTTACGAAGCGGCGGCATCCTGGTAGTTCTACCAAGGTACGTATTTACTGCGGATGAGTAGGGTTGCGCCATGCCCAACCGACCTTCCTTGCTCCAGCCCCTGGCGGACGCTCTTGCCAGTACTTTCGGCTCCGAATTCCGCATAGCCGATGACGGCGCGCTGCACTTGGCGACGCAGGACGGCCGGACCATCTCCGCAGGCTGCTCTCCAGATGGTCAAGACATCGTCTTTCACAGTGTCCTGGCGGTGCTCGATGGTCCCCACGACCTGGTGCGCATGACGGCGGCGCTGGCCTGCAACCTGCACCAGGAGCAGACCTGTGGCGGCGCGATCGGGCTCGACGTGACCAGCGGCGCCCTGGTGTTCTCCTGGCGCATCCCTGGTGCCGACGCCAGCGAGGCGCTGCTCATGACGAGTTTGGACGGCTACTGCGCTACGGTGGAGGCGCTTGCGAACCGACTGGATGAGGCCGAGGCCGCGCTCAGCCCCGAGGAGGCCGTAGCCCTGGCGCAGCGTTCGCGGGCGGCATCTTCACTCGACCGGCATTCCCATCTGCTCTGAAAGAGGGTCCCCATGACACCAATTCTGCCGAGTGGGCTGCAATCGAACCTCTATGGCGCCATAAGGCCGACGCCGGGCCGCGCCACCTATTACCTCCTGCGGTATGCGGGCGAGGTGCTGCGCGAGAAGTTCGGCGCGCTGTGGCGGGCGAACCCCCGGCAGGCCGACGGCCCCTCCATGCAGCGCCCGCCAGGGAACGCGCGGCCCATGGCGGCCGCGCCGATGGGCGCGACGCCACCGCGCCGCACGCTGCGTCCCGTCGCCGACGAACCCGCTGCCACCCGGTTGCCGCACGCTCGCATCGCCGACTTCAAGAGCTACTTCGACGCTGCCATGGTGGCATATACTCCCGCCCTCAGCGTGCGCCAGGCCCGCACCGCGAATCTGGCCGATGCCTTCCAGAAGCAGGGTCTGCTGCCGCAGACCCTCTTGACGTCACCGCTCCTGAATCGGGGAGCGTGGGGTAACCATCCGGGCGAGCCTGTGCGGGCACCGGGCAAGGTGAAGGAGGGCCCTGTCCCCAACGCTCTCTATGACCCGTTGACGGGCTTCGCCGCCGCGATCAGCGTGCGGGCCCAGCGCGAAGTGGTGATCGGCTTCGGGCCGCTGGGCAGCCAGGCGGGTGTGCTTGGCGCCTTTAGCCAGGCCTGCCGCAGCTTCCTGGGCTGGCTCGGGTTTTCGTCCACGCGGAACATGCAGCAAGCAGCCGAGCTCACAGCGCAGGTGAAAGCACACCTGGCTACCCTGAATAAGTCCTTGCCACCAGGCGAGCGGTACACGCTCACCCTGGCAGGCCACTCCATGGGAGGCTGCCTCGCCACCTTCGCCGCCTTGAAGAACGGCGTGCCTGCCGTGGTGACCGAGCCTTTGCGGCTCAGCCTCGCAGCGCAGGGCGAGATCGGCCGCGAGCGCATGAAGCAGGCCCCCGACCTGGTGGAGGAACTGATGGTCGATGGCGACTGGATAGCGTCGGTCAACGCAATCAGCCTGCAGCGCGGGCCCATTGGCACGCGCTATACCGTGCCGCGACCCAGTGAAGACCAGATTGAGCACATCAACTGCCTACTTCGTGGCGTGGAGACCTATAGCCCTCACATGCACGTAGACCACGCTCTGAACGCGCTTGCGCAGACGTACTCGAACCAAGACAGCCAGGCAGAAGACCCGCAGGAGGACGAAGACGAAGAGGCGTCCGTGGTCCGTCACGACGCGGCGACGATGCCGGAGCTCGAGTCGGAAGACGACGACGAACCCTCCGTGATCCGCTTCCATCCCTTGAAGCGGGATGGCGAAGACCCTGTACGGCCGCAGAACCGGGCCTGAACCTCAGAGCTTTCCGTGCACGGCTTGCGCCAGTGCCAGCAGGCGCTGCCGTGGCAGGCGCCCCGCCAGGGCGTTGGCTCACCGGCTCACCGGCTTACCGGCTGCGCTGCTTCATCGCGCGCTCCACTTCCCGCTTGCCCTCGCGGTCACGGATGGTGTCGCGCTTGTCGTGCTCGGCCTTGCCCTTGGCCAGGGCGATCTCGCACTTGACCTTGCCCGCCTTCCAGTGCAGGTTCAGCGGCACCAGGGTGTAGCCCTTCTGCTCGACCTTGCCGATCAAGCGGCGGATCTGCTCCTTGTGCAGCAGCAGCTTGCGCGTGCGGATGGAGTCGGGCGTGACGTGGGTGGACGCCGTTTTCAGCGGATTGATCTGGCAGCCGATGATGAACATCTCGCCGCCCTTGATGACGACGTAGCCGTCGGTGAGCTGCACCTTGCCTTCGCGCAGGGCCTTGACTTCCCAGCCCTGCAGCACCATGCCGGCCTCGTACTTCTCCTCGAAGAAGTAGTTGTAGGCGGCTTTCTTGTTGTCGGCGATGCGCGCCTGGGGGTCGGGTTTGTGGGCCATGGACTGACAGATGGGGCCGCGGTTGCCTCTCTACAATCCTCGCAGCGGGCCCGCAATTCTCCATGAAATCCGTTCACAAATCCGTCCTCATCTGGTACAGCGCGGAGGAGATGTTCGCCCTCGTCACCGACGTCGAGTCGTATCCGCAGTTCCTCCCCTGGTGCGACCAGTCCAAGGTGCTCACACGCGACAAGCACGGCATGCAGGCCCAGGTCGGCATCGCGTTCGGCGGCATCCACCAGTCCTTCACCACCCACAACCAGCATGTGCCCGGCCGCGAGATCCGCATGGCGCTGGTCGATGGGCCGTTCTCCCGGCTGGAGGGGCTCTGGACCTTCACCCCGCTGGGAGACGACGCCCAGCGCGCCTGCAAGGTCGAGCTGAAGCTCGACTACGCCTTCCGCAGTGCCGCGCTCGCCGCGCTGGTGGGGCCCGTGTTCGATCGCATCGCCGGCAGCCTGGTCGATGCCTTCGTCAAGCGCGCCGAGCAGGTGTATGGCTGATCGCCTGCAGGTCGTGGTGGCGTGGAGCCCTGCGCCGCGCACCGTGCACGAAGAGCAGCTCGATCTGCCCGCCGGCAGCACCGTCGCCGATGCGCTCGCCCGCAGTGCGTTGCAGGCAGCCTGGCCGCAGGCGAGCGGAAAGGGGCTGTTCGTCTGGGGCCGCTGCGCGCAGCCGGCCCAGCCGCTGCGTGATGGCGACCGCATCGAGGTGCTGCGGGGATTGCGGGTGGATCCCAAGCTGGCGCGCCGGGAGCGATTCCAGCGGCAGGGCGCCCGCGCGGCCGGTCTGTTCGCACGCGGCAGGCAGGCGGCGCCATCGGCTTCGCCGGAGCCGGAGCAGCAGTCGGCGCAGCACTCAACACCCTCGGCGCTGGGCCCTTCCGATGCCCTGGAGCAATCGCAGGTGCACGAGCGGCCGCCAGCGCCTCAGGATGCGGGCACGAAGGGCCGCGGCGATCGCTGATCGGCCCCGGCGGGGCTTCTTTCAGGAGGGCGCCTTGCAGTCCGCTGCGATCACCTCGTCCATCCGCTTGATCTCGGCATCGCGGGCCTTCTCGTCCAGGAACTCGCGCTCACCCTTGGCGTTGACACGTGCGAGGCGCATGCCGGAGGCGAGGGTCGCCTTGCCCTGCCGGGCCCGGTCGCAGCTCTCCGCCTTCTGCTTGGCCAGGCGCTCCTCGTCTTCCTTGCGCTTGGCCGCTGCGGCTGCTTCGGCTTCCTTGCGCTTTTTCTCGAGTGCCTCGTCGCGGCCGCCGGGGCGGGTAGCGGCGGCGGCGCTGCCCGCTGCGGCTTGCGCGGGGGCTGCGGGGGAGGTGGAAGCAGTGCCGGAAGCGGGAGGGGGAGCGGCTTGCGTGCCGATGTCGGCGGCCGGAGACGATGGGGCCCGCACTCCGGGCTGCTTGAGGATGTTCTTCGCCGGCGTGTCCGGTGGCGGCGCCTGGTCGCTGAAGACGCGCCGCCCGGAGGGATCGATCCACTGCCACTGAGCCGTTGCCAGGGTGGGTGCGGTCAAGGCCAGCCCGAGCAGGAGCGCGCGAAGGAGAGTCATAGCGCGGCAGTTTAGCGGCACCTGCCGCGCCAGCGCCACTGCGCCGGGGCGCCGCAGGGAAAGCTGAGGGCCCAAAGATACAATTCGCCTTTTGGAGCTCACCCATGCGCCTTCTCGGAAAAGCGCTCACCTTCGACGACGTGTTGTTGGTGCCAGCGTTCTCCCAGGTCCTGCCCAAGGACACCTCCCTCGCCACCCGCCTCTCCCGCAACATTTCCCTGAACCTGCCCCTGGTGGCCGCCGCCATGGACACGGTGACCGAAGCGCGGCTGGCGATCGCGATCGCGCAGGAAGGCGGCATCGGTATCGTCCACAAGAATCTCACCGCGCAGGAGCAGGCGGCGCAGGTCGCGCGCGTGAAACGCTATGAATCCGGCGTGCTGCGCGATCCGGTCGTCATCACGCCAGGCCATACGGTGCGGCAGGTGCTGGCGCTGCAGGAGCAGCTCGACATCTCCGGCTTTCCGGTGATCGACGGTGGCAAGGTGGTCGGTATCGTCACCGGCCGCGACCTGCGCTTCGAGACGCGCTACGACGTGCCCGTCAGCCAGATCATGACCCCGCGCGAGAAGCTGGTCACGGTGCGCGACGGCACCACGCCCGAAGAGGCCAAGCAACTGCTGAACAAGCACAAGCTCGAACGGTTGCTGGTGGTCAACGATTCCTTCGAGCTCAAGGGACTGATCACCGTCAAGGACATCACCAAGCAGACCAGCTTTCCCAATGCGGCCCGTGACGCCTCCGGGCGCCTGCGCGTCGGCGCTGCCGTGGGTGTGGGCGAGGGCACCGAGGAGCGGGTCGAGGCGCTGGTGCGCGCCGGAGTCGATGCCATCGTCGTCGATACGGCGCACGGCCACAGCAAGGGCGTGATCGAGCGCGTGCGCTGGGTCAAGCAGCACTATCCCCAGGTCGATGTGATCGGCGGCAACATCGCCACCGGTGCAGCGGCCCGTGCTCTGGTCGAGGCGGGCGCAGACGCGGTGAAGGTGGGCATCGGACCCGGCTCGATCTGCACCACGCGCATCGTGGCCGGCGTGGGCGTGCCGCAGATCACCGCCATCGACAACGTCGCCACCGCGCTGCAGGGCAGCGGCGTGCCGCTCATCGCGGACGGCGGCGTGCGCTATTCGGGCGACATCGCCAAGGCCATCGCGGCCGGCGCGAACAGCGTGATGATGGGCGGCATGTTCGCCGGCACCGAAGAGGCGCCCGGCGAGATCGTGCTGTTCCAGGGCCGCAGCTACAAGAGCTACCGCGGCATGGGCTCGATCGGTGCCATGCAGCAGGGCAGCGCCGACCGCTACTTCCAGGAAGCGACCAGCACCAACCCCAACGCCGACAAGCTGGTGCCCGAGGGCATCGAGGGCCGGGTGCCGTACAAGGGCTCGCTGGTGGCGATCGTCTACCAGCTCGCCGGAGGCGTGCGCGCCGCCATGGGCTACTGCGGCTGCGCCAGCATCGAACAGATGCGCAGCCAGGCCGAGTTCGTCCAGATCACGGCGGCCGGCATGCGCGAGAGCCACGTCCACGACGTGCAGATCACCAAGGAAGCACCGAACTACCGCAGCGAGTGACCCCCGGCGGGGACCACCCGGGCGGTACAGGCCCGGGGCCCGCCGCCCGGCCGTGCCGGCCGCCTCTCAGCCATCCGCCGGCAGCCCGCCGGTCGCGAGCTTTTGACATGCAACACGACAAGATCCTCATCCTCGACTTCGGCAGCCAGGTCACCCAGCTGATCGCGCGGCGCGTGCGCGAAGCCCACGTGTTCTCCGAGGTGCATCCGGCCGATGTCGATGACGCCTGGGTGCGCGCCTATGCCGCCGAGAACCGCCTCAAGGGCGTGATCCTGTCGGGCAGCCACGCCAGCGTCTACGAAGACACCACCGACAAGGCGCCGCAGGCGGTGTTCGAGCTGGGCGTGCCGGTGCTGGGCATCTGCTACGGCATGCAGACCATGGCGCACCAGCTGGGCGGCCGCGTAGAGGGTGGCCACAAGCGCGAGTTCGGCTTCGCGTCGGTGCGTGCGCGCGGCCACACCGAGCTGCTGCGCGACATCGCCGACTACGTCACGCCCGAGGGGCACGGCATGCTCGACGTCTGGATGAGCCATGGCGACAAGGTGGTCGATATGCCGCCGGGCTTCAAGCTGATGGCCTCCACCGACAGCTGCCCCATCGCCGGCATGGCCGACGAGGCGCGCCGCTTCTATGCCGTGCAGTTCCACCCGGAGGTGACGCACACCGCGCGCGGCCGCGAGATCATCGAGCGCTTCGTGCTGGGCATCTGCAAGGCGCAGCCCGACTGGGTCATGCGCGACCACATCGAGGAAGCCGTCCAGGCGATCCGCGCGCAGGTGGGCGACGAGGAGGTGATCCTCGGCCTGTCCGGCGGGGTCGATTCGTCGGTGGCCGCCGCCCTGATCCACCGCGCCATCGGCGACCAGCTCACCTGCGTTTTCGTCGACCATGGCCTGCTGCGCCTGCACGAGGGCGACATGGTGATGGACATGTTCGCCGGCAAGCTGCACGCCAAGGTGGTCCGGGTCGATGCCAGCGAGCGCTTCCTGGGGGCGCTGGCGGGGGTGAGCGATCCCGAGGCCAAGCGCAAGATCATCGGGCGCGAGTTCGTCGAGGTGTTCAAGGCCGAGGCGGCCGGGATCAAGCAGACGCACGCGCGCCATGTCGCCTGGCTGGCGCAGGGCACCATCTATCCCGACGTGATCGAGTCGGGCGGCGCCAAGAGCAAGAAGGCCGTCACCATCAAGAGCCACCACAACGTCGGTGGCCTGCCCGAGCAGCTGGGCCTGAAACTGCTGGAGCCGCTGCGCGACCTGTTCAAGGACGAGGTGCGCGAACTCGGCGTGGCGTTGGGCCTGCCGCCCGAGATGGTGTACCGGCACCCTTTCCCGGGCCCTGGCCTGGGCGTGCGGATCCTCGGCGAGGTGAAAAAGGAATATGCCGACCTGTTGCGCGCGGCGGACGCCATCTTCATCGACGAGCTGCGCAGTCACGTCGATGCCGGGACCGGCAAGACCTGGTACGAATTGACCAGCCAGGCCTTCACGGTGTTCCTGCCGGTGCGCAGCGTCGGCGTGATGGGCGACGGCCGCACCTACGACTATGTCGTCGCGCTGCGCGCGGTGCAGACCAGCGACTTCATGACCGCCGACTGGGCCGAGCTGCCCTACGCACTGCTCAAGAAGGTGTCCGGCCGCATCATCAACGAGGTGCGCGGCATCAATCGGGTCACCTACGACGTGAGCAGCAAGCCGCCGGCCACCATCGAGTGGGAATGACGGCGCGGCGCACTGCGCCGCTGCGTCTGGCGCGCTTGCCGCACCCGTGCCGGCTGGCCTAGACTTTCCGGCATGTCCGCAAGCACGCCGCCCCTCTTCGACGCCGCACAGGCGCAGTGGATGCAGGGGCCGCTGTCCATCCTGGTGGGGACCTGCGGACCGATGCGGCGGCCCCATGTCGCCCGGGCGGTCGGCTGCTGTGTCGGGCGCGATGGCGCAAGCCTCGCGGTCTTGCTGCAGGCCTCCACGGCCGAAGGCACGCTGGACGACCTGCGCACGGACGGGCGCATCGCGGTGGTGTTCAGCGATCCGTTCGACCACCGCTCCTTGCAGGTCAAGGGCGGCGGAGTGCACATCGAGCCCGCCGGGGCAGGCGGCGCGGAACTCGCCCAGCTGTGGATCCGCAGCTTCGCGCGGCGCCTCGCGGGGGGCGTACCCGCACACTGGACCCCCCAGGCGATGGCCGACACCTTCCTCACCCGGGTTCCCGGGGACCTGGTGTCCGTGCGATTCGTGCCCGACACCATCTTCGACCAGACGCCCGGCCCCGCCGCCGGAGCGGCGCTGGCCCGAAGCGCGGCCTGAGCTCCATGCAGGTCGAACTCGCCAGCATCCGCGCGTGCTTCGAAGGCGGGGCACCTTCGTCCCTGGCCAGTGCCGACGCTGATGGTCTGCCGAACGTGGTGATCGTCTCCCAGGTGGAATACGTCGATCCCACCCACCTGGCGCTGTCCTTCCAGTTCTTCAACAAGACCCGGCGCAACATTCTGGCCAACCCGCATGTGCAGCTGATGGTGGTGCATCCGCAGACCGCCGAGCAGTTCCGCATCACCGCGCGCTACCTGCACACCCAGTCCGAAGGCCCGCTGTTCGAGCGCATGAAGGCCAAGCTCGCGGGCATCGCCTCGCACACGGGCATGGGCGCGGTGTTCAAGCTGCGCGGCGCCGACCTGTACGAGGTGCAGGACGTCGAGCGGGTGCCCACCGGAGCCCTCGCTCCGCCGGTCCCCGCGCCCAACCGCCTCCCGGCCCTGCGGCGCGCCGTCGAGCGGCTCGGAACCAGCGGCGATCTCGAAGACCTGTTCGACCGCTGCATGCAGGCGGTTGTGCAGGACTTCGGCGTGCGCCACGCCATGCTGCTGCTGCCGGATGCGCCGCGCCAACGGCTCTACACGGTGGCCAGCGCGGGGTATGCCCACTCGGGCGTCGGCTCGGAGGTGGCGGTGGGAGATGGCGTGATCGGGGTGGCCGCGCAGGCGCGCAGCCCGATCCGCATCAACTTCATGACGCAGGACACGGCCTACTGCCGCGCGGTGCGCGACGGCCTGGAGGGGGAGGGCGGCGCGCCCATGGATCGCGAGATCGCCTATCCCGGGCTGCCGCAGCCGCACAGCCAGATGGCGCTTCCCGTGATCGGCGCCGGCGAGCTGCTGGGGCTGCTGTTCGTCGAGAGCGAAGAGCCCATGCGCTTCGACGGCGACTTCGAAGACGCGCTGGCCGTGTTCTGCGGGCAGCTCGGCGCACAGCTGCGCCTGCTGCAGCCGACGCCGGACGCTGCGGAGGAGGGCCTGGCGCAGGGGGACGATGCGCTCGGCGGGCGGGCAGCAGGGTGTTCCGGCGAGGCAGGACCTTCTGGCGCGGCTTCGCAGAAGACGCCGTCTACATCGCCGCTCACCGGCAAAGCCGGCGATGCGCTGCGCGTGCGCTACTTCGAGGGCGATTGCAGCGTGTTCCTCGGCGACGATTACCTCATCAAGGGGGTCGCCGGCGCGGTGCTGTGGACCTTGCTGAGCGAATGGGCCGCCAGCGGCCGCGTCGAGTTCAGCAACCGCGAGCTGCGCCTGTCCGACCGGCTGCGCCTGCCCGATTTCAACGACAACCTCGAGGCCCGCCTGGTGCTGCTGCGACGGCGGCTGGCCGAGCGCAGCGACGCAGTGCGCCTCGAGAAGGCCGGGCGTGGACGCCTGCGCCTGGTGGTGCGGCAGCCCGTGCACCTCAGCTGCGTGGCGCGGTGACCAGGCCGGGCATGGGCGCGACGCCCAGCTGGGCTGCGAGCTTGCCGAAGTCCACCTGCGAGAGCACGTCGCGCGCGATGCCGAGTGCAGCCTCGAAGGCCGGTGCCGGCGCCATGGCCCGCATGCCGGCCAGCATTTTCAGCCGCTCGGGCGCATTGAGCGCGGGCATGAACCACGGCAGCAGCGCCATCGCCTTGTGCGGCGGAATCGAGGCGACGATGCGGCCTTCCACGGCCTGCAGCTCGGCGTCGCTGTAGCGGGCCCACAGCAGCGCGTTGTGCACGGTCTCCTCGTGCTGCATGTGGCGCAGGTCCTTGGCCACGTAGCCCGCCAGCGCGGCGTAGAGCATCGACAGCGCACGCGCGCGCTGCTGCGGCCCCGCGGCCGCCGCGGCATCGGCCAGGGCGCGCAGCTGCTCGATGGCCGCCTCGTGCGCCAGGTGGTCGTCCATCGCGGCGGCAGTGCTGCCGGGCTGTGCCTGTTCGAGCAGGGGGTGCATGAAGGCGTCTTCCTTGGCCATGTGGTCCTCGCTCAGGTCGAGCAGCGCGTGCACCGCCTGGACGGCCTGAGCGACTTCGGCCTCGTCCGAGGGGTCGGCGCTGCCCACGCGCACCAGCGTGCGGCTCAGGCACAGGCGCAGGGCCTTGTGGATGCCGGCGTAGCAGTCGAAACGCGCGGCGGGCGCGGCATCGAGGGTGGCGGCGGGTGCGGTGGTGGCGGTGGTTTCGATGTCGAGGACTTGCATGTGGGTCTCCAGTGAGGGAAGCCCGCACTGTAGGAAAGGCGTGCCGCACGCGTTCTTAAGAGCTGCCGCAGCAAACCTTAAAAGTTTCGGAAGGCGCTGCGCGTGCGATCCCGGCCGCGCTGCCGGCACAATCCGCGGCATGTACCTGCCTTCGCATTTCCGCAGCGACGACCTGGAAAGCGCGCTGGCCGAGATGCGTGCGCATCCGCTGGCCAGCCTGATCTCGGTGGACGAGACGGGCCTGCCGTTCGTGAGCCACCTGCCCCTGCACGTGCTGCCGCCGCACGAGGGCGGGGCCCTGCGGCTGCTCGGCCACTGCGCTCGAGCCAACCCGCACTGGAAGCTGTTGCAGGCGCACCCCCGCGCGCTGGTCAGTTTCCTCGGGCCGCAGGCCTACCAGTCGCCGCGCATCTATCCCGACCTGCAGCGCGTGCCGAGCTGGAACTACGTCGCCGTGCAGTGCACGGTGCAGGCGCGCCTGATCGAGGACGCCGACGACAAGGACCGGCTGCTCAAGTGCCTGATCGGCGACCACGAGCCCGCGTATGCGCAGCAGTGGCGCGGACTCGATGCGGCCTTCACGCAGCGCATGCTGGCCGGCATCGTCGGCCTGGAGCTGGAGGTGACCGCCTGGCAATGCAAGATCAAGCTCAACCAGCACCGCCCCGAGTCGCACGCGGCGATGCGGGCCGGCTATGAGGCAGGCGGCGAGAGCGGGCAGGCGCTCGCCGCGTGGATGGATCGGCTGGGCATGGGTCGACCATGAGCGCAGACAGCGCAGCGCAGCGCGACGCGCGCTTCATGCGCCTGGCGCTCGACCAGGCGCAGCAGGCGCTGGCCGCCGGCGAAGTGCCGGTCGGGGCGGTGGTGGTGCAGGGCGACCGCGTGGTGGGCACCGGGCGCAATGCGCCGATCTCGGCCAGCGACCCGACCGCCCACGCCGAGGTGCAGGCGCTGCGCGCGGCGGCGCAGGCGCTGGGCAACTACCGCCTGGACGGATGCGAGCTGTACGTCACGCTGGAGCCCTGCGCCATGTGCAGCGGCGCGATGCTGCACGCGCGGCTCGCGCGGGTCGTCTGGGGCGCGGCCGACCCCAAGACGGGCGCCGGCGGGTCCGTGCTGGACCTCTTCGCCGAGCCGCGCCTGAACCACCGCACCCAGGTCCAGCCTGGCGTGCTGGCGCAGGACTGCGGCGACCTGCTGGCGGCGTTTTTCCGCACCCGCCGGCTGGCCGCGCGTTCGGCCGTGCAGCCTCTGCGCGAGGACGCGCTGCGCACGCCCGAGAGCCGCTTCGACAAGCTTCCGGACTATCCGTGGGCACCCCATTACCTGGCGGACCTGCCCTCGCTTGCCGGGCTGCGCATGCACACCCTGGACGAAGGCCCTCGCGACGCGCCGATCACCTGGCTGTGCCTGCACGGCAATCCGGCCTGGAGCTACCTGTACCGCCACATGGTCCCCGTGTTCCTCGAAGCCGGGCACCGCGTGGTGGCGCCCGACCTGATCGGCTTCGGCAAGAGCGACAAACCCAAGCGCGAAGACGCGCACAGCTTCGGCTGGCACCGCCGCGTGCTGCTGGAGTTCGTCGAGCGGCTGGACCTGCGCGACGTGGTGCTGGTCGTCCAGGACTGGGGCGGGCTGCTCGGACTCACGCTGCCGATGGAGGCGCCCGAGCGCTATCGCGGGCTGCTGGTCATGAACACCACGCTCGCCACGGGCGAAGAGCCGCTGCCTGCCGGCTTTCTCGCGTGGCGGGAGATGTGCGCGCGCAACCCCGAATTCGGCGTCGGCCGCTTGTTCGCGCGGGGCAATCCGCAGATGTCCGAGCAGCAATGCGCCGCCTACGACGCCCCCTTCCCGGATCGCGGGCACCGGGCGGCCTTGCGGGCTTTCCCGCCGATGGTGCCCGACCACCCCGATGCCGACGGCGCCGCCGAATCCCGACGCGCACGCGGCTTCCTGGCCGGTGCCTGGCAGGGGCGCAGCCTGATGGCGATCGGCGCGCAGGACCCGGTTCTGGGCGAGCCGGTGATGCGGGCGCTGCACGCGCACATCCGCGGCTGTCCTGCGCCGCTGGTGATCGCCGAGGCCGGGCATTTCGTGCAGGAGCACGGCGCACCCATCGCGCGCCGCGCCCTGGAGCATTTCCGCCGAGAGGACTGATTTTCTTGAGCCACATCTACATCTATTCGCCCTCCAGTGCCGTGCGCGACCGCAAGGCAGCGCGTCGCGGCATCGCCCGGCTGAAGGCGCTCGGCCATGAAGTCGAGATCGACGAGGATGCCTTCGCCACGCACATGCGCTTCGCTGGCGACGACGCGACGCGTCTGGCCGCGATCCACCGCGCCTGCGCGAGCGGCGCCGACATCGCCCTCATCACGCGCGGCGGATACGGCCTCACGCGCCTGCTGCCGCAGATCCGCACCAAGGCGGTGGCCCGCGCGGTCGAGCGCGGTACGCACTTCGTCGGACTGAGCGACTTCACCGCCTTCCAGGGGGCCGTCATGGCGTCCACGGGCGCCACGACCTGGGCGGGTCCCGCGCTGGGCGAGGACTTCGGCGTCGAGGGCGACGCCGACGAGATCATGCTGGCCTGCTTCGACGACCTGGCGCTCGGCCAGGCCGAGGGCAGCGGCTGGCAGCTGCCGCGCAGCGAAGCGCGCGACAGGCTCCTGCACACGCGCGGCACGCTCTGGGGCGGCAATCTCAGCGTGCTCACCTCGTTGCTCGGCACGCCCTACATGCCGCAGCCGCAGGCCGGCATCCTGTTCCTCGAAGACGTGCACGAGCACCCCTACCGGGTGGAACGCATGCTCACGCAACTGCTGCACGCGGGTGTCCTGGCGCGGCAGAAGGCGATCCTGCTGGGACAGTTCACCAATTACCGCCTCGCGCCGCACGACAAGGGCTACAAGCTGCAGACGGTGGTGGACTGGCTGCGCGCGCAGGTGAAGAAGGTCCCTGTCTTCACCAACCTGCCGTTCGGGCACGTGACCACCAAGGTGCTGCTGCCGGTGGGCAGCGAGGTCGAACTGGCGGTAGAAGGGCGTGATGCGCTGATCGTCTGGGGGCACCGCCACTGACGCAGGCGCCGGAGCGCGGGAGCGCGGAGCCCTGGAGCGCGGGAGCGGACGGGTAGCGGCGGGTACGGGGTAGGGACGAAGGAGGGGCTCAGACCTGCGGCGGGATCGTGTCCTGCCGGTCGTACGTGCGGCTCGGACGGGCGCAGAGCCCGCCGGGCACCAGCCCGGCAAAGAGGGGAGTGAGGCGCTCGACTTCCTGGCGTGCCCGCGCTTCGCCGCGCTGTGCGGCCAGCGCTGCCATCAGGTCGCTTCGGGCATACCAGAGCGTCTGGACCTCGGTGGCGTGGCGCAGGCGCCGCACGAGCAGCGGCACCTCCAGCTCGGCACGGTCGCCGAGCAGGGCGAGCATCGCGGCGCGAATGCGTTCGGTGCCCGCCTGCAATGTCTCGTCTGCCGGCCCGCCGGAATGACCGAGCAGGGCGTAGAGACTGCTCTTGATATTCGGTTTGAGCCAACGCATGGGTGCAAGCCTAAGAGACATGCTCGTGGGCGGGCAACCGGGTTGTCAGGGGCTCGCAACAAAGGCGGCGCCAACCCGGCAGGCTTTTCGTAACAGGACGTGAGCGCGCCACGCGCCATGGGCGGCGCACCGGCGACGGCGCGGCGTACAAGTCGCTACAGCTGCACGCGCGAGGCGCACCATGCGACTGCACCCGGCCGCCTAGCATCGGGAATGGACCTTCGCCTGCAGCGCGCCCCAGTCACCGCGTCCGGGCCTGCGTCGCGCGCCCCGTCCCAGGCGCGCGACGGTGCCCACAGCCTTCGCGCCGCCGTCCTGTTCACCGACATGCGGTCCTCGAGCGAACTCGTCACCCGGGTCTCGCCCCACGCCTTCTTCGGCATCCTCAACCGCGTCCTCGGGCCGCAGGCAAGCTGCGTGCGTGCCCACCAAGGGCGCGTGGTGAAGTTCACCGGCGACGGCCTGCTGGCGGTGTTCGAGGGCGAGCGCCGGTGCCGCGCCGCGCTGCAGGCGGCCTGCGCACTCGCCGCCGCATCGACGGGCTCCGAACTTCCGTACGGCGTGGGCCTGGCCGAAGGCTGGGTGATGGCCGGGCCGGTGGGAGGCGAGGCGCCGGGCCTGCCGCTCCAGTTCGATGTCATCGGGGCGACGGTGCACCTGGCCGCCCGCCTGTGCGAGAGCGCCGGCCCCGGCGAAGCCGTCACCACGGGCGAGGTGTGGCGCGAGGCCGGGCTGCAGCCGAAGGACGCGGCGTGGCCGCGCGCGTGGGCGGAGAGTCCCATCCGGCTGCGCGGGTTTGCCGAGCCCGTCTCGTGTGTGCGCCTGCGCTGCCACCCCAGGGGCTGAGACCGTTCAGGAGAGCGCGCCGGCTGCCTGCCGGTGCGGCCCCGTCGGCGCAGTGTCGTCCACGTCGGTCCGCAGCCGGGGCAGGGCCTGCGGGTACTCCCGCTGGATGAGATCGATCAGGCCCTCACGGACCGCACAGCGCAGGTCCCAGTTCTGGCCGGACGAGGCGGAGGTGACCAGCACCCGCAGCTGCATCGCACGCTCACCGGCCTCCGTCACCTGCAGCTTGCACAGCCGCCCGTCCCAGTCCGGCGATGACTCGCACAGCTTCTGCGCAGCTTCGCGCAGCGGTGCGAGCGGCATGCCGTAATCGACCCACAGCGTCACCGTGCCGATGATCTGCGAGCCCGTTCGGGTCCAGTTCTGGAAAGGGTTCTCGATGAACCACTGCAGTGGAATGATGAGCCGCCGCTCGTCCCAGATCCGCAGCACGACATAGGTGCCGGTGATCTCCTCGACCCGCCCCCACTCGCCCTCGACGATCAGCACGTCGTCCATGCGGATCGGCTGCGCCAGCGCGATCTGCAGGCCGGCGATGAGGTTGCTGAAGACCGACTTCGCGGCGATACCGGCCACCAGGCCGATCACGCCGGCAGACGCCAGCAGGCTGGCGCCGAACTGGCGCGCGCCGGGGAACGTCATCAGCATGAAGGCGATGCCCGCCACCAGGATCGCGCCCATCAGGGTGCGCGACAGCACCCGGGCCTGCGTCTGCACGCTGCGCGCATGGAGGTTGTCCTCGACGTCGGCAGGGTGCTTGCGGATCACGCCTTCGGCGATGCCGCCCACCGCCGCAATGGCCAGCCACGTCAGGGCGGCGATCAGCAGGACGGCGTTGGCGTGGCGCACGCCTTCGATCGCCGGCACGGTGGCCGGCACCCCCTGCCACACCACCTGCAGCGCCGCCAGCGGAAGGACGAATGCGGACGGGCGCTCGATGCGCTCCTCCATGGCGGTGAGCAGCACGGAAAACCGCACCACGCGCCGCACCACGGCGCGCCCTATCGTGTGCACGAGCAGCGCCAGCAGCACGGCACCCGTTGCGGCAAGCAGCGGTCGGCCCCAGAGCTCGAAATCGATCCAGTAGTTCAGCATCCGCGCGATTTTGGCCGAAGCCCGACCACTGCCGGACGGTCAGGCGCCGGGCAGGGCAGCCATGCGCAGGCGGCCCGCACGGCCAGACGCCAGGCGCGCGCCCTCAGGCGTGACTGCGCGGCAGCTCGCGGGGGCTGCGGAAGCCGAAGTACGCGGCCACCAGGGCCAGGCCCGCATGCAGCCAGATGTCGTTGCCGTACAGCGGCACCAGCCCGAACAAGGTGTGCAGGTTCCACAGGCCGATGAACCCCAGCACCATCAGCACCGCATAGATGATCGCCACCGACTGCGCATAGGCGCGCGATGCGCGGTCCGAGCTGGAGGCGCCCAGCCCCCAGACGCCGAACAGCGCGTGCACCAGGTTGTGCAGCACATTCACGGGGAAGATCCCGAGCAGCAGCCCGTGGAACGAGGTCACCGCGACGTCGGGGTGCGTGTGCGGTGCCAGCAGCCCTGGGATGAACCCGGCAATACCGGCCAGAAGGAAGACGATGCCGTAGACGAGGGCGAACTTGCGCAGACCGGACATGGCGACTCCTTGGCGGTGTTGTTCCGCGCAGGATAGGACCGGCGCCGTCCGCGCCGATGTAGGAAATCGCCGCCGCGGGCGCGCCATTTGTAGCGTAGCGGCCATCCCTGTTCGCAGGCGAGTTGCTCCGCGCTCGCCTCGCCAACACAATGGCAGCTCATCAGTAATCAAGGAGTGTTCGGGTGGTGAGAGCGCAGGACTCGGCGGCGGCAGATGCGGCAGCAGCGGACAAGAACGATTTGTGGAGCATCGGCTACGTGAGTACCGCGATGAACGCCTTGCAGCCTGAGGCCTTGCAGGCCTTGCTGGCGCATTCCCGGCGGGCGAACGACGCGGTAGCGGTCACGGGCGTGCTGCTGCATTGCGGGGGCAACTTCATGCAGGTGATCGAAGGCCCGCCCGAAGCCGTACGGACCACCTACGGGCGCATCTGCCGCAACCCGGCCCACCACACCATCATCGAGCTGTTCAACGAGCCGGTCGCCCAGCGCGATTTCGGCGGCTGGGCGATGGCCTGCCGCGAAATCAGCTCGATGCACCTGGAGCAGCTCCGCTGCGGCACCCTGAGCGTGCGTCGCCAGATGCTCGCCGAATTCTGGGCGGGCAACCGGTAAGCCGCGACGGGGCGTGACACGCTCCGGCTGCCCAGTGGCTGCTGAAGCTGCGGCACACGCTGGTGCGCTGGTCAGTGCCCGGCCAGTTCGCTGACCTGCACGTCCGCGCGCAGGCGTTGGACGTCCTCGGGGCGACACAGTGCGGTGCCCGGCGACAGCAGGGCGGCCGCGGACGCAGCCATGGCACCACGGAAGGCGTGCGGCATGGCCTCGCCGGCAGCCAGCCCGGCCACCAGGCCACCGAGGAAGCTGTCGCCCGCCCCGATGGTGCTGAGGACCTTCACGCGCAACGCCGGCGCGCGCCAGGCCGCCTCGCGCGTCACCAGCAGCGCTCCGTCTTCCCCTAATGAGAGGGCCACCGCCTGGGCGCCGTTTCGGCCGATGATCTCGCGGCATGCGGCGACCTGCTCGGCGGTGTCCAGGAGCGCGCCCCCGCTCAGTTCGCGCAACTCGCGCAGGCTCGGCTTGACCAGATGCACGCCGGCCTCGAGCGCTGCGGCCAGCGCTTTGCCGGAGGTGTCCAGCACCAGGGGCACACCGTCTCGCGCCGCCTGCTCGGCGACACGGCCATAGAAGTCGTCGGGCACGCCGGGCGGCAGGCTGCCGCTCGCCACCAGCAGCGCTGCGCCGCGGCAGGCGAGGGCGGTGCGCGCCAGGCACTCGCGCCATTCGGCTTCGCCGAGGGTCGGACCGGGCAGCACGAAGCGCCAGTCGAGGCCGCTGGCATCGTCGTGCACCGAGAAACTTTCGCGCGTGTCTCCGGCCACCGGAACGGACTCACTGGGCACGCCCTCTGAGTCGAGAAGGCGCCGCAGCAGCTCGCCCGTCACGCCACCGGCGGGGTACAGGGCAGTGGCTTCGGCACCCAGTCGGCACACCACCCGCGCCACGTTGACGCCGCCGCCCCCCGGGTGGAAGGTGGGATCGCCGCAGCGGATCTTGTGCGTCGGCGCCACCGTCGGGGCCCGGGCAGAGACGTCCACTGCCGGGTTCATGGTGAGGGTCAGGATCTTCTTGTGCATGAGGAGAGGATGCGGCGCCCTGCCGCCACCGGCTGGCGGCGCTGCGTGCAACGGTGATTGTGGGCGGAAGCCGCACGGGCCCGGTGTCGGCCGTCACCGGGTCAGGCGGATAAACACGCCTTCCGCTATCGCAGCAGTCGCTCGAACCCTTTCGTATGGCGGGCGATCGCGGCGTCGGCCGCCGCGTGCATGTCCCGGTACTTCTGGAGTGCCTTGGCCCCGAGCGCGGTCACCACCGCACCGCCGCGCGATGCGCCGCCACGCCCGACATCGACGAGCGGCGCCTGGAACTGTTCGTTCATGCTCCTGACGAGCAGCCAGGCACGGCTGTAGCTCATCTCCAGCGCCCGGGCGGCGCCCGAGATGCTTCCGTGCGCCTGGATTGCCTCGAGCAGGGCGGCCTTGCCGGGCCCCATGGCAACCCCGGCCTTGATCGAGACCTTGACGACGAACTTCGGCTCAACGCGCTTGGTGCCCACCGCGGCAGCATACCGTGCGCAAGTTGCGCTGCGCCGCTCCGTTATATTTCACCGGCTATATCGGACGACCTCTCTCGCACATCCCGAGAACGCAGTGCCATGAACCGACGCCAATTTCTGCCCCTCGGCCTTGCGCTCGCCGGTGCCTGCGCGGGCGCCCAGCCGGCCACTCCGGTGGTGGCAGCCGCGTCGGACCTGAAGTTCGCGCTCGACGAGATCGTCGAAAACTACGTGAGAAGCACCGGCCACAGGGTGCGGGTGGTCTATGGATCTTCGGGCAACTTCGCGCGGCAGCTTGCGCAGGGCGCCCCGTTCGACCTCTTCATGTCGGCGGACGAAGCGTTCGTCGAGCAGCTGGAGCGCAGAGGGCTCACCCAGGACGGCGGGGCGCTCTACGGGGTCGGCCGGATCGTCCTGTTCACGCCCGATCCACCCGCGTTCCGGCTCGACCCCGAACTCACCGGCCTGCGCGACGCCCTCGCGCAAGGCCGCATCCGGAAGTTCGCCCTGGCAAACCCCGAGCACGCACCTTACGGCCGCGCGGCCATGCAGGCGCTGCAGGCGAGCGGCCTGTGGACGCAGCTCGAGCCCAGGGTCGTGCTCGGCGAGAACGTCTCACAGGCGGCGCAGTTCGCCGTCAGCGGAAACGCACAAGGCGGCATGTTCGCCCTGTCCCTCGCGCTGGCGCCGGGATTCGGCGGTCGCGGCACCTACGTGGTAATTCCTGAGCACCTGCACCAGCCGCTGCGCCAACGCATGGTGCTCATGCGCCGCGCCGGCCCCGACGCGAAAGCGTTCCATGCCTATCTCGCGCAGCCGGATGCCCGCAGCGTCCTGCGTCGGTACGGCTTCCGGCTGCCGGGCGAGTGATGGACTGGACCGCGCTCAAGCTCTCGTTCCTGCTGGCCCTGGGTACCTGCCTGACGCTGCTGCCGCTCGGCATCCTCGTGGCCCGGCCGCTGGCGCGTTCGCGCGCGCGCCATCGCTGGCTCGTGGAGGCCGCGCTGAACCTGCCGCTGGTGCTGCCGCCGACCGTGCTGGGCTTCTACCTGCTCGTCGCGCTGGGCGCGGGGTCTCCGCTCGGGGCGGCATACGAGCATCTCGTAGGGCACCCGCTGGCGTTCTCGTTCGAGGGCCTGCTGCTCGCATCGGTCCTGTTCAACATTCCCTTTGCCGTCGTCCCGATGCTGCGTGCGTTCGAGGGCGTGGGCGAAGAGGTTCTGCAGGCTGCCCGCTCGTGCGGAATGACTCCGTGGCAGGCGTTCGTGCGCGTCGAGTTGCCCCTGGCATGGCCCGGCGTGGTGTCGGGGCTGGTGCTCACGGCGGCGCACACGCTGGGCGAGTTCGGCGTCGTGCTCATGGTGGGAGGCAGCATTCCGGGCGAGACCAAGACCATTGCCATCGCCATCTACGATCGCGTCCAGGCGTTCGACATGCGTTCGGCCGGCACGATGTCGGCCTTCCTGCTGCTCGTTTCGATGGTGGCGCTGGGCCTGGCTGCGCGGCAGGGTCGAACTGCGAGGGCTCTCTAGGTGCTGCGCGTCGAGTTGCGCCAGACGCACCCCGTCAGCCTGGAGGCGACGCTCGCCTGCGCTCCCGGCGAGCTGCTCGCAGTCGTCGGTCCGTCCGGCACGGGCAAGTCCACGCTCCTGAAATCGATCGCCGGACTCCTGCACGGCGCTACGGGGCTGGTCCGGGTGGGCGAGACGACCTGGCTGGACACCGCGGCGGGGGTGGACGTGCCGGTTCACCGGCGACCGGTGGGGTTCGTCTTCCAGAGCTACGGCCTGTTCCCGCACATGACCGTGCTCGAGAACGTGATGGCGGGCGCCAGCGGCTCGGGGGCGCAGCGGCGCGCCCAGGCTGTATCGGCACTCGAGGCGGTTCATATGGTGGGGCTGGAGGGGCGCATGCCTTTCCAGCTGTCGGGCGGCCAGCAGCAGCGCGTCGGCGTCGCGCGGGCACTCGCCCGGCAGCCGCAGCTGCTGCTGCTCGACGAGCCTTTCTCGGCAGTCGATCAGATGACCAAGGAGCGCCTCTACGAGGAGCTTGCCGAGCTGCGATCGACGCTCGCCATCCCGACGGTGCTGGTGACGCACTCCATCCCGGAAGCGCAGGTCCTTGCCGACCGCATGGTCGTGCTCCATCGCGGCAGAACCTTGCAGGAGGGTGCACCGCAGGACGTCTACCGGCATCCCGCCGACGCAGACGTCGCGCGCCTCATGGGACACAAGAACGTGTTTGCTGCGCAACTGCGAAGAGAGCAGGGCGCCACGGTGCTGACGTGGGAGGAGGCGGACCTGCAAGTTCGTTCGGACCTGCCGGCCGGGCCGGTGCGTTTTTGCGTAGCCACCGACGACGTGCGGCTCATCGAACCTGGTGCGGCCATGGAAAACACCCTGGACGCGGCGGTGGTCCGGATGGTCTCGGTGGGCGCGAACACCCGCGTCTACGCCCGGCTCGCGACCGGCACCGTGCTCGCGCTGACCGCGCCGAAGCACGTGCTGCGTCGGCGCGGCATCGAGGTCGGGCGGCCGGTGCGCCTGTCGCTGCCGGTCGATGCGGTGCATGTCATGCCCGGCTAGCGGCGATGGTTTCGCGGCGGCCGCGTCAGTCCGCGAGGCTTTGCAGCGGCCAGTTCCCGCTCACGACTTCACCATGTGCTTCATGTGGTCGATCACGTGCGTGTGTTCGTGCTGCGGGCTGAACATCACGATCTCGGCGTCCGCGTCCACCCGCACGTTGTGGCCCGGCGGCCAGTAGAAGAGGTCGTGCGCGTTGACCGTCTCCTGCGTTCCTTGCTCGTCCGTCGTGGTGATCCGCCCTTGCAGGACATAGCCCCAGTGCGGGCACTGGCAGGCGTTGTGGTGCAGCCCCTGGAACAAGGGGGTGGTATCGACGCCGGCGGACAGGCTGAAATACTCGCCGCTGATCTTGCCGTAGCCGGCGGCGTCGCCGAAATCGAGTTTCTGCCGGATCACCGCGCCCGGAATCTCCATCTGCACGTCCACTTTGTCTCTGGCGATATGCATGTTGCTGCTCCTGTGAATGCCGCGGGTGCTCGGTTCATGCGTCTGTCGATCGCGCCCGCCGGGAAGGAATCGACGACGAGCCCATGATCCACAAGGGGCGTTCCCGAAACGTTCCCGGTGGCGCAGCGATGAGTGAGAGGGGCGCGCCTGCATCTGAGCGATGAGCGAGCACTGATGCCTCTGCCATGCGCACGGCATTTGACATAACGCACATCGTATTCCTCCTGGATGGATCTCAGCACAGGGGCGGACGGAACGCCGCAGGCTCGGCTGACCGGCCCCGAAGTCATCCAGCGCCCGGGGTTCATCGAGTAGCCGCGCTACGTGCATTGCTCGTGGATCGACTGCATCTGCTGCCGCATCTCGGGCGTCATCGACTTCATGTGCTCCTGCATGAGCGCCTGCTGCTGCGCGGGAGCCTTGCCGCTCATCATCTTCTTGTGCATCTCGCACATGGCCTGCGGGTCCATCCTGCCCATGCGCGCGTGATCGTGCGCATCGCTGTGCGCAGGAGCGGCGGCACAGCCGGCCAGGCCCACGGCGACGAGCGCAGAAGACCACAGGGGCACTGCGCGTGAAATCAGCATCATGGTTTTCCTCTCTTACGGTTGGAGTACGGAGCGAACTACCGCAGCCCCGCGATGCGGGCGCCCGGCTGCCGCAGCGAGATGCGCCACTCGCAGGCTGGGCGCTGTGCGCGTTATCGGATGCTCTCGATGGTGGTGACGAAGTACGTGCCGTCCTTCTTGTTCGCAACGAAGCGCACCTTGTCGCCCTGCTTGAGACCCTCCAGCAACCCGGGGTCGGCAGCGGTGAAGACCATCGTCATGGCCGGCATGTCCAGGTTGGCCAGCGGGCCGTGCCGCAGGGTCACCTTGCCTTGCTCGAGGTCCACCTTGCGGACTTCGCCCTCGGACCGGGGCTCGCCCGATGCCGCGGCAGTGCCTGCGGCCGCAGGGTGGTGAGACGCGTGGTCGCCGCTTGCGGGGACCTGCTGTGCGCCCGCCGCGAGTGCCATGAGGCTGGCCGCGAAGGCCAGCATGTGCTTTGCTTGCATGTGAATCTCCGTCAAAGGTGCAGAAAGAGGTGGCCCCGCTGGCCCGGCGCGGCGTGGCGATGAGAAGGTCTTGGAACGAATCGCTCGCGCGGCCCCGCAGCCGCGCCCGAATCGCTCACCGGCGTGCCCGCAGCGATCGGGAGTGCCAGGAGCAGCCGTCTTTCCGGGAGGCGCTTCACCTGACGGCGCGGCAGATGATCGATGCGCGTCATCGCACCCTCACCTTGCCAACCATGCCTGCTTCGAAGTGACCCGGAATGAGGCAGGCGAACTGGAACTCGCCGGCCTTGGTGAACCGCCAGACGATCTCGCCCGCAGTTCCAGGCTTGACGTGGGCCATGCTCGGCTCGTCGTGCTCCATGCCGGGGTGCTTCTTCATGAGTTCGGCGTGCTCCTTCAGCGCCTCGGGCGTGCCCAGGACCATCTCGTGGAGGACGGCGCCCGCGTTGGGTATGACGAACCGGACGGTCTCGCCCTGCTCGACGGTGATGTTCTCCGGGTGGAAGCGCATCGAATCGTCCATCGTGACGCGGATGGTGCGCGTGACCTTCTTGGGGTCGCCCTGCTGCCCGAACGGGGTGTCTTCCACCCTGCCCGGCTCGAACCTGGGGGTCGATGTGTGCGGCATGTCGGTGTGGGCAAAAGCGCTGGACGTTGTCGCCACGGCAGACGCAGCAATCACGACACCGAGGACTTGCTTCAATTTCATTGGAGGACCTTGGGTAGTTGGCGTGTGATCAATGCCCGGAGTGCCCGGAATGGCCGGTCGGCTTGCGAACGCTCATCGGGCTGGAAGCCGGCGCCGGCGTGACGCCCGCGTCCGGCGCGCGTGCGGGCGACGCGACGGGGCCGGTGTATTCGTAGGCCACCGTGCCGGGCGGATGCCTGTACCAACCCGGGTCCGAGTAGACGCCGGGCTTCACGTCGTCGCGAACCTTCACGGCCGTGAACATGCCGCCCATCTCCATGGGTCCGAACGGTCCCTGGCCGGACATCATCGGCAGCGTGTTGTCCGGAAGGGGCATTTCCATCGACCCCATGTCCGCCATGCCTTTCTCGCCCATGACCATGTAGTCGGGAACGAGCCTGGTGATGCGCTCCGCGAGGCCGCGGTGATCGACACCGATCATGTTGGGAACGTCGTGGCCCATGGCGTTCATGGTGTGGTGCGACTTGTGGCAATGGATCGCCCAGTCGCCCGCCACCGCGTCGAATTCGAAGGCGCGCATCTGGCCCACCGCAATGTCGGTGGTGACCTCGGGCCAGCGCGCAGCCGGAGGCACCCAGCCGCCGTCGGTGCCTGTCACCGTGAAGTGCGGTCCGTGCATGTGGATGGGGTGGTTGGTCATGGTCAGGTTGCCCACGCGAACGCGCACACGCTCGCCCGTACGCGCGACGATCGGGTCGATCCCCGGGAACACGCGGCTGTTGAAAGTCCACAGATTGAAGTCCGTCATCTCGGATGTGCGCGGCGTGGCGCTACCCGGCTCGATGTCGTAGGCGGCGAGCAGGAAGACGAAATCCCGGTCCACCCGCATCTGCCGCGGGTCCCTGGGATGGACGATGAACATGCCCATCATCCCCATGGCCATCTGCACCATCTCGTCGGCATGGGGGTGGTACATGTGCGTGCCGGAGCGCAGCAGGGTGTACTCGTAGACGAAGGTCTTGCCGGGCGGGATGTGCGGCTGGGTGAGTCCGCCGACTCCATCCATGCCCGAGGGCAGCATGATCCCGTGCCAGTGCACGGTCGTGTGCTCCGGAAGCCTGTTCGTCACGAAGATGCGGACGCGGTCGCCCTCCACCGCTTCGATGGTGGGCCCCGGGCTGGAGCCGTTGTAGCCCCACAGGTTGGCCTTCATGCCAGGCGCGAACTCGCGCACCACCGGTTCGGCAACCAGATGGAACTCCTTGACGCCGTTGTTCATGCGCCAGGGCAGCGACCATCCGTTGAGCGTCGCCACCGGGTTGAACGGCCGTCCCGTTTCCGGGGCGAGCGGCGGCTGCGTGGACGGAGCAGTCCGCGTGACCGCTTCGGGCAGCGAGGCTGCGCCGATGCGGCTGACCGCGGTCGCACCGAGCGCGACGGCGCTTGCGGTTCTGAAGAAGTTTCGTCGAGTCGACATGTGGTCTGTTCTCTCTCAATGGGCGGCAGCTTCAGGCGCTGATGCCTGGGCAGGGCCTGCGACGGCGGCGCTGGTTGCGGGCGACCCGCCGGTCACGGCGGTGGACAAGGCGGTCTCGGCGATCCAGAAGTCGCGCAGGGCCTGGACGTAGGAGCTCACTGCGCGAACCTGTTCTCGCGAGTCGGCGAGCAGCTCGAAGACTCCGATCAGCATGCCGTTGTAGCGAAGCAGGTTTTCCTCCGAGATACGCTTCCTGAGTGGGACGACCTCGTCTCGGTAGTGCCGGGCGAGGTCGTAGGCCGTCCGGTAGGCGGAGTACGACTCCCGGACCTCGGATCGCGCATTGACCGCCATCTCCGCGGTGCGGTTCACGGCCTGCATGTAGGTGGCTTCGGCACGCGCCCGGCGGGTCGATCCGAAGTCGAACAGCGGCAACTCCAGCTCCACCTCGTAGCCGTTCGCACGGGGTTCTCCGGACACGCTCTTGTTCGCGTAGCCCAGCTCCAGCACGTTGACGAAGCCGGTCGCCCGGGTGAGCCCGAGCGCGCGCGCCGTCGCTTCGGCGCTCCGCCGCGACGCCAGCACATCCAGTCGCTTGTGCATCGCCGTCTGTTCCGCGTGCAGCGGTTCCACGGGCGCTCCCGGAAGGTCCGGCAAGCGCTGGGGCAAGGTGAAGCCGAGCTGCGGGCCCCACAGGCCGAGCGCCCGCGTCAGCCGTTCGCGTTCGGCGACCGCCTGGTGCTGCGCGCGGGCCAGCTCCGACGTGGCGTCGGCATAGAACGCCTGTTCGCGCATCTGCGCCAGCTTGTTGAAGTTTCCCGCCTGCACCATGCGCCGTGCCAACTCGTTGGACACATCGGCCGCCTCCTTGACCTGCTGCAGGTACACGACCAGTTCCTGCGCGGCGACGGCCGCGTAGAAGGCCTGGCGCGCCTGAGCGCCAAGCGCGACGGCATCGCTCGCTGCCTGCAGTTGGGCCTGTTCGAAGCGCCGCTGTTCCACCTGGCGTGCCACCGGCCGGGTAATGAGTGCGAGCACGTTGAACATCACCGACCGCTCTATCTCGACGGCGCCCTGCCCTTCCCTCATGCGGCCGAAGCTGAAAACCGGGTTGGCCAGTCGCCCGGCGCGCACCAGTTCCGATTCCGCGATCCCGAGAGCGTGGAGATCGGCCTGCAGGCCGCGGTTGTTCAGGAACGCCACTTCCACGGCGGCGTCGGCGCTCAGCGGCTGCGCGAGCAGCTCGTCGATCCGGGCCTGCGCGTGGAGCGTGTCTTGCGCGCTGCGCTGGTAGGACGGCGCCTGCCCGGTGCGCTCCCGCGTGAGCTCGGCGACACGGTCGAAGCCGCCGTCGGGAGAAAACGACGCGCATCCGGCAAGCAGCACGGCCGCCGCTGCGCTTGCACACAGGCGGATCACTGGTGCGCTCCCATGCCGGAGTGACCCGCCGGCGGATAGGGTGCGGCGGAGGGCGCAGCGGATGGCCCATGCGCGGGTGCGGTCGAGCGCGCCGCCTCGGCGGGACGGGCCGGCTCGGAGGGTGCTGCCCCCGCACCGTGACTCCCGCTGTGCTTCGCGCTCCCGACGGTGTCGTTGACCGCCCGCCAGTCGCCCCGCTTGAGCTCTCGCCAGGGCTTGTAGTCCGAGAAGGCAGACTGGTACTGCAGTGCGGGAGCATCGCCCGCTGGGTGGGCGGGATGCGTCTGGGCCAGCGCCATGAGCGGCAGCCCGAAGAAGGCAGCCGCAGCGCGCCACAAGGTTTTCCTGTTCATTGTCCAAACCCGATCTGAACTGCCGACGATGTCGGCCAATGCCCGTGCGCAGGCGCACACGGGCCCCTTCAGGCCCCCCGCGTGGGGGCCTCGATGGGTCAGACGGTTCGGGGTGGCCGCTCCTGGCCTTCGGGCACGAAGCTCGCAGGCGGAACGTAGAGATGGGGAAATACCGTCGAGACGGGCTGCAGTTCGGCGACGGTCACGGAGCCGCTCACCAGGCCGGTCACGGAACAGGACGCAGCGCACAGGTTGCACTTGTCCGACGCGCCCGTATGGCCGTGGCCACCAGCGTCGCCCGTTCCCGTGTGCTCGTGCGCCGTCGCATCATGGTGGGAGCTGCTTTCCTGCGTGACGTGCTCGTGGCCGTGTCCGCTTGGCTGGGCCTGTGCCTGGACGTGTGCGGGAGGACCCGAGCACGGCATGGACACGGCCAAAGCACCCCGTGCCGGCAGAAGCACAGCGAGCAGCAGCAGGAGCCAGAAGCGAAACGACGTCACGACGCGAGGTTAGCACGGGCAGGAATTTCCTAGCCTGCAGACCGGCCGGTCGAGGTGCGCTCAGCTTCGGAAACTCTTCGCGCGGCAAAGGCGGGCTGCGCGAAAAAAACACTTGACTCTGACATGGTGGGAAGGTTGACAGTGCCTCACCAACCGAAAAGGAGAAGCAATGGTCACGATCACTTTCCACGTCGACGGCATGTCCTGCGGACACTGCGCGAGCACCATCTCCCGCGCAATTGCCGCGGTGGACAAAGCCGCTCGCCTGGACATCGACATCGCCCGCAAGCTCGTGCGGGTCACCAGCAGCGAGTCTGCTGCGGAGCTTGCCGAGGCGCTCCGGGACGCGGGCTACCCGCCTCGGGTTTCCGCGGCCGAGCGTGGCCAGGCCGCGTCCAGCGGCTGTGGCTGTGGCTGCGGAAGCCGAAAGACCGCTGCGGCTGACTCCCGTCGAGACGCAGCAGCCGCAAGCTGTCCAAGCTGCGGCTGATGCGAGAGCCCACGAGCAGGTGACGACCAGCAGGGGCACCGTCGCTTCTGCAGGGGGCGCGCAGCCGCCGGCGCCCACGCGGCCGCCGCCCCGCGCTGAGAACAAGCAACACCAGGAGCACACCATGCACCCCAACAACGCGTCGCACCGGGAATGCGGTGGCGAGCACGGCCACCAGCACCAGCACGAGAAAGGGCATCCGCCTCGAGATCGGCAGCAGCAGCTCGAACCCGCAGAGCCCGACGCTGCACAGCTCGAGCACACCTGTCCGATGCACCCGGAAGTGCGTCAGACGGGCCCTGGCTCGTGTCCGGAGTGCGGGATGTTCCTGAAGCCCGTGGCGGCAGCGGCCGTTCACGCACATTCGCCCGGCCCGCACCGTGGGGGGCACCTCCCGCGCACCCCTCCTGCGCCGTCACGGCCGGGCGATCTGGACCAGGGCAGTCCGGATGCCGAATACACCTGCCCGATGCATCCGGAGATCCGGCAGGTCGGCCCAGGAAATTGCCCCATCTGCGGCATGGCCCTGGAGCCGGTGCTGGCAAGCGGCGCTACCGGCGAGAGCGCCGAGCTGCGGGACATGAGCCGTCGATTCTGGATCGGGCTGGCGCTGACGGTCCCCGTCTTCGCACTCGAAATGGGCGGGCACTTGCTGGACCTTGGCCACCTCGTCGAAGCGCAGACCTCCAATTGGCTCCAGCTGCTGTTCGCCACGCCGGTCGTTCTCTGGGCCGGGTGGCCATTCTTCGTCCGCGGCTGGCAGTCGCTGCGCAACCGCAGCCTGAACATGTTCACCCTCATCGCCCTGGGCACGGGTGCCGCCTGGCTGTACAGCATGGTCGGCACCATCGCGCCGGGGCTTTTCCCGCAGGAGCTGCGCGGGCACGGCGGGGCGGTCGCCATCTACTTCGAAGCAGCCGCCGTCATCACGGTGCTGGTCCTGCTCGGTCAGGTGCTGGAGCTGCGCGCGCGCGAAAAGACGTCGGGCGCCATCAAGGCGCTGCTGGAACTCGCCCCGAAGACGGCAGTGCGGGTGGCGGCGGACGGATCGGACGAGATCGTGCAGATCGACACCATCCAGGTGGGCGAGCTGCTGCGCGTGCGGCCCGGCGAGAAGATTCCGGTGGATGGCGAGCTGACCGAGGGCAAAGGCACCGTGGATGAATCGATGGTGACCGGCGAGCCGATGCCGGTGCGGAAGGCGCCGGGCTCGAAGGTCACCGCGGGCACCATCAACCAGACCGGCGGCTTCGTCATCCGGGCAGAAAAGGTGGGCGCCGACACCCTCCTCTCCCAGATCGTCCACATGGTGGCGTCGGCGCAGCGTAGCCGCGCACCGATCCAGCGCATGGCGGACCGCGTGGCTGCGTGGTTCGTGCCCGTGGTTCTCGTCGTGGCCCTGCTCACTTTCGGCGCGTGGCTGCTGTGGGGCCCGAGTCCCGCGTTGTCGTACGCGCTGATCACATCGGTGGCGGTCCTCATCATCGCGTGCCCGTGTGCCCTGGGCCTCGCCACGCCCATGTCCATCATGGTGGGCGTGGGTCGCGGAGCGCAGCAGGGCGTGCTGATTCGCGATGCGCAGGCGCTCGAGCGCATGGAGCAGGTCGATACGGTCGTGGTCGACAAGACCGGCACCCTGACCGAAGGCAAGCCCCGAGTGGTCCACATCGAGCCGGCCGCAGGCTTCGAGGCCACCGAAGTGTTGCGCAAGCTGGCCAGTGTCGAACGCGCGAGCGAGCACCCGTTGGCCGTCGCCGTGGTGGCGGCCGCCCACGAGGGCGGTCTGCAGCTCTCGCAGGTGAGCGACTTCGACTCCCCTGCCGGCAAGGGAGTCGTCGGCAGGGTCGATGGAGTCGCTGTCATCAGCGGAGCCGCCAGGTTCCTCGCGGAGCACGGCATCGAGGTGTCGCCCCTGCACGCCGCCGCAGAACGGCAGCGCGCCAGATCGGCCACGGTCATCTACGTGGCGCTCGACGCCAGGCTGGCCGGCTTCGTGGCCATCGCCGACCCGATCAAGGAAACCACTCCTGCGGCGCTCGCCGGCTTGCGGGAAGCCGGAATGCGCATCGTCATGCTCACCGGCGACAGCCAGACCACGGCCCGGGCGGTGGGCAAGGAACTGGGCATCGAGGAGGTCGTCGCGGAGGTTTTCCCCGAGGACAAGGCCAGCATCGTCCAGCGGCTGCGAAAGGAAGGGCGCATCGTGGCGATGGCTGGCGACGGTGTGAACGACGCGCCGGCCCTGGCGGCGGCCGACGTGGGCATTGCGATGGGGACCGGCACGGACGTTGCGATGGAGAGCGCCGGAATCACGCTCCTGAGAGGCGACCTCACCGGCATCGTCCGCGCACGGCGGCTCTCGCAGGCCACCATGAAGAACATCAGGCAGAACCTCTTCCTGTCCTTTGCCTACAACGTGGCGGGCATACCGGTCGCCGCTGGCGTGCTGTACCCCGTGTTCGGGCTGCTGCTCTCGCCGGTGGTCGCCGCCGCTGCGATGTCGCTGTCGTCCGTCAGCGTGATCGCGAACGCGCTGCGCTTGAGAACTTCACGGTAGATCGCCGGTCCGGCGCAGCGGCCGTCGGTACGCCTGGCGCGTTGCCGCGGTGCCATCGAACTGCGTCCAGCGCGCCTGCGGTACCGCGCCTGGCACCGCCGGCGCGAGGCCCTCAGGCCGATTCGATGCCCGGCGGGGAGCGCAGCTGCCAGGCCGCCAGCATCGCAAGCGCGCACACGGCGGCCAGCAGCAGGAAGGTTTCGTTGAACGCGGCCAGGCGCTGCGGGCTTGCGGCCGCAGCGATCAGCGAGGCGCCGTGCACGGCGGCACGCCATTCGAGCACCAGGGCGCACAGGCTCACGCCAGCGGCGCCGCCCAGCGTGCGCAGGAAGTTGATCGTGCTTGCTCCCTGCGGAATCAGCGCGTTCGGCAGCGGGCGCATGGAGCCGAGGTTGAGCGCGGGCATGACCAGTCCCAGGCCCATCCTTCCGAGGATCGTCCACGCCGCCACGAGCAGCAGCCCGGCGCCCAGCTTCACCGTGGGCATCAGCGCGAAGGACAGCGCGAGCATGCCGAGCCCGCAGCCGAGCAGCACGTGGATCGGCACGCGGTTCACCAGCCGGCCCGACACGCCGATGGTGACGGCGAGGACGGCGCCTGCCGGCAGCAGGATGGCCCCCACGCTGGAGGGCGGCAGCGCCAGCCCGATCTGCATGTACACCGGTACCAGGTAGGTCGATCCGAACAGCGCCACCCCGAAGATGAAGGACACGATGCTGCCGAAGGCGAACGTGCGGTGGCCGAACAGGCCGAGGTTCATGAGCGCCGGGGTACCGAGCCGCCCGGCCCGACGCAGCCACGCGACGAGCGAGGCGAAGAGCACGACCGCGCTGCCGAGCAGCCCCGCCGCCAGGAGGCGGTCGCCTCCGCGGATCTCGAGCAGGCCGTTGAGCAGGCACAAGGTGGCGGCCGTGCCGATGACCAGGCCGGTCCAGTCGAGGCGCGGGCCGTGCCGGTCGGCGGCGGCCCCGCCGGGAGCGCTGGTCGGCACGAACCGGCTGGCCAGCCAGATGGCGGTCAGGCACACCGGAACGACCATGAAGAACGTCGAACGCCAGCCGAACCAATCGACCAGCACGCCGCCGATGCTGGGGCCGAGCGCCGGCGCCAGCACCACGCCCATGCCGAAGAAACCGCTCGCGCGGCCCTGCTCGTGCCGCTCGAAGGCGCGCAGGATGACGATGGCTGCGATCGGTTGCACGACTCCGGCTGCGAGCCCCTCCACCACCCGCGCGGCGAGCACCACCGGGTAGGTGCTCGCCAGCCCGCCCGCCACGCCGCCGGCCATCAGGACCATCATGGCCCCCACGTAGGTGCGTCGATAGCCGTGCCGCGCCAGCAGCCAGGGCGTCGTGAGCATGGACACCGTCATGGCCACCATGAAGCCGGAACTCACCCATTGCGCCCTGCCCTGGCTCAGCCCGAACACCTGGCTCAGGTCGGGAATGGCGACGTTCACGACGGTGGCCGACATGACGGAGGCCACCGTGCCGGTCATGACGGCCAGCAGCAGCAGCCATCGGTAGCGCGGCCCGTGGCGCGCGCCCAGTCCCGCGATGGAGTCGTCGCGCCCCGTCACCAGGTGCCGCGGGGCCGTTGCGCGCGCACGTGCTGCGCGATCAGTTCGGCGGCGTCGCGGCGCTGGGCCTGCACGGCGAAGTCGAGCGCGGTCATGCCCAACTGGTTGCGCATCGTCACGTCGGCGCCGGCATCCAGCAGCAGCTTGACGGCCGGCGCCGTGCCGTACATGGCCGCCATCATGAGCGGCGTCGTTCCGTTCGGCGACTCGGCGTCGATGAAGGCGTGGTGCTCGAGCAGCAGCGCCATGATTTCCAGGTGCCCGCCGGTCGCCGCATAGTGCAGCGGCGCCCAGCCGGGCTTGCTCACGTGGGCATCGCGTGCGATCAGCCGGCGCACCATCTCGGTATGGCCTTTCAGCGCAGCCATCATGAGCGGGCTCTCGTCCTCGCGGTTGCGGGCTTCGACGTTGGTCTTGGGCCAATCGACCAGCACGCGCGCGACCTTCAGCGCCGGTTCGCGCAAGGCGAGGTACAGCCCGTGCTGCCCGTCGGGAGCACGGGTGTCGGCGTCGAAGCCACGCTGCAGCAGCGACTGCACGGCGGCGGCATCGTCGCGCTTGATGGCGGTGAAGAAGTCCTCATAGGAGCCGGCGTGTGCGGCAGAAAAACAAAGCAGGACAACGAGATACGCGGCGAACTTCGTCCAGATTCTCATGAAACTCTCTCCCTGGAGGTCAGGCCGGGAGCGTCTGGAAGAGCCGCTCGAAGTTGGCGGTGGTCCGGCGCCCGACCTCATCGACGTCCATGCCCCGCAAAGCCGCGATCTGGGCGGCCACGTACGGGACATACGACGGGTTGTTGGTCTTGCCACGATACGGCACCGGCGCCAGGTAGGGGCTGTCCGTCTCGATCAACATGCGGTCGAGCGGCACGAAGGCGGCCACTTCCCGCAGCTCGACCGCGTTCTTGAACGTGAGGATGCCGGAGAACGAGATGTGGAAACCCAGGTCTAGCGCGGCACGGGCGACTGCGGCCGTCTCGGTGAAGCAGTGGAAGACACCGCCCGCCGTGCCGGTCGAGCCGTCCTCGCCCTCCTCCCGCAGGATCGCCAGCGTGTCGTCCGAGGCCGAGCGGGTGTGGATCACCAGCGGCTTGCCGGTCGCGCGCGCCGCGCGGATGTGGGTGCGAAATCGCTCGCGCTGCCACTCCAGGTCGGCGACGCTGCGCCCGCCCTTGCGCGTGTCCATGCCGTAGTAGTCGAGCCCGGTTTCGCCGATCGCCACCACCCGCGGGTGGTCGGCGCGCTGGACGAGGTCTTCGACGCCCGGCTCGGTCAACCCTTCCGTGTCGGGATGCACGCCGACGCTCGCCCAGAAGTTGGGGTAGGTGGTGGCCAGCGCGAGCACCTGCTCGAATTCCTCCAGCGTGGTGCAGATGCACAGAGCCTGCTCGACCCGTGCCGCAGCCATGGCCTCCCGGATGGAGGGCAGCTCGGAGGCCAGTTCAGGAAAACTCAGGTGGCAGTGGGAATCGACGAACATGGAAGCGGGCGGAAAAGGAACGGCGGGGCGGCCGCGCAACGCGGCACCCGGGCATGGAATCGACGAGGCGCAGGCGCCGCGTGTCAGATGGTCTGGGTCGGCCGCTCGGACGCGAGATGGCTGCCCAGCAGCTCCTCGATCTTGATCTTCAGCAGCTTGGACTTTTCGTCCATCGGGAAGCGGATGCCCACGCCCTGCGTGCGGTTGGCCGCGGCGCGCGGCGGCGTAACCCAGGCCACTTTTCCCGCCACGGGGTAACGCTGCGGATCGTCCGGCAGCGACAGCAGCACGTAGACGTCGTCGCCGAGCTTGTAGTCGCGGGTCGTGGGGATGAACACGCCCCCTTCCGTGAACAGCGGGATGTACGCCGCATACAGCGCGGCCTTCTCCTTGATGGCCAGCTGAATGACGCTCGGGCGGGGGGTGGCGGTAGTGCTCATGGGTGTCGGCCCGGCAAGTGTAGGGCCGTGCGGGCGCGGCTCACAAGCGCTTCCAGCATCAGGCCCGGATTGAAGGGGTGTTCGGCGGTGCGGGCTGCCGAGATGAGTTCGCGCCACCATGCGGACAGCTCCGCCACCGGCGGCGGCGCAGGCAGCTCGGACGGTGCGAAGAACCGCGGGCGGGCGCCGGTCGCTGCCGCCAGCAGATCGTGGCAGACCTTCTGCAGTGCGTTGACGGCCTCGGCCGGCGACAGGCCCGCCAGGGCCTGCACGTCGCCGCGGGCCAGCGCGCGGGGCAGCTGGCTCCACTGCCGCGCCTCGCGCCCGGCCCGCGCCGCCCGCATGGCGTCGTCGGGGCGGCCGCCGGCAGCGCGCAGCAGCACCGCCGCATCGGCCGCCGCCAGGCCCTCGGCCGCCAGCCAGGAGAGCGCCTGCGCCTCGTCCGGCCAGGCCATGGTGTGGCCGATGCAGCGGCTGCGGATCGTGGGCAGCAGCTGGTGCGCGGCGTCGCTGGCCAGCACGAAGCGCGTATCGCCGGCCGGCTCCTCCAGGGTCTTGAGCAGCGCGTTGGCGGCGATGGCGTTCATGCGCTCGGCCGGGTAGACCACCACCACCTTGCCGCGACCGCGGGCGCTGGTGCGTTGCGAGAACTCCACGGCGTCGCGCAGCGCCTCGACGCGGATTTCGCGGCTGGGCTTGCGCTTCTTGTCGTCGATCTCCTGCTGCGCCTTCTCGCCCAGTGGCCAGCCGAGTTCGAGCATGCCGGTCTCGGGCATGAGCAGGCACAGGTCGGCGTGGGTGCGCACGGCGATGGCGTGGCAGCTCGGGCACGCTGCGCAGCCGCCGTCTGCGGTGGGCTGCTCGCACAGCCAGCCGCGTGCCAGACCGAGCGCCAGCTCGTACTGGCCCAGCCCCGACGGTCCCTGCAGCAGCAGCGCATGGCCGGGCTGTACCAGCAGCTGGCGCAGTTGCGACGCGATCCATGGAGCGGCGCTCACAGCCACCCCCTCGAGGCGACTGCGGCGCGCACCTGCTCCCACACGGCTTCGCGCGGGCCGGAGGCGTCGATGCGGACGAAGCGCCCGGGCTCGGCCCCGGCGCGCAGCGCGTAGCCCTCGGCCACGCGGCGGAAGAACGCGAGGGGCTGCGCTTCGAACTTGTCGGGCACGCGTGCGCCGGCCAGGCGCTCGGCAGCCTGCTCCGGCGCCAGCTCGAACAGCAGCGTCAGGTCGGGCTGGCGCAGGGTGCCGTCGGCCCTGCCCTGCACCCAGCGTTCGAGCTGCGCCAGCACGCCGGCATCGAATCCGCGCCCGCCGCCCTGGTAGGCGAAGGTCGCATCGGTGAAACGATCGCACAACACCAGTTCGCCCCGTCCGAGCGCCGGCTCGATCACCTGCACGAGGTGGTCGCGCCGCGCAGCGAACATCAGCAGCGTCTCGGTCAGCGCGTCCATGGGCTCGCCCAGTGCCATCCGCCGCAGCGCTTCGGCCAGGGGGGTGCCTCCGGGCTCGCGCGTGCGGACCACGCTGTGCCCCGCGGCTGCCAGCGCCGAGGACAGGGCCTCGACGTGCGTCGATTTGCCGGCCCCGTCGATACCTTCGACGCTGATGAACACGCCGCTGCGTCCGCTCATTTGCCGCCGCCGCGCTGGTATTTGTTGACGGCCCGGTTGTGCTCTTCCAGGCTGTGGCTGAACTGGCTGCTGCCGTCCCCGCGCGCCACGAAATACAAGGCCTTGCTCTGCGCCGGCTGCACCGCCGCCAGCAGCGAATCCTTGCCGGGCATGGCAATGGGCGTGGGCGGCAGCCCGGGCCGGGTGTAGGTGTTCCAGGGCGTGTCGGTGCGCAGGTGCGAGCGCTTGAGGTCGCCGTCGAAGGCGGGGCCGATGCCGTAGATGACGGTGGGATCGGTCTGCAGCGGCATGCCGATGCGCAGCCGGTTGTGGAACACCGCCGAGACCATGGTTCTCTCGGCGCCGCGGCCCGTCTCTTTCTCGATGATGCTGGCCAGGATCAGGGCCTGTTCGGGATTGCGCACCTGCGCGTCGGGTGCGCGCTGCTCCCACGCCTGGGCCAGGCGCCGGTCCATGGCGCGCGCCGCGCGCTGCAGCACGGCGAGGTCGCTGCTGCCCTTGGCGAAGGTGTAGGTGTCGGGGAAGAAGCGGCCCTCCGGGTGGACCCCCGGCTGCCCGACGCGCTCCATCACGGCTTCGTCGCTCAGGCCCGCGGTGTCTGCCCGCAGTTCGCCGCTCTTGGCCAGCGCGGCGCGGAACTGCCGGAAGGTCCAGCCCTCGACCAGGGTCACGGTCGACAGCGCCTCTTCGCCGCGCGCCAGCTTGTCCAGCAGCGCGCGCGGGCTCGTCCCCTGCGTGATCTCGTAGTTGCCGGCCTTGATCTGACGCGCCTGGCCGGAAAGGCGGAACCACGCGTACAGCAGGCGCGGATCGACCGACACCCCGGCGTCCGCGACCGCCTGCGCCACCTTTTTCGGCAGCGTGCCGGGCTCGATGACGAGATCGACCGTGGGCTGGCGCAGCGGCAGCGGGTGCTGCAGCCACCACAGCGCGGTGGCGCCGGCCGCTACGGCCAGAAGGGCGCCGATGAGGAAGATCGAAAGGAGGAAGCGCCGCACGAAACGCAAGGCCCGCAAGGGAGGAAGGGGGAGGAGCGGGGATGATAATTCAGCATGACTTCAGCACTGGACGGCGTTGCCCCCCTGCCCCACCTCGGCCTCATCCGTGTGGAGGGCGACGAAGCGGCGAAATTCCTCAACAGCCAGCTCACCCAGGATTTCGCCTTGCTGCGCCCCGACGAGGCCCGGCTGGCGGCGTTCTGCAATGCCAAGGGGCGCATGCAGGCCAGCTTCGTCGCGGTGCCCATCGCCCCCGGCGACTTCCTGCTGGTGCTCTCGCGTGACTTGCTCGCCCAGACGCTCAAGCGGCTGTCCATGTTCGTGCTGCGCACCAGGGCGCGCCTCACCGACGCCACCGCGGCGTTCGAATTGCGCGGGCTGGCGGGTGGCGCCGTTCGTGCGGCCGCCGGCGGCGCGCCGCTTTCGCCGTGGTCGCACCGCGTGCAGGAGGCTGGCCATCTGGTCGGGCTCTACTCCGCCGACGGTATCGAGCGCGCCCTCTGGCTGGCGCCCCACGGCACGCCCTCCCCGGCCGGCTCCGCCATATCGACCGAGGACTGGCTGTGGGGCGAGGTGCGCAGCGCGGTGCCGACCTTGACCGCCCCCGTCTTCGAGGCCTTCGTTCCACAGATGC
Organism: Ramlibacter sp. AN1015; assembly: GCF_037726105.1. Taxonomy (NCBI): domain Bacteria; kingdom Pseudomonadati; phylum Pseudomonadota; class Betaproteobacteria; order Burkholderiales; family Comamonadaceae; genus Ramlibacter; species Ramlibacter sp. AN1015. The sequence goes on from NZ_JBBJUM010000004.1 coordinate 342,957, forward strand.
TCAACTACGAATCGGTAGGCGGCGTGAACTTCAAGAAGGGCTGCTATCCAGGCCAGGAGGTCGTGGCCCGCAGCCAGTTCCGGGGCACGCTCAAGCGCCGCATGTTCCCGGCGCATGCGTCGCAGCCGCTCGCCGCGGGCATGGAGCTGTTCCACGATGCCGATCCGGGCCAGCCCTGCGGACTGGTGGTGCAGGCCGCCGCGGCGCCGCAGGGAGGCTGGGACGCGCTGGTGTCGGTGCAGCTCGCCGCCACCGAAGGCGGCCAGATCCGCGCCGCAGCGCCGGACGGGCCTGCGCTGGAGCTGAAACCGCTGCCCTACCCGCTGCTCGCCGACATCTAGGTCGCCAGCGTGTCCCTATCGGAGCGCTTCGAGCGCGACGCTCGAACGCACCACCGCGCCAGGCATTTCGGCAGCGTGCGCCTGCGGGCGTTCGGCCCCGCTCAGGCGGCCTGGCCCTCCAGCGGCAGCGGTGCCGACATGAGCACGTGGGGAATGCCGGCTTCCTCGAAGGGCGCGCCTTCGCTGCGAAAGCCCAGCCGGCGATAGAACGACTCGGCCGAGCGCTGCGCGTGCAGCACGCAGCGCGTGTCGCCACGTTGCGCCGCCGCGTCCAGCAGCGCGCGCATCACCTGCTGCCCCACGCCGCTGCCGCGCAGCGCCGCGTGCACGGCCACCCGCCCCACCTTGGCCACACCCGCATCCGCGCGCAGCAGCCGGCCGGTGCCCACCACCTGCCCGAGCCGGTTGGTGGCCAACGCGTGCAGCGCGCCTTCATCCTCGTCGTCCCACTCGAGCTCCTGCGGGACGCCCTGCTCCTGCACGAAGACGCGGGTGCGCAGCGGCCGGGCGTGCGGACCCAGCGCGTCCCACGGGCCCGTGCGCACCGCGACCATCGCCTCGCCGGCTTCGTAGCCGCTCAGGACGTCGCGCAGCGCCTGCGGCACCGGCCGCGAGGTCTGGGTGCTCGGGTCGGCGAACACATACAGCAGCTCACAGCCGACGAGCCGCTGCTCGCCACGGAAGATGGCGCCCTGGAATGCCATCGAACTGTTGCCGATGCGTCCGCAGCGCAGGCCGACGTCCAGGCGGTCGTCCATGCGGGCCGAGGCGTCGTATTCGACCGTTGCCTTCTTCACGTAGAGGTCGCCGCCGAGCTGGTGCATGGCCTCTTCGTAGGGCAGCGCCAGCGCCCGCCAGTAATCGGCGACGGCGGTGTCGAAGTACATGAGGTAGTGGGCATTGAAGACGATCTTCTGCATGTCGATCTCGGCCCAGCGCACGCGCAGGCGGTGGAAGAAGCGGAAGTCGTCGCGGGAAGCGGGAGCGTCGTGCGTCATGGTCATGCGGTTGTCTTCGTGGTCATGCGGTCTGCGTCAGTGCCTCCGCCAGTGCGCGCGCGGCGTCCTGGTGCGCCTGCCGCGCCTCGGGAATCGCGCGGCTCATGCGGATGAATTCGTGGACCACGCCGTGGTAGATCTCCAGCGCTACCGGCACGCGTGCCGCGCGCAGCCGATCGGCGTAGGCGATGCCTTCGTCCACCAGCGGATCGCATTCGGCCAGGCCGAACCACGCCGCAGCCACGCCCTCCAGGTCGGGTGCGTACAGCGGCGCGAAGCGCCAGTCGCCGCGTGCCTGCTCGTCCAGGTAGTGCGCGAAGAACCAGTCGATCAGCGTGGCGTCCAGCAGCAGGCCTTCGCGGTAGTGCTGGTGCGAGGGCAGCTCCCCGTAGCCAGCGCAGCCGGGATAGAACAGCAGCTGCAGCGCCAGCGACAGGCCTGCGTCGCGGGCGAGGATGGCGCACACCGCCGCCAGCGTGCCGCCGGCGCTGTCGCCGCCCACCGCAATGCGCCCGCCGTCGAGGCCGAGCGTGGGCCCTCGGACTGCCAGCCAGCACAGCGCATCCCAGGCGTCGTCCACGGCCTGCGGAAAACGGTACTCGGGCGCGAGCCGGTAGTCGAGCGACACCACGGCACAGCCGCTGAGGCGGCACAGCTCGCGGCACAGCACGTCGTGCGTGGCGATGCTGCCGATGGTGAATCCCCCGCCGTGGAAATAGAGCAGCACGGGCAGGCGCCGCCCGTGCCCCGCCCGCGCGGGCAGCCCGGTGGCGTACAGACGCGCAGGCATGGCATGGCCGTCGCGGGCGGGAATGAAAAAATCCTCGACGTGCGGCAGCGGCGCCGCTGCCACCTCCAGCACGCCGGCCGCCTTTTCATAGACGGCGCGGGCAGCTTGCGCACCCATGGTGTGCAGCGGCGGATGACCAGCGCGGGCCATGCGTTCGAGCACGGAACGGGTAGCGGGCGTCAGTCGCGGATGTGGCATGGCGTGGTTTGGAAACTGTGGCATCGTAGCCGCCCCACTTCGCAGATTGGCAGCTCCGCAGCCTCGCACCATGGCCCTCATCCACTACATCACCCAGGTCCAGTTCGAATTCGGCGCCTTGCGGCTGCTCGCGCAGGAGTGCGCGCGGGTGGGCATCCGCCGGCCGCTGGTGGTCACCGACGCGGGCGTGCGCGCAGCCGGCGTCCTGCAAGGCGCGCTCGACGCGCTGGGCGACTTGCCTGTGGCCGTGTTCGACCAGACCCCCTCCAACCCCACCGAAGCGGCGGTGCGCGCGGCCAGCGCGCTCTACCACGCGCAGGGCTGCGACGGGCTGGTGGCGGTAGGCGGCGGCTCTTCGATCGACTGCGCCAAGGGCGTTGCGATCGCCGCCACGCACGATGGCCCCCTGACCCACTACGCCACCGTCGAGGGTGGCGCCGGCCGGATCACCGAGCGCGTCGCGCCGCTGATCGCGGTGCCCACCACCAGCGGCACCGGCAGCGAGGTGGCACGCGGCGCGATCGTCATCGTCGATGACGGCCGCAAGCTCGGCTTCCACTCCTGGCACCTGGTGCCCCGCGTGGCCATCTGCGACCCCGCGCTCACGCTTGGGCTGCCGCCGCGCCTCACGGCGGCCACCGGCATGGACGCCATCGCCCACTGCATGGAAACCTTCATGGCGCCCAGCTTCAACCCGCCGGCCGATGGCATCGCCCTGGACGGGCTCGAGCGCGGCTGGGCGCACATCGAACGCGCCACCCGCGACGGCAGCGACCGCGAAGCGCGCATGAATCTCATGAGCGCGTCCATGCAGGGTGCGATGGCTTTCCAGAAAGGCCTCGGCTGCGTGCACTCCCTCAGCCACAGCCTGGGCGGGGCCGACCCGCGCCTTCATCACGGCACCCTCAACGCCTTGTTCCTGCCGGCCGTGGTGCGCTTCAACGCGCAGGCCGAGTCGGTGCGCAGCGAGCGCCGGATCGAGCGCATGGCCCGCGCCATGGGCCTGCAGTCCGCAGAGGACGTGCCCGAGGCCATTCGCGACATGAACGCGCGACTGGGACTGCCCACGCGCCTGTCCGAGCTCGGCGTCACGCCCGCGCTCTTTCCCAAGGTGATCGCCGGCGCCCTGGCCGACCACTGCCACAAGACCAATCCGCGCGAGGCGAGCGCGCAGGACTACGAACGCATGCTGTCCGAGGCGCTCTGAGGGTAGGGCAGCCGCGCACTGCGCACGGCTACGCCTTCGCGATCCTTCGGCGTCGCGGCCCCGCGGCGAAAGAGTCCACCGCGACATCAATCTCCGCCGCGATCCGGAACTTGAGCGCCCTCACCTTGGGCGCCTCACCTTGGGCGCCCGGACGTTCGGAACACCCGACTCCCGACGCATCCGGCCGTCAGCAAACCGGGTCCCGGCGCACCGGGTCCCGAGCCCCTCCCAAGCCGGCCACGCTGCAAAGCCGTCGCCGAGAACGTCCGTCTTCAAAGCGCCTCGACATGGCGCACATCCGGCCGCTCGATCCACGCGGAGAACTCCTCGGCGAGCTGCTCGCTGGCTGCGACGGCGGCGCTCCACGCGGCTACCCGGGCGTCGAAGTCGAGCGCATACCGGGAGAAATCGGTGCGATCGGGCAGCTTGCCGTTCGGCAGGCGCGCGACCCACGCCGGGTCGGGCGCGAGCACGACCATGTGATCCAGGAAGGAAGTGGCCGCGTGGCGCCAGCGCAGGCCCTTGTCGAGCCAGCCGGGCACCACCGCGCGCTGGAAATGCGGATAGAGCACCAGCCCGCCGCCACGCGACGGCGGGTGCCAGCACAGGTGCAGGTGGTAGTCGGTGATGCCGCCGTCCCAGTAGGCGCCGGGCGGCGCACCCGGAATGTCGTGCACCGCCCGCAGCGCGAAAGGAATCGAGCAGCTCGCCTGTACCACCTGGAAGAAGTTGTCCTGCGTCAGCGCGACGCGGCGGGTCCGGAAGTCCTGCGTGTCGAAGGGCAAGGAGGCCCCGCCGGTGGAGAACACCACGCGCTCGAGCCACGCGCCGAGGGCCTTGCGGTGCACGGCGTTGCTCAGGAAGGCACCCAGGTAGCCCAGAGGCGTCGCCAGGCGGTGCTCACGCCCGAGCAGGTGGCGGCCGCGCGCGGTGACCACATGGAGCCGCCACCGCGGATGCCCCAGCACCGAGGCCACCTGTTCGCCGTAGAAGCTGCGAAGACCCTGGCCGAAACGCTCGGAGACGTGCTCCGGCGTCGGCATGCGACGCCCCGGCGCAACTTCGTACTGCTGGCGGATGTAGTCGTGCGAGAGGCGCGCGAACGCGGCGGACGCATCGGGCAGGCAGGCGGCTGCCATGCGCCAGGCGCCGATGGAGGCGCCCACCAGGTGCACCGGCTGGCTGCTGCGCGGCAGCCAGTCGCCAAAGATGAAACGGTCCAGCGGCCCCAGCACCAGCCCCTTGGGTCCGCCGGCAGCCGCCGGAATGGCCCCGATGTCCTCTGCGCGCAAGCCCTCGCGGGCGATGTGCTGGCGTGCCGCGGGGCCCGCATAGATGCGCAGCGCACGCGGGCCGGCCATGTCGCTATTTGCGCGCAGCCTGCAGCTTGGCGAAGGCGCCGGCCATCGCCGTCGGCGCGGGTGTCTGGGGCGACTGCTTCCAGTTGCGGCCGGGGTTACCCCGCTCGAAGCGGTTCTCGCTGGCGCGTGGGTCGCGTCCGCCACGCGCCGGTGCCTCGCCCAGTTTCATCGTCAGGCTGATGCGCTTGCGCGCTGCATCCACTTCCAGCACCTTCACCTTCACGATGTCGCCGGTCTTCACCACCTCGCGGGCGTCGTTGACGAACTTGTGCGCGAGCTGGCTCACGTGCACCAGCCCATCCTGGTGCACGCCCAGATCGACGAAGGCGCCGAAGGCCGCGACGTTGCTCACCGTGCCCTCGAGGACCATGCCCTCGCGCAGGTCGGCGATGTCTTCCACGCCCTCGTTGAAGCGCGCCACCTTGAAGTCCGGACGCGGGTCGCGGCCGGGCTTTTCGAGTTCGACGAGGATGTCCTTGACCGTGATGGCGCCGAACTTCTCGTCGGCGAAGCGCTCGGGCTGCAAGGACTTGAGCAGTTCGCCGCGCCCCATCACCTCCTGCACCGGCTTGCCCAGCGCGCCGAGCAGGCGCTCGACCACCGGATAGGTCTCGGGGTGCACGCCGGTCATGTCGAGCGGGTTGTCGCCACCGCGGATGCGCAGGAAGCCGGCGCTCTGTTCGAAGGTCTTGGCGCCCAGGCCGCTCACCTCCATCAGCTGCTGGCGGCTGCGGAAGGCGCCATGCGCTTCGCGCCAGCGCACCACCGACTTGGCGACGCTGGCCGAGAGCCCCGACACGCGCGACAGCAGCGGCACGCTGGCGGTATTGAGATCGACGCCCACCGCATTCACGCAGTCCTCGACCACCGCCCCCAGGGTGCGTGCGAGCTCGCCCTGGTTCACGTCGTGCTGGTACTGGCCCACGCCGATCGACTTGGGATCGATCTTCACCAGCTCGGCCAGCGGGTCTTGCAGCCGGCGCGCGATGCTGGCGGCGCCGCGCAAACTCACGTCCACGTCGGGCATCTCCTGCGAGGCGAATTCGCTCGCCGAATACACCGAGGCGCCCGCTTCCGAGACGACCACGCGCTGGATCTCGCCCGCATCTGCCTGGCGGCTCGCGAGGCGCTTGACCAGATCGGCCGCCAGCTTGTCGGTCTCGCGGCTGGCGGTGCCGTTGCCGATCGCGATCAGGTTCACGGGGTGCTTGATGCACAGCGCGCCGAGCGTGTGCAGCGCGCCTTCCCAGTCGCGCCGCGGCTCGTGCGGATAGACGGTGGCCGTGTCCACCAGCTTGCCCGTGGCATCGACCACGGCCACCTTCACGCCGGTGCGGATGCCCGGATCGAGCCCCATCACGACGCGCGGGCCCGCCGGCGCCGCCAGCAGCAGGTCGCGCAGGTTGTCGCCGAAGACCTTGATCGCCACCGCCTCGGCCCCTTCACGCAAGCGCGCGAACAGGTCGCGCTCGGTGGACAACGAGAGCTTCACCTTCCAGGTCCAGGCGACGCAGCGGCGCAGAAGGTCGTCGGCCGGCCGACCGGCGTGGCTCCAGCCCAGGTGCAGGGCGATGCGGCCTTCGGCAATCGAGGGCTTGCCCGGCTCCGGCTCCACCGGCTGCGCGAGCCGCGCCTCCAGAACTTCGAGCTGCCGCCCACGGAACACCGCCAGCGCGCGGTGCGAAGGCACGCGCCCGATCGGCTCGTCGTAGTCGAAGTAGTCGCGGAACTTCGCGACATCAGGGTGATTTTCATCCTTGCCCGCGGCCAGCTTGCTGCGAAAGAGGCCCGCTTCCCAGAGCCATTCGCGCACCGACTGCACCAGGCCCGGGTCCTCGGCCCAGCGCTCGGACAGGATGTCGCGCACGCCGTCGAGCACGGCAGGCACGCTGGTGAAGTCTTCGCCACCCTCACCCTTCTCCGTTTTCACGAACGCCTGCGCCTCGGCCTGCGGGTCGCGCGTGGGGTCGGCGAACAGCAGGTCTGCCAGCGGCTCGATGCCGGCCTCGCGCGCGATCTGCCCCTTGGTGCGGCGCTTGGGTTTGTAGGGAAGGTAGAGGTCTTCGACCTCCTGCTTGGTCGGCGCCGCCTCGATCGCGGCGCGCAGCTCGGGCGTGAGCTTGCCCTGCTCTTCGATGCTCTTGAGGACGGCTGCGCGCCGCTCCTGCAGCTCGCGCAGGTAGGCGAGGCGGGCCTCCAGCTCGCGCAGGTGCACATCGTCGAGTCCGCCGGTGGCTTCCTTGCGGTAGCGCGCGATGAAGGGGACCGTCGCCCCGGTGTCGAGCAGGGTCACCGCCTGCTGGACCTGGTGTTCTCCCACTCGGAGCTCGGCAGCGATCTGCCTCACGATGCTTTGCATGAACAGCACGGGTGCGTTTTGAGGACGGGCGAGTTTGCCACAGCACTGCGGAGCAACCGTGTACAGGAAATCGGGTCTTCCGCTGACACTTTTGCCGATCAGCCGTCCAAGAATGGGGTTCAGGCCCAGAACACTGGAGATCCCATGCGCATCCGAACCGTAGTACTCATCCTCGCCGCCGTGCTCGTCGTCGCGTTCACTCTGCTGAACTGGGAAGAAGTCACACGCCCGACGACGCTGAGCCTCGGGTTCGCCACACTCGCGGCGCCGCTCGGCCTCATCCTGCTCGGCCTGCTCGGCCTCGCGACTCTGGCCTTTCTGGCCGCCAGCGCATCCACCCACACGCGCCACCTCATGGAAGCGCGGCAGCAGAGCCGAGACCTGCAGGCGCAGCGCGAGCTCGCCGACAAGGCCGAGACCTCGCGCTTCGTCGAGTTGCGACAGCACCTGGACAACCACCTGCGCGAGTCGCGCCAGCGCGAGGGCCAGGCGGCCAGCGAGACGGAGCAGACCCTCAGCCGCATCCAGCGCGAACTGCGCCAGCAGATCGAGCAGATGCAGCGAATGATGTCGATGCGTTTGGGAGAAATGGAGGCCCGGCTGGGAGCGCGCCTCGACGAAGGGGGCCCTGGCCACGCCCAGGGCTCGAATGGTTCAGCGCGCAGCGCGACGACGGTGCTGCTGCGCGACGAGGCCCCCCGGGCGGATCAGCGCGAGGGCTTCGACCACGTGGTGCAGGAGGACTCGCAGGCGCCGCGCTGAAGGGGTGCGCCTCTGCATCGGTGCCAGCGCCGGGCGTGATCAACCGTCGGCCCGGCCCCCGGCTGGCTCGGAACTGCAGAAGGCTTCGGCGGCGCGGCACTCGGCACGTACGCCATGCCTTTGCGGCGTTGCTTCCGGCGGCAACGCCCTCAATGCCCCGGCACCAGGTCCGCGCTCCCGCCCTTGTCGTGGACGGCGAAGCGGTCCACCAGCGTGGCACTGGCCTCGTTGAGGCCCACCACGTCGACCACCGTGCCTTCGCGGCGGAACTTGAGCACGACCCGGTCGAGGGCGCTGACGGCGGTGATGTCCCAGAAGTGCGCGCGGCCCACGTCGATGCGAACACGCTCGAGCGCTTCCTTGCAGTCGAAGGCCTCGACGAACCGGTCCGCGGATGCGAAGAACACCTGGCCTGCGACTTCATAGTCGCGGCTGCGCCCGTCGTCGGCAAGACGGGAGCGCACATGCAGGATTCGTCCGACCTTGTGCGCGAAGAAGAAGCCCGACAGCAGCACGCCCGTGAGTACGCCCTTGGCGAGATCGTGGGTGGCCACGGTGACGGCGACCGTCGCCAGCATCACGACGCTGGAGCTGGCCGGATGGGCGCGCAGGTTGCGGATGGATGCCCAGTTGAAGGTCCCGATGGACACCATGATCATCACCGCGACGAGCGCCGCCATCGGGATCTGCCGCACCCAGTCGCCGAGGAACACCACCAGCACCAGCAATGCCAGGCCCGCGGTCAGCGCAGACAAGCGCCCTCGCCCGCCCGACTTCACGTTGATCACCGACTGCCCGATCATCGCGCAGCCCGCCATGCCGCCGACGAACCCGGTGGCCACGTTGGCGATGCCCTGGCCCACGCATTCGCGGTTCTTGTCGCTGCGGGTGTCGGTGAGTTCATCGACGATGGTGGCCGTCATCATCGACTCGAGCAGGCCGACCACGGCAAGCGTGAGCGAGTACGGCAGGATGATCGCCAGCGTGTCCCAGGTCAGCGGGACGTCCGGGATCAGGAAGACCGGCAGGCTGTCGGGCAACGCACCCATGTCGCCCACCGTGCGGATGTCCAGGCCCAGCGCCATCACGACGCCGGTGAGGACCACGATGGCAACCAGCGGCGAGGGCACGGCGCGGGTGAGCAAGGGAAGGCCATAGATGATCGCGAGCCCCGCCGCCGTCACGGCGTAGACGTGCCAGGTGACGTTCACCAGCTCGGGCAGCTGTGCCAGGAAGATCAGGATGGCCAGTGCGTTCACGAATCCGGTGACCACGGAGCGCGACACGAAGCGCATCAGTCCGCCGAGCTTGAGAGCGCCGGCGACCACCTGCAGCACGCCCGTCAGCACGGTGGCCGCCAGCAGGTACTCGAGGCCGTGGGTTTTCACCAGCGTGACCATCACCAGCGCCATGGCGCCGGTGGCCGCCGAGATCATGCCGGGGCGTCCGCCCACGAACGCGATCAGGGTGGCGATGGAGAAGGACGCGTACAGCCCGACCTTGGGATCGACGCCGGCGATGATGGAGAAGGCGATCGCCTCGGGGATGAGGGCCAGCGCGACGACAAGACCGGCGAGCAGGTCCTTGCGGACGTTGGAGAACCACTCGTTGCGGATGGTGTGAATGGACATGCATGCGGGCCGCGCCAGGGCGGGCGGCCAGAACGGAGGAAAAAGGAAAAAGGCGGTCAACCGCGGCGCGGCGCCGGGCCTGTCGGAGCGAAAGGGAGCGATCTGACCGGGCGCAGCCCGATGCCCGTCATGGCGGCGCGACGGCGCAGAAGTAGCCGCGCGGCAAGCCAGCTCCCCGGTAGTTCACCGATCGGGTGCGGGCGCGCGGCGTCATCAGCATGGCGGCGATTCTAAGTCGGCGGTAAACCGCGCCTGCGCCCGAGCCCTCGCAGAAGCTCAGCCGCGCCGCAGCGGTTTGTGAGCGATGGTGACCGGCCAGCCCTGCGTGCCGTGGACAGAGCAAAGATCAGATCCCGTGCGGCGCGGTGCTCCCGCAGTCGCAGCAGCAGCAGCAGCAGCAAACAACGACGGGTCGCAAGGCATGGCAAGAAAGGCTGGATTCTGGAGCGGTCTGATCGCCGGATTGATGGCGGCGCTGGCGGTGCTTGCCGTCGGTGCGCTGGCCCTCGTCTACAGCGGGTCGTACAACGTGGCCGCCACCGAGGAGCACGCGTCGCTGACCCGCTGGGCGTTCGACACCACCATGCGTCGGTCGGTGCGCCAGCGTGCCGAGGACTTCCAGCGGACCGAGGCAGTCACCGAAGCGATGCTCTCGGCCGGCGCACGGGACTACCACGCCACCTGCCAGCACTGCCATGGCGGGCCGGGCGCCAGGCGGGCGGACTGGGCCGAGGCGATGCGTCCGCGCCCGCCCCACCTTGCGGAAGCTGCGGCCGAATGGGAGCCCGGCGAGATTTTCTGGATCGTGAAGCACGGCATCAAGATGACGGGCATGCCCGCCTTCGGCCCCAGCCACGACGACGCGGCGCTGCGCAGCATCGTCGCGTTCGTCAAGGCCCTGCCCGCCATGACGCCCGAGCGCTATCAGGCGCTGGGCGGTTCCGCGTCCGCGGGCCACGGCCACGGCTCGGAGGGCCCCGGCAGCCCGGGCGGCCAGCAAAGAGCGCCAGCAGCCGCGGCCCCCGCCGTCTCGAGCCCTGCCCATGCCCACCCCCCCGCCCCTGCCCCGCGCAGCAACGACCGAACGCGTTGAGGAGATTCCACCGTGCACATGTCCTACTGGCGCTTCGCCGCGATGATTGCGACCTCGACCGTGGTCATGTACGGGCTCATGTACCTGAACACCTACGCCTTCGAACAGGTGTTCTGGAGCGAAACCCGGGCCTGGATGGCGCTCGTGATGGGCGCGACCATGTCGGTGATCATGCTGGCCTTCATGCTCCACATGTACCCGCGCAAGCGCGTGAACTACGCCATCTTCGCCGGCTCGGTCGCGGTGTTCGCCGGCGCGCTGTGGCTGGTGCGCAGCCAGGCCACGGTCGATGACATCGCGTACATGAAGGCCATGATCCCGCATCACTCGATCGCCATCCTGACCAGCAGCCGATCGCAGATCACCGACCCGCGCGTTCGCAAACTCGCGGACGAGATCATCGAGGCCCAGGAGCGCGAGATCGCGGAAATGAAGTACCTGGTCCGCGACCTGGAAAGGCGTGACTGATGCACCCTCGCACGCACTCGATGGCGCTGAGCCTGGCCTGCCTGGCCATGGCCACCGGTCTGCTGGCGGGATGCGGCCAGAACGATGCGCCCGACGACGCTCCTGCAACGGCTCCCGAGATCGTGCGCATCCGGCAGGCGCCCCAGGCGCTCGAGGGAGCGCATGTGTCGATGCTCGATCCGGCCACGCTGCAAGGCGCCGAAATCCGGAAGGTCATCGGCGCACGCGCCCACTGCTCATTCCGCTACACCAGCTCCGGCAGGCCGGTGATGGTGGTCGGCCTGGGCTCGGACGGTCTGGCCGAGCTGGGCGTGGTCAAACTCAACGGCGTTCTCGTGCCGCTCCAGCCTGCCCCGGCGACCGCCATTGCGCCGGCAGCCTTCGCCCTCGCGGCCGAACCGGTGCACCTGACCGTGCGCCCCGATGCAGATCCCTCCGCCATACCGCAGACCGATGGGAGCCGTGTCGCAGCAGAAATGATTTTCGAGGTGGGGCAGCAGCTCAGGGCCGGCTACCACGGCTACCTCGAGTGCCGTCCGGCCGCACCGGCGCCTGCGGCCCAGCGCTGAGCGAGCGGCGCCGCGTCGCGGCTGCCGGCGATTCAGCGCGGTCGGCGCGCGAGGATGAACAGCACCGAGCCGGAGCCCGAAACCAGCGCCAGGATGGTGAAGCCCAGGCGATAGTCCCCGGTGAGGTCCGACAGCCCGCCCGCCACCATCGGCCCCGCCACCTGTCCCACGGCGATGAGAAACGCAGACAGTCCCATGATCACCCCGATCGCCTGGAGGCCGAAATAGTCGGCCCGCAGCGCCTGCATGAACGGGCCGCGCAATCCCCACGCCACGCCGTGGAAGACGGCGAAGCCGACCAGAAACACCGGATGCACGGCGAACGTCAGCATCAGCAGGCCCACCATGTGGCCAAGCATGCAGGCGGCAGCGACGTAGCGCTTGTCCCAGCGGTCGCCGATCGCCGCCCCCATCAGCACCCCCGCCACCTGGCAGCCGGTCATGAGGGCGATGACGGCAGAGGCCTCACCCACCGAGTAGCCCAGCCCTTCCTTCATGTGCGAGATGGCGTGCACGTTCACGGCAGTCACCACAAGCAGCGCGAAGCCATGCCCTACGCCGAGAAGCCAGAAGGCCGGGGTGCGCAGGGCTTGGATGGCACTGAAATCGCGCTGCAGCGGGGCAGCCACGGCCCCCGGAGCGAGAGCGGGTGCGGGCTCGGGCGGCAGGCCGTCCTCGGTCTCGCCGACCTCGCCCGGATGGCGGCGCAGCACACGCGCGAGCGGCCAGCCGACCACGATCGCGAGGACACCGGACATGAACGCCGTCGAGCGCCAGCCGTACGCCTGCATCGACCAGGCCACGAGCGGCACCGCGACGCCTCCCAGCGCCAGGCCGAGGCCCATCGTGGACAAGGCCCGTGCCCGCTTGCGCCGGAACCAGTGCACCAGCGTGACCGTGAGCGGAAAGTAGCCCGACAAGCTCGAGCCGAGGGCGAGCAGCACGATGGCGACATAGAAGCCGCCGATGCTGTCCACCTGGCTGAGCACGATGAAGCCGAGGCCGAACACCAGGATGCCGGCCTGCACCATCAGCCGGGCCCCGATGCGGTCCATGACCCACCCCAGGGCCGGCCCGAGCACCGCGCCTTCGAGCGACTGGATCGCCGCGCCCCCGGACAGCGAGGTCTTGCTCCAGCCGAACTCCTGCGAGAGCACGGCCACATAGGCGCCGAAGGCCTGCATCAGCAGGCCGCCGTGGAGAAACTGGATGACGGAGGCTGCGCCGACCAGGCGCCAGCCGTAGAAGATTTTCAAAGAGGGCTCCGCCCTGCGCAGGGGGCGCAATCGCTCTCGCACATGCCTGGAGAACTGCGCCCGCACTGCTGCCTCATGGGAGGGCCGAGCATACCGCCGTCGTCTCCAGCGCGGTCGCGCGGAGCCCGGCACGCCTCGCGCTGTGCCCTCTCCGGTGGACCGCCGGCCACCACGCCGCGCCGATCCGGCAGCGCTGCATTCACCCGCACCGGGCATGCGCTCTGCGGCACTGTCCGACGCGCGCGCTTCCCTGCGCCCCCTACCATGGCCCAGGCGCCCGGCCGTCGAGCGCCACCTCTCAGACCAGCCTATGCACCTGCGCAACCACGCCGCTTCGCCCACGCCTGCTGCCCCGCTGGACCGCGCGGCGTGCGCAGCCGCCGGCCCCCTGGGCTGTTGACGCATGGCTGAGATCGCATCGCGACCGATCGTCCTGATTTCCGGCGCGGACGGCAATCTGGGCGCCACGCTTGCCGAGGCTCTGTCCGCAAATTACCGGATCGTGGGCCTCTCGCGCAGCCCGGGCACGGCAGACTTTCCCCTGATCGAGTGCGACATCTCGTCCGACGAGTCCGTGACGCGTGCAATCGGAGAGTTTCGCGAACGGTTCGGCTCGACGATCGCCAGCGTCGTCCACCTGGCGGCCTACTTCGACTTCACCGGCGAGGACAACCCGCTGTATGAATCGGTGAACGTGGAGGGCACGCGCCGCCTGCTGCGTGCGCTGCAGTCGCTGGAGCTAGGGCAGTTCCTCTATGCCAGCACGATGCTCGTGCACGCCCCCGGGCGCCCGGGCATGTATATCGACGAACAGCAGCCGATCGATCCGCGCTGGGCCTATCCCAAGTCCAAGGCGGCTGCCGAACGGGTCGTTCGCGAGGAGCACGGCCGCATTCCCTACGTGCTGCTGCGGCTCGCGGGCGTGTACGACACGCACTCGATGGTGCCCACCCTGGCGCAGCAGATGTCCCGCATCTACGAGCGCGACTTCCAGAGCTATCTCTACTCGGGCAACACCCTGGCGGGGCAGAGCATGCTCCACCGGGATGACTTGCTGGACGCCTTCCGACGCACCGTCGATCGGCGCGGCGCCCTGCCCCTCGAAGCCGAAATCCTCATCGGCGAGCCCGAGGCGATGGGCTACGACCAGCTACAGGACGAGCTGGGCTATCTGCTACACGGCGCCGAAGACTGGCCGACCCTGCGCGTGCCCAAGCCGCTGGCGGCTGCGGGGGCCTGGGCGCAGGAGAAGCTGGAGCCGGTCATCCCGGACGCGATCGACGGCGGCGAGGCCCCCTTCATCAAGCCCTTCATGGTCGCCATGGCGGACGACCACTACGCCCTGGACGTGCGGCGCGCGCGCGAGCTGCTCGGCTGGGAGCCACGACACCGGCTGAAGAACGAACTGCCGGCGATGGTGGCCGTCCTCAAGAAGGACCCGGCGGGCTGGTACCGCATCAACAAGATCACGCCGCCTGCGCGCGTGGCCGAGGCACAGCAGATCGGCCACAACGCGGAAGACCTGCGCCGCCGCCACGAGGCGCTGCTGCACTCGCAGCACGCCGCCAACCGCTGGGCGCATTTCGTGAACATCGCGCTCGGGACATGGCTGATCACGCAGCCGCTGCTCATTGCGGTCGAATCGCCCTGGCTGCGCTGGAGCGAAGTCGTGCTGGGCGTGCTGCTCGTCATCGGTGCTTCCTGGGCGCTGGCCTGGCGCGCGCAATGGGCGCGCTGGTTCTGCGCCGGCATCGGTGTAGTGGTGATGGCGATACCGTTCCTGTTCTCCACGCCGAACGCGGCGGCCTACCTGTCCGATACCTTGGTGGGCGCGCTGATCTTCGGCCTGGCCGTCGCCACCCGGCCCGAGCCCGGACCGTCGGCCATCGCAGTCCTGACCGGCCCGATGGTGCCGCCGGGCTGGAGCTACAACCCGTCCGACTGGACCCAGCGGATTCCCATCATCGCGCTGGCGCTCGTCGGGCTGTATGTCTCGCGCTACCTTGCGGCCTACCAGCTCGGCCACATTCCCGACGTGTGGGACCCGTTCTTCGCGGGCTCCCCGACCGACCCGCGGAACGGCACCGAAGAAATCATCACCTCCTCCGTATCGAAGGCCTGGCCCGTCTCAGACGCCGCGGTGGGCGGCTACACCTACCTGCTGGAGATCCTCACCGGCATCGTGGGCTCGCGCATGCGATGGCGCACCATGCCCTGGCTGGTGGTCCTGTTCGGCCTGATGATCGCGCCGCTTGGCATCACGTCCATCTTCTTCATCATCATCCAGCCGGTGGTGATCGGAACCTGGAGCACCATCGCACTCATCGGCGCCGCCGCGGTGCTGCTGCAGATTCCCTATTCGCTCGACGAACTGCTGGCGACGCTGCAGTTCCTGCGCCGGCGCGCGAAGGCCGGACAGAACTGGCTGCGCGTGTTCTTCGTGGGCGACACGGACGACATGCATCCCGGCAAGAAGCACGATGTGCTCGCCGACGAGTTCGACCGCTCCCCTGGTGCGGTGCTGAAGGACGTCACCATCGGCGGCGTCGGGCTGCCGTGGAACCTGGTGCTCGCCGCGCTCGTCGGCCTGTTCCTGCTGTTCACGCGCCCCGTCCTCGGCGTCGATGGCGGCCTCGCCAACGCACACCACGTGATCGGCTCGCTGGTGCTCACCGTGATATCCGTCGCCGCGGCCGAAGTCGCGCGTGCGTTCCGATTCCTTCTCATGCCGCTCGGGGCCGCGCTGGCAGCGACTCCCCTGTTCTACGCCGCCGACACGGTGACCACCGCGGTGAGCGTCGCGCTGGGGCTGGCCATCGTCGTCCTGAGCGTGCGGCGCGGCGGCATCCGGGAGCGTTACGGAAGCTGGCAACGGCTGATCAGGTAGCGCCTGACCGTCGATAGACCAATAGTGACTGCGGCGGACAGCAGCATGCATCCGCTGAGCGCACCGGTACGCCTGACGCCCCACGCTCTGCCCCACGCGGACCACACGGTCGATTCGCCAGCGCCGCGTTGCTGCTGAAGGGTGCCAGCCTTTCAAGCGTCGATGCCGCCGCCGCACGTGGATGGCTGCGACCCGAACGCCCAGGAGAATGCGCCATGCATCTACTGCACAAGTACCTGAAGCCGCAGCGCAAGCTGGCGGCGGTCGCGCTTGTGCTCGCAGCGGTGGGGCAGGTGCTGGCGCTGGTCGATCCCATCATCTTCGGCTGGCTCATCGACGACTACGCCACCCAGCGCAACGTGAAGCCCGACGACGAGCTGATCAGCGGCGCCCTGCGCCTGCTCGCCGTCGCTGTCGCGGTGGCGATCGCATCCCGCGCATGCAAGGCGATGCAGGACTACGTCGTGCGGCTGGTGGTGCAGCGCTTCGGCACGCACATCTTCAACGACGGGTTGCGCCAGACACTGCGACTGCGCTATCAGGAGTTCGATGAGCAGAGCAGCGGGGAGACGCTGTCCCTGCTGCTGCGGGTGCGGCGTGACACCGAGCGCGTCATCAATGCCTTCATCAACGTGCTCTTCGCCTCCGTGGTCGGACTGGCCTTCCTGCTGTGGTATGCCATCACCAAGAGTTGGCTGCTGGTGCCGGTGTTTCTCCTGGGCCTTCTGGTCCTGGGCGGGCTCTCTGGGCTATTGAGCCGGCAGATCCGATCGCAGCAGCGCGCCCTGAACCGGGAAACGACGCGCAACGCCGGCTTCATTACGGAGAGCCTGCGCAACGTCGCCCTCATCAAGAGCCTGGGCCTGACCTTTCGGGAGATCCGGCGACTCGAGGCGCAGACGCAGGTCATCTTCGAACTCGAAATGGCGAAGGTTCGCCGCATTCGCTGGTTGGCTTTCTTGCAGGGTTCGACCCTGAGCCTGCTGAAACTGTCGGTGCTCTTCGCGCTGCTCTGGTTGATCTTCCGCGACGTGCTGTCCACGGGCGAACTGATTGCAATGCAGTTCATCTCGGTCGCGATCCTCACGCCGCTGCAGGAACTGGGCGTCGTCATCCTCGCCTGGCGTGAAGCGAGTTCGTCGATGACGAACTTCGCCGAGCTGATGGCCAAGCCGATCGATCAGCGCGCGAAAGATGCGGTGCACGTCGGGCCGATCGAGTCCCTGCGTTTCGAGCGCGTGGTCTTTCGCCACCGAGGCGCCGAGGAGAACGCACTGGACGATGTGAGTTTCTCGGCGCGGCGCGGCGACACCATCGCCTTCGTGGGCCCGTCCGGCTCCGGCAAATCGACCTTGGTGAAGCTGCTACTGGGCCTGTACCGACCTGCCGCGGGCGAGGTCTACTTCAATGAGGTCAGCGCCCGCAAGCTGCGCTACAACGAGGCCCGCAGGCAAGTCGGCTACGTCACGCAGGAAACCAGCCTGTTCGCCGGCACCGTGCGCGAGAACATGCTCTTCGTACGCCCCGACGCGACGGATGCCCAGATCCTGTCCGCCCTGGAGAACGCCCAGTGCGCGCAGCTGCTGGCGCGCATGCCGCAGGGGCTGGACACGGTGGTTGGCGAGGGCGGCGCCCGGCTGTCGGGAGGCGAGCGCCAGCGGCTTTCCATCGCGCGAGCCCTGCTGCGCGAACCGCGGCTGCTGGTGTTCGACGAAGCCACCTCGGCGCTCGACTCACTCACAGAACAGCAGGTGACAGAGACGCTGCGGCGCATCTCGGCGGAACGCAACCAGATCACGCTGCTGATCGCGCATCGTCTTTCGACCGTGCTGCACGCAGACGCGATCCACGTGCTGGAAAGAGGGCGCGTGGTGGAAAGCGGCAGCCATGCGGAGCTCGTCGCGCTGAAGGGGCTGTACTACGCGATGTGGCGCCAGCAGATCGGTGAGCGAAAGGTGCCGACGTCCGGCCGGCTGCCGGAGCCCGACGATGCGGGAGAAATCGGCTCCGGTGGCGCTACGGATTATCTGTAGAGCGGGATCAGGAGCCTGATGGCATTCCGCCCTGCCCGTTCGAGGCGAGGACGCCTGTCCGCACGATGCCGAAGGCGGACGCAGCCACCGGCAAGGTGGCGCCGCCCAGCCGCCGTTCTCCCGAGCCCGCCGCGGCCCCACGGCGCCTGCGACTTTGGGATGATCCTGCGACGGCAGGCGCGCAATGGGCACTCCCGACCGGGCAGACCCGAAACCCTCAAACCCAACCGCATTCCCCGCGCGGCCTGTCAATCCGACCTCACGATGGCAAAGCACCGGCACTCCGAATCGACCGTCACTGCGGTGCCGACAGGCGCGGGCGACCGGGCGTCGGCGCTGGGCGTGCCGCAGGTGTTGACGTCGTGGCTGCAGGCCCAGGGGTGGGACTGGTTCGCGCACCAGCTCGACGCGTTCGAAGCGGCCGCGAGCGGGCGGCATGTGCTGCTATGCGCCCCCACCGGGGCCGGCAAGACACTGTCGGGCTTCCTGCCGTCGCTGGTCGATCTGCTGGGCACGCAGGGCGAGCCGCAGGGCCCCCACACCCTGTACATCTCGCCGTTGAAGGCGCTGGCCGTGGACGTGCATCGCAACATCGGCCGCCCCATCGCCGAGCTGAAGTTGCCCATTACCCACGAGACCCGCACCGGCGACACGCCGCACGGCAAGCGTCAGCGGCAACGCCGGCGCCCGCCCCACCTCTTGATGACCACGCCCGAATCGCTGTCGCTGATGCTGTCGTACGAGGACGCGGCCGCGCACTTCCGTCCCCTGCGCTTTCTCATCGTGGACGAGCTGCATGCCCTGATGGCTTCGCGGCGTGGCGACCTGTTGTCGCTGGCCCTGTCCAGGCTGCGGTCGATCGCCCCGCAGGTGCAGCTGATAGGCCTGTCGGCCACGATCCCCGATCCCGAGCTGGCCCGCGACTGGTTGTGCGGACCCAGGGGGGCCATCGTGCGGGCACCCACGCGCACGCCACCCGACATCCGTTTGCTGCACTCCACGCGGCGCATTCCCCTGGCGGGCCACATGGCCCTGTACGCCATGCCGGAGATCTACCAGGCGCTCGCCGGCAGCCGCATGTCCATCGTGTTCGTCAACACACGGGCACAGGCCGAGCTGATCTTTCAGGCGCTCTGGACGATCAACGAGAACAACCTTCGCATCGGGCTGCATCACGGCTCGCTCGAGCCGACGCTCCGGCGCAAGGTCGAAGACCAGATGGCCAGCGGCGCACTCGACTGCGTGGTCGCCACCTCCTCGCTCGACCTGGGCATCGACTGGGCCGAGGTGGAGCTTGTCGTGCAGGTAGGTGCCCCGAAGGGCGTGAGCCGCTTGCTGCAGCGCATCGGTCGGTCCAATCACCGCCTCGACGAACCCAGCAAGGCCCTGCTGGTGCCGACCAACCGCTTCGAATGCATCGAATGCCAGGCCGCGCTGCAAGCCGTGGCGCATGGTGAACTCGACGGCACGCCAGCAGGTTCTGGAGGGCTGGACGTGCTGGCACAGCACCTCATTGGCAGCGCCTGCAGCAGCCCCCTCTACCCCGATGCCATGTACGACGAAGTGCGCCAGGCCTGGCCTTATCGCGACCTGAGCCGCCAGGATTTCGACAGGACGCTGGGCTTCGCGGTGGATGGCGGCTACGTGCTGAAGAACTACGAGCGCTACAAGCGCCTGGAACGCGGGGAGGACGGGGCCTGGCATCTCACCGATCCATCCTTCGCACGGCAGTACCGCATGAACGTCGGCACCATCGTCGAGGCGCCGATGCTGCGGGTCAAGCGCCGCCGCCAGCTGCTCGGGATGATCGAGGAGTACTTCATCGAGAGCCTGAGCCCGGGCGATACCTTTCTCTTTGCCGGGCAGGTGGTGCGCTTCGACGGCGTGCGCGATGGCGTGGTCATGGTGTCGAGCGCCAAAGCGGATTCGCCCCGCATCCCCAGCTATGACGGCGGCAAGCTCCCCATGACCACGCACCTGTCGCAGCGCGTGCGCGATCTGCTGCAGCACCCGGACCGGTGGACCGAGCTGCCGCCCGAGGTGGTGGAGTGGCTGCAGCAACAGACCCTGCGCTCGCGACTGCCCGGCCCGAACGATCTCCTGGTGGAGACCTTCCGCTACCGGCGCAAGGCCTACACGGTGGCCTACCCCTTCGCCGGACGCAATGCCCACCAGACGCTGGGCTTCCTGATCCTGCGGCGCATGAAACAGCAGGGCTGCCGCCCGCTCGGCTTCGTGGCATCGGACTACGCACTCGCCTTCTGGTCACTGCAGGTGCCGCAGGACATCGACGAGCTGTTCTCGATCGACATGCTGGGCGAGGAGTTGCAGGACTGGCTGCACGATACGCCACGCCTGAAGCGCGCCTTCCGGGAGGCGGCGGTGGTGGCCGGTGCGGTGGAGCGCCGGCACCCCGGCCACCAGAAAACCGGGCGGCAGTTGTCGATCAGCTCGGACCTGATCTACGACGTGCTGATGCGCTATGAGCCGGACCACGTGCTGATCCGCGCGGCCTACCAGGCCGCGATGGGTGGCTTGATGGACATCGAGCGCCTCTCGGACCTGCTGCGGCAGACGCAGGGGAAGGTCGTGGTGCGCCACCTCGACAAGGTCTCGCCGCTCGCTGTTCCGCTGATCCTCGACATTGCGCGCGAAAGCGTCTCGCGCCAGGACGCCGGTGACTACGTGCTCGAGGAACTGGAACAGAACCTTCTTCGCGAATCAGGCCTGGGAGGGCCTCCGGCATGACCACCATGACCGGAATGACGATCGCATTCGCCGGGCAGCAGTTGCTGCTGCACCCCAGCGGCGCCCTGCTGTGGCCGCGCCGGCAAATGCTGGTGGCCAGCGACCTGCATCTGGAGAAGGGGTCCCACTGGGCGCGGCGCGGGTACTTCTTGCCGCCCTACGACACCCACGCCACCCTGGCACGGCTGCTGCGCACCTGCGAGGAGACGCAGGCCCGGCGGCTGCTGCTGCTGGGTGACTGCTTCCATGATCCTGGTGGCCATGCTCGGCTCGATCTTGGGGCGCGGGCGGCGTTCGATGCCTTGCAGCGGCTCGAGCCGATCTGGATACGCGGCAACCACGATGGCGGCTTCGTGCCGCCGGGCTTCGAGGCCCACGACACGTACGAAGACGAGGGCCTGCTGTTTCGTCACGAGGCGCAGCCCGGCGCGGCGCACGAGATCAGCGGACACTTTCATCCCAAGGCCCGGATTGCGCACAAGGGTGGCAGCGTCGAGCGGCCCTGCTTCGTCGAAGACGGCCGCAAGTTGATCCTGCCGGCTTTCGGCGCTTACACGGGCGGGCTGTCGGTGGAGAACCCGGCCATCCGACAACTGTTCACCGGTGCACCGCGCTATCACCTGCTCGGACGTGAGCGGGTTTTCAGTTTTCGGGCGTGAGGCCTCAACGGCCACGCAATCACGAATAACGCCGCGCCGCCGAGTAGGCCAGGCCCGCCGCCACACCGCCGAACAGGTCTCCCGACACCAGCGGTACCCCGGGGAAGCGGGCGGCGAGTTGGTCCTGCAAGGGCCGCAAGGCCGAAGAGCCGCCAGTGAGGTAGATGGCGTCCAGCTTCGGCGAACCGGCGCGCTGCACGCACTCCTCGGCACAAGCGGCCACTTGCGCCACAAGCGCATCGAGCTGTTCGTGCATCTGGGCTGCGCTCAGCTCGACGTGCAACCCGGCTTCAAGCTCGTCCAGCGCCACGACTGCCGTGTCGTCCCGCACCGAGCAGGCGATCTTCGCCTGCTCCACCTCGGTCGCCAGCCGGTGCCCAAGCCGTTTGCGCAGCACCATCATGAGGCGATCGTGCAGTTGCGGATCGGTATAGCCCGAACGCAAAGCCTGGACGCGTGCCACGCCCACCGGCGCATACGAAAAGTTGATCAGATGCCAGGTCGCGAGATCGTGGAACACCGAGTTCGGCACCTCCCGCCCCTGCGGGCCGCGATGCCCCAGCCCGAGCAGCGGCATGACGCGTGCCAGGCTGAGCCGGCGGTCGAAATCGGTGCCGCCCAGATGCACGCCTGCAGTGGCCAGAACATCCGACGCGCGGTCTCCGGGCACAGCGCGTTGCGCACCGAGGCGCAGCACCGAAAAGTCCGAGGTGCCGCCGCCCACGTCCACCACGAGCGCAATGGCCGCTCCGGCAAGCTGCCGCTCGTAGTGGAAAGCAGCAGCCACGGGCTCGAGCTCGAAGGCGATTTCGTCGAATCCGGCGGCGCGCGCCGCCTGCTCGAGAGCATCCTGCGCCTGCCGGTCTCGCGCAGGGTCGTCGTCCACGAAGTGGACGGGCCTTCCGAGCACCAGCAGCGGCGGGCCGGTGCCGATGCGTGGGCGGGACCGCTCCAGCAGCTCGCGCAAGAACAAGGCGAGGATGTCCAGATACCGATGCTCTCCCCAGCCGACTGCGGTTTGCTCGTGAATGAGCGAGCTGCCAAGCAGGCTCTTGAGCGAGCGCATCAACCGGCCCTCCGTGCCCGCCAGGTAAAGGTCCACTGCCTCGCGGCCGAAATGCACGCTGCGTTCCTCGGAATCGAAGAACACTGCGGTCGGCAGAACGGCGGCTTCGCCTTCCATGGGAAGCAGGCGCGCCGTGCCATCGGCGTCGAGCGATGCCACCGCAGAATTGGAGGTGCCGAAGTCGATGCCCAGCAGCGGCCGGCTCGAAGACTGCGGGCGCATGCGCGACCTGGCACTGCGAGCGGAAGTCGGATGGTTCAAGATGAGTGAGGCCGCGCGGCGCCGAGAGAAAAAGGGGCGGATTCTACGGCTTCGTTCCCCGCCGGCAGCGCCGCCGCCGCCCCTTCCGGCGCGCGCACGGAGAGCCTCCAGCAGGGCGGCAAGCACGGGTGCCGGTCAGCAGGGCCTCGAACTCAGGGAAGTCGCTTCAGAACTGCCACACCTAGGTCGTGCGCTCGAGCAAGGCGACCCCGGACATGCGCTGAACAGCTTCCTGCACGAGGGAGCCGCCCCACATCGACAGCCGGTTCCAGGTGGCCGCATGCGGAGCTGTCCGCCCGAGGCGGATGGAATCTGTCCACGTGGAATGGAACTCGATCTCGCGCCAGCCCAATGCGTCGAAAAAGCGCACGCTGTCAGACGGCGCGAACCGGAAGGATGCTTTCGCGTTCGAAAGTTGTGACCGCCACACCATGCCCATCGTCTGTTGCAGCATTGGCGTGACCAGGTCTGCCAGCCATAGAGTCGCCTGCGGGTCGGCGTGCAGCTGTGCCGCCAAGCCGCTCACCTGCTCGGGGGTGAGATAGAGCAGCAGGCCTTCGGTCACGACCAGCAAGCGTCCGTGTGCATCGTCGCGTGCCATCTCCAGCACCCGCGCCCGCGCCGCCGCTTGGCTCAAGTCGGCGGCGACATGCGCGTGCCTGCACGCGGGCTCCTCGCCGGCCAGGCACTCCTTGCGGTACGCAGTGATCGCCGGCAGATCGACGTCGAACCAGCGAAGGGAGGACGGCAAGGGCAACCTGAAGGCCCGGGTGTCGAGACCGGCGCCCAGGTTCAATACGGTGCCCACGCCGCGGTGGAGGACGCACTCGACGATGACCTCGTCCATGACGGCCGTCCGCACCACCATCGACCAGGCCATAGAACGCCCGAATGGAAGCGCATCGACGATGTCCTGCCCGCGCTGTCCGGCCATTCGACGGGCGTACGGGTCGGCGAACAGCGCGTCCGGGCGTTCGGATTCGCTGGCTCGGTACGCAGCGACCCACAGGGCCGTATCGGAGACGTCCTGGATCAGGGGCGCATGCACGGCAGCGGGCTGGACCTCAAGCAACTTTGCGCCCCCGGCAACGCGCAAGGCTCTGCCTGAGGAAGAAGCGCAGCATTTCGCGCGAGGCATCGGGTCCGGATTCGTCCGTGAAGCTGCCTTTCGCGCTGCCGCCGGTCCAGGCATGGCCGCCGCCATGCACCAGCCACATCTCCGCGTCTGGACGCCCCTTGCGCCGGACATGTCTCACCAGGGTGACGGCTCGTCCGCCCGGCACGTTCATGGTTCCGGTGTGAGACGCGGCGTCGCCCCGGGAAGGGGTTCCGCCGCTGCGGTTCAGCGCCTGGGCCAGCACGGCCTCGGCGTTGAGCGGATGGACGGTCTGGTCGCGATCCCCATGGAACACGATAGTGGGGACGGCCGGCAAGGAGGCGCACACGGCGGCACGGCCCTTCGCCGGCGAATCGCCCGGCGGGCCACTGCTCATGGCCCTGAGTGCCGACATCAGGTCATGGGCCACGCCGGTCGCAATGCCGGAGTGCACACCCACGGCAGCGTAGAGGTCGGGGTAGGTCTGCCCGAGAATCACCGCCATCGCACCGCCGGCGGACATGCCCGCGACGTACACCCGCACCGGGTCCGCATCATGGTCGCGAATGATCTGGCGTGTGAGCCCGGCAAGCATTGACGGCTCTC
This sequence comes from Ramlibacter sp. AN1015, assembly GCF_037726105.1. NCBI lineage: Bacteria > Pseudomonadati > Pseudomonadota > Betaproteobacteria > Burkholderiales > Comamonadaceae > Ramlibacter > Ramlibacter sp. AN1015. The sequence goes on from NZ_JBBJUM010000004.1 coordinate 367,346, forward strand.
CGCCGGACGCGAACTGATGCTTGACGTCATACCAGTTCCAGCTGCCCAAGGGGTGGGCACTGCGCGACTGCTGGGGAAAGAGGGCGATTCCCCCGCACTCCCGAACCGCTTCGTGCATCTGCGTCCCTGCGGCGAAGTCCGAAGCACTTTGGCAGGCGCCGTGAAGCATCACGAACAGTGGCGGGCGCATGCCGACGTTGGCGGGCACGTAGAGCGTGTAGTCGAGCGAGCCGACGGGGTCCGTGTACACCGCCTCGACGACGCGGTCGGCGTCGGACAGGGCAGTCTCGGAAGCGAGAGATGAGGGTCTTGGCATAGGTCCTTAGCTGGGTCGCCGCGCCAGCACGCTCGGGTGCTGGCGGGAAGAGCCCGTCTTCGAGGTCGTCGGAGCTCTGGAATCGGATGAACGCCGTTCAGGCGACCTGGAGTGCGGGGAGCGGCCTGGTCCGGTCCGGCGCCTGCTCCTGGGGGCTCGACGTCTCGCCACCGATCGCGGCAGCGATGACGTCCTGCGCGGCGTGGTGGACCATGTGCCCTTCGCCGGGCACGACGATGAGGCGGCTCGCGGGCAGTTCCCGGTGCAGTCGCTGTGCATGCGCTTCGGGGTCCACCACCTGGTCGTCGGCGCCTGCCACGATCGTGACGGGCATCCGCAGCTCGCCATAGCGGCGCGACAGAGTCCGCGCCTCGGGGATCATGAAAGTCGCGTCTTCCGCATTGGCGCGCAGCTGCCCAGGGCGCACCATGATCTCGCGCGGCACCGCGGTGTAGAAGCCGGAGGGCACCGCTGCGGGAGCGAACATGCCCTTGACCATCGGGCCGATGAGCGCGCGCGCTGCCACGGCGGTGACCGTGTAGCGCATGACGTCGCCGACCACGGGGAGCGCAACGGGAGCGGTCGCCAGCGCGTCGTAGCGGATCTCCGGGTAGTAGTAGCCGCTTACCAGGACGAGTCCGCGCACGGCAGCCGGATGCTCGAGCCCGAGCGCGACCGCCACCATCGTCCCCATCGAATGCCCTACCACGACGGGCTGGTCTATCCGAAGGGCGACGAGCGCCCGCTGGATCAGCGCGGCCTGGGCCGTCGGCGTCCAGAATCGGTCTCGAGGCCGGCTGCTATGGCCGAATCCCGGCCGATCGAAGGCGAGTACGAGGTGGTCCCTGGCCAGCCGGTCGATGAGGCCGCTGGCATGGAAGTCGGCGTGCGTCACGGTGTTCCCGTGCAGCAGCACCACCGGGGGGCCCTCGCCGCGCATGACGTAGTGCAAGCGCACGCCATCGATCTCGACGAACTTCCCCTGCGGGGGATGGTCGGCGTCGGCGCGGGCTGCCTTGCGGCGGACCCACCAGGCTGTCGCCGCTGCCGCGGTCGCTGCCAGCAGCCCGGTCATGAGGAGGGTGTGGTGCCGCAGCTTCCGTGAGGTTGTGATGTTCATGCGAGAGCATGGCAGCGTCGCGTCGCGCGCCGGGTCGGCGGAAGGGCTCACATGACGTAGGGTCCGTTCACGTGATCGGTCCCATGAGCAACTTGCGCATGGTTGCGCTCGGCTTCACGTCGTTGCCGCCCTGCATAGAGCGGTCGGATGCGCTCGCAAAAGCCTCGCACAAGCATCGAAGAAGCATGCGAGTCGCTGCCGTCAGGAGCCGCTCAGCACGTCCTGCGCTCAATCACGCCGACGCAGCGATACATTCGTCGGTGGACGATGAACGCGCTTCATCGGCCGACTCATGCGCCAGGCAGGCGCCGCAGCCCCTACAGCAGCAGAAGAGGCCCCCAGTGAGCAGCGAGCCCATCATCAAGCTCCAGAAGAACCCGGACATCGTTCGCCAGTTCGCGGACTTCTCCCGCTGGCAAGTTCAACTCCGAGACCGCTACAAGGAATTCCATGCGGCGCTCGCGAACGTACCTGGCAGCAGCGTCGGTCCTGGCTTGGGCCTCGAAGTCGGTGTTCTGGAACGTGACCGATTCGACCTGACGTACTCGGGTATCAGGGTCCGCGTACGCTACACCAGCGAACTGAACGATGCCGCAGATCCTTCCGGTCGAGTCTCCTTCTACGAAGTGCAGGCACATGGGAGTAACGCAGAGGAGCTGCTTGCTTCGATCGCACTCAGTCCCGATGGCATGAGCAATGACATCTCTTCGGACGGCGACATCGGGGTCTCCATCGCATCCTCCGCACTCGAGATCACGCTGAGCGTCTTCAAGAAGGTCCTTTGCAGGCGCTTCCGCCCGGAGGGATCGAACTGAGCCAGGCACCTCCCCCTCGACCCGACGGCACGCGACAGTCCAGCGGTCCCCCCAATCTGGAATAGATTTGTCGCCATGGGAATCTTGACCTTCAGCATCAACGTCACCCTCGACGGTTGCGTCGATCACCGCGAGGGAATTGCCGACGACGAGACACACGCATTCTTCACCCGCCTGATGGACGAGGGAGGGGCGATGCTATGGGGCCGCGTCACCTACGAGATGATGGAGAGCTACTGGCCGGCCGTCGCTCGCGGCGACGAGGAGGCGCCGCCGGCGATGCGCGCGTGGGCGGTCCGACTGGAGGCCAAGCCGAAGTACGTGGTGTCATCGACGCGAACGGATTTCAGGTGGACCAACAGCCACCACATCACGGGCGACTTGCGTACGAGCGTGCAGAAGCTCAAGGACGCAACCCCTGCCGGCGTGCTCCTCGGCAGCGGCAAGCTCGCGACCGAACTGGACCGGCTGGATCTCATCGACGAGTACAAGTTCCTGGTCCACCCCCGGGTCGCCGGCCATGGACCGACCCTGTACCAGGCCGGGCTGCCCGGCACGCGGCGGCTCGAGCTGGTCTCGGCGGTGGCTCTGCGCAACGGCGCCGTCGCTGTGCACTACCGGCGCGCGGGCAGCTAACGGCAGGTTGCAGTGGACGGTCCGCGGCGCCGCCGTGCGCTCGCGTCAAAACCGATGCTGCTACGCGGAGCGCCGCAGCGCTTCGGCAGCATCGGCCAACGCGGACCCCGTCGCCTCGACGGAGCCCGGCGCCCCCAAGGTCGCAACGCGCGCAGCAATGTCCGACAAGCGCTCGGCAAGCATCGACAGCGCGCGCTCCGGAAGCGGCCCCTCGATCGCCCGCAGCATCGCGAAGCTCATGCCTGCGCGGGGCGCGCCCTCTTCATCCCGGGCAGGCAGTTCGGTGAGCGCCGAGCCCAGAGCGGTGACAGCCTTCATGCACGAGAGAGCCGCCCCAAGAAGCGACCGGCGCTGCTCGGCTCGCGGCGCCGGGGTCTCATAGAGCTGCGCGAGGCAACGGAGCATCGTGGAATAAGCGCCATTGGCTGCATCGACGACGTGAGCGGCTTGCCGGTTCTCGATCCACACGCGCCCATCGACCACCGGAGCGTGCATGACGGGGTCGCGCGCGGCGTCGCGCGCTGGTTCGAACTCGGGCCGCGCGGCACGCAGCGCCAGCAGCTCGCCGCGGATTGACTCGAATCGTCCGAAGTGAGAGTCGTCCCGCCGTCCGCCGGAGCCCTCCCCCTGCTCGACGATGGAAAGGATCGCGCGCCGCGCGTCCTCGACGCTTCGGACCACGACCAGATCCTCGCAGCGAAGCTCCTTGGCGGTCAGTTGCAGCCCCACGGGGCCGCTGAACAGGCGCCTCTCGCCGAACTCCGCCGCGGCGAGCTCGATCTCGCATCGCAGTGCGTCGTAGAACCCGCCGATGGTCTCGTAATCCGGAGCGCGCGGCATGAGCGGCCGGAAAAAAGGCTCAGGCCTCTCGGCTGCGCCCTCCTCCTGGAAACAGGCCGGATCGGCGACCGGAATCTCCTCCGGCCGCTCCAGGAAAATGAAGTGCTCAAGGGATTCGAGGCTGAACGGAGCCAGAGCGATCGCAACGCCTGCGGGGTGATAACCGGGCGCGACGGGGAAGTTCGGACGGTTGAAGTGGGGCCGCGAACCCATCGCGACCATCAGGTTGCACACCTGCGCGAGGTGGACCATTTCCTCCACGCATAGCCCCATGATGTCCGCGCGCCAGCGCGAGATGGCTTCGAGCTCCTTGGTGGTGACGCCCTCGTCCTCGCGCTGCTTCAGGCTGAATGCCGCGTAGAGGTAGCTGCAAAGAATGTTGTGTTCCAGCTCGGCCGCCTCGGCCAGGAGGTGCAGCACCTGCTCGCGGGACGTGCGCGACGTCACCGCCGAAGGAGTTCCGGATGTCGCGCGGGTGGTCATCCGACCAGTGTGTCTCATTCTTCTGTTGACGTGAGCCTCGGCAGGAGTGAGGGGTCCACCAGGCGCGAACGGCCTTGGGACAGAACAGGCATCGACCGACATGCGCGGGCGCCTGGTGAGCCGGCAGTCGCGCGGGGCTGTCCGCGACGGTCCGCACACAGAACTGCGAGCAGCAGCTCAACCGGTCCCTCGTTGCAGCCTGCTCGTTGGATTGCCGATCGTGTCGCGCGGGGCGAAGCCTTGCGAGCACTTCAGGACCTGTTAACCTGATTCGGGGCGCGCGCCCCTCGCCTCTCCGACTTATCCGCGATGACGCAGAAAGACCTTGCATTCGAAGCAGGTGCTGCCACGGACCGTTCCTTGTCGCGCGTCGGCGCGGCTGGGGCGTTCCTCGGACTGGTGGTCTACTTCACTTCTGCGGTCCTGCATCCAGACACGCCGCCGCACGACACTCGCGCCGCTTTCGCGCATTACGCGGATGAGCCCTACTGGGGCATCATTCACCTCGCAGAACTCCTCGGCGCCCTGTTGATGAGTGCCTCCGGCCTCGCGCTCAGCTGGCGGCTCCGAAAAGGCGCGGCGTGTGCATGGGCCGCCCTCGGTGGCGCAGCGATGATCGTCTTTTCAGCCGTGTACGCGGTGTTTGCCGCAGTGGACGGCGTGGGCATCGGAATCTTGGTGCGACGGCTCGCAGCCGCGGGACCCGACAACGCGGTCGTGTTCGAGGCCGCCTATGCCGTCCGGCAGGTGGAAGCGGGCTTGTTCGCGCTCCAGTGGTTCATGTTCGGCTTGGCCGCGGCCATGTACACGTTTGCATTCATAAGCGCGCGCTCGGCTGGCCCTTGGTTCAGCGCAATGGCGGTGCTCAGCGCGCTGGCGAGCGTGGGGACGCTGGCTTTCGCCGTCGCGCAGGCCCAGACGGGCTTCACCGAAACGTCAATGGCGTTCCAACTCGGCCTATACCCAGGCGTCCTCTGGGTCGTGGCAGTTGGAATCTTCTTACTGCGCTCACCGGTGAGCGAAGCCCAGGTCTGGTATTGACCCCATCCCCCGGAAAGGAATCGCTTGATTCTCAAGCCGTGACGCGCTTGGTCGGGAGAGCGACCCGATTTGGCTGGAGTTGCGCGAAGCGGCAATCGAGGTCCACACGCCGTGTTCGATAGGCAGCCCCGGTGCCCGTCGTGAGATGGCTCGATGCAGATCGGCGTCGAAACTACTTGCGCGCATTGCGCGAACACTGCTCCGGTCGTGGATGCCCGGGACAGCGGGCCCAACTTGCTGAATCGCAGGTCGAGAATTTCAGGTGTTCCTCAAATGACATTCAGTCGCCCGAAAGCGGCTTGCGTTTGTCGATCAGCGTCGGGAGAAACTCGGTGACCGTCGGGTGCACTGGCAAGGCATTGCGTACGATTCGCCAGTGCGTGCCAGCGCTCATGGCTTGACCGATGACCTGGATGATCTCGTCTGCGCCAATGCCCAGCATGGTGGCACCCAGGAACTTGCCGCTTTGCTCATCGATCAGCAGCTTCAGCCGCCCGAAGGTCTCGCCCTCCTCCTTGGCACGGCTGACCTCCTCCATCTCGATCACCGCCAGGGAGATGCTGCGTCCCTGTCGAACCAGCTGGCGGGCATCGGCTTCGTACAAGCCCACGTGGCCGAGCGGCGGGTCGGTGAACATGGCGTAGATGGCGTGGCGGGCCTCGGCGCTACGCGGCGCGTCCGGATTGCCCAGGATGTTTTCCGCCACGATGTCGTGGTCGTGATAGCTGGTGTGGGTGAAGGCTCCGCGGCCGTTGATGTCGCCCAGCGCCCAGATACCGGGCGCCGAGGTCTCCAGCTGCGCGTTGGTGGTGATGTAGCCGTGGTCGTCCATTTCGATCTTGGTGTCCAGCGTCTCCAGTCCCAACGCGTCGGTGTTCGGGGTACGACCCGTCGCGACGAGCAGGTGGCTTCCTTGCGGCGCCGCCCCTCCAGCCAGCCGCAGTTGGACGCCCCCTGCATGAGCTTCGGCGCCTTCTATCTCACAACCAAGGTGAACAGAGATGCCCTCGGCTTTCATCAGTGAAGCTAACGCCTCGGAGATGTCCTTGTCCTCCCGCGAGGCCAGGCGTTCGCCGCCGTCGATCACGCTGACGGAAGAGCCTAGCCGGCGGAATATCTGCGCCATTTCGAGCCCGATATAGCTGCCTCCGATGATCAGCAAATGTTCGGGTCGATCGCGCAGCGCCAGAAGCGTCTCGTTATCGAGGTAGTCGACGGCCGCGAGACCTGGTATGTCGGGAATGCGAGGCCGGGTGCCGGTGTTGAGCAGAATCCGCGGTGCCGTCAAGCGCCGCCCATCGACCATGACCACATAGGCCTTACCGCTGCAACCCGCCAGTCGTCCTCTGCCCTCCATGACCTTCAGGCCTTCAATCCCGTCGAGCCACCTCTTCAGCCCGGCGCGGGATTGCTCCACACGGTCCTGCATGCGCCGCATCGCGGCTGCGAAATCAACCCGAACCTCGCCCGCATGAACTCCGAAGCGCGGTGCCTGCTGCACCATGTATGCCACACGGGCCGACTTGCGCAGCGTCTTTGTAGGGGTGCAGCCCCAGTTGACGCAGGTGCCCCCGAGCTCTCGTGACTCGAGCAACGCCACTCGCCTGCCCGCCGTGGCCAGTTTGGCGGCAAGCGGCGGTCCAGCCTGCCCTGCGCCGATCACGATGACATCAAAGCTCGACTGCCGCTCGCTCATGGTTCACCTCGGATCGGTTTGCGCTGCACGAACTCTGCTCACATCATTATGAGTAGTCTGCCGTGTGGTCGCATCGCCCTTCTTCCGCGAAGTACCAAGTGCGAGCACGGCACCCGCCGAATCACGTGAAGGCCATCTGCTCCGCCCATCAGCGCGAAGCAACTAGAGAGGGGGATCTATCAACTCGCCCCCAAGCCAGCGTCGCTACGCCCGAGGTTCGGTACTGGGCCTCGGCCGAGTGCCATTCTCTCGATGTCGGCACCCTGGTTCATTCCCAGCACGGCGGTGACAGCTATGGCCGAGCCGCCCGTCATTCACGACTTCTAAGGCTTCCCGCCGGAACTGTTCGCCTTCGACTACCCGGCGCCTGGCTCACCCGAACTCGCTTTGGAGGTGGCGAATGCGGAATCCTGATCCTCCGCAGCGGGAACAATGTGCACAACCTGCGCGGGATCGACTTCCGACAACCGGACATGGTGTACGACTGGGGATGCGTTTCGACGACGCGGTGCGCTCCGTCATGGCAACCGCGCCGGCGAAGCTGGATGCCCTCAGCAAGCACCCGATTACGCGGCCAGCGTCCCGACCCCCGAGCACTTCGTGCCGCTCGCTTATCTGTGCGGCATCCTGCGATGCATGCGGCGAGAACGCGGTACCGTTCAATGACGGGGGAACGCTGGGTGCAGTGATCTCCGGCTCTCTCAGATCTCGCAGCCAGAGCGCAGGAGGGCGGCCACACGAGATGCCGGGAGCTGCGCACCACCTAGGGCCGCTCTTGGCCGAAAGCAGGCGTTGACGTCGTCTCAGGCTCCGAAGACTGAATGTCTGCTGCAGACTGGTTGCAGACAGTCAGGTTGGGCAACGCGAATGCAGGCGGTTGCCGACACCGGACATTCGCCGATGTGCGCGGAAGGGGACCACGATTGGTCGGAAGCGGACATGCGGTCCCTTCGCACTGCTCTCTAGTCCACATAGACGCATCAGGGTGAGTCCGTTCATGAAGGGGTCCTCAACCAATAGAACATCCATGCTGCCGGTCTCCTCATGAGCTGAGGTGGCTACTAGGATAGCTTACCGCCGAGAAACTCCGACAACTGCATCGCGAAAGAAGATAACCCCTTCTCGTGCCGAGAGCACAAGAACTCGAACACCTGCCTGCGCTTGAATACGCCAATCCGCAGCAACTCGTTGAACAGTTCCTTGCCGTTTGGATGAAACTTGCGGCGGTTCAAGCAATATGCGGCGGGGATGGCCCCTGCCATGAATGCGGCATAGAGTGCCTTCTCGACGCTATCGAGCGGGATACACAGGATGTTGCGCCCGCCAGCATGCGGTTGCTTAGCCTGATCGCCGTCCAGCACACAGATCACATCTTTCTCGGGGCCGAAGAAATGCTCCCTGCTATTGCGATCAAGCAAGGACGCGACCTGAACTGCCCCCCCAATATGGATGACCTGATACTGATAGAACGTCGGAGTGCAATAGCGCTCGATGAGATACCGCAAGAAGTCTTCCAAAACTTCGTCTTCGGTGAGGATATGCTTGTCCCATCCCCTAAAGCCGAACATCAGCGTACGGACGTAGTTGTAGGAAGCTTGACGTAACGTCACTTCGCTTGCTTCGCGTTCCATGTACAGCATCTCGCCCAGCTCCAGGGTGCTCATGAGCGCTAACGAGTGAGTCGTGAAGACCAGATGCACACCTTGGCGCTCGCAAAGCGAACGCAACTCGCCTGTCAAGCGTGCCTGGGCATCCGCATCGAGCGAGATGTCGATCTCGTCAATGAACAGGAATTTGACTCCCGAGACGATTCGCCGGTAGACACTGATGAGGAAATATTCTCCGGAGCTTAGATGGTCTTCGCGCAGGTACCGCTCTTGCGGCCGGCGAAAGCAGTAGAACGATCGGTGCCGGATACGGACTTCCAGCAGATCCGTGAACCTGTCGGTGCGATAGACGCGATTGAGAAAGTCATTGAGTTCCTGGCGAGGCGCGCCCCGCCCGATCGCTAGCGCGGTACGGAGGTCGTGGTCATGTTCGACGATTGCCTGAAACGCCTTGAATCGGTCACCGTGAGGCACGGGCAATTCCACACCGACCATGGCCTTAAGGTGGCGCGGGATCGGCTTGCGCGAGCTGAGAGTCTCGAGGTCCGTGTCGAACCTGAGCTCAAAGACTTGCTCGCCAAACTCGTACCGAATCCAACTATCGGGGCCGACGATCCCCTCAGAGGAGGTCGATGCCAATGTGTCCCCGAGCGGGATAGTTAGCAATGCCTTGGCCAAGGTGGTTTTGCCGCAACCGTTGCGCCCGACGATCGCAGTGATCCCGCGCCGGTCCAAGTCCACCGACCATTGCAAATTCGCGATGTGCTGGATTTTGGTGAGAGTGACCCGAAGCTGCATGTGATCACCCGAACGACCGGTGAACGAACCGATCGACCAGGGCCGAGCCATACTTCATCCGCAGCTTGTCCAAATAGTCCTGATCGACCGAGTTGATGTAGTTAAGCCAACCCGAAAGGCGGGCTTCCGCCTTGTCCGGCTCGCCCGTCACCTTCTTGGCGAACTCGGCGAACTTGGCACGGTCCTTTAGGTAGAAGTAGAGGAGCACTTCGATGTTTGCCCGCAACTTTGCATCGACCGTCACCTTGCCGTTGGGCAGCAATACCATACCCAGTATCCGCACCTTCGAGCCCAGGTGCAGGGACTTCGACTTGAACGGGTTTAGGCGCAGCTTCTCGCCAAAATGCTCATGCAGCAGCCCTTCTACAATTTTTCCAGCGCCAGCGACCTCATCCCGATCTGACCCCGAGATGATCAGGTCGTCCGAGTAGCGGCTATAGACGAGGCTTCGCGACTCGCATGCTTTTTGCAACGCCGTGTCGAAGGCGAACAGGGCCGCATTGCTGAGAATCGGCGACGTGGCAAAGCCAAGCGGTAGGGCGTCGCCGATGCAAACCAGCTGCAGGATGCGACTTAGGTGCGATTCGAGTGCTTCCACTGGACAGGCGGTCGCGCCAACAATCAGCGTGGAGCGCACCAGGCTAACGTCGATGCTGGGAAAAAAGTCCGCCAAATCGTTCACGAGGAAGTGGCGCCCGTCTTTGTGAACCCGGACCGCGTCCGCAGCGCTGGAGCCCTTTCGATAGGCGAAGGCGATACTGGTGTTCACCGGCAAGAACTCGAATACAAAGAGATTCAAAAACTCGTGGTACGCGCGAAGCTTGTCGGACGGCACGTGGAGTGTCCGCCGCTTGCTGCCGATTCGGGGCGTCTTGGTGGTATAGAGCGAAGCCACATCCGCGCCGATGAAATCTGCAAAGTTCTGCTTGCCGTGGTACATCGCGGCGAACAGCTCTTCGATCGGCTTCTTGGGAAGGTTCAAGGCTCAGCCTCCGGGCAACATCGAAGGTTGTACAATAGCGCTATGCCAGCGACTAGGAGGATCTCCGGTCATAAACGTTGGCCTCTGAGGCGTCTGAATCTACTTGTGTGGGGACCACGGGTCTCCACACAAGGCGTAGAGTTCCAGCCTTTTTAGCGCTTGGTGCCGGCCACCGGCCCGCCTCAAAAAGCGCGCCGTAGCAATCGCACTCCTTTCGCAGCATCCGCCCTCACGCTGCGCTCGGGCCAATTGGCATCCGGCGACAGACACCGCTTTCGACCATTGCCGTCGATCGCGCTTCTACAGGTCAGGGTAGCTCAATGACCGTATTGGTGCCGAATCCGAAAACGGGCGCCCACCAGCGAGCGACCGCAGACGCTGCGAAGTGAGACCTTGCCTAGGCGGCAGCTTCAGACTGGTTGCGGACGTTCGTGCTGAACGCGCAGATGGCCGCGGCCGGCGCAAGCGGTCACCCTCCGCGAGTTGGCGGCGCACCCTGTTTGGGGAATCCTTCGGCTAAGCTCTTCGGATCAACACCCTACAAGGAGGGAAAGCCATGGCAGGAGCTCACAAGATCACACCGTCCAACCCGCGCCTCTCGTCGCTGCTTTCCGATGTGGCGAAGGGGAACATCAAGATTCCAGTCTTCCAGCGTGAATACGTCTGGAATGACGAGCAGATCATGAGCCTGCTTGACTCGATCTACCGCGGTTTCCCGGTTGGTTCCCTGCTACTGTGGGCAACCAAGGAGGCGCTCAAGCATGAGCGCAACGTGGGTGGCTTCGAGCTGCCGAAGACGCCCGAGGACTACCCCGTTAACTACGTCCTCGACGGTCAGCAGCGCCTGACCACCCTCTACGGTGTCTTCAACTCGGACGCCAAGACCTCTGATCCCGAGCTGGCCGATCGGTTCAGCGTGTGCTTCGTGCCTTCCACCGAGGAGTTCATCCACTACGCTGAGGCTGACCCGAAAGCCTCCATCAACTTACGTGTCATCCTCGACACCACGAAGCTCCTTCCCGAGATGACGCGCTTTGACGACGCCATGAAGACGGTGATCGCAAATCTCACCGAGCGCTTCAAAGACTACGAGTTCCCGGTCGTCACCATCAAGGACCGCACCAACCAAGAGGTTTGTCGGGTGTTCCAGCGGATCAATTCGTCGGGGACGAGCCTTAGCACTCTCGAACTGCTCGCAGCCTGGACGTGGTCAGATCAATTTGATCTTAGGAAGGAAATTGAGGGAGTTCTCGACAAGCTGGCTGACAAGGGGTACGACCAACTTGATGAGGGGCTGCTCATGCGCAGCCTCGCGGCTGTGGTGCTGAACAGCATCGAGGCCGATGCGTTAGTGGACACGCCTCCGCAGAACTTGATTGACGGCATGCTGCGCTTGAAGCAGGCGATCTTCGCCACCGTGGATTTTCTGGAAAAGGAACTGCAGATCAAGAACGTGGTCTTCATCCCCTTCCCAATCATGTTCGTTCCGCTTGTGAAGTTCTTCTCTCTAACACTGAAGCCGAACGCCGCTCAGATGGCGGGGCTCAAGCGCTGGTTCTGGTTTGTGTCCTTCACGCAGCGCTACAAGGCGGGTACCAACGTCGCTGTCATGGAAGACATCGGCGCGATGCACGCCCTGGCGAACGGAAAGCCGGTGTTCGACGCGCTCGACGCCGAGGTTCACCCCAACCTTTTCATGAAGACGTGGCGAATCAATTCGACCGTCGCGAAGGCCACCATCTGTCTCCTCGCCCAGTACGCGCCGCGCAGCTTGCTGTCCAACAGTCTGGTGGACCTGAGCACGGCCATGTCCGCGTACAACGCGCGCGAGTTCCATCACGTTTACCCGAAGGCATTTCTGAACTCTCAAGGTATCAAGTTCAACGAGTCCAACATCATCGCCAACGTCTGCTTCCTCAGTCAGGCCGACAATCGCGCGATCAGCGACTCGTCACCCGCGGACTACATGCCCAAGATCGACGCCGCGCTTCGCCCCTCGATTGCTGCTTCGTCCCTGCTGCCGGTCGCTGCGATGGACGGTTCGATGAGCTACGCGGACTTCATCGGGACGCGCGCAGGGATGTTGGCAGAAGCAGCGCGCAAGCTCATCAAGACCGCGGCGATCTGAAGTGCATCAACCGGCTGCTGCAGGGTCTTCCTGCGCGTGCGCGGGCGCGGTCCTCATCACGACGCGTCACTCGTCGGACTTCAATCAACGCCGCGTCAGCGTTCCAGTGAGAGCCTTCGGCCGAGCGGCCGTTGGTGAGGTCGATGGCAAAGGACAGCAATCGCTGCGAAGCAGTCACTCGCGAGCCAAGTGCACCGGATTTCTGCTTCCGACCCGAAGCGGTCGGTCTGCTGTCGCGCCGCTAGCAATAGCGTTCCCGCTCTTCTCCTAAGCTCGACTCTCTACTCTTGGCCGCCACCATTTTCCG
>NZ_JBBJUM010000005.1:0-361615 GCF_037726105.1 Ramlibacter sp. AN1015
CGATGTATTCCATTACGTCGCGGGAACTGCGCACGGAGCCCGGGGACTGGCGGAGGGCGTCCAGGCATAGGCGCGACACCTCGCCCCGCGCCAGCGTCGTTTCCATCTTCGGCCGCTCCGAGAGTTTCCGGTTCCGGACCGCGGGGAGGTCTGCATCCGGGTCTTCCACCCGTATCAGGTGGTCGAGGCTGCGCAGCGTCTGGTAGTGCCGCCGCAGCAGCGCCTCCGCCTGGCTGATTTCCTCCAGCAGTTCTTTTCGCCGGGCGTAGAGCCCGCTCAGCAATCTTGGTCTATCCGACATCTCTGCACCCACTTCTACGTGTTGCAGAGTGCCGCGGAACAGGGCGTGCCCGCTAGGGGTAACTCGCCGATAGTTGACGGCCGAAGTTCCGCCGCGGACCCAGTTGCTCGGCGCCGACCTGGCTCAGAGGAAAGAGGGCCGGAATCGCGTGTTTTCGGGTGCGAGAACGGGTATCAGGAACCAGGCTTTCGCCCTCAAGCAGCATGGCATTCAGGCGGTAGTTTGGCTAGGGGGTAGCTCGCCCATAATGCCGCCGTATGACCAACGAAGCACCTCAATCACGCGCCGCGGGCGTGGATCTGAATACCGCGAGCGAACAGGTACTGTCGAGCGCACTGGGGCTTGATTCCGACATGATCCAGCAGCTCGTGCAGGTTCGTCCACTGCGGAGCTGGGATGATGTGGCGCGCCTGGCTGGCTTCACTGCACCGCAGCTAAGAGCGCTGCAGCACGCTGGCGCGCGCATCGGTGGACCGGACGGCGGAGGGGATCGGCCTGGTCGGGTACACGCCTGACCGGCCTGGCCAGCTGCCCTGCAGCCCCTCATCATCTGCTGCGCTCCAAACCCGCGCCCTTCTGCCGACGCTCGGCGGGCCCAGGTGCCTGCCCCAGGTTGCGAGCGCTGTCTGCGAGTGCCAGATGGCTGAACGCTTGCGGAAAGTTGCCCAGCTGGCGCTTGGCTATCGGGTCGTACTCCTCGGCCAGAAGCCCAACGTCATTGCGCAGCGATAGCAGATGTTCGAACAGCTCGCGCGCTTGTGCTTGTCTACCCTGCAGAACGAGGTTGTCGACCAACCAGAAGCTGCACGCCAGAAAGGCGCCTTCGCCCGGCGGTAGTCCATCGCTCGCCTCGGCGGAATCGTAGCGCAGCACGAGGCCGTCTCGCAGCAGCCGGTGTTCAATGGCTGAGACCGTTCCCTGTATGCGGGGGTCCGATGCCGGCAGGAAGCCCACTGCGGGCAACAGCAGCAGGCTCGCATCCAGATGCGACGAGCCATAGGACTGGGTAAAGCTGCCCAGGCGGACGTCGAACGCCTTTTCACAAACGTCCCTGTGGATACGATCGCGCAAGGAAGTCCACTCACTCACGGGTCCGGGAAGCCCGAATTGCTGTGCGCTGCGTACCGCGCGATCGAGAGCCACCCAAGCCATCACTTTGGAGAAGGTGAAGTGACGCCTTTCGCCGCGGATCTCCCAGATCCCCTCGTCCGGCTGGTCCCAAACGGTCGTGAGGTGTCGCACCAGAGCTTGCTCCAAATCCCAGCCAACCTGCGGATCGCCGCCAAGATGTGCGCATCTGGCCTGGTAGAGGGCATCCAGCACTTCGCCGAACACGTCCACCTGTAGCTGGCTATGGGCTGCGTTTCCGACACGCACCGGCCGCGCACCTTGGTACCCTGGCAGCCACGGCACTTCCCACTCGGTCAAGCGCCGCTCGCCGGCAAGGCCATACATGATCTGCGCCTTCGCAGGGTTTCCCGCAACCGCACGCAGCAGCCACTGCCGCCAGGCAAACGCTTCCTCCCTGTAGCCAGAATCCATCAAAGATAGCAGCGTGAACGTTGCATCTCGCAGCCAGCAATAGCGGTAGTCCCAATTGCGGGTCCCGCCGTGCCGCTCGGGCAGCGAGGTTGTCGCGGCCGCAACAATGCCGCCGGTTGGCGCATAGGTCAGCGCCTTCAGGGTGATGTGTGAGCGTAGTACAGCCTCGTGCCAGTCTCCCGTGTGGGTGCATCGTGCCGACCAGTCGCGCCAGAACTGCCGGGTATCGGAAAGCGCCTGGGCGGCGTCAGCTGCGCGGGGCTCCTCCTGGTGCGAGGGGACGTATGACAGCGCAAAAGAGAACTGGTCTCCCGCATGCACCGTAAACTCCGCGCGCGTGCGGGAGTCTTCCCCACGTAGCGCGACTGGTGAGCGCAGCACGACCATGTCAGGTCCGGCAACTGCGCGGATGCCATCCCCGTGGTCCAGACGCGTAACCCAGGGCACGACGCTCCCATAGTCGAAGCGAAACGCCAGGTCCATCGTCATCGGAACATCCCCAGCCAAACCGCGCACGGTTCGGATGAGGTGCGGCGACGAGTCGCGAACCGGCATGAAGTCCGTGACGAGCACCCTGCCATGTGCCGTCTCCCAATGGGTCTGAAGCACGACCGAGCCGTCCTCGTAGCGTCGACGAGAGCGGGCCCGCGGATCGGCCGGGGCCAGCAGCCAACAACCGTGCTCTGGACCACCGAGCAGCGCTGCGAAACACGCTGCCGAATCGAAACGTGGCCAGCACAGCCAGTCGATGGATCCGTTCTTTCCGACGAGGGCGGCGCTCTCGCAATCCCCAATGAGCGCATAGTCTTCGATGTTTAGGCTCATGGTCAGCCGTTGTCCTTGAATGCGGGGTAAAGCGTCATACCGCCGTCCACGAACAGCGTGGTCCCCACCACGTAGTCCGAGTCGTCGGAGGCGAGCCACACGGCCGCCTTCCCGACATCTTCCGGCTCTCCAACTCGGCCGTAGGGGATCAGTCGTACAAGCCGCTCGTGTGCCTCCTCGGTACTCCACGCACTACGGTTGATAGGCGTTCGGATGGCACCGGGGGCGATGCCGTTCACGCGGATGCTGTGGCACGCGACCTCCTGGGCCAAGCTGCGCATCATCAACATCACTCCGCCCTTCGACGCCGCATAGTTGACGTGCCCGGCCCAGGGAATGAGCTCGTGCACAGAAGACATGCAGATGATCTTGCCCCGGGCGCGAGACAGCTGCGAGGGAGGCTGCGCGAGAAAGCGACGCACGGCCTCGCGCGCGCACAAAAACTGTCCGGTCAAGTTGACATCGAGGACCCGTTGCCACTGGGCCAGCGACATGTCGGCGAAAGATGCATCCTGCTGAATTCCTGAGTTAGCGACTAGAACGTCGAGACGGCCGAAGGTGTCCTCCATGGCAGCGAACATGACCTGTACCTCTGCCTCCAGCGAGACGTCGGCGCGCAGCGCTACTGCCCGTCCGCCCTGCTCACGGATCCTGTTGACGACGGCTCGTGCCTCGTTTGGATGCGAGCGAAAGTTGACGCCGACCGAAGCTCCAGCTGCGCCTAGGGCGAGCGCCACGGCCGCACCAATGCCCGAGCTCGCTCCGGTCACCAAGGCTGTTTGCCCTTGCAAGGGGAGATATCCGGGCGAGGACACGGCTCTACTCCCCGTCAGATCACGAACCGGTCCCAGCTGGCATAGTGCTCCTGGCTGCGTCGCCCTCGTGGAAGACTAAGACCGATGACGGCAAGACCCAACACGACACTGGCCAGCGTTCCGCTGCCGGAAGCACCGTCCATCAGCCAGGGTGACAAGAGCAGCCAGCCGCCCAGCAAGACGTTCACAAACCGAAGCGCCCGAGCAACCTCAGCTGTTGCGATGATGGACACTGTGATGACGAGCGCTCCCACGACATGGTCGCTGTTGGCCATCGCACCTTCGTTGCCGAACAGCACCCGAGTGAACATCAGCACGGCGCCAAGCACGACCACAACCGCCAGTGTCCACGGAAGCGTGACCCCGCGCACCAAGTCGCGCCAGGCGGCACCGGGCTGACCCAGCCAATCCTCGTTGTCCTCCCGCCCGCCCTCCACGGCGCCTCCTTTGAAGAAGATCCTGAGCAAAGGCTTTCCGCGGCAGCGCGCCCAGTACAGGTACTGCCCCATCGCAATGACCTCGTCGATCGCGAACGGGATCATGACGAGCATGGCGAGCCCGGCGATCAGGGCTGGCGTGCTCCAGGTGCCAATCACAATGGGCTGGATGATGATGAAGTACACGCTGATCACACCCAGCGGGATCACCAAGATGCCGAAGAAGGTGACCATCCAGGGCATGGTGCGCCAGCGATTACGCGTTCCCATGACGGCCATCAAGATCTCCAACATGTAGCTCACCGCTCCCAGGCCTGCATCCGGGATGGGCCAGGCACGCGAGACTTCGGACGTGATGATCTCTTCGGTGCCATTGCGCGGGTCCTGCAGGCTGCCTGCGAAAAACGGCTCCCACGCCTGGTCGATGTGGCCCAGCTGATAAGCAGTAAGCATGCGCGAGATGAGCAGCCCGATGAGCCCCATCACGGCAATGGGAAGCCGCTGCGCGCCGGTCGAGGGACAGTAGCTCCAACCTGGGGGAACCGCCTTCGGGTCCATCATGCCTTCCATGCTCATGCCAGGCATCATCGGCACCAGAACGGAGAAGGCGATCACCAGCGAGCCGACGAGCAGGTCGTTCTGGTATTGCGCGGCACTCGGGCTCCAGAAAAACAGGGGCGCGAACAGCAGCCAGATACCAATGAAAGCGACGGCCCACTGCGCAAACCAGGCATGTCGCCTGGACAGAGAAAGCGCGCCGAAGACAGCGATCAAAAGGCCACTGAGAACGTCGCTCACCGCGAGCGCTTGGGCACGCCATTCAGGGTCGGGCAGCTGCCGCTCGGCGGTGATCGCAAGTATCTGCGCAGAGGCGCTGACGTTCGCTGTGTCGTAGACGAAGGGACTGGCAGCCAGCCATAAGCCCAGTCCGATGTTGGCAAAGTGCGCCCAACGGGTACGGGCAGCATCGTCGCTCATCATCTGCATGTGATCGTGCCCGGAATGCTGGCCACTCCCAGTGTCGGCACCGGGCCGGTGATGCTCATGCCCTTCGCAACCCGTGGGCTCTGCTTCACTCTGCTCATGTCCGTGTCCACGCCCTGTCCCGTGGCCATCGCTCTCCGTCGAATCAGGCTTGCGGCGCTGCCCATACCATGCGACCAACGACGGGTTCAGCTTGTTTGCCTTGTACCAGCCCGACGGGTCTGCCCTGAGCGCTGCAACCATCTTCGGCAGCGTCTCCCTGAGAGAGCGCTCCGGCTCCCAGCCGAGCAGCTGCCGTGCTCTCGAAATATCGAGCACGTAGTGGTCGTTGGCTTCGTCGACCATCCAGGGCTTGATCGCACTGTCGCTGCCAACGACCTCGTTCTGCAGCCAGCTACCGGCCCGGGCGAGCGGCTGCGGGATCCGCAGCGTGCGCCAACCCTCGCCGTGGAGGGCCTCGCCAACGATGTCCTGTATCTCTGCATAGCCGAGGGCCTCGGGCTCACCAACCAGCAACGCGGTCTCGGCCGGCAAGGACCTGCGGCGCTCGATCAGGCGGACGACGGCTGCAGCGAGGTCGTCGACATGAAGAAATGACTGCCCAGCGCACAGCATGCCAGGATAAAAGTGAGAGATGAGCCGGTGCTCGTAGATGCGTGCAATCTGCTCTGCGATGAATGGCGAGTGCCCGACATCGTCATAGACGCCCGCGATGCGCAGCAGCACCAGCGGCACCTGGCCGTGCCGCTCCCGAGCCACCTCTTCGGCCCTTGCCTTCGACTCTGGATATGCCCAAGCTGGCTCAATCGCTGAAGACTCGTTGATCGGAACCTCGGGACGGTCGCTCGCCTTATGTACGAGCATCGTGCTGGCATAGATAAACTGCTCAACCTCTAGCGCCTGCAGCTGCTCAAGCAGTCTGCGGGTCCCCTCCACGTTGACCTTGTCATACAACGGGTTGGGCTCTCCGGAGATGTCGTAGTACGCGGCAAGGTGTACGACCGCTGCGATGCGGCGCCCGAAGCGCTGCGAAACCTGAGCGACCGCAGATTGCACGGCTTCGTCGGAAGCTAGGTCAAAGTCGACCGCATGAGCCGGAGCTGGAGGGTCTGGCGGCCCTGGACGGTCGAACGCCACGACAGTGAAAGCGGGCGCAAGTTTCTGCACCAAGGCGCCGCCAATGAACCCGGTCGCGCCGGTCAGGATGACGATGGGTTTGTTGTCTTGTTGGTCCATGATCGATCCCTTTGCTGGGGCCAGCCGAGAAGCCGCAGGCGGTGCGCGCCAATAAACGGCGCAGCTGCAGCCGACCGCCTGCGGGGTTGCTGCTAGGCCGTGGCGGCCATCTTCCGGCACTCTTCGGCGCACCGGCGGCATGCTTGTGCACACGCTTGACAGTGATCCATGCTGTGCTTGGCGCACTCATCACCGCAGAGCTGACAAATTTCAGCACAAGCATTGCAGACGGTCTTCGAGCTTTCGCTTGCACGACTCATCACGGCGGCGGCGAGTTCACAAATCTGCGCACAGTCGATGTCAAGCGCAATGCAGCGCGCCATCATCTTGACATCCTGCTCTTGCAGACAGGCGGCCGCGCAGTGGTTGCAAGCTTCCGCGCAGTCATAGCAAGCAGCGATGCAGCTGGTGAAGTTCTGGTGTGGCATGAAATTGCTCCAATGGATAAACAGGTTTCAGACGCCTTACGGCAACGGAGTTCTCCTCCCCCGGCGCAATCGCACCGGTCCCGGCCGAGTGACGACACATCGAAGTGGTCTTCTTCTTTTCACGCGGCCCCTCAAAGATCGCGTGGTGAGTTCTCCGCCAACGTGAGCTGACTTGCAAGAGTGAAGTGCTGCAGTGCCACCGACGTGGGGCAGGAGAGGAACGAGCCTAATTTATGGTGCTGACATAGAGTGGGACGTAGGACACCACCGATTCGGTTCTCGCTACGCGCAGGCACCAGGGTCGCGACCCGAGCCAACCGGCCAGAGCGTGAACCCATTCCCGAGGATCTCAGACCGGCTCAGAATTCGTCACGCTGCCTCCGCACGAGCAGTTCGACTGCCCGAGCGGCGCGACCCAGGCTCACAGCAGGTCCGGGCCCGACGCGGGGAGAACGTCCGCAGCGCGTGTCCCAATATACAGAACGACACTGAGACTGCCGAGAAAAACTCCGAGCTCGTTTGCTGTCAATTTTGTAATCTTGATGCAATGCCAATGACGCAGGTGGCATGGTAATAGGCGTGGCGCCTACTCTGCACGGCTAAGACAACGCCCAATGCGGGTGTCCCTACAGACAGCCCGACGCCGAGACTGCCGTGGAAAACTGCTTCGTTCGCTGTCAATTCCGTAATTTGGCTGCAATGGCAATGACGCCACGCACGTGATATTTGCAGTGGCAGCGGCCTACTCTGCGCGCAGTCGCTTGCCGACCCAGCCCGCTGTTTGGTGCTGACGCCGAACGCTCTGAAGATTCCATAGCCTTGACGCTTCCGGATCGCAGCAGACCTGCGCCGGATTACCTGACCACAAGGAAGCCAAACATGAAATCAACGCTTTTGACGAAACGCCTTCTCGCCGTGGCCTCGGCGCTTGCTGTGGTGGGAACTGTCAGTGCACAAGGTGTACCGGCACGGCCCGCTGCAAACCCAGCACTGGGCGCTGGACAAGAGAGCACGCAGCACACACCGCAAGGAGAAACGGGAACCCCGCATGGTCACCCTCAAGCTGCGCAGTCCGCCTCCCCCGCATCGGGCGGGCAAAGCACCGTGATGGGCGCCCAAAGAGGCAGCGCCAGCCCCGCCCTCGGAGTTGGGCAGGAGAGCCCCCACCACACGCCCATGGGCGAAACGGGCACACCACATGGCCACCCTCAAGCAGCTCAGCCCGCCTCCTCCGCACGAACTGGTGAGGCCGCATACGATCGCACGTCCCGTGGGAGCACCGTGATGGGTGCCCAACCAAGCACAGCTAACCCTGCTCTCGGCGCTGGGCAGGAGAGCCCCCAGCACACGCCCATGGGAGAAACCGGAACGCCGCACGGGCACAGAAAGTGATGCTGAGTCGGCAGGTGCACTGATCCAAAAGGCGCTAAACGGCGGGGTGTGCACAGATCGCCGACCTGAACTGGGCTATCCTGCGCGCGCGCCGCGCGAAGCCATCGATGTCCAGCGGGCAGGCGGCGTGCCGATCGTTTTTTTCGGCACGCGTATCCAGAACAAGTTGTCCACAGCGGGGTACAGCCCCCAGCTGTGAACTTGTTGCAGGTATAGATTCAACGACTGATGAACGCACCAACCAGTCGCCCGGCGGCGGTGAATTGGTCGAACCCCACGAGGCGGCGTGCCTGCACCGGCACGGTTCCGCAGCGGGCGTAGCTGCAACGGCTAGTCCCTTTTTACGGGCCGCCTTCGTCCTTTCCGCGCGCTCCAGCGCTTCGACCTGAGCTTGCCCACTCCCCGGCGCTTGTCGCGCAAGATCATGTATAAAACGCCGAGCCCAAGCGCCCCTCCTCCGGCTATCCATGCCATCAGGAGGTTCAGCGTGTGCTCGGAGGCGTTCGGCAGATCAAAGAGGGGGTGTGTCACACCCGACCGCGCACTACTTCACCGGCTGCAGATCCACGAGCGTGAACTTGCCAGCCTCGTTCGATGCTGTGAAGCGCACCTTGTCACCAGCCTGGACCTTGTCCAGCAGGGACGCATCAACGACGTTGAACACCATAGTCATGGGCGGCATGTCAAGGTTCTTTATGGCGCCATGCTTCAGCGTGATCTTCTTGTTCTCCTTGTCTACTTTGCGCACCTCGCCCTCGGTCATTTCCGCCGCCGCTGGAGCTGCCGATGCCGCCGGCGACGGCGACGAGCCGTGGTGCGCACCGGAGTGCGGCTGCGACTGGGCGTGCGCGCCCAGGGACAGCGCACCCGTGACCGCAATTGCGCCGGTGACCAGAACGTACTTGACTGCTTTCATGACCTGTTTCCTCCGTATGAGTGGTAAACCGTGGCGTTGCCGTCCGTGGACAGCAGCATCACGCTGTAAGGATCCTTGCGCCCTTTATACAGAGCGCTATCCATGCCCGGAGATCCGACGGGCATTCCCGGCACCGCCAGGCCGAGTCTTTGCGGCCGCTCCTTCAGCAGACGGGCGATTTCGCGAGCTGGCACATGGCCTTCAACGGCATAGCCGCCGACCAAGGTCGCGTGGCACGAGCCGAACTTCTGGGCCACTCCCAAGCGCGCGCGAGCGGTGTTGTTGCCCACTTCGTGAATCGTGGTCTGGAAGCCGTTCGCTTCCAGGTGCTTGACCCACGCCGTGCAGCAGCCGCAGCTTGGATCTTTCCAAACTTCGACCCCGCCACCGGCGCCTGCAAGCACCGCCGCGGGTGCTGCAACTAGGAGCGAAAACCCAGCCGCTCAGGGCCAACCCCCTGGACCCGCCAGACGCATTAGTGCTTGTGGCCCGTACCATGGCTGCTGCTCTTTGCGGCCTGGCCCATAACGTTGATCTTGCCCACCATCCCAGCCTGGTAGTGACCAGCGATCAAACACGCGAAGTCGAAGTCACCGGGACGATTGAAGGTCCAGACCAGCTCGCCTGTCTTTCCGGGCGCCACGTGAGTCATGTAGGGCTCGTCGTGCTCCATCCCAGGGTGCTTGGCCATCATGGCAGCGTGCTCGTCCAGCTCTTTCTTAGTCCCGATCACCATCTCGTGCATCACCTTCCCGGCGTTCTTGACGACAAACTTGATCGTCTCGCCCTGTTTGACTTCAATGCGTTCCGGGCTGAAGCGCATGTTATCGGTCATGGCAATCTCAATGGTGCGGTTCGCTGCCTTGGCGTCCCCGGCAATGCCCCAGGCCTTCTGCTCCTTCTTCACGGCAGCAGCCGCGTCCTTCTTGCCGTGGGTCTCACCTTCATGCGCATAGGCGCCAAGGGACGCGCCGATCAGTGCAGCCGCTATGGCGGCGTTGAGCTTGTTCATCTCCAGATCCTTTCGTGGGTTGTTGAGCGGGTGAAATAGCGTTAATGCCCGGCGTGTCCCGCCGAAGGTTTGCGCACCTTGACTTCCACATCCTGCGCCGGCTTGGCCTGAGCACGCATGGAGCCAGCCCCGGCATCAGCTGCGCGGGGAGCGGCCGGCAGCTGTCCGGTGAACTCGTAAGCTACGGTGCCCTGCGGGTGCTTGAACCAGCCAGGATTGCCGTAGTCGCCCGGCTTCTGGTTGGCGCGAACTTTCACGACAGTGAACATTCCGCCCATCTCGACGGAGCCGAACGGACCCTCGCCCGTCATCATCGGGACGGTGTTGTCCGGCAGCGGCATCTCCATCTCGGTCATGTCGGCCATGCCTCTCTCGCCCATCACCATGTAGTCGGGTACCACGTTCGTGATCTGCTTGGCGACCTTCCGGTGATCCACACCGATCATGGTTGGTACATCGTGGCCCATGGCATTCATAGTGTGGTGACTCTTGTGGCAATGGAAGGCCCAGTCACCTTCCTCATCGGCAAGGAACTCAATCTGCCGCATCTGGCCCACCGCCACATCAGTGGTCACCTCGTGCCAGCGCGTGCTCTTCGGCGTGGGCCCACCATCAGTGCCCGTTACCAGGAACTCATGCCCATGCAGGTGTATGGGATGGTTCGTCATCGTCAGATTTCCGAAGCGGATGCGGACGTTATCGTTCTTTCGCACGTTCATCGAATCGATGCCGGGAAAAATGCGGCTATTGAACGTCCACAAATTGAAGTCCAGCATCGTCATGATCTTGGGCGTGTACGCCCCGGGGTCAATGTCATACGCGTTCAGCAGAAAGACGAAGTCCCGATCGACAGGATCGATTAGCGGATGACGGTCCTTCGGGTGTGTGATCCAGAAGCCCATCATCCCCATTGCCATCTGCACCATCTCGTCGGCGTGGGGGTGGTACATGAAAGTTCCAGGCCGCCGGGCCATAAACTCATATACGAACGTCTTGCCTGAAGGGATTGCTGGCTGGTTCAAGCCCGCCACCCCGTCCATTCCGTTGGGCAGACGCTGGCCGTGCCAGTGAACGCTGGTGTGCTCGGGCAGCTTGTTTGTCACGAAGATGCGCACCCGATCGCCCTCGACCACCTCAATGGTGGGCCCAGGCGACTGCCCGTTGTAGCCCCACAGGTGCGCCTTGAAACCCGGAGCCATCTCGCGCACCACCGGCTCCGCCACCAGGTGAAACTCCTTCACGCCATTGTTCATGCGCCAAGGAAGCGTCCAGCCGTTGAGAGTCACGACAGGGTTATACGTGCGGCCGGTGTTCGGTGTCAGCGGCGGCATGGTGTCCGCCCGGGTCTGGATGACCGGCTCGGGTAGTGCGGCCATGGCCACCTTGCTGACCGAAGCGGCGGCTACAGCACCCGTAATGGCGCCGGCGCCGCTCAGGAAATTACGTCTGCTTGTCATGATCTGTTCTGTCCTTGCTCGTGTACGTTCAGAGTGGCTCAATGGCCGGCTTCCGCGCCTCCGGCGGGTGCGCCGGCCGAGACAGCTGTGCCTCCCACTGCGATGGGTTTGCCGATGAGAGAGGATGCAAGTGCAGCGTCCGCCAACCAGAACTGCTGCTGCGCATTAATCGCCTGCATGACGCTGGCCACCTGCTCGCGCGTATCTGCCAGCAGCTCAAACACGCCGATGAGCATGCCGTTGTAGCGAAGTACGTTTTCGTCAGAGATCGTCTTGCGCAGCGGCACGATCTCGTCGCGATAGTGGCGGGCCAGGTCGTAGGCAGTGCGATAGGCCGAGTAGGACTCTCGCAGCTGCGACGAAGCAGAGCGCACCACAGATTCGTAGCGGTTGGCAGCCGCCAAGGACTGCGCGTTCATCGCAGCGCGCTGTGCACCGCCCAAGTCAAAAAGCGGAAGGCGGATCTCTAACTCAAAGCCATTCGCATTGGCACGCTCATCGCCGTCGAAGACGGTGTCGCGACGTACTCCAGCCTCCGTATCGAAAAGGCTGTTGACCAGATTCAATCCTTGCGCCCTCCCGGCCACCTCCAGTTGTTGGCGGGCCAGCTGCACGTCCAGGCGCTGCTGCGTGGCCGCAGCAGTGACATCTGCCGTAGCTTGCGGCTGCTTGGGTAGGTCCGGCAGGCGCTCAGGAAGCTTGAGCCGCTCGGCTTGGGCGGCGTCTAGCCCGAGCAGACGCACGAGTTCCTCGCGCGCTGCTGTAGCCGCATGACTGGCTGCAGCCAGCTGAGCAATCGCATCCGCATAGAACGCCTGTTGCCTCGCCCGCTGCAGCCGGGTGAAGTTCCCCACTTGCTGCAGGCGCCGGGCCAACTCGGCTCCTGCCTCCGCTGACTTGCTGACCTGCTCAGCGTACGCCAGCTGCTGCCGAGTGGCAACCGCCCGAACCCATCCCTGCCGAACTTGGCTTACCTGCTCGACAACAGCGGCACTGAGCTGCGTCTTGGCCTGGGCCGTCTGGCTACGGGAAATCACCTGGCGCTGAGGAAGGGTAATCAGGTCCAACAGGCCAAACGACAGCATCCGCCCGATCTCCAGCTCGCTCCCAAGGCGCACGCGTTCGAAGGTAAAGATCGGGTTAGCAATCCGGCCGAACTGGTTCGCCGCGGCTAAATCTGCCCAGCTTTGAGCAATCAATGCTTGCATCGCTGGACTGTTTGCCAAGGCAAGCTGAACCGCTTCGTCCATACCTAAAGGTGTTGCCAGCAGCTGCTCGCTCAGGCGTTGGCGCGACTGGCGCTGTTCGCCGGTGCGACTGAGCTCGAGCTTGCCTTGCGTAAAGGTCGGAACTGCTTGGTTCGTCTCCTGGACAGCCTGTTCAATGTTCAGGGATGCGCAGCCCGCCAGGACAAAAGCTGCCGCAGCTACGGCTGTGAGTCGGAAGATTCTTGTTTTCATCGTCAGTTCGTCTTCTCGTCTTTTATTGCTTGCCGTGGCCGGCGTGCGGGTTCGCAGCGCCGGAAGCGCCCCGGCTGCCTTCCGGCTGTGCAGGTGACTGAGGTCCGTCCTGGCGCGGCGCAGCGCCCTGGCTTTGTTGACCATCTGCTTGCTGCGCCTCCTTTGCATAGGCGCGCCAGCCGCCGATCTGGCCGACGGTGTCATTGGCCTCCTTCCAGTTCACGATCTTCTCGTCCGTGAAAGGCTGGTAGCCCTCCAGAGCGGACCGGTACGTCAGCGCGCCCGAGGAGCTGGTGCCCGCGGCCGCAGATTCGCTGGTCGCGTGGTGAGGAGAAGGTGCGGGTTGTGAAGGTGCGGGTTGTGCAAGTGCAGCCAAGCTCGCCGCAGCGGCTAACGCTGCGACTTGGCTGCGCATGAGGAATGGAACAGTCATAAGGTCTCGCAAAGAATCGAACACAGATATGCCCGCCGGAGCACTCGACTCGTGGCCGAGGCGGGAACCAGCGCGCTGCGGTGGCAGCAGTTCAGTCGCGAGGGGGCTTGTCCGGAACTTGCACGGGAACCCCGTTGATGCGGACGACTGGCTCGGCTGCGGGCAGAGTCAACTGTGCTCCCGCCAAAGTCAGAGCTTCCGTCAAGCTAAGCCCCACAGCGTGACCGCAGGCGACACACGCGCCACACTCGTGGGCAGCACCGGTCAGATGAGCAGTCAGCCCGATCGACTGCGGCTCCTCGCCGCCCGTAGCAGCGGCGCCATGGTCGTGATGAGCGTGTTTATGCCCGTCGATTTCGAAGGAGCCCGGCGCGCCACCGCCTGAAATGACTGAAACTGCAGCTTCCGCTGGCCCGGCCAGCCCCAGCGAGGGGATGGCAGCAATCAGTAAGCAAGCTAGCAAGAGGCGAAGGCGCACCATGGCTGATTTGTTTATGCGAGGTGGACCGAGTAGCTGTCGGGGCTACTGATGAATTTACTGCTGGGCAGTTTACGTGGACGGTGCGTTCAGAAGGACTACAACCAGATTACGATTTTGTAATCTGGTTGTAGCTGCGGCAGTCCTGTCTGACGCTTAGTTGATGTACTGCTCGCGCATCGCTCGCCGCTCGGACTCACTCAGCGCGGGCGAAGCACCCATCGTGCTCGGTGCAGTGGCATTGAAGGCATCGTTATGGACGCGCCGCCCGTCTCGACGAACGTACTCGTGCTGGTGTGGCACATAGCCTGCGTCTCCACCCACCACACGGCCGCCATCGACCGTTATCGGATTGGCACGAAATTCCTTCAGTTCGGCTTGCACTTGTGCACGCGTTCGGTTGCTTTGGAGCGGGTGCGTTTCAAACCCGACTTCACCACCAACCCAGGTGGCGCCACTGTTGGCGAATGCAATGGGCGATGCCAGCGCGGCGAAAGCGATCACGACGGCAGATTTGCGGATGGACATGTTTAACTCCTCTGATGTTGGCAATGGGCCCGTGCAGACTCCTGCACGGGCGTGATGCATTCGCTGCAACACGGAGGCCAATGTAGGCTCGCGGCGGCGTCCGCGGACTGACATGAGCGTTACCAATACGCAAGGAAAGAGGCTGAGGCAAACGCACTGAGCGTGTGAAAAAGCGAAGCCAGCTGAAAAGAGCCGATGAACCCGGGCCTGCCCAGGAGTAGCGGCTCCTCACCACCGCTCACCCGCTGCTGTGGACAGTTCCTGCGGCAGCGGTCATCAGACTTCGCCTGTAGCAGTTCCACCAACCTGCTGTGCGCGCGTGTCACCTCTTGCGGGAAACGTCAGCTCAAACGTTGTTGTACGCGTGCTGGAGTCGCTGCGCGCGCGTACATTGCCGCCGTGCGCCTCCATGATGGAACGCACGATTGCGAGGCCAAGTCCGGTGCCCCCGGTCAGTCGTGCGCGCGACGAATCGATGCGGTAAAAGCGATCGAAAATGCGCTCCAGGTGATCAATCGCTATGTGGCCACCGACGTTGGAAACTCTCAAATTGCTGCTGCGCGGGCCCCCTTCCACTACAACATGAACAGTAGTTCCGGGGTCGGCGTGCCGCACCGCGTTCGAGAGCAAGTTGGTGATCGCGCGCTGCACGAGCATTAAGTCCGCGTGAACGGCGCCGTGCCCGTGTACATCTACCTTCACGCCCTTTTCTTCTGCGACCACGGAAAGATATTCTGCAATATGGATAGCTTCATGATGCAAGTCCACATCCTGGCATTGCAGCACGCCCTCCCCCTGCTCCGCTTGCGCAATGAGCAGCATGTCCGAAATCAGCCTAGACAGCCGCTCTAGTTCTTCGATATCCCCCTCCAAAACTTCCCTGAGCTGCGCCGGTGATCGCTCCCGCGACAATGCCACTTGGTTTCGTCCCAGAAGGGTAGCGATGGGCGTGCGCAATTCATGTGCGAGGTCCGCAGAAAACTCCTGGAGCCGACGGTAGCCGCCGTCGATGCGCTCCAGCATTCCATTAAATTCTCGAGCCAGCTCACTCAGCTCTCCCGGAAGCCCTGATTCAGAAACACGTCGGTTAAGCGACCTAGCTCCTATCGATGCGGCCATGCGTTGGAACCGCCGCAGTGGTGCTAGCGCCGTCCTGGCGATGATCCAGGCGCCAAGCGCGACAACCGCGAGCAGCAAAGGCGCGCCCAGCAGGCTCGCTCGAAGAAAGCCGGCGAGAAG
The DNA here is from genome assembly GCF_037726105.1 of Ramlibacter sp. AN1015. Lineage (NCBI taxonomy): Bacteria > Pseudomonadati > Pseudomonadota > Betaproteobacteria > Burkholderiales > Comamonadaceae > Ramlibacter > Ramlibacter sp. AN1015. The sequence goes on from NZ_JBBJUM010000005.1 coordinate 15,484, forward strand.
CCGTGTATCGTGCCGCCGATCGAGTGAGATGTAGTATCGGACGCGACTACCATCGACAAGTTGGAAGGTTCCGCGCAGTGACTCGAGCGCCTGCCCGGAACCACTGCGCCAAGCGTGATACCCGTCGTTCGTGGTCGCGGCGTCGAGCACCGAAATCGACTCTGAAGCTGCAGGCGAAAATGTTGCAAGGAGCGCTCCTGTCGCATCGTCTACCAGCGCAAGGTGGAGGTCGTCGTGCCCGATCAGGACGTCGTTGAAGCGATGCTTGCTGACTGGAAGATCCGCTGCGGAACCAGTCTCAGACAGCAGGTGGACAACCAAGTCTCGCTTTCCTGCAAGTTCAACAGCAGACCGTGCATCGAGCTGCCTTCCGAGAGCCCAGTACCCCACAACCATTCCGACACCCGTGATGAGTAGCCCAAACAGGGCGCTCGCCACCGCGATACGGGTGGCGAGCGAAGCACGGGGCAGCTCCGCCCACCTCAAACGCGTCGCTCCAACACATAGCCAACGCCGCGAACTGTGTGGATCAACTTTTCTGGGAAAGGATCATCAATTTTTGCCCTCAGCCTGCGAACCGCGACCTCGACGACGTTAGTGTCCGAGTCAAAGTGAATATCCCACACAAGCGATGCGATCTGTGTTCTCGAAAGCACCTGGCCCGTCTTCTGAGCGAGAAGCGAAAGCAGCGCAAACTCCTTTGCTGAAAGGTCTATCCGCTGCCCTCCTCGGGTGGCGCGGTGCCGGACGGGGTCGATTTCGAGCTCGCCCACACGAACAACGGGATCGCCGGGAACCGCTTGATTGCGTTTGAGCAGTGCCCGAACACGTGCGAGAAGCTCAGGAAACTGAAAGGGCTTCACGAGGTAGTCGTCCGCCCCTAGTTCGAAGCCGCGGACCTTGTCGTCGATCCGGTCTCTGGCGGTCAGCATGAGGACGGGGACCTGTTTGCCAGTGCGCAGCGCTGACAAAACGGCGAACCCATCTATGCCCGGGAGCATCACGTCTAGGACAACCAAATCATGGTCACCACTGGCCGCCGCGTGCAACCCATCTACGCCATTGGCAGCAACCTCAACGAGATACCCGCTTTCTGCCAGCCCCTGCCGCAGGTATTCGGCTGCTTTTGGCTCGTCCTCGATGACCAGAATCTTCACTTTGTGCTCCTCCATTGATCCGCCACGCGAACCGGCTAAGCGATGCTAGCGCGCAACGGATAACAGAACGGTAATCCGCGGGTCTAGCTAGGGGGAGGTTGGGTTGACTCAGTGCCGGCTGTGCGAAGCGATCGTTAAGTCAAACGCCAAACGATACGGATTGTTCTCCGGTTCACCCCAGCGCCTCGTGAACCCCATGATGAAGCCACTGCGGCGCCGTAATGGGGTCCAGCTGAAGCATGACAGACCCTGATCAAAGTCCAGAGATAACGACCGGCTTCGTACTGGACGTTGCCTGCGTCAGGAAGTACCCGAAAGGCGATCTGGTGCAACGCGGCCGGGAACACAGCGTAGCCTGCGCACTCATGGGGCACTGTGTGGAAAGCGGTTATGCCCTGGTTCAACTCGACGGATCGATGACCCTTCTCGATTCCGCGGCCACGCCGCTCGTAGTCAAAGCTCTGGTGCAGGCACCACATAGCTCAGGAGTTCATTTGGAGGTATCTCGCGAGCGAGATGGTGAAGAAATGAAGACCGTGAGCGTCACCATTGTGGGGGGCCGCCCGCAGTAGAAGTGCAGCGCACCGAGCGCTCGCCAGACCAATGAAGTTCCGCTTTCCGGTTGTCATCATCGACGAAGACTACCGATCCGAGAACCGCTCGGGACTGGGTATTCGCGCGTTAGCACAGGCCATTGAGGCCGAGGGGGTGGAGGTGCTCGGCACGACCAGCTACGGCGACTTGGCTCAGTTCGCACAGCAGCAAAGTCGCGCGAGCGCGTTCATCCTGTCAATCGACGATGAGGAGTTCACACAGGATCCGGAACTCGGCCCCGCGGTGACGAGCCTGCGCGGTTTTATCAAGGAGGTGCGGCGTAAGAACAGCGAACGTGCCGATCTACGTTTACGGTGAGACAAAGACCTCACGGCACCTGCCCAACGACATTCTGCGCGAGCTGCACGGCTTCATCCACATGTTCGAAGACACACCGCAGTTCGTGGCGCGCCACATCATCCGGGAAGCCAGGAGCTACGGAGGCCAGCCACTCGCCAAATAAACTGCCACGAACCGAGGGCGCTGCTGAATCAACGCGCTTCCACCGGCTAAGCTGTCTTCACATCGGCTCTCGTCCCAAAATGCTGTTCATCCTCATCCTGATGGCGTTCGCTTCCGGCTGGCTTGCCGGCGGCGCGCCGTGGAGCCGGTACATAGCCCCCCACGCTCGCCTCGATGGCCCGGAGGATGCTGCGTCCGCAATGCTCCCCACGAAGATCCGCCGGACCGCGACGAAACCCACGCGCGCGGTGATGACGCTCTTTCATCACTGGTACCTGCGGAGAGCAGATCCGGCTGACGCGCCTGACCGTGCATCCGGACAGCCAGCAGTGCACCGGCTGCGAGCTGGACTGGGAGTTGGAAACTCGTGCGCAGCGTCGCTCGCTGACGCGGCAAGACGCATCGCTCGCGACCTGCACTGCCGACTGAGCGGACGATCAAGGCGCCACTGACCGGACCCTGCATAGCCCGCGTCCGTGGCGTACGTTGCTGATGTTCAGCATCTCCTCCGGACCGGTCGCGTGAGATGGCCGATGGTGATCGGTCTGCCCTTCCCGCGAGAGCACCTTGTAAGTGCAAAGCAATTCGGTCAGGTTGTGCGCTGCCCCCTGAGATCAGCCACGTGACGGTCTGGAGTCCAATTCACCCTGACCCTGCCCCCGATTCAGGACCGTTCAGAAGTAGAGACTTCCGGCTCCTTGACCCTGCCCCTCTCGGGCTGCCGAACCAACTGGAGCTGTTTGGGGGAACGTTCAAGGTCTCCCGGTCCACAGGCTGCACCTTTCTCCTCGTACACCTCGGCGGTGACGTAGCTGTCCCCGAACTCGGCGATGAAGGCGTCGTAGAAAACCTTGCTGACCTTGATGCACTGATTGTAGTGCAGAGCTAAAATTAAAGCTCGTCGGTATAAATCGCTTCAATGCTGGTCGGGCACAGGTTGTTCGCAACGGCGGTGTGGAGCGGCGCGCAGAGAGCGAGCCGGAGCCGCAGGAGCTCCGCGCAATTGACACACGTGACGCTGGCTGCATTCGGTGCACCCTCCGGGATCGGAACACACCCCGCTGGCGCCCCGTTCCGCCAGCGACGCATCGCTGTCCGATGGCGCGGACTCAAATTCCCCGAGCGCGGAGTGACCGGTGTCGAAAATCATCGTCATCGTGGCATTAACGACGATCTGAAGATCGGCTTCGCTATTCCCTGCGTCTTCGATGTTGCGCAAGCTCGCACGGGTTGCGCGACCGAAATCACCATAGACACTGGTCCTACACCGACGATGCAGGGCGCCAGCGAAGCCTTCGCGTGCCAGGACGCCTCCACCAGCGAGGCACTTCGTCGTCGCATGGCTTCGCAGTGCGGAGGAGGAACGCCGAAACAATTGCCTTCGTACCCGAGTCACTTCGCGGGCGTACACCCCCGGTGCAGCACATCGTCAACGTACTGTTCGGGCTAGAAGTACTTCGCCGCCCTACCCCCTCGCAGACAAGCGCGCAATGACCTACGCGTTTTCGTCAGCGGCTGAGCGAACGGTGAAGCTCTCAATTAGCTACCTCGGGCGGATCGAAAGCCACTCATTTTCGCAGTCGAACCACTGCTTCGCCGCCGTCGCGCTCCACCGCCACAACGCTTCCGAAGAACACAATTGGCCGGTGGCGCCGGCTCGCGCGCGAAGTGCCCTCCGCAGCCGCAAGCACGCCGGCAGCGAAGCCTCGAAGCGCAGGAGTGCGTCAACCACGCGTCTGGTGATTCGCCGCCCTTGTCGGTGCGAAGATCCGCTGCCGCAGAAGGAGGACGAGTTCACCATCACTACGCAGGTTCTGGGTAGGGAGGGCCGGATGCCAGGGGCCTCGTAGCATAATGAGGCCTTATGTGTTAGCTCCGACGTAAGAATGACCACTGCGCCGCAGTAAAAGTGACCCACCTGGGCGACCGATGGCGGCCTTTTGGCCGTCGAAGTTGACCCAGGAGCAAGCAGTGGAGACAGGTGATGGCCCGTCGGGGCGAGGGGAGAGATCGCAAGGCAGCTGGGCTGCTCGCGAAACACGGTGCGCCGGTACCCCTGCGTGACCAGGAGGCTGGCCGCTACGGACTGGGAGGACAGCGCCGGCAGAGGCTCGGTGAGGGGGGCTCCTCTCGGATACGCCGGGCTCGCCCTAAGCATCCGAGAGGCTGAAGTAAACGTGCCAGGGTGGGTCAGATTTGCTCCGGCGAATTCCTTCAAAGTGGGTCAGACTTAAATCGGCGTTGACACTTATGAAGATGCGTTACCTGAGGCGGCGCCGACCGCGCCGAACGGTCTTGGGCTCACCTTCGTGGTGGCGCGAGAAGTACGAGCGTCAACGTCGAATGCTGGAGGCCGGTGTGGACGGGTCGTGGTTCAGAGGCGTTGATGTGAAAACCTGGAAAATTCCCACTAAGCCGTACCTCTAGGCCCCTCCGTCACGGACGATCATGCCGCAGAAGGCTTGGGCTGCCGCAGGTTAAGCGGACGCAAGGTCATCCGTAAATCGCTTCGGCTTCCGAGTAGGCTCGTCCGACTGAGGAGATCCGGCCACGAACAAGTCGAACAAGGTATGACCCGAGGGTACCAGCCGCCTTCGAGGTGGTCGGTCTGTCCCGCAGGGCAGCGTGCAAGCTACCGATTCACGGGTGAACAACAGGGACTGCACGGCGCTTCGCCTCGCAACACGTCGCCAAGCTTGAAGAGCGGATGGCGGAACTGGGTGAGATGCGGCAGACGCTGCAGCACCTGATCCACTGTTGCCGTGGGGATCATCGGCCGGACTGCCCGATCCTGGAGGAGCTTGGAGCCGGCTCCGGTGCGCATGGCAGGCACGCTGCATGATGGACCGGCGGGAGCCCCGATGCCGCAGCGAAATCAGGCGAGAGGCCCTGCCCGTCTTTGCCCCTGATGGACTGCAATCAGAACTCCCGCAGCAAGCAGCGCCGCAGCCAGGAGGAACGGCACGCCGGCACCCGCGGCGAACAACGTGCCGGTGACACCGGCGCCGATCGCCTGCCCAAGATTCGCCGCGGCCGCTTGTCGGCCCATCGCCCACCCCTGGTTGGCCCCTGCAGCCATGGAAATACGAACGGCCAGGGCCGGAATGAGGATGCCAATGGCCGCGGCTGCGAGGACGAAGGCAACAGCGGGCGTCCAGGATGCGGGCCACGCGAGCAACGACAGACCGGTTGCCATGGCCGCCAGCGCACCGGTCACGAGCCGATGCTCCCCGACCTTGCGCTCCAGCACGGGATAGGCCGCCAGCTGGACAAGGACCATGACTGCGCTGCAGATGGCGAAGTAGATGGCCACATTTCGCAGCAGCAGGGTGAGGCCAACTTCGGCCACGGTGATGCCGAACACGACCAGCCCCGTCAGGAGCAAGGATCTCCAGATCCACCCATCGGCCTGCGGCGAGGGACTCGAGGCTGCGTGCGGATGCGCCATGCCGCTGACAGGGGGCGGCAGGCCAAACGCGAGGGCGCCTGCGACAGCGCAGAGGATTGCGACCCAGCTGACGCCCGTCAGGAGCGGGACGTCGCTCGCCAGGGAGGCTGCCACTGGACCGAGGAGGAAACCGAGAGCGGTCGCGGAAGAAATCCAGGCGAAACGCCGCTGCCGGCCTGCAGGGGCCGTGGTCTCGACGACGTATGCAAGAACAGTGGGAAGAACCGCCGCCGAAACCGCTCCCGCGAGGATGCGGGACGCGTACAGGGCCTGCAAGGAAGAGGCCGCGTCGAAAGCCGCGAGAGACAAGGCGGCGCCGGCCAGCCCCGCGGCCACCACCCACCGGCGGTCGGCCCGATCCGACAACGCGCCCCAGAGCGGCGAACAAGCGAAAAGCGCCAGCGTGTACGCCCCGGTCAACCAGCCGGTATGCGCTGCCGTGGCCACCACCTGGAGCCGACCGAGCAAGGCCGGCAGCAGGGGCAATGTCACCCCGTAGGACATGGACACAGCGGCGGCCGCAAGCAGCAGCACAAGGAAATGCCGCAGCGCGCCCCCACGAGCCACTCCTGCCGCGGCAACGGCCTCCATGCCCTTGCGCTTCAACGGCCGCAGCAGCAGCCACTGCTGGAGCGCCCGCTGCCGCACCCTCCTGCAGTGGCCCGCGGCGGGGTTGCACCAGTGGCGGGAGCAACACGTGCCGCATAGCCGGCGTCGGCAAGCGCCCCGACGAGCGCCTGTGCCTGGGTCGCGACGCCTTCACCACGCACGGTGGCGGCGCCCTCCTGGAGCCGCACGTCCACGGACTCCACGCCCGGAATGCGCGACAACGCTCGCCTGGCAGCCTGCACGCACGAGCCGCAGGTCATGCCATCCACCGAAAGCTCAACGGTTTCCATTCTCTTTGCCTTTCACGTCCCGATACTTGCAGGGTAGTGCCCAGCACGTGTGGGCCACTTGAGTTATGTCAAGCGGACTCAGCGGATGCAGGGGAAGATGACCGCGAAAGAGAAGAATGATGAACCTGCTTGCCCTCAACGCGGGCTCCACCAGCGTCAAGCTCGCCTTGTTCGACATGCAGATGCAGCGGACCTGGAGCGCGACCGTCTCGGGACTGGCCGGCAACAACGCACGACTACGCATCTCCGAACGTTCGGCAGCTGCCTCCCGCAGCCTCGGGCCGGCCGACTTCGAAGGGGCGCTGGAACAATTGATGAAGGCGCTGTCTGCGGCGAGGCCGCAGCTTCGGCTCGCCGCAGTTGGCCATCGGGTGGTGCACGGCGGCGACATTGCTGCCGACGTCGCGGAGGTGGACGATGACCTCATGGATCGGCTGGCGCATTGGGGTCGCCTCGCCCCACTTCACCAGCAACTCAACCTGTCAGCGATCCAGGCCGCCCGCGAACGCTTTGGCGAGACACGGCACTTCGCCTGCTTCGACACCAGCTTTCACCGCACCATGCCGCCAGAGGCGCGCCTCCTCGCGCTGCCGTCCAGCCTGCGCGCGCTCGGTCTGCGACGCTATGGCTTCCATGGACTTTCGTATGCCTCGGTTCTGCGGCAGCTCGATGCTGCCGGAGCGCCTGTCGGCGCTGAGCGCGTAGTCGCTGCTCATCTGGGAGGCGGCTCCTCGCTGTGCGCGATCTCGTCTGGTCGCAGCATCGAATGCAGCATGGGCGTCACCCCGCTCAGCGGGATTCCCATGACCACCCGCTGCGGCGACCTCGATCCGGGCGCCCTTCTGTTCCTCCAGCAGAATCAATCCCTCGATGCAGCACGCCTGGAACACCTGCTGTATGCGGAGTCCGGGCTGAAAGCTCTCGCCGGCACTTCCGGTGACATGAAGCACCTGCTGGAAATCCGTGACCAGTCGTCCGAGGCCGCGCAGGCCGTGGCGTACTTCTGCTACCACGTGCGCAGGCACATCGGCGGCTTGGCAGCCGCTCTGGACGGCATCGACCGTATCGTGTTCACCGGCGGCATAGGCGCCAATGCCCCCGCCATTCGCACCGAAGTTTGTTCGCGCCTGCGACATCTCGGCGTCGAGATCGATGCCGTGGCGAACGCAGCCAACGCGCAGACCATCAGCGCGCTCGGCAGCGAGGTGCAGGTGAGCGTGCTCACGCCTGATGAGGAAGCGGAGATTGCGCTTCATTCGCTCGCGCAGCTTGGCTGCGTTTCCTCGTCTGATCAATGATCAACGAGTAGGCCAGGACTAAGCCATGATGAGCCGGACTGCCACATTCGAAGCAGACGATCTGCTGCCACCACTCAATCCTCGGGCACCGCTAGCCGCAACCTCAGGGCGGGAACACCAGTAAGACGTCCTGCTACTGGCCAAGGACGGCTCGAGCAAGGTTTATCAACGCTACAAAGGAGCAGATCATGAAGCGATATCTCATCACCGCAGCCTTGGTTCTCGGTGCGAACAGCGTGTGGGCACAGCAAGCGGTGCCGCAGGCGGCGGACGACCACAGCGCCCATCACCCGAGCACCGCAGCAGCTGCGGCCCAGGCCACGGATTTTCCAGAGGGCGAGGTGCGCAAGGTCGACAAGGCAGCCGGCAAGATCACGCTCAGACACGGCGAGATCAAGAGCCTGGATATGCCCCCCATGACCATGGCATTCGCGGTGGCTGACGCGGCCATGCTCGAGCAGGTGAAGCCCGGCGACAAAGTGCGCTTCCGCGCTGCTGACCAGGGCGGCAAGCTGACAATCACCCAGATCGAAACCGCAAACTGAGCGGCTGGTTCGCCTCATCACCGCGCGAAGAGGAGCCGCCTGGCTCCTCCCTTGTTTTTTACGAGCCGGTGCACAGCGTCAACGCAGTCCTACGGCGCGCCGCATCGCGCAGCCGTAAATTGTGTCTGTGTCCATCTTGCGGCTCTTGCTGACGATATTGCTCGCTGTCGCCGTTCCGGTGCAGGCAGGCGCTGCTGCCGCTGTCTCCGTATGCCGCCATCACCAGCAAGATGCGGTCGCACATGGGATATCGTCCCATCGCGTGGCCCAGGAGTTTGATCGACAGCATGGCACCGCCACGGCTGCCCCGCGTGTTGAGAGCGTGAGCCATCGAGGCGGCGATCAGGCCACGAATCCGGACAAGGCGCAGACGCACTCAGCGTGCAAGTGCGCGAAGACGTGCGTCCAACCCATGGCTGCGGCGTCCAGCGCTTTGCCCATCAGCCTGAGCGCCCAGGCGATTGGTGCGGCTTCAACTCCCGGGCAGCGACCGAGCTGGGCTGCTTCCGTTCCCCACAAGCCACCAAAGGCCTGATCTTTCGGCGCCGTTTGCCGGCCAGGTGCGCTGGCATATGTCCTCGGCCGCCCAGCCTCCATGATCGTTTCCCCGGCTGGTCCTCGCGCATGCGTAGGGCCACACCCTGAGCCGCCCAGGGATCCAGGCGGCAACCATCGATGAACCACAAGGAGTCTTCACATGCCACACCAGCAATTCAAGAGCTGTATCAAGGCCTGTTATGAATGTGCCGAAGCCTGTAACCACTGCGCCGCGGCGTGCCTGCAGGAGCAGGACGTTAAGATGATGGCGCGCTGCATCGCGCTCGATATCGACTGCGCGCAGATCTGCGAGCTCGCCGCAGCCGTAATGTCGCGCGCCAGCGAGTCCTCGGAAATGGTCTGCCGGGCTTGCGCGGAGATCTGTGAAATGTGCGGCCAGGAATGCGCCAGGCATCAGATGGAGCACTGCCAGCAGTGTGCGCAGGCGTGCAAGCGGTGTGCGGACGAGTGCCGCAAGATGGCCGCCACGGCTTGAAGCCCCTTCGCAAAAAGGCCACCATGAGCACTGAAGCCACTTATCAGCACGAACGGCGGCGTCATGAGCGGCGTGCCGCGCCGGCTTCCGCCCACCACGCCAGCACCGCGGGCGCCCATTCCATGCACAAGGCCAGCTATGGTCGGTTCGTGACCATGGTCGCCACATCGACTCTGCTGGGCTTCGGTGCCATGTACGTGAGCACCTATCAGCTGGATCACGTGTACTTCAGCTGAACAGGGTGTTCATGGCGCTTCTCATGGGAGGCATCATGACCGCCGTCATGATGCTCTTCATGTGGCGCATGTACCCGAACACGCGCGCCAACTATGCCGTCCTCGGCGCAGCAGCACTGCTGTTCCTAGTTGGGGTGACCCTGGCCCGGACCCAAGCGACCGTTGGCGAAGTCGACTGGATGAAGGCCATGATCCCCCACCACTCGATCGCCATTCTCACCAGTGAGCGGGCCACCATCAGCGACCCGCGGGTGCGCGTTCTGGCCGACCAAATCATCGAATCCCAACGAAAGGAGATCGCCGAAATGAAGGCGCTGGTCCAGGAACTGGGAAACCGCTGAGGCATTGCCTCGAAACAAGGAGTTCAACATGAGAGTACTTATCACGGCTGCTCTTGCTGCCACGCTCGCCGGTTGCGGCGCCATGGCTGATACTGGCCCCGGCCGATCCGCTTCAGGCGACATGCCCGCAATGCGTAGCGGGATGCCGGGCGGCGGGATGCAAGGAGGCATGCAAGGAGGCATGCAAGGACGCCCGGGTGCGGCCATGGGCATGGCCGACCACATGCGCGCGATGGACACAAACGGAGATGGCCTGCTGTCCAAGCAGGAGTTCCTGAAGGCTCACGAGGCCATGTTCGACCGCATGAAGAAAAACGAGCAGGGACAGGTCGCCATCGCGTCCATGGGCTCCATGGGCGGAATGGATGGCATGGTGATGTGTCCGATGATGAAGTGACTTTCCCGTGCAGCACCGCAGGTCCTTCGTATTTTGGCTACCCCGGTCCCAACGCTTAACTCTCCTATGGTGGGAAGGTTGAAACTGCCTTCATACCGTTTCATAGGAGGCTCCTGTGATTGAATTCGAAGTCCCTGGGATGACCTGCGGTGGGTGCGCAAACCGGATCGCGCGCGCCTTGTCGGCGTGGGGTCGGAGGAGGACGCGCGCGTGGAAATCGATGTAGGTACTCGCCGCGTGCGGCTGCACGCGCCAGAAGGTGAAGACATCGAGGCATACCGCTCGGCCATAGAGGCGGCTGGATACTCAGCCCGGGCGGTGACCACGTCGACCCCCGCGCGCCGCGGCGGTGGCTGCTGCTGCGCCAGCCGGCGCAGCGACTCGGATGACGTACATCAACGCGTCAAAGCGAGCGCGGGTGGATGCTGCGGCTGAGATTCACAGCCTCTTGAAGGACTGACATGGCACACGGAGCACACACCACAAGCGGGCCGCAGACCGCCCGGTCGTTCTGGCGCTCCCCTTTCGGGGTTGCCGTAACGGTGCTGGCCGTACTGGCGAGCATTTACCTGTACCTGCCGCACCAGGACCATGGCAACGCGTTGCTGCCGTACCTAGTCGTTGCTACGTGCCCGTTGATGCACGTGTTCATGCACCGTGGCCATGGGCATGGCCACGGCCACCACCAAGAGGCCGGCGATGATCAGCAATCTCGGAGAGTCCAAGGCGAACCCGAATCGCGGCAGGGCTGAAGCTGCCGACTTGGCGTCTGGTGTGGGTGCGATGGCACTCGGCGCCGGACTGGCACTGCTGGCCCATGCGGCCCTTGCGCCATACGCATTGCAACTGCTCGTGGTTGGACCGATTGTCCAGGACGGCGGGATGACGCTCAAGAACCGATCGGAGAGCGATGAGCGGGAACAGTAGTTGTGGAGCCTACCAGCACATTACAAAATGGTCAGGTTCAGACGGCGCTCTGGGCCGGTTGATTTGCCTCAATTGCCGGAACCGATTGCATCGTAGGGTCGGATGGTCGCTCCCACTATGAGCAGCTTCCACCACGTAGTCGAGTGAATTCAATGCGCCCGGCTGTCCTCTGCAGGGAGCCACGAACGGTTCATGCGGCCGCACAAGTTGGCGCAGCAGTGCACGGTCGCAATGAACAGGATCTCTTCAGTTGTTGAATGGAGATTGAAATGGGTAAAGGCATCCGGGTTGCAGTGAACGGCTATGGCGTGATCGGAAAACGCGTGGCCGACGCCGTGGCGCAGCAGATCGACATGCATGTCGTTGGTGTCGCCGACGTCGTGGCGGACTGGCGACCCCGAGTGGCATTGGAGCGCGGATTCTCACTGTTCGCCGCAACGCCGGAGGCAGACCAGACCATGCGCTCGGCGGGACTTCAGGTTACCGGCACGCTTGAACAGCTTCTCACCCGGGCCGATGTCGTGGTCGACTGCACGCCCAAGCGCATTGCGGCGAAGAACGTGGACATCTACCGCCAGCTCGGCTTGAAGTTCATCGTCCAGGGCGGAGAGAAGCATGCGGTGACTGGACATTCCTTCGTCGCGGAAGCGAACTACGCCAGCGCGCTCGGCCGGGATGCGACACGCGTCGTCTCCTGCAATACCACCTCCGTGGTCCGGACGCTCGGTGCGCTCAAGCGCGCGGGCTTACTGCGCAAGGCGCGCGGCACGCTCCTGAGGCGCGCCACCGATCCCTGGGAGAGCCACGAGGGCGGGATCATGAACACGCTGGTCCCCGAGCCCGAGATCCCCAGCCACCAGGGTCCGGACGCCCAGACCGTGGACTCGGACCTGGACGTGGTGACGATGGCGGTCAAGGTGCCCGAGACGCTGGCGCACCTGCACTACTGGTCGGTCGAGATGACCCGCGCGGCATCGACGGAGGAGGTGCTGGCGGCGCTGCGGGCCTCCACGCGCATAGCCCTCATCCGCTACGCAGATGGCCTGCCCTCGCTCAATGCGGTGAAGGAGCTGATGGCCGACGTCCGCCGGCCGCGCGGCGACCTCTACGAAGTGGCCCTGTGGGAGGACATGCTGAAGGTGCAGGGCACCGAGTTGTTCTACGCCTACATGGTGGACAACCAGGCCATCGTGGTACCCGAGACGGTCGATGCCATCCGCGCCCTCACTCGCTGCGAAGTCGAGGGTACGGACTCCATCACCAGGACCGATGCCGCCATGGGCATAGGAAAGGTTGCCCGGTGAGCACGGGCTTCGGGGCCGCGATCTTCGACATGGACGGCGTCATCACGCGCACGGCGCAGTTGCACGCGCAGGCCTGGAAGGAGCTGTTCGACGCATTTCTGCAGGAACGCGGCGGGGCTTTCGAGCCCTTCGACGCGCGCGCGGAGTACCGCGCCCTGGTCGACGGCAAGCCGCGCATCGAGGGCGTGCGCAGCTTCCTGCGGTCGCGCGGAATCGAGCCAGGAGAGAAGGAGCAGGCGGCACTCGCAGAGCGCAAAGATGCGATTTTCAAGCGGCTGCTGGGTGACGAGGGGGTGAAGACCTTCGCCTCCACCTTGCACCTGGTGCAGGAGCTGCGCGAGCGCGGCGTCAGGACCGGCGTGGTCACCTCCAGCCGCCACGGCCGCGAGATCGTGCAAGCCGCCGGCATCGAGGCTTTGTTCGACGCCCGTCTCGACGGCGTCGACCTGGACGCCCTGGGCCTGAAGGGCAAGCCCGATCCGGACATGTTCCTGCGCTGCGCCGAGCAGCTGGGCGTGCCTGCCGGCCGCACGCTGGTGTTCGAGGACGCCATCTCCGGCGTGGAGGCCGGCCGGCGTGGCGGCTTCGGGCTGGTGGTCGGCGTCGATCGCGGCGATAATGCCGCGGCCTTGCGCCACGCCGGTGCAGACGTGGTGGTACAGGACCTCGCCGCGCTCACTGCCGATGGCCTGGAGGCCGCCCTGCGCCAACGTCAGGACACGTTGGCCTGGCATATCGAGCAGGAAGGCTTCGACCGCGCGCGCGAGCGGCAGATGGAGAGCCTGTTCGCCATCGGCAACGGCTACATGGGCCTGCGCGGTGCGCTGGACACGCCGCCGCCCGGTGCCCACTGCGACTTGTTCATCGCCGGCGTCTACGACCGCAAGCGCGCCGACCTGCCGTACTCGGAGCTCGAGTTCCTCACGCCGGGCCGCGGCGACGATCCTCACGCCGAGCTGGTGCCGCTGCCCTCGCCGCTGCGCCTGACGCTCACGCTGGAAGGCGAGCCGCTCGACTTCGGCGGCCCGCACGGCCGCGAGCTGCGCCGGACACTGGACATGCGGCAAGGCGTGCTGCACGTCGAGGCGCTGTACGAGACCGCGGGCGGGCGGCGCACCCGCGTGCGCACGCGCCGTTGCGCCGCGCTCACCGACCCGCACCTGCTGCTGCACGAGGCACTCATTGAGACCGAGAACCATTGGGCAGCGGTCGAAGTGAGGCCCACGCTGCGGGACACGCATGCCGCCGAACGGCACCCGCACATCGAGCACCTGGAGCATCTCGTCGACGGCGAGCTCGAACTGGTGCGCTACGCAACCCGGGCCTCCGGCGTGGAGGTCTGCATCGCCGCGCGCGCACTGCGCACTGCCGAGGGCCTGCGGCGCTTCGTGAGCGTCTTCACCAGCCGGGACGCCCCCGACCCTCGGGCCGCCGCGCTCGCCCATGTGGGCGCGCTGGACTGGGGCCACTTCGATGCGCTGTTCGCCGGCCACGCCCAGGCGTGGGACGGCTTCTGGGAGAAGGCCGACATCCGGGTCCCAGGGCGGCCCTCGGTCGCGCAGGCGCTGCGCTTCGGCGCCTACCACCTGCGCCTGCCGGCTGGCGACGACCCGCGGGCCTCCATCCCCGCGCGCACCTTCACCGGCCGCGCCTACGAGGGGCACATCTTCTGGGACGTGGAGGTGTTCATGCTGCCGTTTTTCCTGCACACCGAACCGGAGCGCGCACGCAACCTGCTGCTCTACCGCCACCGCACGCTCGAAGGCGCACGACGGCGCGCCCGCGCGCTCGGATACAGGGGCGCCTGCTTCGCCTGGGAGTCCACCGTAACGGGCGACGACGTGACGCCCTCGCGGATCGTGCTCAGGAGCACGGGCAAGGAGATCCCGATCTTCACCGGACGCCAGCAGATCCACGTCACGGCGGACGTCGCCTATGGCGTCTGGCGCTACTGGGAAGCGACGGGGGACGAGGCCTTCCTCGCCGGGCCGGGCGCCGAGATCCTGTTCGAGACGGCGCGCTTCTGGGCCAGCCGGGTCGAACGCGGCGAGCGCCACCTGCACATCCGCGGCGTGGTCGGTCCGGACGAATACCACCACGATGTCGACGACAACGCCTACACGAACTGGATGGCGCGCTTCAACCTCGAGCGCGCCGCCTGGGTCGCGGACCACCTGCACCGGGCCGGCGCGGAAGCGGAGGAATGGAAGCGCGTGGCCCACGAACTGCATTGCCCGGGGCCGGGGGCCGACGGCGTGATCGAGCAATTCGCGGGCTTCTTCGCGCTCGATGCCTATTCGCTCGCTGACGAGGAGCGCTTCAAGGCCCCGCTCAGCCGGCTGTTCGACTGGGATCGGATCAATCGAATGCAGCTGATCAAGCAGGCCGACGTGCTGATGCTGCCCTTCTTGTTCCCCGAAGCATTCTCCGAAGCGGTGGTGGCAGCGAACTACCGCTACTACGAGCCGCGCACCGACCACGGCAGCAGCCTTTCGCCCGCCGTGCATGCGGCCATCGCGGCACGCCTGGAGCTGCGCCAGGACGCCGAGCGCTACTTAAAGCAGAGCCTGTGGCTGGACCTGCAGAACGGCATGGACAACAGCATGCTCGGGGTGCACCCGGCGGCGATGGGCGGCACCTGGCAGGCGCTGGTCTTCGGCTTCCTCGGGGTGCGCTTCTCCGCCGACGGGCCGCAGCCGCACGCTCGCGCCGGCGCGCGGCTGCCGGCGGGATGGGAGGCGGTCGAGATGTCGCTGGCCTGGCGCGGCGGCAGGCATCCGCTGCGGGTGGAGCGGACATGAAGCAGTACCGCTCCCTGTTGCTGCCACTGGACGGCTCGCCCGAAGCCGCCAAGGCGGTGGGCTGCGCGCTCTGGCTGGCAGGGCAATTGGGCGCCACCTTGCACGTGCTGCACGCAACGGCGCACGTGCTGCCGGGCGACGAGGCGATCGCGCGTCTGCGCCTGCCGCAGGCCGCACGGGCGCAGGTTGTCGTGCACCAGCTGGCCGCAGATGCCAAGACGGCGGTCCTCGATGCCGTGCGCGCGCACGACGTGGAGCTCGTGGTGATGAGCGCCCGCGGCGCCTCGGCCTCGGCAGGGGCGCCGGTAGGCGAGCGCCTCGGCGGCGTGGCCCGCGCCGTCATCGAGGCTTGCCCCGTGCCGGTCGTGCTGCTGCCCGTGCGCTATCGCGAGGCCTTGCCCTGGCATGTCATGCTGGCGGCGGCCAGCGGCGAGCCTGCGGCTGACCGCGCGCTCGAAGCGGCCGCGCAGCTCGCCGCCGCCCTCGCACTGCGTGTCGAAGTGATGCACGCGGGCAACGGTCCGGTCGGCACGGCAGGGTATGCGGACGCGGCCCACCACGAATACGGCCGGCAGTTGCAAGAGATGGTCCAGCAGGGGCTCGCCGGCTGTACAGCCGACGAGTCGCGCTCGGTGCGCGAGGTGCTGCTGCGCCCCGGTGACCCCGCCGCCGCCCTACTGGAGCACGTCGAGCGCAAAGGTACCAGCCTGTTGGCGCTGGGATGGCACGGTGCGCTGGGTGGCGGCCGGGCGTCGGTCTTGAAGCGGCTGCTGGAGGAAGCGCCCTGTGCGCTGCTATTGGCGCGGACGCCAGAGAGCTCGCCGGCGCGCCTGAAGGTCGGGGAGGACCTCGATGCATGAGATGCAGGAGACAAGCCGAGTGGCTGTCGTGGGCGCCGGCCGCGTCGGCAGCACCTTCGCGTACACCCTGGCCACCTCCGGCCTGGTGCGCGAGGTTGTGGTGATCGATGCCGATCACGAGCGGGCCGAGGGCGAGGCCATGGACATCGCGCAGGCCGTGCCGTTCTCGGTGCCCGTGCATGTGCGCGCCGGTGGACTGGCCGACGCCGCCGGCGCGGCTGTCACGGTGATCGCGGCCGGCGCAGCACAGCGGGAGGGCGAGACGCGTCCGGCGCTGCTACAGCGCAACCTGGAGATCCTGCGCGGCATCGTGCCTGAGGTCGTCCGCGCCAACCCGGACGGCCTGCTGCTGGTTGCCACCAACCCGGTGGACGCGTTAACCTTCGCGGCACTACGGCTGTCGGGCTTGCCGCCCGCCCGCGTGTTCGGCTCCGGCACCGTGCTCGACACCGCGCGACTGCGCTCTGAACTGTCGACCCACTACGGCGTGGATCCGCGCAATGTTCACGCCTACGTGCTCGGCGAGCATGGCGACAGCGAGCTCGTCGCCTGGTCCACCGCCAGCCTGGCCAACGTGCCGCTGCATGCGTACTGCGACCTGACCGGCATGTCGTGCACGGAGGCGGACATGGACGCGATCGCCGCACGCGTGCGGAACGCCGCTTACGAGATCATCCGCCGCAAGGGCGCCACCAATTTCGCGATTGCCGCGGCGCTGACGCGCATTGTCGGGGCAGTCGTGCGCGATGAGGCTTCGGTGCTGACCGTCTCGACGCTCATCGAAGGCCACTACGGCATCGACCGCGTCTGCCTGAGCCTGCCGGCGATCGTCGGCCGCGCCGGCGTGCGGCGCGTGCTTGCCGTACCGCTTTCCGTCCCCGAGTCGGAGCGCCTGCGTGCATCGGCCGGCGCCGTGCGCGCGGCGATCGACAGCGCCGCGCTTGACGCCATACAGGACCCGAGAGCCCCGCGTGCGCAGGACTAGCCACACCCCAATCCGACGAGCAAAGGAGAACCCGCATGCCTGCAAGTGCCCCATCCCCCGCGTACGTCGCATGGTTCGAGAACCTGCGCAACGAAGACGTGCCACGCGTCGGCGGCAAGAATGCATCCCTCGGCGAGATGGTGCAGCAGCTTGCATCCCGTGGCGTCCGGGTCCCCGGGGGCTTCGCCACCACCGCGGGCGCGTACCGGGCATACGTGGAGACCAACGGCATCCGAGCCGCGCTCGCACAGCGGATGCTGGCGCTCAAGGACGGCAAGGCGACGCTGCACGAGATCGGTGAGGCGGCGCGCCGCCTGTTCCTGGACGGCCAGTTTCCGCCGGATATCGCCGACGCTATCCGGGATGCGTACCGCGAACTCTCGCGCCGCGTCGGAGTGGAGCTGGCGAGCGTGGCGGTGCGCTCCAGCGCTACGGCGGAAGACCTGCCCGATGCCAGCTTTGCTGGGCAGCAGGAGACCTTCCTCAACGTGCGAGGCGAGCGCGAGCTGATGGACGCCTGCCGACGCTGCTATGCCTCGCTCTTCACCGACCGCGCCATCGCCTACCGCGAGGCCAAGGGTTTCGACCACATGGAGGTGGCGCTGTCGATCGGCGTGCAGCGGATGGTGCGCTCGGACCTCGCCGGCTCCGGCGTGATGTTCTCCATCGACACCGAGAGCGGCTTTCCGCGTGCCGCCGTGATCAATGCGGCGTGGGGCCTTGGCGAGACCGTGGTGCAGGGTACCGTCGACCCGGACAAGTACGTCGTCTTCAAGCCCCTGCTCTCCGACTCTACGCTGCGCCCGATCATCGAGAAGACGCGCGGCGCGAAGGAAATCAAGCTGGTGTACGCGAGCGGTGGCAGCGCGCGCACCGCGACGCGGCAGACCACGCAGAAGGAGCGCCAGTCCTTCGTGCTCAGCGACCAAGAGATCCTTGAACTTGGGCGCTGGGCGGCGGCAATCGAGGCGCACTACGGGCGCGCGATGGACATGGAGTGGGCGAAGGACGGGGAAACTGGTGAGCTTCACATCGTGCAGGCCCGCCCGGAGACCGTCGTGTCTGCGCGCAGCCCCGGCACGATCAAGTCCTATCGGCTCAAGGCCCGCGGCAGGGCGATCCTCACCGGCTCGGCAATCGGAGAGGCGATTGCCGCCGGGAAGGCAGTCGTCATCCGCAGCGCCGACGAAATCGCGCGCTTTCCGGACGGTGCGATCCTGGTCACCGAGATGACCGACCCCGACTGGGTTCCGATCATGAAGAAGGCCGCCGGCATCATCACCGATCACGGCGCCACCACCAGCCATGCCGCCATCGTCAGCCGCGAACTCGGCGTGCCGGCGATCGTCGGCACCGGCCAGGGGACGCGCCGGCTACGCGACGGCCAGGAGCTGACGCTGTCCTGCGCCGAGGGCGAGCAGGGTGTCGTGTACGAGGGTCTGTTGCCGTTCGAGGCGCAGGAGCTCGACCTCGCCGCCATCCCGCCGACGCGCACCGCCATGATGGTGAACATCGCCAGCCCGGCCTCCGCCTTTCGCTGGTGGCGGCTGCCGGCCAAGGGCGTGGGCCTGGCGCGGCTGGAGTTCATCGTCAGCAACTTCGTGCGCGTGCATCCCATGGCGCTGCTGCAGCCAGAGCGCGTGCAAGATGCCGGCCAGCGCCGCCAGATCGAGGAACTCACGCGCGGCTACGCCAACCCGGCGGACTACTTCGTGGACACGCTGGCGCTGGGCGTTGCCAAGCTCGCCGCGCCATTCCATCCGCATCCGGTGATCGTGCGGCTGTCGGACTTCAAGACCAACGAGTACGCGGGGCTCCTGGGCGGCGCGGCCTTCGAGCCGCGGGAGGAGAACCCGATGCTCGGCTGGCGCGGCGCTTCGCGCTATTACGACGAGCGCTACAAGCCGGGCTTCGCCCTGGAGTGCCGCGCGCTGGCCAAGGTTCGCAAGGAGATGGGCTTTTCCAACTTGCTCGTGATGGTGCCCTTCTGCCGCACGCCGGACGAGGCCGATCGCGTGCTGGCCGTCATGGCCGACAACGGCCTCACGCGCGGCGCCGATGGCTTGCAGGTCTACGTGATGTGCGAGGTGCCTTCGAACGTCATCCTGGCCGAGGAGTTCGCCAGACGCTTCGATGGCTTTTCGATCGGCTCCAACGACCTCACGCAACTCGTGCTCGGCGCGGACCGCGATTCGGCGGATCTCGCCAAGCTCTTCGACGAGAGGAACGAAGCCGTCAAGCGCTTTGTCGCCGAGGCCATCGCCAGGGCGCAGGGCGCCGGTATCAAGGTCGGCATCTGCGGCCAGGCGCCGAGCAACTACCCCGAGTTCGCGGGCTTTCTGGTTGAGCAGGGTATCGACTCCATTTCCCTCAATCCGGACAGCTTCGTGACCGCCGTCGGCCATGTGGCGCAAACCGAGCAGCGGATTGCTTCCAGCTTGCCCGGCCGGTCAGCGGTTTGATGTTCGTGCACCACTTGCTGGCGAAGGCAACGTACATCCCTGGGGCTGGCGCCATGAGCTTGAGGCCAGGCGCCAGATGAGCGGTCTGCTCCTCGCTGCGCTTGCGCCCCTCGCTGCGGCGCTCGTCTTGCTGGTGGTACTGCGCCTGCCGGCCGCCCAGGCAATGGCGCTCAGCCTGGTCATGACGGCGGCAGTCAGCCTGTTCGTCTGGCGCGTGCCGCCGCGCCACGTGCTCGCCGCCGCCCTCGAGGGGATCGGCATCGCGTTGTCCATCCTCTGGATCGTGGCCGGCGCGATCGTCCTGCTCAAGGTGCTGACCGAAAGCGGCGCCTTGGCCACGATGCGTCAGGGCTTCGTGCGTATCTCGCCCGACCTGCGCGTTCAGGTCATCCTCATCGCATGGCTCTTCGGGGCTTTCCTGGAGGGGGCGGCTGGCTTCGGCACGCCGGCGGCCATCACCGCGCCCCTGCTCGTCACACTCGGCGTAGCGCCCATGGGCGCCGTGGTCCTGGCGCTGATTGCCGGCAGCAGTCCGGTGTCATTCGGGGCCGTCGGCACGCCGGTGCTGGTCGGGCTGGCGCAGGGCCTCGGCGCGACGCGCGCTTCCGCCGATTTCCTGCAGGCCATCGCGGTGCAGGCAGTCGCGATCGATGTGCTGGTAGGCACGTCGGTCCCCCTGGCCATGGTGCTCCTGCTGACCCGGTTCTTCCACCCGGCGCGCAGCTGGCGTGCCGGCATGGCGCTGTGGCGCTTCGCGCTCGTCGCCGGGCTGAGTTTCACCTTGCCAGCACTCGCCGTCGCGGCACTCCTGGGCCCGGAGTTTCCTTCCCTGCTGGGGGCCCTGGCTGGACTCGCAGTCGTCGTTCCATTGGCACGCAGGCGCAGGCTGTTGCCGACCCGGACGCTTGCCGTCGCCGGCGCCCCGCCCGGCAGCCCGCCCGGCAGTGCCGCTTCCCTGTCGCTGGCGCGTGCCTGGACACCGTACCTCCTGCTCGCTGCAATGCTGGTCTTCACGCGCGTCGACGCTTTTCCCTGGAAGGCATGGCTGCAGTCGCCGACGATCCGCTGGCCGGACATCCTGGGCACGGGCATCGGCTTTGCGGTGGCGCCGCTGTACCTTTCCGGAACGCTGTTTCTCCTGGTTGCGCTGTTCACCCTGCCGCTGCAGCGGGTGAGCCTCGCGCGCGCCGGCGCAGCGTTGCGCGCCTCGGCGCCCGTGGTGGCTGGCAGTGCGCTCGCGCTTGGTGCCGCAGTGCCGATGGTGCGCATCTTCATCCACAGCGGCGTGAACGAGGCGGAGCTTGCCAGCATGCCGCTGACGCTCGCGCGGGCGGCGGCCGATGCGGTGGGCCCGGGCTGGCCGCTGGTGGCTCCCTTCGTCGGCGCCTTCGGCGCCTTCCTCGCGGGCAGCGCAACCTTCAGCAACATGATGTTCGCCGAGCTGCAGGCGAGCGCGGCGCAGCGGGCGGGCCTGCCCGAGGTGCCGGTGCTGGCCGCGCAGATGCTGGGCGCCAACGCAGGCAACATGATCTCGGTGCTCAACGTCGTCGCGGCCGCGGCCGTGGTGGGCCTGCTGCGGCAGGAGGGAGCGATCGTCCGCCATACGCTGGCGCCGATGATTTGCTACTGCTTGGCGGCCGGCGCCATCGCCATGGCGCTTGCAGCCGGCTGAGAACGAATACGCGAATTCTTCAAAAGGAGAACGACGATGGACTGGCTTTCAGAAAACTGGGTGTTTCTACTCGTGGTGATCGCCATGGCGGCGATGCACCTCTTCGGACACGGGGGACACGGCGGACACGGCGGACACGGCGGCAGGCCCCCTCGGGATCCTGGCAACGAACGCAAGAGTCGGCGTGACGAAGCAGAATCCCGCAATGGCCACCGCCACTAAAGCTGAAGGATTTGTGCATGAACATCAAGACCGTCACCTGGTCGCTCGCATTGACGACCGCCCTGCTCTACCTCCTTTGCATCGCCTACGGGCTCACGAACCCGTCCAGCGGGCACATGCGAGAGTTCCTTGCGATCACGCTTCCCGGTTTCGAGTGGCTTACTCCTCAGGGGCTCTTGGTAGGGCTGGTCAAGAGCTTCCTCTACGGAGGGCTCATTGGACTGGTCTACGCGCCCGTCTACAACGTGCTGGCACGTCGCTTCGGGAGTTGAGATGAAGAGCGAGATGAAGAGCGCTACGTTCGAGGTCAAGGGCCTCTTCGAGGAGCTCGACCACCTGGGAGTCGAGAAGCGCGTAGGTGCACTGCCGGGAGTGCACCATGCGCACGCCAACCCCGCCTCCGCCAGCGTGACGGTGCACTACGACGCCGGCGCGATCACAGAGTCTATGCTGCGTGACGCGGTCCGCGATTGCGGCTACCACTGTCGCGGTGAGATGCAGCCTGACCATCTGTGCCCGGTTGCTCAACCCGATCCGCACGCAGCGCATGCGAAGCACGCGGCGCAGCCGGGGGCGATGGACGAGATGGCGCACGACATGGGGCATGGCGCCGGCATGGACATGGCGGGCATGGTGCGCGACATGCGCAACCGGTTCATCGTCTGCCTTGCGTTCACGATCCCGCTGTTCCTGTGGATGCCCATGGGCCTGCCGCTGCCCACCCCACCCGTGCCTTTCGGGCTGCGGATGGATCAATGGTTGTTCATCCTGGCCAGCGGGGCCGTGGTGTGGCCCTCGTGGCCGTTCTTCGTCGCGGCCTGGCGGGCATTGAGGAACGGCATCCTCAACATGGCCGTGCTGGTGGTGCTTTCCGTCGGCACCGGCTATGCCTTCAGCGTGGCCTCGACATTCTTCTTCGGCGGGACGGTGCAGTTCTACGAGGCCGTGTCGGTGCTGCTCGTCTTCATCCTCCTGGGTCACTGGCTCGAAATGCGTGCCCGCGCGGGCGCGAACGATGCGATCCGCGCGCTACTGGACCTCGCACCGCCGATGGCGCGCGTACTGCGCGATGGTCAGGAGGTGCAGATTCCGACGGCCGAGGTTCGCGCGGGAGAAGTCGTCATCGTGCGGCCCGGCGACCGCATCCCCGTCGACGGGGTGGTGACGGAGGGAGAGACGCAAGTCGACGAGTCGATGCTCACCGGCGAGTCCATGCCCGTGAAGAAGGCTCCCGGCTCCCTAGTGGCTGGCGCCACCATCAACAAGAGCGGTGCGTTCCGTTTTAACGCCACCAAGGTCGGCGCCGATACCGCGCTGGCCCAGATCGTCAAGCTGGTGCAGGAGGCCCAGAACTCCAAGGCGCCGGCGCAACTGCTCGCCGACCGGGCCTCGCAGTGGCTGGTGCTGGTGGCCATCGCCATCGGTGTCGCCACCTTCGTCGCCTGGTATTGGGTGATCGGCCAGACGCTGCTCCTGGCGGTCACATTGACGATCACTGTGTTCGTGATTGCCTGCCCGGATGCACTCGGGCTCGCGACTCCGATGGCCATCATGATCGGAACCGGGCGCGGCGCGAACAACGGCATCCTCATCAAGAACGCCTCGGCCCTGGAGAACGCGACGCGGCTCGATGTGGTGATCTTCGACAAGACCGGCACGTTGACGCTCGGCAAACCCGAGGTGATCGAGGTGATCGCCGCGCCCGGGCACGGCGAGGATGAAGTGGTCGCATTGGCTGCGGGCATGGAACAGCACTCGGAGCACCCGCTCGCCCACGCCATCCTCGAGAAGGCCAAGCAGGGACAGCTCACGGCCATGCCGGCCGAAGCCTTCACCAACATCGACGGCATGGGAGCGCGCGCGACTTCCGCCGGCGTGCGAGCCCTGATCGGCAACCGCCGGCTGATGGACTCTGAAGGCGTCAACCTGGCTGGCCTGGAGGGCGAGGCCGAGCGGCTTGCCGGGGGCGGTCGCACCGTGGTGCACGTGGCACGCGGCGGCAGGCTGTGGGGGCTGATCGCCATCGCCGATGCGCCGCGGCCGACGTCGGCGGCAGCGGTCAAGGCACTGCGCGAGCGCGGCGTGGAAGTGGCAATGCTCACCGGCGACAACCGCGCCACCGCCGAGCGCATCGGTGGCGAGCTGGGCGTCACCACCATCCTGGCTGAAGTCCTCCCGGGGCAGAAGGCGGAGCAGGTCAAGGCGCTGCAGGCCCAAGGCAAGAAGGTCGGCATGGTGGGCGACGGCATCAACGATGCGCCCGCGCTGACCCAGGCCGACGTGGGCTTCGCCATCGGTGCCGGCACCGATGTCGCGATGGAAAGCGCCGACGTCGTGCTGATGAGAAGCGATCCGTTCGGGGTCGTGGCGGCCGTGGGTCTGTCGCGCTCCACCCTCCGAAAGATGCACCAGAACCTGTGGTGGGCGGTGGGCTACAACGTGGTCGCTTTTCCGTTTGCCGCGGGCGTGTTCTATCCGGTCACCATCAGCCCGGAGATGGCAGCCTTGGCCATGTCGGGCAGCTCGCTGATCGTGGCGGCAAACGCATTGCTGCTCAAGCGCGCACGCATCGACGGACTCAGGTGAGACGCGGCCGCGGCGCCTCAGGTCGCCGCATACTGCCCCATCATTGCGTTGGCCTCGTGCTCGAGGCTATGGAACTCTAGGTGGATCGGGTGGGGGCGGCTGCCAGCCCCCACCAGGAAGGCCATCGCGCCCCGCTTGATCTGACGCAAGCGGGCATCCGTGCAGCGTTCTATGCTGGCCTGGATCAAGTTTCCGTCAGGACCAAGTGCCAAGACCGAGCCTTCCCTCGTACAGTGCATCTCTGTCGCGCCATCGCCGCAGCAGCTATCGTTGTCGCCGCGGCGACCTGGGTACAAGGAGCCGTCGCGCAAGCTGCGCCCCAAGCGCAGACCTCGGAAGCCGCAGGGGTAAAGATCACCGTCACGCCGCGCGTGCCAGCGGGGACCAACTGGACCTTCACCGTCGTGATGGACACCCATACTGGCGACCTGCAGGATGATCTGCGCGAGGCTGCGGTGCTCGTCGTGGACGGCACCGAACTCCGGCCAGTCCAGTGGACCGCGCCATCGGGCGGCCACCATCGCGAAGGGGAACTTTCGTTCAGCGTGCCCGGTGCGCAGCGAGGCCCCATCGAGCTGCGCATCTCGCGGCCCGGTGAGCCGCAACCCCGCGTCTTCCACTGGGACGGCACGAGCTTCCAATAAGGTGTCCCCTGACGCGGGCGACCGCCTCGGCCATCATGCAGCGCTCGCCGATGCATCCGTGCGCCTGGATGCGGGCGCTGATCAGGTCGCAGGCTGCATCGGGGTCGAGCGCACCGCGAGGACCGGCACCGGCGCCAGCCGGATTATCTGTTCGGCGCCACTGCCCAGGAGCACACGGCCCACGCCTCGGCGTCCGTGGGTTCCAACGACCACCAGGTCGGCGGACCAGGCCCGCGCATCGTCGGCAACAACATCGCCCAGGCGCAGGTCCAGGCCTTCCAGCAGGGCCGTTTCGGCGGGCACATCCGCAGCCCTGGCGAGTTCCAGTGCCCGGGCCAGGTCTGCGTTGGCACCGGCGCGCGCAGTCTCCAGGACTTCCACCGTGTAGTCGTAGGGCGTCACGAAGCGGAGTTCATCCAGCGAATGGATGATTCGTAGCCGCCCGCCCGACTCTCGCGCGAGCTGGATCGCGCTATCCAGGGCTTTCCGGGAGGTGTCGCTGCCGTCGAAGGGAACGAGGATCCGCTTGTACATGGTGCTCTCCATTAAAGAAAGGGGGCCGCCGTTGTCGAAAATACCCTCAGCGCGGGGCGGTACTTCGCGTGGTCGCCGGCGGCCGGCTCATGGCACACGGAAGACCCCCGCTGCGGAACGGCGCGGCATCAATTGCAGCAGGACAGAAATGCTCAGGACCGCGGCGAAGAAGCACCACACCGAGATGAACCAGCGCGCGAACAAGGCGTACGCCACGACAGCCGAGCCGAGCGCCAAGGCCCCGAAAAAGCGCACCCGCGGGTGCGTGGACAGCAGCAGGCTCACAGTCGTTGCAAGCAGGTACAGCGTCATCGAAAGCGCGACGTAGAAGTGAGGCGAGTCGTATTCAACGTGCCCTCCGGTCGGCCGCGCCACGATGGGATAGGCGACCATGCTGTACAGGAGGTAGGCGCCGATCGCCAGCCCCGCGGCGCAAACGGCCGCAAGCAGGCGCCTGCGCGGGGGATCCGTCTCGAGCAGCCACGCCGCTACCGGAACGTACACCGGCCAAAGCACGTGCGAGAAGAACGAGTAGAGCTGCGTGGCCCAGCCATTGATCCCCGAGGTGGCTTCACCGAACGAAATCCAGACGACGCCTTCGGTGAGTTGCTGGATGGCGAACAACAAGGGAATCGCCGCGTAGAACCTTTCGGCGGGAGCGCGGGCCAGCTTCTGGGCCGCGACCCCGGCAACGAGGAGAAGACCGCCAGCCGTGAAGCTCGCAGTCGCCGAAAAGCACATGTATCTAGCCCCTTTGGTTCCAGGCGCGCGACCGGTAGATGTCTGCACGCGTCAACGGGACGGGCCAGGCCCCACCCTCGCGCTTTGATGCGAGTATCTGGTAGATGCCCGTCCCTCCTGCCTCGAACTCTACGGCACATGCGGCCATGTAGAGCCTCCAAACGCGGAAGGTTGCCTCTCCGACCATTGCGATCGCCTCGTCACTGCGTTGCTCCAGCCGCTGGACCCAGTGACGCAGGGTGAGTGCGTAGTGCGGACGCAGCCCCTCCACGTCATGGATCTCGAAGCCGCCCCGCTCCATGCCCCGTTGGATGTTGCTCACCAAGTCCAGCTCGCCATCCGGAAAGACATAGCGGTTGATGAACTCGGTGGCGACGGTCTTGCTCCAACCTTCCTCATCGTGCGTGATCCCGTGGTTGAGGAACAGGCCGCTCGGAACGAGGACGCGGCGAACGGTTTCGTAGTACGCCGGCAGGTTCTTCAGCCCCACGTGCTCGAACATCCCGACGCTCGCCACCTTGTCGAAGGTGGCGTGACCCGGCAGGTCCCGATAGTCCAGCAGTTCCACGGTCACCTGCCCCTGCAGACCCTCCGCGCGAATGCGTTCCCTGGCGTATTCCAGCTGGCGTGCACTTAGCGTGATCCCGTGCGCCCGCACCCCGTATTCGCGCGCTGCCCAACAAACCAGCGCGCCCCAGCCGCAGCCGATGTCGAGGAACCGCTCGCCCGGACGCAGGCGCAGCTTCCGGCAGATGTGATCGAGCTTGTTGCGCTGCGCCGTATCAAGGCTGTCGTTCCCGCGTTTGAAGTAGGCGCAGGAGTAGACGCGCTCTTCGTCCAGCCACAGGCCATAGAAATCGTTCGAGACGTCGTAGTGGAAGGAGATGGCGTCCCGGTCACTTTCTTTCGAGTGCCGGTGCGAAAAGCGCCGGGCGATGCGGGAAGCCACCGAAGTGCTCGGCTTCACGTGCCGGGAACCTGCCGGCAGGCGCAGCGCTTCCCGTAGCAAGGCAAGCTTGTCACGCCATGTGAGGGAGATCGACTCGAGATGATTCCTCAGCGCCAACGCGCGATACAGGTCTCCTTCCACATCCAGCAAACCACGGAAGTAGGCGTCTGCCAACTGCAGCGGGTTGCGGTCCATCACCAGGCGACGCAACAGAGCGGGGTCCCGCACGACGAGCACGAACGGGGGTTCAGGGTGCGCGCTGTGGACCGCATCGTTCCACAGTCGTACTGCCGGCGTGCGCTCCATGCCCCGCAGCAGCCGCGCCATGATCCGCAAGGCAGACTCGGCATGCGGATCTTTCGCCCGGTGGCCGGGATGCATGAAGGCGCTCATCGCGCCGGCCCTGCTGGGACGAGCTGCGACTGCGCCTGGAAGTCGAATTGGATTTCCTGCGGCCGCTGTTGAAGTTGCACGTAGACGCGGAACCGGTAGGGACCGCCATAGACCGTCCCGAAGACCTGGCCGAAGGAGGCTTGCCCGTTCACCGGCATGGGCACAAGGTACTTGGCCGGCGCGTCGACGATCCCCGGCTCGCTCAGCTGGGCGCGCACCACCGCATTGTCGATGCGCGCACCGGACCGCGCATCGAACAGGGCGATCACGAGGTGGTTCAACCTTCCGCCACCCGGCGGGCGGCCGCCGTGGAGATCCTCTTGCGCGTGCGGTTGTGACACCAGCGCGGACGGAACCAGTCCCCAATAAAGCACGACCCCCTCGCGTTCCATGCGTTCCTGCGCACCCGCGGCAACAGCCGCAACAGCAAGCGCCGCAAAGACGAGCCCGTACCGGACCATCCTGCCGAAAGATCGAGTGCTAGATGCAGTCATCGCGTCCTCCCGTGTCGGGCAAAGACTAGGACGCCAACCTTCTCCTCGAATGATCCATGTCAACTCGCCACTACCCCGGCTCCTCGGATAACAGATTTGTCATCCAATCGCCAGAAATCACGCGATCAGAAAAACCATTGCGCATAGGCGAACCATAGGTGCTTGCGGCTGCCGAACTCGGAGCGCGCCCCGCCGGCATGCAGCTGAGCGCCAATCGCCAAGTCCAGGTTCTCGCGCAAGGAGTAGGTCAGGCGAGGCGACAGGTAGATGCTGCTGTCGTCGACGTTCAACACGAGCCAGTTCGCTGACTTCCAGAGCGGGGTCAACTCGTAACCGGCGTACAGCCCAAGGTAGCGCGTCGCCAGCGTCTGCCGGCGGCCCGCGGCCAAGCCGGCAACATCGTAGGTGGCTGCGGAGCGGCTGCCCGAACCGTCGTAGTAGAACTCAGCCGTCAGGGTCAGCGTGTTCGCGAAGGCATAGTCCCAACCCAGCATGAGCCGCTGATGCGTGGCGCTTCCCTGCGGGCGCCCCATCGCCCATTCCGCGCGAACACCCGCTCCACGGACTTCCGTGGAGATGTCGGCGCCGAGCAGGCCGCCGCCGTCAAAACGGCCGCCGACCAGTGAGTAGTCGGCCCCGCTCGCGTTGCCGTGCCATTGGGCGAGCACGTGGGCCGAGCTTGTGCGTGTCGGGGCATATGCCAGCGACCAGCGCGAGACCGCGGAGCGCTTCTGCTCCAGGAGAAGCGCATCCACTCCCTCGCGCTCGCCGGGATCCAGGGTCACGGGCGAAAACGGGTTCAGCACATCCAGGGGACTCCAGAAGCGGCCGTTTCCCCAGGCGATACGCTGCCGGCCGGCGCGCAGGTCCGTCTCCCCGCGCGAGAAGGTCAGGTTCGCGCGCCGGATCCGGTGTTGCGCGACATAGTTTCCTCCCGACGCATACACGTCCTCCAGATGCCAATAGGTCCGGCGTGGCAGGGCCTCTTCGAGCCGGTACTGCGGCGTGCTCAGGTAATCGCCGGCAAGCACCTCGTTGTCGTACTGGAAGTCGACTCGCAGCGCGCGGTTCACCTGCCCTCTCCACTCCAGCCGCAGGCGGCTCGCATCCAGCGTGTAGTCACGGACCGGGCCGACGCTGGTTTCCGAGGAAGTCAGCATGTTGCGCAAGGAGCCGGAAAACTCTACCGCCCCTTGTTGCCCCTGTGTTGCAGGGGCGTCCGCGCCTTGCGCCCATGCCGCAGCGCCGCCTGCCAGGCACAGCCAAAGGGCGATCCGATCAAGCATGGCGAATCGCCGCGGTGGGCTGCAGCCGCGCTGCGCGCCAGGCGGGGTACAGGGCAGCGGCCACGCTGAGCCCCAGCAGCACGAGCGAAGGGCTGATCAGGTTCAGGGGAACGAAGGCGGGATAGATCACGCCGGTCAACCCGGGAATGCTTTGCAGCCCTTTCGCGTAGAAGGAGACGTCCAGTCCCGCGATCGCCAGGTACTGCACGACCGGAATGCCGATGGTCCACCCCGCCAGGATGCCGGCCAGCGCCAGCACCAGCGCTTCGCACATGACAAGCGCGACGATGGCGCGCGGCCGGGTGCCTAAGGCCATCATGATGCCCAGCTCGCGCGTGCGCTCCATGACCGACATGAGCATGGTGTTCATCACGCCAATGGCCACCACGCCGAGGACGATCCCGGTGATCAGCCGCAGCACCACGCGCAGGTAGGCGATCATTTGGTCCACTTCGGGGAGCAGTTCCCGCCAGCTCACGAGTACAGGGCCGGGTGGCAGCAGTGACGCGAGACGCGCCTGGGCCGCAGCCAGGTCGTCCGGATCGCGAAGTCGCACCGCGATCGTTGACAGCCTTGCGGGCATGCCCAACAAGGACTGCGCGGCAGGCAGCGACACATAGCCAAGCAGCGCATCGAAGGAGTCGCTTCCCGTGTCGAACAGACCGGCCAGCCGGTACGCGGCGGACCCCACGGAACCATCCGCCGCCTGCGCCATGATCACGACCTTGTCGCCCAGGCGCAGGCCGAGCTTTTCTGCCAGCCGGTAGCCGAGGACGATTTCCCGGTCGGATCGCAGCATGCTTCCGGTCTTGATGGCGCGGTGCATGAAGGTCACCTCGCGCTCGGCGGCCGGGTCGATGCCCACAAGCGTGAAGTTCTGAGACTGGCCGGCACTGGTCGCAAGCGCCATCGTCTGCACGCGCGGCGCCGCCGCGAGCACTTCCGGAGCATTGCGCAGCGTGGAGAGCAACGCGTTCGTGCCGGATAGGGAGTTCGCCACGTCCATCTCGACGCGAAAGCGGGGATGCTGTAGCTGCAGATGTCCGGTGACGTAGCCGGTGGAGTTCTCCACCATCTGCCTCAGGTAGCCGTCCGCGATGCCGGTGACGAAAACGAAAGCGGCCACGCCGATCGCGCTGGCCGCGACCGTCAAGGCCGTGCGATGCGGATTGCGTCCCAAACCCCGCCCCGCGATCCGCGCCAGCAGCGGCAGCCGGCTGCTCCACCGGCTGGCCGCGCGCACTTGCCGGCGGCGCCCGCTGCGTTCCGGCGGCAGGCCTCGAATGGCCGCCACGGGAGCCAGCCGGGCCGCGCGCCATGCGGGGTACACCGAGGCAACGACGGCGATCAGGAGCACGAGCAGGGACACCAGCAGCGCCCGATCCAGCCGCGGCAGCGGGTAGATCAAGGAAGTCAGCCCCTGCATGGTTTGCATCGCCTGCACATAGCGCCCGAAGTTCATGCCGGTGCGGGCGTAGTAGAGGACGATCGCGCCGCCGACAAGCGCGCCCACCGCCAGCCCGACCAGCCCCAGGATCAGTGCCTCGTAGAACACCAACCGCGTGACCTGCGCGCGGGTGGTGCCCAGCGCCATCATCACGCCAAACTCGCGGGTACGCTCCAGCACGGCCATGAGCACCGTGTTCGTGATGCCAACGGCAACCACGGTGAAGAGGACCAGCAGCAGGATGTAGCCCATGACCTCGTGGAAGGCGACCGACTGCACGACCGCGGGCAGCAGCCTGGCCCATCCAAGCACTTCGTATTCCGCTCCCAGGCTGGCTTGCTGGCGCGCCTGGAGGGCATCCACCTGCCCCCGCTCGCGCAGGCGGGCGACGATCGTGGTGACGCCGTCTCCCGTCGCGTAGAGCTCCTGGGCAGCCGGCAGGGAGAGCAGCACGTAAGCGCCGTCCAGCATGTCCATGCGCGTGCGGAAGATTCCCTTCACGCGATAGCGCCCCGCCCCAACTGAGCCGTCCGCAGCCTGCGTCACCAGAACGACCTCGGATCCTACAGTGGCCCCAAGCGCCTCCGCGATGCGGGCTCCGAGGACAACAGCCCCGTCATCCGCCGAACCGAGGAATGCCCCCTGCGCCACCGTC
Organism: Ramlibacter sp. AN1015; assembly: GCF_037726105.1. Lineage (NCBI taxonomy): Bacteria > Pseudomonadati > Pseudomonadota > Betaproteobacteria > Burkholderiales > Comamonadaceae > Ramlibacter > Ramlibacter sp. AN1015. The sequence goes on from NZ_JBBJUM010000005.1 coordinate 46,856, forward strand.
TCGGACAGCGTCGTCACAGCGCGCTCAGCCTGCGCGTCGATGCCGATCACGAGCACGGCACGCGACTTGTCGCCCACGCTTGCCAGCGCACCGCCTTCGAGCCTCGTGCTGACCGCCGCGACCTCGGACGATGCGCGCAGCGCGTCGCCCACCCTGGACGGCTCGGACAGCACCAGGTCCAGCGTCTGCTCGTCGTGATAGCCACTGCGATGCACCTGCAGGTGGCCTGACAGCAGCCGCGTGGAATTGTCGATCATCTGCTCGTTCACACCGTCAATGAACGACCAGAGGAAAAGGAGGGCCGCCATACCCACGGCAATGGCGGCTACGGTGATCGCACTGCGCCGGGCATTGCGCAGGATGTTGCGGGCGGCCAGCCGCAGGAAGGTCACGGCGTTTCCTGCGCGACGATGCGGCCGTCCCGCATGCGGATGATCCGTCGGGCCCGCTGCATGACCATGGGATCGTGCGTCGAGAAGACGAAAGTGATCCCCTTCCGCTCGTTGAGCGTTCGCATCAGGTCCAGCAGCGCGCCGCCCGCCGCCGAATCGAGGTTGGCGGTCGGCTCGTCGGGCAGCACGATCAGGGGCTCCGAGACGATGGCCCGGGCCACCGCTACGCGCTGCTGCTGGCCGCCGGAGAGCTCGGCCGGTCGACGGTGCTCCATGCCCTCGAGGCCCAGGTCACGCAGGAGCGCCAACGCGCGGCGTTGACGCTCGTCTTGCGGGACGCCCTGCAGCAGCATCACGTATTCGACGTTCTCCAGCGCCGACAGCACGGGAATGAGGTTGTATTCCTGGAAGACGAATCCGATGCGGCGCAGGCGCACGTCGGCCAACTTGGCAGCGGACAACCCGGTGAGCTCGACGTCGCCGATCCACACGCGGCCGCTGGTCGGCCGGTCGAGCCCGCCAATGATGTTCAGGAGCGTGGTCTTGCCCGATCCGGAGGGTCCCACCAGCGCGGCGAACTCGCCCCTGCGGATTTCCAGGTCCACCTGGTCCAGGGCATGCACCTCGATGCCGCCATGGCGGTAGACGCGACTGACCTTCTCGAGCCGCACGACGATGTCGTCATCGGTTGTCATGCACGCTCCTTTGCCAGGCAGAGATGGACCATCCATGCTCCCAGGGCGAAGCCGGCAGCGGGAAGAAGGGGGACTCCGAAGGCTTCAGGCCCCACGCGCGCGATCAGCAGCCACGTGGAGGCGGCAAACAGGCCGACGGCGATGATGGCGCTGCCGAGCCGGCGGGCGAGCGTTTCCAGGCCGTGGCGAGCCGGTGGCTGCGAGCCCCGGAATTCCCAGGTCTGGAGCGCGGCACGGGCTTCGTGCACCAGCCGCCCCAGGCTGCGCGGCGCCTGCCTGGCGAACAGGAGTCCTTCGAAACGCAAGCGATCGAGCTCCGGCACGGCCGAGCCCTGCTCGGCCTGCTGCAGCACCGCCCCTGCCCGGGCAAAGAGGCCTTCCAGCAGGTTGAACTCGGGATCCAGCTTGCGCACGGTGCTCTCCATCAGAAACACCGCGCGCATGAGCACCAGCAGGTGGTGGGGCACACGGATGTTGCGCCCGTGCCCGAGCCGGCTGACGCGCAGGAAGGCTTCCCCGAACGACCAATCGCGCAGCGGCCTGCGCGCGTAATCCTGGATCACGTCCGACAGGCCGAGGCGCAGTTCGCCGCGATCGATCTCGCCGGCCATCATTCCGAGGTCCAGGAAGGCATCGAGCAGCCAGTCCGCGTCCTGTTGTGCGAAGGCAAGCATGAAGGCCACCAGGTTCAGACGCGTGCCACGGTCCAGGAAGCCGATGAGCCCAAAGTCGTGCAGGCAGATGCGCCCGTCCGGCAGCACGAACAGGTTGCCGGGGTGCGGGTCGCCATGGAAGACACCCACTTCGAAAAACTGCTTGAGGTAGGCCTCCACCAGGCAGGTGGCGAGCCGCGGCCCGTCTGCGCGGAACTGCGCATCGTCGATGCGGCGCCCCATGCTCATCTCCTGCACGATCACCCAGTCGGTGTACATGCCATCGACTACTGCGGGCACGTAGATCGCTTCCGAATCGCGGAAGATCTCGCCGAAGCGCTCGATGTTCAGGGCTTCCTCGCGGAAGTCGATCTCCTTATGCAGGTTGCGCGAGAGTTCGTCGACCAGTTCGAACGGCCGGAGCCGACGGGCCTTGGGCAACAGCCAGAGCATGGAGTGCAGGAACCAGCGCAGCACGCGGATGTCCTCCTCCACCATCCGCCGGATTCCGGGTCGGCGGACTTTCACGATCACAGGTCGGCCGTCGGGCATGCGCGCCCGATGCACCTGCGCCATCGACCCGGCGGCAAAAGGCTCCGATTCGAAGGCAGCAAAAACCTGTTCCAGGAGCGCGCCGAAGGACCGCTCCACCTCCTGCCGCGACAAGGCTGGGTCGAAAGGCTCCACATGGTCCTGCAGCCGCTCCAGCTGCAGGGCATACGCATCCGACAGGAGTTCCCGGTGCAGGCTCAAGCCCTGGCCCAGCTTGACGAAGGTGGTACCGAGGCCCTCCAGCAAGCGCGCGAGCCGCTGCGGCGCAGGGACCTGCGGCTTGAGCAGCCCCAGGCGGACCAGCAGCAGCCACGCCAAGTGGCCCCAGAGCGCCAGGTTGATCTTCAGCAGGCGTGACCAGATGTGCATGGCGTGATGATGCTAGGCCGGGCCGCGGTCTCCCACTTGCGGCAACTCAAGCGCACTGCGCGTCCGCAAAGCGAGAATTGCCCTTTTCGCAAGGGAAGGGTGGACGTGGACGGCATGAACCTCGCGCAAGGGGCCCAGGCGCTGGGCAGTGCGCTGGCCGTCGGCCTGCTCGTGGGGCTCGAACGGGGGTGGCGGGACCGGGAACTGCCGGAGGGCGGACGCGTTGCGGGCCTGCGAACCTTTGCGCTCATCGGCCTCGCAGGAGGATTGCTCGCACTCGTTCCCGCGCCCTCCGGGCTGCTGCTGGCCGCAGGCGCCCTGGGCGTGGTCCTGCTCTTCGCCGTTGCATTCCGCCGCGCATCGCAAGCCACGGGGACCCTCAGCATCACGAGCGCCGTTGCCGGCCTGGCCACCTATGGGCTCGGAGCCCTGGCAGCAACCGGCCACGCGATCCTGGCGGTGGGCACCGCCGTCATCGTCGCGCTGCTGCTGGACCTCAAGCCACTCTTGCACCGGTGGCTGCGCCTGATCCAGCCCGCGGAGCTGAACGCGCTCCTGCAACTGGGTGTCCTCACCGCAGTGGTGTTGCCGCTGCTGCCGGACGCCGGCTACGGCCCTTACCGGGCGCTCAACCCGTTCAAGCTCTGGATGGCGGTGATCCTGATCGCCGGCCTGTCGTTGCTTGGACATGTGGCAGCGCGCCTCAAGGGGGAGCAACAGGGGCTCCTCTGGACCGGGCTGCTCGGCGGCCTCGCGTCGTCCACCGCGGCGACCCTCGCACTGGCCAGGACGGCGCGTGCACAACCAGACTTGCGGGCCGCCGCTGCGGCGGCGATCGTCGCGGCCTGTGGGGTCATGTTCCTGCGAATGGCAATCGTGGCTACGGTCCTCCAGCCATCCCTGGCAGGCGGGATGGGGGTGTTCCTGGTGCTGCTCGCCGCCGCCGGGTTCCTCTTCGCTGCCTGGCAATGGCGCCGGCGGCCCGCCGCCGGCACCGCCAGCGTGCCGGCGAGGGATCGCCTGTTCGACCTTCCGGTGGCGCTCGGCTTCGGACTGGTCCTGGCGGTGGTCGCCGTGCTGGTCCGCGCGGCACGCGATGCCCTCGGGACGGCCGGCATCTACGGGGTGGCGTTCGTTTCGGGACTGGCGGACGTGGATGCGATTCTCGTGTCCAGCGTACAGATGCTTGCGCAAGGCGAGCTGTCGGCCTGGACGACCGCCGTGGCCATCCTGCTCGCGGCGTCGGCCAACATGGTCTCCAAGGCGGCCATCGCGTGGAGCATCGCCGGCCGCGGGGTCGGCGTTCGCGTGGCCGGGGGGTTTCTTTTCATCTCCGCGGCCGGACTGGCGGCCGCGGCTATCCAAGCGCGCTGACTACCCGTGCCCGGACAGCCTCGGCAACTTCGCCCATCACGTCGATGCCATTGCTTTCGTGCGGCAACGTGTTGCAGGTGACCACCGCGGCGGCACCGGCCTCACGCAGTGCCCGCATGGCATCCGGCGCAAAGACCGCGTGCACGCCGATGCAGACAGGCGCGCGCCCGAACACGGACCGCACGTTCCGCACCGCCACTGCCATCGTGCGCGCACTGGAGATGATGTCGTCGATCAGCACGGGCGCCCGGCCCGAGTACGCCCGGGCTTCGGGCACGCTGATCTCTACGCTGCGATCTCCGAGCCTGCGCTTGCTCAGAACGATGAAAGGACAGCCCACCCTCCCGGCAACGTCGCTCGCCCATTGCTCGCTTTCCGAGTCCGGTCCGACGATGACAGGCTCCGGCACGTTGGTTGCCACCCAGCGCGCGATGGCCGGCGCGCTGGCGACGTTCTCGGCCGGAATCGCGTAGACCTCCGAAAGCGAAGCCAGGCGATGCAGGTGAGGATCCACCGTCACGAGCCAGTCGAACGCCTGCGACAGGAACCGCGCGAACGTGCCCGAAGTCACCGCCTCGCCGGGCTGGAAGCGCTTGTCCTGCCGCATGTACGGAAGATAGGGAGCGACCAGTCCGACCTGCCGGGCGCCAAGATCCCGGGCGGTCTGCGCCAGGTACCACAGGCGAAGCGCCTGCGGATCGGGATCACGCAGCGATGCGACGACGACTACGTCCCGACCCGCCAGATCATCATGCAGGCGCAGGTACGACTCGCCATCCGGGAAGCGGCGCGCCTCGACACGCCCGATCGGCGCGGCCAGGTGCGCAGCGAGATCGGCCGCGGCCTGTTCGGCTCCAGGCGCCGGCACCAGCAGGATGCTCATGGGGTCTCTCCGATCGTGAACAGCGGCTGGTCCACGGCATACGTCCGCGCGTATTCCATCTCGCCCATGGTTGCGGCATGCATGTGCAGCAGCGGCTGCCCGCGCTCGACCCGCTGTCCAAGCTTCACCTCCACCGTGATGCCCGCCGCTGGCGAGGCGGGCGCACCACACAACTTGGCGACCATCGCCAACTTGCGGTTGTCCAAGTCCGTGACGGTACCTGTTGCGTCTGCGACCAACGCCAAGACGTGGGGCGCGGCTGGCGGCTCGCGCATGCCGCCTTGCGCTTCGCAGATCGCCACGAACTGCGACCAGGCGCGCCCACTGTCCAGTGCCTGCTGCGCCAGGGCATACCCCGCGCCCTCCGCCGCCTTGCCACCCAGTTCGAGCAGGTGCCCCGCCAGCAACAGCCCGCGCTCGCGCAGGTCCACGGGGGCGCGAGCGTCGCGCTGCAACACGGCTACCACGTCGCGCGCCTCGAGTGCGGGGCCGATCCCGCGCCCGACCGGCTGACTGCCGTCCGTCTGCAGGATGCGCAACTGCAAACCGATCGCCCCGCCCACATGCTGCAGCAAGGCCCCGAGTTCTTCAGCCGCCTCCCGAGACCGGACCTTCGCCGTGGGCCCCACCGGAATGTCGATCAGCACCCTTGCGGACCCCGCCGCCGCCTTCTTGGACAGGACGGACGCGACCAACTGCGAGGTGCCGTCCAGATCGAGAGGACGCTGGACTCGGATCAGCACATCGTCCGCCGGGCTGAGCTGCACGGCGCCTCCCCAGACGATGCACCCTCCGACCTTCTCGACCACGCGACGCATGGTCTGCAGGTCGAGATTCACCGGCGCCAGGGTTTCCATGGTGTCGGCCGTGCCCGCCGGCGAGGTGATCGCCCGCGAGGAGGTCTTCGGCATTGACAGTCCACACGCGGTGACGATGGAGACCACCAACGGGGTGGTTCGGTTGCCGGGCAAACCTCCGACGCAGTGCTTGTCCACGATGGGCGAGAACGGCCAGGAGAGCCGCTCTCCGACGTCGATCATCGACCGAGTCAATGCGACGGTTTCTTCCCCCGACATCCTGCCCCCGGCGCAAGCTGTCACGAAGGACGCAAGGTGGAGGTCGGACAGGCGCGCACTTGCGACGTCCTGCATGATGGTTCGCAGCTTTCCGTAATCCAGCGGCGTACCGTAGACCTTGCTGCGGATGTGGCGCTCGGATTCGAGCACGGGAGGATGACGAATGGCGAGCATCTCGCCGCCCTTTAGCGCTAGAGCGAGCCAAGCCGCCTCGGACAGCGCCGCTTCCCCATCACCCAGCCAGTCCGCCAGAACGTGATGCAGGGTGGCAATCACGGTCCGGCCGTTGCAGCTGATTTCCACCCGCGCCTGGGCCTCGAACCCTTCGGAGCGGCACACCTCGCAGTCGGACCGCATATAGACCACCGGCGCCTGGTACGTGTGAATTCCCGCGCGTCGTGCAATGAGTCCGGCGGCGCCTTGGAACATGGCTGCGAGTGCGTTCATCCGAGCTCCACGGCCTGCATCTGCTCGGGCACCGCGCAGGGCCACCGGTGCCGCTCCTCGATGGCCAGGCGCAGGCTGTCGGCCGCCACTGGCTCACCGTGGGTGAGAAACACCTGCTTGGGTGCCTTGGGCAACTGGCCGATCCACGACAACAACTCCTCTCGGTCTGCATGGGCGGACAGGGACCCGAGGCTCACGACCTGGGCGCGGACGGGCACGTACTCTCCATGGATCTTGATCTGCTTGGCCGCGCCCGCGAGCGCCGCGCCGCGCGTTCCGGCAGCTTGGTAGCCGGCCAGCACGATGGTGTTGCGATGGTCAGGCGCCATAGCCTTGAGATGGTGCACCACCCGGCCGCCCGTGGCCATGCCGCTGGCGGAGATGATCACGGCGGGGAAACGAAGCTCATTCAGCTTGCGGGACTCCTCCACCGAGTTAATCACCTTTGCCGAGGTGCACATCATGCGGCACTGATCTGGAGTCAGCCGGTGCTGTGCACGGTGCTTGTGATAGATCTCGGTGGTGTCCGCCGCCATGGGGCTGTTCAGGAAGACCGGGAGGTCGGGAATGCGTCCCTGCTGCTTGAGGGTGGCAATGACGTACATCAGCGACTGTGCGCGGCCGACGGCAAATGCGGGCACCACGACGACTCCGCCGCGCGCTGCCGTTCGATTGATCACCTCCGCGAACGCTGTGGCGGGATCCTCCTGTTCATGGAGTCGATCTCCGTAGGTCGACTCCATGACGACGTAGTCGGCTGCCGCGGGTGCCTCCGGCGGGCGCATCAGGATGTCCTCGTTTCGACCGAGATCGCCCGAGAACAGCAGCGAACCGCCGTCCCAGCGCACGTGGACGCTGGCCGCGCCCAGGATGTGCCCTGCAAGGGAGAATCGAACGTGCACCCCCGGAACCGGCTCGAACTCTTCGTTGAGAGCCTGCGGCCGGAACAGCTTCAGCGTCTTGCGCGCATCCTGCTCGGTGTAGAGCGGCAGTGCCGGCTGGTGCTTGGAAAACCCGTGGCGGTTCGCGTAGAACGCATCCTCCTCCTGCAGATGTCCAGAGTCCGGGAGCATCAACCCACACAAGTCGCGCGTCGCCTCCGTGCAGAAGACGGGACCGCAGAATCCCTGTCGGGCCAGAGCGGGCAGGTAGCCGCTGTGATCGATGTGGGCATGGGTCAGGACGACGGCGTCGATCTTGTCCGCGTGCAGCGGGAAGGGCTCCCAGTTGCGCAGGCGCAGCTGCTTCAGCCCCTGGAACAGACCGCAATCCACCAGCACGCGCTTGCCGTCGTGCTCCAGGAGGTACTTCGACCCCGTCACGGTGCCCGCAGCACCGCAAAAAGTAAGGCGCATTCTCTTTCTCCTTCTAGTACTGGCTCATAACCGCATGAGGGTCGCCACTGCCCCGCACCGCCTGGAGTTCCGGCGGATCGAGCAGCCGATCGAGGTCCAGACCGCCGGCGTCGGCCGCCGCAGCCACCGCGTGCGCCCAGGTCGTGCGGTTCGCAAAGAGCATCCCGCCGACATCCAGCGTTCCGCCGCGGCTCAGGAAGCCAAGGACACGTGTCGTCCGAGGGCCGGTATCCAGTCGACGCAGCAGACCTGCCATCGGTTCCGGACGGGTGTGCGTGAGCACGATGCGAATCTCCTGGGTGGCCGGGAAGAGCTCGCCTAGCACCGGGCTCATGTGCGCGTCCTCGCGATCGTCCCGCGCAACCCGGAAGCGCCCGGGCTCGACGATGTAGTTGACTGCTGCCGGGACGCCGCGCTGCACCAGACGGTCGGCGGCCTTCAGTGCCTCCTCCAGCTGATAGGCACCGATGGCGATGAAGAGCACGCGTGCCTGCGGCGCGGCCCGCACGACGACCGCGCCGTCGCGGGTGAGCCGCGCTGCATCGTCCGCGCTGAAGCGAACCGGCAGAGCCCGCTTGGGGACCACCAGGCTCCAGAACTGCCCGTGCGTTCCGTAGGCCGCATGCAGCGCAGCCTGGGCACTGTTCCAGTCGGCCGGAAAGAGCACCCGGGAGACGTCGCTCATCTCGCCCAACAATGTCTCGCCGAACGTGGGGTCCTGGTGCGACTGTTCGTTCTTCCCGTTCTCCCACGTATGGGAGGTGGCGACCGTCGCGACGGAGATCCAGGCGGGTGGACGACCTGCGTCCGCCAGATGGCGGGCGAAGAGGATCTCTTGTCGCAGGGCCCCCAGCATCTTGGCCGCGAAGGCCTCGTAGGAAACCACAAGGTTGAGGCCACCCTTGTTCGCCAGCGCGGCACTGACGACCGCCTCCTCGTTCAGGGCGGTCACGACTGCCCCGGCGGTGGACTCCGCCACACCCTGCTCGGGGCTCACGACACGATGCTTCAGCAGATCCAGCGTCCGGCCCATCCTGTTGCTGCGCAGCTCGTCCGGATTGCCCACGCGCACTCGCAGTTGCGGATTGGCAGCGACCACCGAGGTGAACGCCTGGTCGATGCCTTCCATGGGAGACGCCGGGCCTTCGCCCTGAGGGAGCCCGGAGAGCGCAGGCAGGGCGGGCGATGGAACACTCCGACTGGCGAACGGATGGTCTCGTTCGCGCGGACGACCCTGATCAGCATGACGGTTCAGGAGAGCAGCGGCCGCATCGACCTGATGGCGAGGGACCCACAGGGCTTGCGCGCCCGCTTCGAAGAGGCCCCGCGCGCGCATGTCAGTGCGCGGGTTGCCACCCAGCGGAAGGTTGTGTGCATCGTTGGAACCTGCCCCTGGGAAGCCGTAGCCCTTCGGAGCCTCGGCAATCGTGTAGTGCAGTGGAACTGGATAGGAGCCCTGCCCCTGGCGCAGGGCTTCAGCGCACGCGTCGAGCCGGTCTTCCATGGTGAAAATGGCCCAGGCGAAAGCCGCGGGGTCCGTCCCGTCGATCCCCATCGGGTCGAAGCCGTTCAGGCGCAGGTGCTCCTTGAGCCAGCGCACGCCCCCCTGCTGTTGCATGGTGCTGCGCTGCTCGATGCGCCGGCCGTTGAGGATCATGATCGGCGCCACATGGCCGCTATCCTCCGCGCGCCACCAGCGCGGCGCCCAGTCGCTGCCGCGCTGCTCCTCGAAGGCACCGTCGCTCAGGAACGCCACGAGCCGCTCGCCAGGCAACGGCATATGCACGTACTGGAGCTCCGCGAAGCCGAGATAGCCGCCCTCGGAAATACCCCCGGCCGTATTGGCATTGACGTGGCTGCCGAGAGGCGATGCCGGGCGGCCGTCCGGCCCGATGGCATACGAATAGAAGTCGGAGACGAAGCGGCTCAAACCATCGTCGCTGAGCTCGTAGCGGCTCGCCTGGACGGGAAGAGTGTTGCCTGCCAGCAAGTTCACCGCCTCGATTCCCGCGACGCTGTGGCCCTGCCCCATGATCCAGCCCCGGGTGTGCCCGGTCAGCGAGTTGGCAGCGAGGTAGCCGACGTAGGCCGGAACCATGTTGAGCGAGCCGCCCGTGTGCCCCTCGGGGACTTCCTTGTACTCGCTCGGCTGCAGCGCCTCGCCATCCCAGCGCACCCGCCGGGAATAGGTCATGTGCACCGTCAGCCACATCGCCGCGGAAGCCAACGTGTCGGCTGCAGCCAAGAGCCGGAACACGTCGTCAGTGGAGCTTGCGCGGCCGTGCGCGACAAGCAGCTGCGCGAGCTCGAGAACGCGCAGCTGCGTCTGCGGTTTGTGCTTGATAACGCCATGCCCGGCGGCCCATTTGGCAAACGCGGCGTCTGCTTCGCGGTGGAGGCGCGCGCGGTGCGCAAAGAGATGTTGCTGGTGGTCTTGCAATTCCATGCTGGTGATCGCGCGTGGTATTCAACGCCGCTGCAGGTAGCGCTGCGTGAAGATTTCGTCGTCGACGGCGGTGTTGAACTCCGCGTCCTTGACGGTGATGACGGTGACGTTCCCTGGCTTGCCGAGGGGCTTCATCTCCCAACGCGTCGGGATGCTGCGCCCGCCCACCGGCCGGACTTCGCTGAAGGCCATCACGCGCGTCAGCTCGCCACGGTCGCTGTAGTACTCCTGCTTCACCGGAATGGAATCCTTGCGGATCCAGTACACGATCCGCCCCCAAACGACCGGAGCATCAGGCTTCGGCAGCGCCTCGATGAGCCACACCGGACGACCCTCGAGGCTTTCCTCCCCGGCGACCTGCTGCACATAGTCATCGATCGCGCTGCTTTGCTTGACCAGGTCGTCGTTGGTGAAGTCGGATCCCATCCATGGCTGCAGCATCATGGACGGCGGTATCTTGATCGTGCGCTCGACGGCTGGCAGGTAGTTCCACATCTCGTTGCCGATGCGCAGCGAGCCGATCCCGGCCTCCTTCGCAGGAGACAACACCCGGACGAACGAGCGCTTCGGACGGTCCATCCAGATGCGCAGTCCGAGCGTGCGCTCCCAACGCGGCGTCGTGATGCGCATTTCGAACTCGCCACGCATGGTGTCGGCCCAGATGAGCGCTTCCATCTTCTGCAGGATTTCGCGCCCGGAGGGCGGGGGCGTTGCCTGCGCCCATACGTGCCCGCGTCCGCCCAGCGCCAAGCCACCAAGCGCCGCCAAGACGGTGCGCCTGCCGGGACCAGTCGTCACGACTCGACCTCCGCGGGCTGGGCACTCGAAGGCGCAGCCTGCGCCTCATCGCTTCTGCGTAGCAGCCTGTCGAGCATTGGCCGATCGACGACCTCCTCCTCGAGCAGCAGGCGTGCGAGTGCATCGAGGTCCTCCCGGTTCCGAGTAAGCGTGTCCCGGACCCGCTCCTTGGACTGCGCGAGCAGTTCTGCGACCTCCGTGTCGATCATCTCCGCCGTTCGTTCGCTGCAGTTGCGCTGCTCGGGCATGACGGGGCCGCCGAGGAACATCGGCATGGGCTGGGCGTCGTAGGTCGCCAACCCGAGTTTCTCGCTCATGCCGTAGTGAGTGACCATGTGCCGCGCCATCTCGGTGGCTCGCTGCAGGTCGTTCTCGGCGCCCGTGCTGACGTCGCGGAACACCAGTTCCTCGGCCACTCGGCCGGCCAGCAGCACGTCGATGCGATCCAGAATCTCGGTACGGCGCAGCAGATAGCGATCCTCCGTGGGCTGCTGTTGCGTATAGCCCAGCGCCGCCACACCGCGCGGAATGATCGAAACCTTCGCGACACGGTCCACGTTCTCGCGGTGTTCCGCGACCAGTGCGTGCCCCGCCTCGTGGACCGCGACGAACTGCTTTTCCTTCGGATTCATCACGCGATTCTTTTTTTCCAAGCCAGCCACGATTCGGTCGAGCGCGTCCTCGAAGTCGACCATTTCCACCGACTTCTTGCCGCGCTTGGCTGCGCGCAGCGTTGCCTCGTTGACGAGGTTCCCGAGATCGGCGCCGGCGAAGCCGGGGGTCCGCGCGGCCACCGATTCCAGGTCAACCTTCGGGCTGAGAGTCACCTTCTTCGTGTGCACCTGCAGAATCTGCAGCCGACCTTTCAGGTCCGGCCGGTCGAGCGCGATCTGCCGGTCGAAACGTCCCGGGCGCAGCAGGGCCGGGTCCAGGATCTCCGGCCGGTTGGTGGCCGCCAGGATGATGACGCCCGTGTTGGTGTCGAAGCCGTCCATCTCCACCAGCAACTGGTTGAGCGTTTGCTCACGCTCGTCGTGCCCACCGCCCATGACGTTCAAGCCGCGCGACTTCCCGAGCGCATCGAGCTCGTCGATGAAAACGATGCAGGGCGCCTGTTTCGCGGCCTGGTCGAACAGGTCGCGGACGCGGGCAGCACCGACGCCGACGAACATCTCCACGAACTCGGAGCCACTCAGGGACATGAACGGCACGCCCGCCTCGCCGGCGACCGCTTTGGCCAGCAGGGTCTTGCCGGTCCCCGGCGCGCCGACGATCAGCACCCCCTTCGGGATCTTGCCTCCGAGTCGCTTGTAGCGATCAGGGGTCTTGAGGAAGTCCACCACTTCCATCAGTTCCTCCTTGGCTTCGTCGATCCCGGCAACGTCCTTAAAGCTGACGCCCGTTTCGGTTTGCATGTAGACCTTGGCCTTGCTCTTGCCAATCTCCAGCAGTCCGCCGTGCGCGGCACCGCCCATCCGCTTCATCAGGAACATCCAGATCAGGAAGAACACGGCTGCCGGCGCGATCCAGGAAAGGATGGCCGACAGCCACTTGTTCTGGGCCACCGCTGTGTAGCGAACCTTGGCTTGGTCCATCTCGGCAACCAGCCCTGGATCGTCCACGAGGACGGTGACGAAACGGTGTTCACCGGACGACTTCGCCAGCTTTTCCAGTTTCTCCCTGGGAAGGATCGCCTCCAGCCCCTCCATCTTGATTGCCCCGGTAGCCATTCCATCCCGTAGCTCGACCGATTCCAACTGGCCCGCGCGCAAGACCTGCTTGAAGTCGCTGTAGGCGAGCGTTTCCGTGTGCCGGGCATCGAAGAGATCTTGCAACAGCAGCAGGATCACGAAAGTGCCGACGAAATACCAGACGGAGATTTGGTTCTTCTTGTCCATGGGCGGAAGACTCAGGCTGCGCGGGTATCCCCGAATCTCGGAAGGAAGCGGGGTGTACGCGCTGCATACCTCCGGTACTCCTCACCGAACTGTGCTTCCATGTCTGCCTCCTCTCTGCGGGAGAGATAGGCGTACATGAACACCAGAACCGGGAACATCACGAGCGTCAGCAGCGTCGGCCATTGCAACAGGAAGCCGAACATGATCAGCACGAACGCGACGTACTGCGGATGGCGCATGCGCGCGTAGATGCCAGTCGTGGCAAGGTGGTGAGATCGCTGGGCTTCGTAGAGCACCTTCCACGCGGACGCAAGCAGGAAGAAGCCGCCAATGATGAAGACATTGCTCAGGAGGTGAAAGGGTCCGAAGTGCGGGTTCGCCTTCCAGCCGAACATCATCTCCAGAAGGTGGCCGGCGTCATGGGACAGGAAGTCGACACCCGGAAAGCGCGCGCTCAGCCACCCTGACAAGAGATAGATGGTCAGGGGAAAGCCGTACATCTCCGTGAACAGCGCCACGATGAAGGCTGAGAACGCGCCGAAGGAACGCCAGTCCCGCTTGCTCTGCGGCTTGGCAAAGCTCAGAGCGAAGATGACGAAGACCACCGAGTTGATGACCGCCAGGCTCCAGAGCCCGTAGGCAGCAGGTTCGTTCATCTCAGCTCTCCCTTCCGGTGGAGGTGCGGCCGTTCTTTGGCGCCTGTGTGTCTTGACCGTGGCCGCCATGACCATGGCCGCCGTGGTGGAACAGGTGCATCAAGGGGCAGGCGAGCAGCAACAGGAACGGCAAATATCCGAAGAAGTGCGCCCGATGCTCGGTCAACAGAAAGAAAAGGGCAACCCCCAGGAATACCGCGAAGGCGAGCTTCCCGCGCGAGGAGCGTTGCCGCTCGGGCTCGCCTACTGCGTGTTGTCCGTGCTCGTGATTGTGATGGTTCATGGCTCGCGCCTTTCGTTGGGAGGAACTCGAGGAAACGGGTCGCCGCGTCCGAAACGCAGCGCGGTCCAGACCAGCCCGACCGGACAGGCCAGTAACACCAAGGCCAGCAGCATGGTCCACCAGCTCACGCCATACAGCAGCGGCAGCACCACTGCGATCGCCGTCATCAGCAAGCCGCAGGTCCACTTGGCGGCGCGCCGGCTGTTCGGGGTGGAAGAAGTGCTCATGAGGAGGCCTCCTGCGGATTCACAGCCGCGCGCGCTTGAGCAACGCGGAGTTCACGATGACTGACAAGGAAGAGAGCGCCATCGCGGCCGCGGCGATGATCGGGTTGAGGAAACCCAGTGCCGCAACCGGAACGCCGACTGCGTTGTAGACAAAGGCCCAGAACAGGTTGCGCTTGATGGTGCGCATGGTCGCTGCCGAGAGACGGATGCCGGTCACGACGTCCCGAACGTCGTTCCTGACCAAGATGATCCCCCCGGTTTCCTTCGCGACGTCGGAGCCGGAGCCGATGGCGATGCCGATGTCGGCGGTCGCGAGAGCGGGCGCGTCGTTCACGCCATCGCCAACCATCGCAACGACTTTGCCTTTCCCCTGCAACTCCTTGATGTGCCGGGCCTTGTCGGAGGGCAGCACTTCCGCAATGACGGTGTCGATCCCGAGCTGGCGCGCGATGGCTTGGGCGGTCCGCTGGTTGTCGCCGGTGAGCATCACCACCTGCACCTTCTGCGACTTCAACTGGCTGACGGCCTCGGCCGCTTCCGGCTTCAGCGTGTCTGCAACCGCAATGACGCCCGCAAGGCGGCCATCGACGGCCAGCAGCATGGCAGTCTTCCCGTCGCTCTCCATGCGCGCCATGGCCTCCTCCGCACCGGGCGCGTCGATGTTTTCCCGCCGCAGGAAGCGCCGGTTACCCAGGAGGACACTGCGTCGTTCGATGGTTCCCTTGACACCATGACCTGGGACCGCTTCAAAGCCCGCGATGAGGCCAAGCTGCAAGCCCTTCTGCTGTGCACCGCGCACGATCGCTTCGCCGAGCGGATGCTCCGAGCCCATTTCCAGACTCGCCGCAATGCGTAGCACTTCATCCTCCACATGCCCGGCGAATGCAAGCACGTCCGTGACGTTGGGTTCACCCTTGGTCAGGGTCCCGGTCTTGTCGAAAACCACTGCGGTAAGGTTCTCGGCCTTCTCGAGAATTTCGCCCCCCCGAATCAGGATGCCGGCCTGCGCGCCGCGGCCCACGCCGACCATCAGGGCCGCCGGCGTGGCGATGCCCAGGGCGCAGGGGCAAGCAATGATCAAGACGGCGATGAACGCGAGCAACCCCTGCGGGAAGCTTCCAGCCAGCCACCAGCCGAAGAGTGCCAGGAAGGCGGTGCCAACCACGGCGGGAACGAAGTATGCCGTGACCTGGTCGGCGATTCGCTGGATGGGCGCCGTGCTCGCCTGGGCATCCTCCACCATCTTGATGATCTGCGCCAATGCCGTCTCGGCGCCGACCTTGGTTGCGCGGAACTTGAACATCCCCGTGCGATTCAGCGTGCCGCCGATGACCGAGGTGCCGGGTCGCTTTTCGACGGGCATGGACTCCCCGGTGAGCATGGACTCGTCCACCGCCGAGGCGCCCTCGATCACTTCGCCGTCGGTAGGAACCTTCTCGCCGGGCTTAACGACGACCGACTCTCCGACCATGACGCTCTCCGCCGGCACTTCCATCTCGACGCCATCGCGCACCACGTGCGCTGTGGCGGGCTTCAGGTCCAGAAGCTTGCGCACGGCGGCCGAGGAGTGTTTCTTGATGATCTCCTCCATGTATTTCCCGAGGAGCACGAAGGCGATGATGACGGCCGACACCTCGAAATAGACATCTCTCTCATCCACCTTGACCGGGAGGACCTGGGGGAAGAACAGCACCGCGACGCTGTACAGATACGCGACCGTCGTGCCTAGTGCGATCAACAAGTCCATGTTGATTGCCTGATTGCGCAGGGCGTTCCAGGCCCCCTTGTAGAAGCTCCATCCGCCAATGAACTGCACCGGCGTGACCAGAAGGAATAGCCAGACGCCCCAGGTGAACCAGGGCAGCGCGGGGATTGGCACCCACGTCAGGACCGTCGCTCCGCCGGCCAATGCGAGGAATGCGCCGGCACGCATGATGGCCAGCGCGAGCACGCCGGTAAGCGCAATGGTCACGCGCGTGCGCATGGACTTGAGTTCCTGCTCCGGCGACTCGAAGGTCCGCTGGCAGCCGGTGCTGCAGAAGTAGTAGTGACGTCCGGCTCGCTCCGTGTAAAGGGCTGTTGCCTTGTCAACCATCATCCCGCATACGGGATCCTTGGCGAGGTCCTTGGCATGGCGTTCCCGCGAGGGCGCAGCGGTCATGTGGTCATGACTGTGCACATGTTTCGCACCGGTCACCTGCGGGGTAGAGGAACCGACGAACGAGGCCGGGCTGGCCTGGAACTTGAGATGACATGCCGCCGAACAGAAGTGATAGGTCCTGCCCTCATATTCCTCGCGAGCAGCCGCCTCGCCCGGATTGACGCGCATTCCGCAGACCGGATCGACTGCGAGGAAGGCGGACTCGTTCTTCATGATGACTCCAGGATCGTCGAGGCAAGGCACGCCTCCTGCTGGCCAGATTAAGCGGTCGGGCCCCTGCTCCGGTTGATATCAATCAAGTGCTGCGGTCCGGCATTCGGAAGATGACAAATCTGTAATCTCGATCGCAAGCTTCCGAAAGCAGATGGAGTTCCCATCGGTTCCACATCAGGCCGCGCTCGCGGCACTCGATAAGTTACATGCAAGGACCTCAAGATAATTTTTTGACTATCTCGGCGTCGGCCGCATCCATCTGATGGTCGACATCCTGTTCGATGGCGACGATGAGGCATTGGTCGTCCCTGCAGCAACAGGCGACTGGCTCGCGCCGGCAAGTGCAATGTCCTTCTTCACGGGCGATAGCACAGGCCACCTACTTCAGACGGGTCGCGGCGTCGCTCCCGATAAACCCGGCTTATCAGAACTGAAACGCCACCGTTCCCTGCTGCCGCCCACGGGCCGACGGCGGCAGGCGCGGAAGTCGACCTCAGAGAACGCGTAGCAGGGCGCAATCGCGAGGCCGGCAAGGGTTCGAGTTCCCCGCTCAAAAGATGCGCTCAGGGAGTTAGAACGAGTTTTTGAACATAGTCGACCCCAAGCTGACTCCCGCGGGCGTGGTGATCTCTTTCTAGCTACGGTGCGGCACATGCTGTTTGTGTACCGTTCCTTCACCCTTCGCGGCTACCTTGGAGGAAGGGATCCTTTTGCCTACGTCGTCGAACGCGACATAGGCGTTCTCTCTCGACAGCGGTGAGCTAGCTGCCTCAAAGCTCAAATCCTCATCCGCTCGACGAGCGCCCGCACCGCAGCCTGTGCTTCCATGTAGCGGACGAGGAGCGTCGGCCACCCATCTGCAAGCTCATGCCAATCTGGGCAAGGGCCATGTGCGGCTGCCAAGCTTTAATGTTGACCCCATGACGCAGCCGAGTCTTCTCGCGGGCATCACCGTCTTGTGTTGCGTTTCTGCGACTAGGGCCGCTACGAAACTTGGTGCCTAGCCCGGCCGTCTGAGAAACTCCGTATTGCCTTCTGTGCAACGACCAAGTAGCCGAAATCAGATGACTCTTATTGTTGAAGAGCGAGCCGCTGAAATCGGGACTGGCTGCATGAGTTAGGTTTCTACCATCAGGGCCCTCTCGGCCCGATCTTTTGTTGCAGAACGTTTGCCCAGCTACGACTGGCAGTTTTGAACACTGCACCTATTGACGGTGCATTGGCTACGTTATACGCGATCGCGCATAAGGGCCCCAGATTGTGCTTCAATCTGGCATACCTGGCTCGGCCGCGCGCTCAACCGTAGTCGGTCTCATCCGTTCGCAACAGGAGATTAAGACAACTAACGCACAAACAAAAAACCAACGAACCCTCGCGAGTTCGCTGGCTCTCTGCCCGGTTGGGCGTTAACCGCTCCAGTTTAGACAACTATAGGTTAACCGCTCTCCTAGCCAGGGTCAAGGCCTCGCTTTGTCTTTTCGAAGTTGATGCGCTTGCATGAAAGCGCAAAGGAGAAGTCATGCCAAAAAGCAGCCGAGGGGGCCGCATTATCACCTCGGACGGCCGCTGCCCCAACCCGAGCGCAGGCCAGACCGCACTGCAACTCGCTCTGGACTTCGGCACCGACGCCGAGTCCGAGCAGACAGTACAAAGCAGCTCCCACGGAATACTCGTTACGACGGAATCCCGCTCTAGCGCGGCGCCTGGCGTCCAGGAAATTGCGCTTTTCCAAAGTCTCCTCGAAACCTTCGCCGACCGATATCGAGCCTTCGGCGCGGTCATCCAGCGGGACGCAACGTCGACGGTGCGACCGGCTCCTCTCCAAGAGAGGTCCCCTACAGGCGCAGATCAGTGCTCGGGAGCGCATGGCCATCGGCAAAGCTGGGAGGTGAGGCATGCCTGCTCGCAATAAAGTGGGCCCCACAAGGCTGCACGCGGACGAGCACCGCCAACTCAGGGCGCAGCGGCAAGGACGAGGAACAGGGGAACGCGAGACGTATCTCCCGTGGTTCCAACTGCGGCGCGGCGATTTCGTATCCCGAGGTCGCGCGAGCTATTCGCCGTCTGCGCTCTTTGAGCGTCATCACGAACTCCTGAGTGCCCTAGAACGTACCGCGCTCCACTGCCTACAGCTGCTGAACCCGCACGACATTCGCGAGCAGTTTCCGCTCCAGCTCTACGGAGTAGAGGAGGAATTTTGCGAGAACCACCCAGACGCCCAGGGAACTGTCGAGATCGGGCGCGCGATGGGAGTCAAGCATCCGCTGTTCAGGGAAGGCGACTTCAAGTTCATGAGCACCGACTTCGTCGTAAGCCGGCGCTCTGGCAAGGGGCTCGCCGTCCACGTCAAATACGTCAAGGACCTGGAAGACAGCAGAGGCGCCGAACTCCGCGCGATCGAAGCTGAATACTGGAGCCAACGAGGCTTTGATATTTGCGTCTTTACCGAGAAGGAGATAGGGCGAACGGCGAAGAACAACCTGATCCTGCTTCAAAGCTACGACAGGCGACAGCCGCAAGTTCTCGATTCGGTCTTCCTCCGGGATGTGGCGGAACTTGGCTCGATCCTGCCCATGAATAAGGCGCTGCGGCAACTCAGTTCGCCTTACGGACGCACCTACCCAGATCTTGTGGATCTCGTTAAGTACGCGGTGGTCACAGGGCGTTTGATTCTCGACCTCTCAATCAAAAATCTCTCGTGGTCCCAGATCTGGCCGAACATGACCGTGCATCCATGTGTGGAACAGGAAGCCGACCTGATGCAACTCGAGATGGAAGGGGGTGCGCGGTGATAAACACGGGCTGCGATGCGGTCGGGCAGGTCTTTCACCTTCCCGACTCGAAAGGCAAAAACTACTTCCGCGTTCTCATGCGACACCGCGACCGCGACCACCTATTTCTGTTTCCGCTGAGGATTTCACATGCTGCCGCAGGCCAAGTGGTGCTAGGCCGATGGACCACCGCCAGCAAGCCGATAGTTCGTCCACTTACCTGGTTCGAACAGCTAGACGAAAACGCGAAAACTCCTGTTGAAGTAGTGCTACCTATCTGTACCAATGTACTGGTAAGCACGCTCTCGACGGAACAGGCTCTCAATTATCGGGCTGTCCTCAAGCGCCTCCAGCGGGTAACGGAACCCGAAGCACTGATGCTGAGTGTTCTGCATCACACCTACCATTCGCGACTTGAAAAAATCGCCATCGAAGATAACGTGAGCCGGCAAACCGTTGCTCGCGAACTATCAACGTACTTCCAGGTCGGCATGGACGCGCACAAAGCGGCCTTGCTGCAGGTTCTCGGAACCAGAAGGGAAAAGATCCGATCCACCGTTCCCAAAGTAAAGCGCGGGCGAAAGAGGAAAGCGGTGGAGGCCGGACACATTCCCGAGGACGATCCGCGGGCGGGAATCAATGTGACTGAAGAGATCGTCAGTCAAGTCAAGATGTTCCTCAACTCAGAACCCGAAGCAGGCGGACTCTCGAAGGCGGAACTCTATCGAAGGTACGAAGACGCACATATCGTCAGCGTCATGGGAACGCTCGAGGACGGAACCCCAATAAAGCAACGCAACCCCAAACAAGACATTTCTGCTGGTCAATTTAGCTACTACCTGAATCAGCTGCAAAGTAGGATGCAGCGTGAAATATCAAAAGTTGGCCTCACAAAGTTCACGAATAATCGTAAGACGCTACTCAGCACTGCTAGAGAGGGAATTCAATACCCAGGCCAGTGCTATATCATCGACGCGACCATGGCGGATGTTTATCTTGTATCCGCGGTTGATCGTAAGCTGCTCATCGGCCGCCCGATCATTTACGTGGTCATTGATGCATTCTCGTCGATGATCCTTGCCGTACATGTGACCCTCGAAACGGCGAATGGCGATCAAGCGAAGGTGGCCCTGTACCGGGCGCTGACACCGAAAGACAGACTGCTTAACAACATCGGCCGGCCCTCGCTCCTCCACGCCCTGCCCGCCGGTGTGGTTCCCTACTCCATCTTTGCCGACCGTGGCGAAGTGCTGAGCGAGGCCGGACGTCAGCTGGCCGAAGTGCTAAAGATCGAGCTACAGATCGCCGCACCTTACATGGCGAGTTGGAAGTCTCTCGTGGAGCGGTATTTCAAAATCATTAACGAGCTGTGCCTGCACTGGGTTCCCGGAGGGGTGCGCCAGCGAATGAAGGAACGCGGGGATCGGGACGTCCGATACGACGGGGTGCTCACGCTACAAGGGATGCAGCGGCTTATGAACTCGCTAGCTGCGGAATGGAACCTGACGCACGACATGACGAAGCACATCTCCGCTCTGATGCTGCGTCGCGAAATTGAAGCAACGCCAATGGGGTTCTGGAAGTACGGTTTGGACGAGCTTCATGGGTCTCCGCGCTACTTGGCCCGCAGCGATGCAATTCGACAGCTTCTTCCGTCGCTCGACGCCACGATCGATCGCCGGGGGATTCATGTGCTGAAAGATCTTCGGTTCACCGCCGATTGGATGGAAGAAGACGCTCGTTTGTTCGAGCTGCGAGGACAGTCGGGAAGCAAGCTGTTTCTGGATCCGGACTCTCCATTCGGTGCATTCTTCCCCGACTCAAGTACTGGCGAACTGAGGGACGTCAAACTCGTCGATGTTCGCGACTATGCAGACCATCAGGTGACCATCGAGGACATCCGAATGATAGAGGAGTACGCGCCGCTGCAGCAGAGCGACTCTAAATCGGACCGGGACACCATAGCGGCAACTGAACGGGGATATCGCCGATCTGTCGTTCGCGATGAGGCAAAAGCAACCAAAGACGCCAAGGCGTCGGACAACCGAAGCAAAGCAGCACAAGTAGCAGGCATCAGGGACAACCGGTCCGCCGAACGCGCGCTCGGTGCTCCTCTGACGACCTCCAAGCCGCCTGCTGTCTTCGACTCAACCTCCGTCAACCAAGCGCCTGGCTGGAGTTCCAGCCTGGACAAGTTTTTCGAATAGGAGCAGGCATGCTGCGAACCGCTCGATACCAAACTGAAGGCCTTCCGAGGCGCATGCTGGGAAACCCGTTGATCGAAGCGCTCGACCCCATGGGAACTCCAGAGGACGCGGTGAATGATCTGATGTCCCGGCCGGACTTCGATCATGAGTACATCCACCACCTTCCAACCAGCATGCGCTTGCTGGACATGACCGCCTTCGACGAACTGTATTACCCACCAGAGATTGCGGGCTCTTTCGCAGAGTCGGTGGACATGCTGATTCGCGCCGCGTACGCCAGAAGGAACCCTCTGGAACCTGCAGTGATGGCAGATCTGTACAACAAGCGAGAGTTGATGAAGGCCCAAGGAGTGCATGGCGCCACCCTGGCTGGGATGATTCTGTTGGTGGGGAATAGCGGTATGGGTAAGACGCGCCTCGTTCGAGCCGTCCTCGGCCGAATGCCTCAAGGAATTGTCCACACGAAGTATGCTGGAACATCCTTCAATGCGACGCAAGTTACTTGGCTCAGCGTCGACGCTCCGATCCGAGGATCGCAGAAAGGGCTCATGCTGCGCATGTTGAGCGCGTTGGATGAAGCTGCCGGGCTATCAGGGACCCCCGCAGCGTATGGACCACTCCACCACAAAGACTCAGTTGATAGCCTGATTGGTACCTTCGGAACGGCGGCCGCCAACCACCACCTAGGTGTCCTACATGTCGACGACCTCCAGCGAATCTCGTCCCTTCGTTCAGAGAAATACACTGCACTTCAGTTCATCATCCAACTTGCCAACGCTGTAAAGTGCCCGGTCATTTTCTCGGGCACTCCAGACATTGAGCAGGACTACGCCAAAGAATTTGAGGCAATTCGAAGGATGTGCAGCGGTGGGTATTTCCAACTGAAGCGCTCAAAGGAATTTGGGCAACGGTTGCTGAAGGCCGCTTTCAAGTTCCAGTGGACCAACACGCCAGTCCAACCAACAGACGAGCAGATCGCACGACTTCGGACGTATACCCAGGACATCACGTCGGTGACGCTCCTCATGTACAAAGAGGCGCAGCGGCTAGCGCTGCAGAATGGCGATGCCCAGCTGAGCTCTGAGCACTTTCGCCGGGTCTATCACACAACCTTGCGTCCGATGCACGCGGCGCTGCGGGCGCTCCGGCGCGGCGGCGCCGAAGCCGAGGCAAGCTACGAGAACCTCTTTCCACAGAACGCCTCGCGATCCGGCGATCCGACCTGAAGTAAGGACGCGCGCTAAGACCAAAGAAGTCCCTGTGTCCGTCGACCGTACGGCGCCGGGGCCAACGCATCAAGCAGATCACGCTCATTTCTTTCCAGCCATCGGAATGCCCATCTAGCGTTTTTAAGTAGCAGGGTTCGACTCGCATCATGGTGTGCGAGAAGCACGCCTTGAACCAGCATTACTGCTGCGCGCCTTTTGACCTGGTACGTGCTTGCCTTCCACGCCGTACTCAGGCTTGCATCCCTACGAAGCCAACGCTCAATCTCGCCCTGCCTGAGACCACAGGCTCGGGCCGCTTCCTTAATCGAGACCGGCCCGTCCAAAGCCCGGTACAACGCGTTCGGTGCCAAAGCTCGCAATGGTTCGGGCGTATCTGGGAAAAGGGAATACTGTGGTTCGCGCCCAAGCGCCTCGTAGTAATCTCTCGACAGGTCCGAATGCTCGGTCGAGCCGGAGATCGCTAAAGCCAAAGCCCAGCGAAGCGGGTGTGCATACCTTCTGTCGAATAGGGTGTGCCGAAGCCACGTCCAATCCTGAAAGCTGCGGAAATGACTGAGGCCGGAGTTTACGACTCGGGACACGCGGTCAGAGTGAATGCTCTCCAGCTCCGCTTTTGTACACTTCAGCTCACAAGCGATCGCCGACTGCATGCGCAGCCGAAGTCTCATCATCGATGAGAGGGCGTCTACATTAAGAGCGGTTTGGGATCCGATCCAGAGAACAGCACTCGCTATAGATTTGAGCTGCGCTAGGATCTGAGGCGTTGGCCGCGGTAGAGGATCTATCAGCTTGGCGTCTTGGACTGTGACCCAGTTAGAGTTGCGCGCGCCCCGTTTGGCTTGTACGAGCAGCGGCCAGCCATGATCGCTGCAGATCCATACACCCGGCAACTGGTGATCGACTTTCCAACATGCGACTCCATACCGACTCCGGTCCTCAAGTGAGCACTCTGGACAACAGCGCAATTCGTGCCGTAGTACGACATCGTTCCATGGGAGACCCGCAGCACACCTGGACGTCGTCCTGTTGGAGGCTGCAACGGCCGCAAAGACCTCACGCCGGCGCGGCGCGCTCATGAATGGAAGGTAAGCCCTCAAAACCGTGCGCGTCCTCAGAGTGGACTCGGTGGCTTCGATCAGATTACCGGAGGCCGCCTCCAGATGCCGCAAGCCAGTCAATATGTCCGGCCGCGAACCGCCCCGGGGATGGCCCAACATGACGTTCGATGAATACTCTGGGCGCGCGTAACCCGACCTGCGATGAAAGCGCGCACAGAGGCTGTAGAGCGTTTCACCCTCAGTCGGCTCAGGAAAGAACGGTAATTTCACCACATGACCAAATCAACGACTTGCCTATGTTGAGCTTTGCGCCACCAACAGTCAACGACGAATTGCTCTACAGTTATGTGAGCAGATGGTTTGTTTTGGCCGGGTACAAGACGGCCTCGATATTCTCGAGGGCGGCTTTCGGCGCAGATATCGCGTTTCATCTACTTAATGCACAGCAATTCACCGCATTGCAGTGGCGCGGCGGTGCTATCGCAAGCGACTGGGAAGTTACGGAGACAATGACCCTTGTTCCATTCGCGCGAATGTTCCTGGGCCAAGAAAATTGTTTCCGCTTTATTGAGCCCGGAGTTGAGTCGCGACGCGATCGACCGCCGATCGCGCTGACACGGTCCCCATGGCGCCTGCAGCGTCTGAAGTACTGCCCTCATTGCGCTGAAATTTATCGCCAGCAACTTGGTCGTGGAGCGTGGCTGAGACCCCATCATTTGCCTGGAGTCACTGCATGTCACCTGCACGAAGTCAAATTAGTAGAGCAACCGTTTTGCTTGGGCACCCTTGAAGTAGTTCCTCACGATGCAGCAAACGCACCCGTGGTGCAGGCGACTGAAGAGGAGCTCTGGTATGCACGTGTGGCGGCTCGGCTCCTTTACTCAGGCAACCCTGTTATCTCCTTCAAGCAATGGCAGTTGGCGCTGGCGAGCGCCTTCGATAGCTTCTGTAAAAGCGGCCAATGGCGCACTCGCAGAGACGAGCTAGCCGATGCCGTTACGAGCAACTACAGTGACGACTTCTTGGCAGGAATGGGTATCAACCGGCGACTCCCTTGGCAGATGCCGCTTGACAAGCTTTTTGATTCGCCACTGAAAGAGCTCAACCCCATTTACATGATTCTGCTTGCGAGGTTTCTGTTACCGGGCGGCATCGAAGAGCTAATCAGGCGGGCGCAGGAGTTCGACGTGCCCCAGTTCAAAATTGCCGACCTTGAGCGCAAGCGAAAGGATGATGCTGCGCGTAAGCGTGAACGGGAGCGGCGACGCGAGTTCGAAGCAGCCATCCAGCGGGCTCAGATGCGTAGAGCGCAACGCGGTAACTGACTGAGGACCACCTCGGCATCGCACCGGCTCGAGCCCTAGCCCTCAGCCTCGCATCTCGGCGCACTGAAGCAGCTGAAGTGCCGCACGTGGGAGCTACACGTGCCTATACGGACATGACTGCGCCTTCGTTCAAGGCTTCGAGCAGCGACATGGGCGCCTGTTCGAAGGCGGCTTGCAACGAGTTCGCCAAGGACATCGCCATACAGAAGCGGCTGCTGTTCAATTTGCAGGCTCTTCGATGTGGGAAGCTTGAACCATATTGCGGTGCCGCGGTTTGGAGAGCTTCTATGCCTCAGGCAAGAACCCGGTCTTGGTCGCCAGCCACCCGGTGTCGCTCTGACCAGCTTCTCGGGGCAACACCTTGACTGCCAACTACCCATGAACACATGGCCGCGGGTTCTGGCGCTATGAACCTGCATCGCTCGTCAGGTATCTCCTGAAGGACAAACGAAAAGGCACCGCCACACACGCATGCATTCCGCGTGGCCAGAGCAGGGTTGCAATGGCGGGAGTTTCCAAGCTTAGCCGCCAAAAAAGGGATTGAACACGCGTGTTCAGTGGTTTACCGGATCCAAAGCGTCATCCGAACTCGAAAAAGTTGTTGATTTGTATAGACAGGATGTTCAGCTGGCATTTTTAGCCACACACGCGCCTCCTTCACCTCCACGTCGGCCAGGCCGACCAGGTTGAACAGGGGCAGTCCGTTGGCCAGGTGCACCTCGACCGTGACCGGCGCAGCGCCGAGTCCCAGCAGCGCCCGGCTTCTTACCAGCGACAAGCTCATCGTTCCTCCCGCAAACCCGCGATGGTAAGAGCTTGGTATTCATTCCATCGGGGTGCGCCCAGGGCGCACGCTCCTGGTGCATCTGCCACGCCGCCCTGCCCGCATCCGGTGCGCCGCGCACCGGAGCCAACCGCAGCAGGCGTCCGACCGGGTGCACGTGGCTTCGCAGCAGGAGCTGGCACGGCTCGTGCATGACAGCGGCTGCCCCCCATACCAAAACCCATCCTGACGGAGTAGATCAATGTCGAAGAAAGCCGGTGCCCTCCTGACCCTTCTCGTAGCAACCGGCGCCGCCCAGGCGCAGGCCACGGCCCAGCCGGCGCCGCCCTACGAGCTGTCGTACAACGTCGGCCTCGTCAGCGACTACCGCTACCGGGGCATCTCGCAGACGGCGAAGCGGCCCGCGCTGCAGGGCGGGGTCGATCTGGCGCACGCCAGCGGCCTCTACGCCGGCCTGTGGGCCTCGACCATCCGCTGGATCGAGGACAGCGGCGCCGACCTGCGTGGCCCGGTCGAGGTCGATCTGTACGGCGGCTTCAAGGGCAGCCTGTCCGAGGGCGTCGGCTACGACGTGGGCGGCCTGTACTACTGGTACCCGAACAACGACCTGAAGAACCTCACGGGCGAGAACGCCAACACCTTCGAGCTGTACGGTGCCCTCAGCGCCGGCCCCGCGACGCTGAAGTATTCGCACGCGCTCACCACCCTGTTCGGCGCCCCCGACAGCGAGAACAGCGGCTATCTCGACCTGAGCGCCAGCTTCGACATCGGCAACGGTTTCTCCGTCGTGCCCCACGTCGGCTGGCAGCGCATCCGCAACTTCGGCACCTACCGCGACTACGCGATCACGCTCGCCAAGGACTTCGGCGAGGGCTTCACCGGCACCGCTGCCGTCGTCGGCACCAACTGGGACGACCGCTTCGGCGCCAGCTACACGCTGCCGGGCAGCGGCAGCCGGGACCTCGCCAAGAGCGGTGTCGTGGTCGGCCTCAAGAAGACCTTCTGACCTCCCTCCATCTCACCCTCCTTCCAGGAGCCAACATGAAACTCGTCACCGCCATCATCAAGCCCTTCAAGCTCGACGAAGTGCGTGAAGCGCTCTCGGCCATCGGCGTGCAGGGCATCACCGTCACCGAGGTCAAGGGCTTCGGCCGGCAAAAGGGCCACACCGAGCTGTACCGCGGCGCGGAGTACGTGGTCGATTTCCTGCCCAAGGTGAAGATCGAAGCGGCCGTCTCGGACGACCTCGTCGAGCGCGTGATCGAAGCGGTCGAGACCGCCGCGCGCACCGGCAAGATCGGCGACGGCAAGGTGTTCGTCTACGACCTCGAGCAGGTCATTCGCATCCGCACCGGCGAGACCGGCAAAGACGCCCTGTAACCCCCCTTCAAAGAGAGAGCAACCATGCGAAAGCTTCTTGCCTGCCTGGCCCTGGGGCTGGGTCTCCTGAGCGGAGGCGGCGCCGCACTGGCGCAGGCCCCCGCCGCACCCATGGCCGCTGCCGCCGCGACAGCCGCCGAGTCGCCGGCCGCCGCCCCTGCGGCCGCAGCGGCATCGCCCGCCGCCGGCGCGGAGACAAGCGCTGCCGCCGCGCCCGTGCCGAACAAGGGCGACACGGCCTTCATGACCACGGCCACGCTGCTCGTGATCCTCATGACCCTGCCCGGGCTGGCCCTCTTCTACGGCGGCCTGGTGCGCAGCAAGAACATGCTGTCGGTGCTGATGCAGGTGTTCGTGGTCAGCTCGCTGATCTACGTGCTGTGGGCGCTGTACGGCTACAGCCTCGCGTTCACCGGCGGCAGTCCGTTCATCGGCGGCTTCGACAAGCTGTTCCTGCTCGGTGTCACGCCTGAATCCGTTGGCGCCACCTTCAGCAAGGGCGTCGTGATCCCCGAACTGAGCTTCGTCGCGTTCCAGGCCACCTTCGCCGCCATCACCTGCGCACTGATCGTCGGCGCCTTCGCCGAGCGCATCAAGTTCTCGGCGGTGCTGCTGTTCGTGGTGATCTGGTTCACCTTCTCCTACCTGCCGATCGCCCACATGGTCTGGTACTGGGATGGCCCCGATGCGATCACCGACGCCGCCTCGCTGGAGACCGTCACGGCCAACGCGGGCTGGCTCTGGGCCAAGGGCGCGCTCGACTTCGCCGGCGGCACCGTGGTGCACATCAACGCCGGGGTGGCCGCCCTGGTCGGCGCCTACCTCGTGGGCAAGCGCATCGGCTACGGCAAGGAATCGCTCACGCCGCACAGCCTGACCCTCACCATGGTCGGCGCCTCGCTGCTGTGGGTGGGCTGGTTCGGCTTCAACGCCGGCTCGAACCTGGAGGCCAACGGCATCGCCGCCCTCGCCTTCGTCAACACCCTGGTGGCCACCGCCGCTGCGACGCTGTCGTGGATCGCCGGTGAGGCGCTGTCCAAGGGCAAGGCCTCGATGCTCGGCGCGGCTTCCGGCGCGGTGGCGGGCCTGGTGGCGATCACCCCGGCCTGCGGATTCGTCGGCCCGATGGGCGCGATCGTCATCGGCTTCGTGTCCGGCCTGGTCTGCCTGTGGGGCGTGAACGGCCTCAAGCGCCTGCTCGGCGCCGACGATTCGCTCGATGTGTTCGGCGTCCACGGCGTGGGCGGCATCGTGGGCGCGCTGCTGACCGGCGTGTTCGCCGCACCTTCGCTGGGCGGCACCGGTGTCTTCGACTACGTCGCCAACGCGGCGAGCACCGAGTACTCGATCGCCAACCAGGTGTGGGTGCAACTGCAGGGCGTGGTCACCACCATGGTCTGGTCCGCGGTCGTCGCCTTCGTGGCCTACAAGATCGTCGATCTGCTGGTCGGCCTGCGCGTGACCGAAGAGGAAGAGCGCGAAGGCCTGGACATCAGCAGCCACGGCGAGACCGCCTACCACCGCTGACGCGACCCGCCGGCCCGCGTCAAACGGGCCGCTTCATGCAAGCAAGGAGTCTCCTCAGACCTTGGCCCGCCACCCGGCGGGCTTTTTTTCGGGCGCGGCGAACCGACCGCTCAGCCGGGCCCTTGTACGCCCGTCACGCGGACCACCGGTTCGACGCCCGGGGCATGCGGCCACAGCTGCGCGGCGCGTTCGACCCATTCCCGCATCGCCTCGTCTGCCTGCGCGACGTGCACCTGCAGCTCCAGCGCGAAGCCGTCGTCGCGCCGGCCCAGCCCCACGTCGCAGTCCACCTGGAGGTCGGCCGGCAGCGGCTGGCCGGCCTCGCGCGCAGCCTGCTCGAGCGCGGTGTAGAAGCACGCCGCGTAGGCCGCGGCCAGCAACTGTTCGGGGTTGGTGCCGCCGCCCGTGCCGCCAAGCTCGTGCGGCACGCCCAGGCGCGCGCGCAGGACGCCGTCCGAGCTGCGGACTTCTCCAGGGTGGGGCCCCGCACAGGTGGCTCGGGCGCGGTAGAGCGGATCCATGGACGGCTCCTCAAGAAGCAAAGCGGGTCATTTCATGCGCGGCCGCCGGGTTGGCATGCCGGAAGCCGGCTCGACGCCCTGTCGGTGCGCGCCGACCAGGGAGCGCCGACCGCCGCATACACCCATCCGGAGGAGCTTGCGCGGCTTCGCGCCGGCGTCCCACGGCGCTTTAGCGCCCGTTCCCACCGAGCGCAAACGGAGCCGCCCGGACCATCCGGGCACCAACCAACGCAGGAGATTCACATGCAAGCAACCAAGTCGATCATCGCCGTCGCCCTCTTCGCTGCGGCCGGCATCGCCTCTGCCCAGAACACCCCGACCAGCCCCTCCGGGACCGGCTCGGTCAGCAGCGACCAGGAAGTGCGCCGCGGCGTGCCGGGCGTGGACGCCGACGTGCGCACCGGCGACCGCGGCCGCTCCGCTGGCGTTCCGGGCGTGGACGTGGACGTGCGTAACCCGCGCACCAATGCGGGCGACGACGACACCCGCCGCATGGGCGCCGCTGGCGATCGCATGGGCGCCGACGGCCGCATGCGCGCGGACCGCAACTGATAGAGCCCGCCTCCGCGCAGAGCCTGCCTTCGCGCGGGGCTGCGGCTCAGGCCGACCGTTCCCGGACCTCGGCCACGCGCAGGACGATGGTGTCGCCCTCGCGGCTGAAGGCGATGCCTTCGGCACGCGCCATGGCTTCGACCTCGTCCTGGCGCAGCGGGCGGTACGGCGGCTCGCCCATGTCCCCTTCGGGACCGTCCGCCGGCTCCAGCTCCAGCAGCACGCGTACCGTGGCATCGTCCCCGGGCTGCGCGCGCAGGTGGATTTCCGCCGGCGGTCCCGCGTCGTCGGACAGCAGCAGCAGGCAGGCGGGCAGCAGGTGGCGCAAGCCCGTGCGCGCGACGCACCAGGGGCCGTCTTCCACTTCGTTGCGCAGCGCGACACCCCGGAATCCGAAGCTGCTGGACAGCAGATCGACCGTCTCGGCGACGGCTTCGCGCACGCTCACCACCTGCGACGGGTCGGGCGCGAGCCAGGCGATGACGTCCAGGCAGGAACGCACCGCCGTGCGCGAGAAGCCGGTGATGCGCACCGCCCCTTCACGCACATCGTCGAGCTTGGGCTCAGGTGCGCGCAGGCGCCGCTCGAGGACCTCGCCGGCCATCGTGATGGGCTGCAGGTGCGCCATCATGTCGTGACGTATGGCAAACGCGAGGCGCCGCAGCAAGGCGTAGCGCGCGGCCTCGACTGCGGCAGCGGTAGCGGCGGCGGAGGCGGCAGCGGAATGGGTCGTCGGTGAATTCATGGCACGGGTCCTTGCGACGCATGTTATCGGCTGGGCACCGCGCGCAGAAGCGTCGTCGCACAATGGAGCGGGCATGAATACCCTCGAATGGCACAGTCTCACGCCCCACGCGATGCGGGTGGGCGAATCCCCTTTCTGGCACCCGCAGGAGCGCCGGCTCTACTGGATCGACAACGAAGCGAAGTGTCTGTGGCGGGCCGGCGGCGGCGGCGAATCGGCCGAGCGCTGGGACATGCCGAGCGCGCCCGGATGCATCGCACCTGCGCGTCGCGGCGGCCTGGTGATCGCCCTGCGTGACGGGATCTACCGGGCCGAGACCTGGGGCGCGGCCCTCACCCGGCTCGCTGCGGCGCAGCACGACACCGCCAGCACGCGCTTCAACGACGGCAAGGCCGACCCGCAGGGCCGCTTCTGGGCCGGCACCATCTACGAGCCGCGCGACCGCGCCGATGCTGCGCTGTACTGCCTGGACGCCCGAGGCAGGCAGGGCAACCCCGCGCTGGTGCGGCAGCTGGGCGGCGTGACCAATGCCAACGGCCTCGCCTTCGCGCCCGACGGGCGCACGCTGTACTGGGCCGACACCACGCAGCACCTTGTGCGTGCCTGGGAGTTCGACGCCGACAGCGGCGTGCCCGGCGCGCAGCGCGTGTTCCACCAGTTCGCACCCAAGCCGCCCGGATGGCAGCCGGGGCAGCCGGGTTACGGCGGCCGGCCGGACGGCGCGGCCATCGACGCGCAGGGCAACTACTGGTGTGCCCTGTTCGAAGGTGCACGGCTGGTGCAGCTCTCGCCCACCGGAGCGCTGTTGCAGGAGCTGCGCCTGCCGGTGCGCTGCCCGACGATGCCCTGCTTCGGCGGCGACGACCTGCGCACGCTCTATGTGACCACTGCCAGTTACGGCCGCCCGCCGGACGAGCTGGCCGGGCTGCCGCAATCCGGCCACGTGCTCTGGACGCGGGTGGACGTGCCGGGCCGGCCTGTCGATTTCTTCATCGACTGATCGCAAAAACATCAAGCCGCGAGCGGGCGTTCGTGCCAGGGGCAGGCGCGTACCATCGCAGCCCTATGGACGCAGCCCTGTCTTACGTGGTCGAGCGCATCCGCCAGAGCGCGGCCGACCGTCTGCCCCTGCGCATCCGGGGCGGCGGCACCAAGGACTTCTACGGCGAGCCTGCCGCCGGCGGCGAGTGGCTGTCCACCACGGCGCTCAACGGCATCGTGGCCTACGAGCCGAGCGAACTGGTGGTGACCGTACGCGCCGGCACCTCGCTGGCGGTGCTGGAGTCCACTCTGGCCGCACAGGGCCAGTGCCTTCCTTTCGAGCCACCACATTTCGGGCCAGGGGGCACGGTGGGCGGCATGGTGGCCGCCGGCCTGTCGGGGCCCGCGCGTGCCAGCGTGGGCGCGGTGCGCGACTACGTGCTCGGCGCCACCATCGTGAACGGCCGGGGCGAAGTGTTGGTGTTCGGCGGCCAGGTGATGAAGAACGTCGCGGGCTACGACGTGTCCCGCCTGATGGTCGGCGCGATGGGTACGCTGGGCCTGTTGGTGGAGGTCAGCCTCAAGGTGCTCGCGCTGCCGCCGGCCGAGGCCACGCTGCGCTTCGAGATGGGGCAGCAGCAGGCCCTCGACCGGCTCAATGCCTGGGGCGGCCAGCCGCTGCCGCTCAATGCCAGCGCCTGGGTCGATGACCGCGGCCTGCACAGCCTGTACCTGCGCCTGCGCGGCGCGACCGCCGCCGTCGAAGCCGCCTGCCGCACCCTCGGCGGCGAGCGGCAGCCCGATGCCGCAGCCGACTGGGCCGCCAGCCGAGACCTGCGCCTGCCCTGGTTTGCCGAGCGCGGCGAACGCGACCTGTGGCGCCTGTCGGTGCCGCAGACCGCCCCGGCGCTGGAGCTGCCCGAGTTGCCGTATGTGGAATGGCACGGCGCTCAGCGCTGGGTGCGCGCCGCGCCTGGCGAGGGCGAGCGCCTGCGCCGCACCGCCCGGGCGGCGGGCGGCAGTGCGACGCTGTTCATGGCCGCAGCCGGCGACGCCGCGCCGGGAGAGCCCCGCTTCGAGCGGCCACAGCCGCCGCTGGACCGCATCCACCGCGATCTCAAGCGGCAGTTCGATCCCGCCGGCATCCTCAACCCCGGCCGGCTCTACCCGGATTTCTGAGTTCCATGCAAACCCAGCTTGCGCCCGAGTTCCAGGGCACTCCCGACGGCGAGGAAGCCGAAGCCATCCTGCGCAAATGCGTGCACTGCGGCTTCTGCACCGCCACCTGCCCCACCTACCAGTTGTACGGCGACGAACTCGACGGGCCGCGCGGCCGCATCTACCTGATCAAGCAGGTGCTCGAAGGTGGCCAGCCGACCCGCTCGACGCAGCTGCACCTGGACCGCTGCCTGACCTGCCGCAACTGCGAGACCACCTGCCCGAGCGGCGTGCAATACGGCCACCTGGTGGACATCGGCCGCAAGCTGGTCGATGAGCGGGTGCCGCGGGGCGGTTCCTCACGGGCGCTGCGCTGGGCGCTGAAGGAGGGGCTGCCGTCGCCGCTGTTCGGCCCCGCCATGAAACTGGGCCAGTCGGTGCGCGCGGTTCTGCCGGCGATGCTGAAGAAGAAGGTGCCGCCCGTGCGCGACGCCGGCCGCTGGCCGAGTCGCGAGCATCCGCGCAAGGTGCTGCTGCTCGCCGGCTGCGTGCAGCCGGCGATGGCGCCCAACATCAACAGCGCGACGGCGCGCGTGCTCGATGCCGCGGGCGTCCAGACCGTGGTGGCACGGGGCGCGGGCTGCTGCGGCGCGGTGAAGTTCCACCTGAACGACCAGGAGGGCGGCAAGGCGCAGATGCGCGCCAACGTCGATGCCTGGTGGCCGCTGGTCGAACGCGGCGAGGTGGAGGCGATCGTCATGAACGCCTCCGGCTGCGGCGTGACGGTGAAGGAGTACGGCCATCTGCTGCGCCATGAGCCTGCGTACGCGGAGCGCGCTGCCCGCATCAGCGCGTGCACGCGCGACCTCAGCGAACTGCTGCCGGCGCTGGTGCCGGCGCTCAAGGGCCGCGTGCGGTCCCGACAGGACCTGCTGGCCTGGCATCCGCCCTGCACCTTGCAGCACGGACAGAAGCTGCGCGGCGGGGTCGAGCAGTACCTGGGGGAGCTGGGCTTGCGCCTGCAGGTCGCGCCGGTCGAATCGCACCTGTGCTGCGGCTCGGCCGGCACCTGGTCCGTGCTGCACCCGCAGGCGGCCGAAGAGCTGCGCGACCGCAAGCTGGTCAACCTGGCCGCGCTTGCGCCCAGCGCGATCGTGTCGGCCAACATCGGCTGCATCACGCACCTGCAAGGCGGCACGCAGCTGCCGGTGCGGCACTGGATCGAAGTGCTCGACGAATCCCTGGCCGACGAATCGGCGGCGCGCCCGGCCTAAGCGGCGGCCGCCGCGGCCAGCCCGAGCAGCCAGAAACCCAGGTGCGTGGCGGCATGCGCCGCCATGGCGGATTCGAGCCGTCCGCGCAGGAAGATCCAGCCGTACACCAGTCCCGCGAGGGCGTTGAGCAGCAGGGTGCGCGCGATCCAGGCGGCAGTGGGTTCGGTGGCCGCCGCCAGGGCAGGCAGGTGGCCCGCGGCGAACAGCAGGGCTGCGGCGACATTCGCGGTCCACAGTACGCCGGCACCCGGCGGTGCAGGGCCACGGCGCAGGACGCGGTGCAGCGCCCAGGCGAGCAGGCTCAGCACGCCCCAGCGGCTCATGACCTCTTCGGTGAGCCCGCCATAGAGCACCCCGGCCATCAGGCGCGCGCCTGCCCCGGGAACCCGCTGTGCGAGTGCCTGCGCATCCAGCCCCGCACTGCCACTGAATACGAGATCGAGTCCCCACAGCAGTGCCGACAGCAGCAGGCCGGCAAGCACCGCTGCGCCGACCTCGCGGCCGGTGGGACGCGACGCCGTGCCGGCGCTCCAGCTCACCAACCCGACCCGGTGGGCCAACGCCGCGCCGAGCACCCCTGCCAGCAGCAACAGCAGCGCCGGATTGAGCAGGGACAGCGCCAGCAGTTGCACCGGCGGCAGCGCCGCGAGGTCGGACGGGAGGACGCCTGCGGCCAGTTGACGGGGCAGTTCCCGGTGCAGCTGCAGCGCCAGGCTTCCGATGCCCAGGAGGCCCAGCAGCACGGGAGGCCAGAAGCGGCGCCCGAAGGTGGGCAGGTGCAGCGGCTTTCTCTCGTCCATGGCTGGAGCATAGAGGCGCCGGCGGCGTCCGGGCGTCGCGAACCGCGCCACGGCGGCGGGACGTTGCGCAGCTTGTGCGGCTTCAGGCGTCCAGATCCGGTGCAGGGGACCCGCGGCGGACGCGTGCCGTCGCACGCAACTGGGCTCGCACGCCCTGCGGCCGGCGTGCCGGCCACGCCGACCACGCGGCGGCAGCCAGGATCAGTGCCCCGCCGATCCAGGTGCGCAGGCCGGCGTGCGATGCGCCGAGCAGCACGGAGGACGCGCTGGCGAACACCACCTCCGACAGCATCACCAGGGCCGTCGTGTGCGCCGCGAGCCGGGCCGCGCCGTATTGCAGGGCCACGTTTCCGAGCAGGAAGGCGACCGCCAGCCCCAGCCCGTACACGGCGGCGCCCGGCTGCCAGCTCGGCGCCGGCGCGAGCCCCTGGGCGGTGGCAAGCAGCGCCAGCAGGCCGGCCAGGCTCGCACCGCCCGCGAACATGGCGAGCACGCGGCCCTGCGAAGCGACCGCCCGCAGCCGCCTCAGCAGGATGTTGGTGAGCGCGAAGCTCAAGCCACCGATGAGGGCCAGCCAGTCGGCCAGGCTGTGCGGCAGCGGCCAGCTCGCTCCATCGGAGCCGAGGACCACCACCACCCCGGCCAGGGCCAGCAGCAGGCGCAGCAGCGAGAGCGGCGTCGGGCGTTCGCCCAGCAGTGGCCAGGCCAGCAGCACGGACCAGGCGGGCATGAGATAGAACAGCAGCACCACGCGGACGACATCACCGACCGTGACGGCCCAGTTGAAGCACACGTTGGTCAGCCCGGCGGCCAGCGCGAGCAGCCAGAGCCCGCGATGGCCTCGCAGGCTGGACAGCGCTCCAGACCGCAAGGCCAGCAGGCACGCCAGCGAGAACAGGTACACCGCTGCCGTGGCCCAGAGCGGGTGCAGCCCAAGCACCTGGAGCTGGCGAAAAGGCCACCAGGACACGCCCCAGACGAAGGCGTTGAAGACGAGGGCCAGCGCGGGGCCCACCGGCCCGTCGATGCGGTCCGGTGCGGCACCGGCGCGGTCAACCATGGATCTTGTCGTGCCGGGCCACGTCGAGCAGGTGATCGACCTCGTCCTTGTGGCGCACAAGGTTGCGCGCGTGCCAGCGCTGGATCAGCCACATGACGCTCGCCACGATCAGCCCGAAACCGGTGATGGCGCCAAATGCCGAGACGCCGAGGCCGGTGGACAGGCTGTAGAGGGCCCCGAGGCCGAGGATGCAGGCCTGCTCGTTGAAGTTCTGTACGGCAATCGAGCGGCCGGCTCCCATGAGGTTGTGGCCGCGGTGCTGCAGCAGCGCGTTCATGGGCACCACCAGGAAGCCGCCCAAGGCGCCGAGCAGGATCAGGAACGGCGCGGCCAGCCAGACGTTGTCGATGAAGTTCATGAGAACGACCAGCACGCCCATGGCAATGCCCAGGGGCATGACGCTCGTCGCCATGTCCAGGCGCATGCGCATCGACGCGGCGATCGCTCCGACGGCGGTGCCCAGCGCCACGACGCCGGTGAGCGCCGAGGCCTGCGTGGTGCCGTAGCCGAGCGCCACCGCGCTCCAGGCCAGGATGATGTAGCGCAGGTTGCCTGAGACTCCCCAGAACAGCGTGGTCGTCGCCAGCGAGATCTGGCCCAGCTTGTCGCGCCAGAGGCGGGCGTTGCAGGTCCAGAAATCCGGTACCAGTTCGAGCACATTGCGCGGCAGCGGCCGCATTTCCACGCCGGTGTGGGGAATGCGGGTGTTGAACCAGGCGGCGAGAGCGTAGACCAGGATCAGCAAAGCGATGGCCGCATCGGGCGCCGAGTCGATTCCGGTGTCCAGCAGCGGGAAGTCGAAGGCCAGCACCCGCATGGCGACCGGCTCGCTGACCAGCAGCCCGCCCAGCAGGATGCCCAGGATGATGGAGGCGATGGTCAGGCCCTCGATCCAGCCATTGGCCTTGACCAGCTGCGAAGGAGGCAGCAACTCGGTGAGGATGCCGTACTTGGCCGGGGAGTAGGCCGCGGCGCCCAGGCCCACGACCGCATAGGCCAGCAAGGGGTGGGCGCCGAACAGCATCATCAGGCAGCCCACCACCTTGATGGCATTGCTGGTGAACATCACGCGCCCCTTGGGAAGCGCGTCCGCGAATGCACCGACGAACGGAGCGAGCACGACATAGAACAGGGCGAACATGGGCACGAGGGCGGCCCGCTGCCACTCTCCCGCGCCGCTGGTCTTGAGCAGTTCCACGGCGGTCACGAACAACGCGTTGTCGGCCAGCGAGGAGAAGAACTGCGCCGACATGATGGTGTAAAAGCCGCGCTTCATTCGTGGGAGCGGCCACGCATCACGGGCAGGCTGATGCGTGGCGGGATGCTTGTCTCCAAAGGTCGCGCGGTTATATCACGCAGGTGCTGCCACAATCGGCGGCGCAGGCCCCCTCGCGGCCGACCCGCACCACGCCTTCCATGCCGCGTCCCATCCAGGCCACCATCCATATCGAATCGCTGCGCCACAACCTGGCGCGCATGCGGGCGAGCGCACCCGACGCGCGGGTCTGGGCCATCGTCAAGGCCAATGCCTACGGCCATGGCATCGAGCGCGTGTTCGAGGGACTGCGCGCCGCCGACGGCTTCGCGCTGCTGGACCTGCAGGAGGCCGAGCGTGTGCGCGCGCTGGGCTGGCGCGGCCCCATCCTGCTGCTCGAGGGTGTGTTCGAGGCGCGCGACCTCGAGCTGTGTTCGCGCCTGTCGCTCTGGCACACCGTGCACTGCCAGGAACAGATCGACATGCTGGCCCTGCACAAGACCCACGCGCCGCACCGCGTCTACCTGAAGATGAACAGCGGCATGAATCGCCTGGGCTTCGCGCCGCACCGCTTTCGCGCGGCGTGGGCGCGGCTGGCGGCCCTGCCGCAGGTGGACGAGGTCACGCTGATGACGCACTTCGCCGATGCCGACACCGAGGGTGGCATCGCGCGGCAGCTGGCGGTGTTCGACGAAGCCACGCACGACCTGCCGGGTGAACGCAGCCTCGCCAACAGCGCCGCGGTGCTGCGCTACGGGCACGACACTGCCGTGCGCGCCGACTGGATCCGCCCGGGCATCGCGGTGTACGGCAGCGCGCCCGACCATCCGGCGCACGACAGTGCCCACTGGGACCTGCAGCCTGCGATGACGCTGTCCAGCCGCATCATCGGCGTGCAGCAGCTCGCGGCCGGCGACACGGTGGGCTACGGCTCCACCTTCACGGCGCAGGGCCCCATGCGCGCGGGAATCGTGGCCTGCGGCTATGCCGACGGGTATCCGCGCCATTGCGCCACCGGCACCCCGGTGCTGGTCGATGGCCAACGCACGCGCACCCTGGGGCGCGTGAGCATGGACATGATCGCAATCGATCTGTCGCCGGTGGCGGGCGCCGGCATGGGCAGCGAGGTCACCCTCTGGGGCCGCGCCGCCACCGGCGCGGTCCTCGGCATCGACGAAGTGGCGCAGGCCGCCGGCACCGTCGGATACGAGTTGATGTGCGCAGTGACGACACGCGTGCCGGTGCAGGCGCAGGCGCAGGACGAACCGACGGTCTAGCGCGGCCCGGGACGCCGCCGCCTCCCGCGCCGCCGCGGCCCACACCGCCGCCGCTTCAGCCGCGCAAGCGGTCGATCAGCCCGTTGAGTTCCTCGAGCGAGCCGAACTGGATGGCGAGCTCGCCCATCTCCTCGGTGCGGCCCGCGCGCTTGACGCGTTTTTTTACCCGCACTTCCACGGCGGCGGTGAGGAGATCGGACAGCTCCTCTTCGACGCGGCGCAGATCGCGCGACTTCTCTTTCTTCGGCTTGGATGCGACCAGGTTGAACTCGGCCCCGATCTTCTTGACCAGGCCTTCGGCCTCGCGCACCGACAGCTTGCGGGCGGCGATCTGGTTGGCCGCCGTGATCTGCGCGGCACGCTCCAGCGCCAGCAGTGCACGGGCATGGCCCATGTCCAGGTCACCGGCCATGAGCATGGTCTGCACCGGCTCGGCCAGGTTCAGCAGGCGCAGCAGGTTGGACGCGGCGCTGCGCGAACGGCCCACCGCCTGCGCCGCCTGTTCGTGCGTGAGCCCGAAGTCGCGCACGAGACGCTGCAGGCCCTGCGCTTCTTCGAGGGGGTTGAGGTCCTCGCGCTGGATGTTCTCGATCAGCGCCATGGCGGCCGCAGCCTCGTCCGCCACGTCCCGCACCAGCACCGGCACGCTGTCCAGACCGGCAAGTCGCGCCGCGCGGAAGCGCCGCTCGCCGGCGATGATCTCGTACTTGCCCTCGTGTGCGCCACCGGCGAGCTTTCGCACCAGGATCGGCTGCATGATGCCTTGCGACTTGATGCTCTCGGCGAGTTCGTACAGCGCGCCTTCGTCCATCCGCGTGCGCGGCTGATACACCCCCGGCACCATGTCGGCGAGCAGCAGCGAAGCGGGCAACCCCGGGTTGCTCACCGGCGCCTCGGCGGCGGCGCCCTCCTCCACCCGCGGCCCGAGCAGTGCCTCGAGGCCGCGCCCCAGTCCCTTGAGTTTCTTCGTGGCCATGTATGGCGCTCCTTGTGCTTGCATGGAAATCAGTCGTTCGCCAGTGCCTGCAGCAGCACGTGGCCTTCCGGCCAGCTGCCCAGGCCGGACTCGGCATTGATGTGTCCGGCCTCGCCGTAGTCCATGAACTGCGCACCCCAGGCGTGGGCGAACAGGCGCGCCCGCTCGAAGGCGCAATAGGGGTCGTCGCGGCTCGCCACCAGCGTCGCGGGAAAGGGCAACCGCTGCAGCGGCACCGGCGCCCAGCTGTGCAGGCTGGCGCGCAGCTGCGGCAGCTCGGGGTCAGCCGGGGCGACCAGCAGGGCCGCCTTGACCCGCGTCGGGTGCCGCGTGTGCGCGGCCCATGCCGCAGCCAGCACGCACCCCAGGCTGTGGGCGACCAGCACCGCCGGCTCGTCGCGCTCCAGCAGCACGTCTTCCAGCCGCGCGATCCAGTCGCCGCGCAGCGCCTGCATCCAGTCGTGCTGCTCGACGCGACGGTAGCCATGGCGCTGCTCCCACAGGCTCTGCCAGTGGCCGGGACCGCTGCCCTGCCACCCGGGCAAAATGAGCACGTTCGAGGACTTCAAGCGGAGTGGACCTTACTGGGAGAGTGGGGACTCACGTAGGCAGCGCCTTGGTGCGTGCCACCATCTCCTGGGCGAACTCCAGAAATGCCTGGCTGCCGCGCGCGCCCGGATCGAACACCACGCCCGGGAGCCCATAACTGGGCGCCTCGGCAAGGCGCACATTGCGCGGAATGACGGTGTTGAACACCTTCTCGCCGAAGTGCGCCTTGAGCTGTTCACTGACCTGCTGCTGCAAGGTGATGCGCGTGTCGAACATGACCCGCAGCAGACCGATCACCTGCAGCTTGGGGTTGAGGTTGGCGTGCACCTGCTTGATGGTGTTCACCAGATCGGACAGGCCCTCCAGCGCAAAGTACTCGCACTGCATCGGCACCACCACGCCGTGCGCGGCGCACAAGCCGTTGAGCGTGAGCATCGACAAGGACGGCGGGCAGTCGATCAGCACGAAGTCGTAGTCGGAGGCGACCGCCTGGAGCGCCTGCTTGAGCCGCTTTTCACGCCGCTCCAGCCCCACCAGCTCCACTTCGGCACCCGCCAGGTCGCGGTTCGCGCCGAGCACGTCGTAGCCGCATTTCTGCGCGCGCACCCGGGCTTCGGCCACGCTCGCCTGTTCCAGCAGCACGTCGTAGACGCTAGGAGA
Source organism: Ramlibacter sp. AN1015 (assembly GCF_037726105.1). NCBI lineage: Bacteria > Pseudomonadati > Pseudomonadota > Betaproteobacteria > Burkholderiales > Comamonadaceae > Ramlibacter > Ramlibacter sp. AN1015. Next base: position 87,423 of record NZ_JBBJUM010000005.1, read on the forward strand.
CAGTTGGCGCTTGTCCACCTCCGAGCCCATGGTGGCATTGCCCTGCGGGTCCAGATCGACCAGCAGCACACGCTGGCCCAACTTGGCGAGGCCCGCGGCCAGGTTCACCGTGGTGGTGGTCTTGCCCACACCGCCCTTCTGGTTCGCGACGCAAAAGATCTTTGCCATGGGTGTTCAGGCCCCTCCGCGGGCCGGGTGATGGGTGGGGAACAGGCGCAGGGTCACCGGCCGATGGCCAACTTGATGCCGAAAGCGACGAGGAAGACACCGGCCGTCTTTTCCAGGGCGCGACCAACCCAGGGGCGCGCCCGCAGGCGCTCGGCCAGATAGTGGGTAAGGAGCGTCACGACGAGCCCGTAGCCGAAAGTCAGCGCAGCGATCGTGGCCGCCATGGCCCCGAAAGTCAGCAACCCCTGGTGACGTGCCGGATCGACGAACAGGGGGAAGAAAGCCATGTAGAACACGATGGCCTTGGGGTTCATGAGCGTGATCAGCGCCGCCTGCCGGAAATAGTGTCGAGGCTTGATGTCCAGCACCGGCGCATCGCCCTTCCTGCTTCGCAGCATGCGCACACCCAGCCAGGCGAGGTACGCCGCGCCCAGCCACTGCACCGCGTGGAACGCCGCGGGGTACGCGATCAGCAAGGCAGCCACGCCGGCCACGGCGGCCCACATCAGGACCTGGTCGCCCCCTATGACACCCAGGGTTGCCGCCAGTCCGCCGCGGATTCCGCCTTTCCCGGTGGAGGTGATCAGCGCCAGATTGCCCGGCCCCGGGATCGCAAGGAACAAGAGGATGGCCGCGACAAATGCGCCGTAGTCTGCAACGCCGAACATGGGTGAGTGTGGGTGCGTGAGCCGAAAGAACGCTGGCCGCAGCGATGGCTGAGTTTACGTGAGGGCCCCGCGCTTTTTCATCCACACGATGCAGCGCTCGGCATTCAACCCCGGAACCTCCAACTGTTCCACGTGAAACACCTCCGCGGACTGTGGCAGTGCGGCGATTTCCTCCGCAGGGTGCCTGCCCTTGAGCGCCATCCATGCGCCGTGATCCTGGAGCGCGCCGAAAGACAGTTCGACCAGATCGGCCAGCGAGGCGAACGCCCGTGCGCACACCACGTCAAACGGCCCGGCGAGCCGCTCCACCCGCTCGTGCACACCCCTCAGTCCGGGAAGCCGCAGTGCGAGCGCAGCCTGCTGGATGAAAGCAGCCTTCTTTGCCACCGTGTCCACGCAATCCACCCGTAGCCCCGGCAAGCAGATGGCCAGCACCACGCCGGGCAGACCGGCGCCTGAGCCGACGTCCAGCACCCTCAGCGCGCGCCCGCCCGCATGCCGCACCAGCGGCGGCACGACAGCCAGGCTATCGAGCAGGTGGTGCGTGAGCATGTCCGCAGGGTCACGCACCGCTGTGAGGTTGTAGACGCGATTCCACTTCGCAATCAATGCCATGTAGTCGAGCAGCTGCCCCACCTGCGCGTCATCAAGCACCAGCCCCAGGCGCCCTGCTCCGGTCCTCAACTGCGCTTCGAGCAGCTCCGTCGCACCCTCCGCACGTGTGGGCGCCCCACCAAAAGTGCTCATGGCGATTCAGCCGCATCGAGAGGCGCCGGCTCACCGAAACCTTTGAACCGGCTCCTCTTGAGATGCACCAGCAAGAGCGACATGGCGGCAGGAGTGATCCCGGACAGCCGGGACGCCTGCCCGAGCGTCTCGGGCCGATGCTTGGCCAGCTTCTGCCGCACTTCGATGCTGAGGGCGGCCACCTGCATGTAGTCGAGCTCTGGCGGCAGGCGCAGGTTTTCATAGTGGGCGGCTCTCTCTACCTCGTCGCGCTGCCGGTCGATGTACCCCGAGTACTTCGCCGCAATCTCGATCTGTTCGACCACCGGCTCAAATAGATCTCCGAGTGTTTCACGTGAAACGTCGGGATTTGCGTGGCGCCCACCAGCCATGGAGACGAGCGCGTCATAGCGCACCCCCGGTCGACGCAACAAGTCCCCCAGGTTGTATTCGCGCTCGATCGCCTTGCCCAGAACCCGCTCCGAGTCCTCGACAGGGAGGTTGCGCGGGTTGACCCACACCGACTTCAGGCGCTCTGTTTCACGTGAAACAGCGTCCCGCTTGCGGTTGAAGGCATCCCAGCGCGCATCGTCTACCAGGCCGAGTCTGCGCCCGACCTCGGTGAGTCGCATATCCGCGTTGTCTTCTCGCAGTTGCAGGCGGAACTCCGCTCGGCTGGTGAACATGCGGTAGGGCTCCGTGACGCCCTTGGTGATGAGGTCATCGACCAGAACGCCTAGATAGGCCTCGTCACGCCCCGGCACCCAGGCAGCCTCGCCCCGGCACAACAGCGCGGCATTGACGCCGGCAAACAGGCCCTGGGCCGCAGCCTCTTCATAGCCCGTGGTGCCGTTGATCTGCCCGGCGAAGAACAGCCCCGCCACCTGGCGCGTCTCGAAGCTGCTGCGCAACGACCGCGGGTCGAAATAGTCGTACTCGATGGCGTAGCCGGGCCGCAGGATGTGCGCGTTCTCCAGCCCCGACATGGACCGCACCAGTGCGTACTGCACATCAAATGGGAGGCTGGTCGAGATGCCGTTGGGGTAGACCTCGTGGGTGCTCAGTCCCTCGGGTTCCAGGAAAATCTGATGGCTATCCTTGCCCGCGAAACGGTTGATCTTGTCCTCCACGCTGGGACAGTAGCGCGGGCCTACGCCCTCGATCTTCCCCGTGAACATGGGGCTGCGATCGAAACCCGAGCGGATGATCTCGTGCGTGCGTTCGTTGGTGTGGGTGATCCAGCAGGGCACCTGCCGCGGATGCATGTCCGCGCGCCCCATGAAGCTGAACACCGGCACGGGGTCGAGATCTCCGGGCTGCTCCTCGCACTTGCTGAAATCGATCGTGCGTCCGTCCAGCCGGGGTGGTGTTCCCGTTTTCAGGCGGCCCTGGGGTAGCTGCAGCTCCTTGAGGCGGGCAGACAGGCTGACGGCCGGGGGATCGCCCGCGCGACCGGCGGCGTAGTTGTTCAAGCCCACATGGATCTTGCCGTCCAGAAAGGTGCCAGCGGTGAGCACCACGGCCCGGCTGCGAAACCGGATGCCGACCTGCGTCACGGCGCCGACCACCCGGTCGCCCTCCACCAGCAGATCGTCCACCGCCTGCTGAAACAGCATCAGATTAGGCTGGTTCTCCAGCACGCGCCGGATCGCGGCCTTGTACAGCACACGGTCTGCCTGCGCCCGCGTAGCCCGCACCGCCGGGCCCTTTGAGCCGTTGAGGATGCGGAACTGGATGCCCCCTTCGTCGGTGGCGAGCGCCATCGCGCCGCCCAGCGCATCGACCTCTTTGACCAGGTGGCCCTTGCCGATACCCCCTATGGAGGGATTGCAGCTCATCTGGCCGAGGGTCTCGATGTTGTGCGTCAGCAGCAAGGTCTTGCAGCCCATCCGGGCAGACGCCAAGGCAGCCTCCGTGCCGGCATGGCCGCCGCCGACCACGATGACGTCGAATTCTTCTGGATAGTTCATGCGATGCACTCGGTTCGCAGGCCCACAGCCTGCGCGGCGACGGACTGGCGCGGGTCGGCCGTCACGAACAACTGGACCCGCGCCGCCTGCGCCGATCCGATATGGAGCGCGTCCGCCGCTCCGAGAGGTGCCAGCACCATGGCCGCCAGCGCGAAGTCTTCCACCGTGCGGCTCAAAGGTTCCACGTGGTAGGCCTCGAAATCCTCACGCATGCGTGTCCGCACCCGGCGGAACTCGTCGTCGCCGAAGGCGCCTTCCCGCCACTGGCGCGTGAGCGCGGCCATCAGCTCGGCCTGGCAGTGCGCCGCCAGCACCACGGCGCTGGCGCGCACATGCAGCGCGTCCACCTGGCTCGCGCCGGTCTCGCCCGCATAGCGCACGAAAAGGGCCGAACTGTCGAACAGCACCCTCATGTCGCACCCTCCTGCCGAAGCTCCACGATCAGCTCGGCGCCTGAGCGCTGCGGACGCCGCAGATAGCGGATGGGCTCGACAGGCCGTTTCCAGGCCGGTGGCTCGGCAGCCCCGGCCGCCACGGCGGGCACCAGCTCCGCCACCGGCTTGCCGTGGCGCAGGATGCGCACGGTTTCACCCTGCTCGACCAGATCGAGCATCTCCGACGCATGGGCGCGGAACTCACTCAAGGACACGATGCGCATATGTACAAACGCTGTAGTTTTGTACATTGTATCTGGCGCGTGCAGTGCGCTCTCCGGCATCCATACGATCCGCATTGAAGCGCCGGAAGGACGTTCTCTGCCGGCATTGCTCGCGCCTCAACTGCGCCACGCGTTGCTGCGCCTGAGCCAGGTCGAAGGCGGCTGAAGACCGTGCGATTGGGGGGCTGAGGGCGCTTCTGGCCGGCTTCGCGAGCAAATTGAAAGTCCCCTATGGAGACATCGAGGTTGGCCTTGACGATGAAGCTGAGGCGGGCCTCGCAGACAACGGCGACCTGGAACACGACCTTCAGGCTCTGATCGAACAGGTGGGACCGCCGCACAGGCAGCCGGTACTGCGCTCGCCCATCTTTGTAGACGAGCTCCAGTACGTTCTAGAGGCTGGCCGCACTCATCACCGCCATGCATCGCACCGAACAGCGGCAGCTTCCTGTGGTGCTTGTAGGCGCAGGGTTGCCACAGTTGCGCGGTCAGATGGGGAACGCGAAGTCCTACGCGGAATTCCAACGTCGAGCTCGGCCCCGGACCACATCGATCCGGCAACATCGCAACCTGCATGGGAGAGAAAGTCTCCTCGCTCGCACCGACGCGCGCAGTTCGTGATCGTAGAAGGCATGATCTGGAGCCCGAACTTCGGCGATACGGCGTTCACCGTGCCCATGTTCGATCAGTTCATGAAGCGCCTCACTAGGCACCTCCCGCGTAGCGCGCAACGAGGAGAACGACGTGCAATGCCGGCCAAGCTGCGGCGCCTGCTGCATCGCGCCTTCCATCACGAGCCCTATTCCGGGCATGGAAGGCGGCAAGCCCGCGGGTGTGCCCTGCGTCCAGCTCGACGAGGCGCTCGGCTGCCGGCTGTTCGGTCGGCCGGAGCGGCCCGCCGTGTGCAGCGGGCTGCAACCTTCCGCCGTCATGTGCGGCTGCGGCCGCGGCCATGCCTTGCGCTGGCTGGCGCGGCTGGAGACCCTCACGGCGCCGACCGGCGCGCGTTGAAGTCGGACACACTCTTCACATCGAGACACCACGCAGGCTCAGGCGCGGCGGCAGCGGCCCGGTATCGTGAACTACCACACGACACGTCCATGCGTCACCTCGGATCCGCCCTTTCCCGCACTGCGCGGCGCTCCGCGGGGCGGCGCTCGGGCGCGACGCTGGCGATGGCGCTGCTCCTTGCGGCCTGTGGCGGCGGTGGCGGCGACAGCGGAAGCATCGGGCCACCACCGGTGGCCGGCGCGACCGGCACCCTGAGCATCAACATCACCGACGCACCCATCGACGCGGCCATCGGCGCAGTGGTCCAGTTCGCCGGTGTCGCGCTCAAGCGCTTCGGCGAGCCCGAGACCGTGATCGCGTTCGACGTCCCGCTGCGCATCGATCTGCTGTCGTTGCGCCCCGGCGAGTCCCTTCCCTTGCTGCCCGCCACCAGCGTGCCGGCGGGCGCGTACGAGTCGATGCGCCTGCTGATCGACTCGGCCCCGGATTCCCTCGACAGCCACCTGGTGCTTGCCGGCGGTGCGCAGCGCCCCCTGTATGTGCCCGCTGCCGCAGCGTCCGGGCTGCGCCTGGGTCAGGGCTTCACGGTCCCCGCCGGCGGGCTCGGCGCGTTCACGATCGACTTCGACCTGCGCCAGTCGGTGCTGCCGCCGGTCTCGTCGGCCGGGCCTTTCCCGATGCGCCCCATCCTGCGGCTGGTCGATAACGCCCGCATCGGCGCCGTGGCCGGCACCGTCACGCCGGCCACATTGACGAACGCCAGCTGCCCCTTCCCGCTCAACCCCGCCCTCAACAGCAACCAGGTGTATGTGTTCGCCGGCTGGAACGTTGCGCCGGACGACATCGATCGCTCCGCACCGGAGCCCGTCACCACCGCCACCGTCGGGCCCACCGTCCTGGGCGCCTGGTCCTGGCGCGCGGCCTTCCTGCCGCCGGGACCCTACACCGTTGCGTTCACCTGCCAGGGCGCGCTTGACAACCCGGAAACCAGCGAAGCACTCACGTTCTTCGGCGCCCGCAACGTCACCGTGCAGGCCGACGCGACGACGCTGGTGGACTTCTGAAACGGGGCGACGGCGGGCCCTGCCCTGACGCCCCGGCGGCGCACCGGCGGCACCGGCGCATGCCCCTGCCGATGCCACCACCGAGCTGCTTCTCGCAACAGCGGCCGCAGCCGCCGCAACGGCACCAACTCGGCGCACGGCCGGGTCTCCGACTCAGCAAGCGTGCCGCCCACATCCGCCCCGCACCTGCCCATCCGACGGGCGGCATCATCCACCGCGCCCCTCCGCCCGAGCACGCGGGGGCGGGCGGCCCGCTCACCCCAGGCCGAGCGGCGCGGGCGTCTTGAGCAGGATGCGCGCGAACAGGCGCTCATACCCTGGCTCGCGCTCGCCACTGGCCAGCGGGTCGCGATGCTGGCGGAACGCGGCGTCGAGCTCGGCACGCTCGTGCGGTGCCAGCTCGCGCTCGGCCACCGGCAGCAACTGCACCTCCTCACAGCGCATGTGGTCGAGATAGAAACGGGTGTAGTCGCGCGCGGCGGAGACGAAGGCGGCGCGCCGCGGCTCGCCCAGGAGTTCCCAGGCCAGCAGCAGGTGCTGCAGCTCGCGCACGCGGCTCTCGCCCTGCACATGGTCGGCTTCGAGCTGCCGGATGACCGGCATCAGCTGCGGCGCCACGCGCGCCAGGCGCGGAAACAGCAGATCCGACTCCTTCGGGTGATGGCGCTGCTCCGGGAACTCGTCGATGTAGAACAGCATGGCCCGCACCACATCGAAGAATCGCTCGGGCGACTCCTCGCTCGGGCCCTGCTCGACCAGCGACACGAGAGAACGCAGCACGGCCGCCACGGCGGCGTGCTCGTCGCGGATGATCTGGAACGCATTGGGGGCAGCTCGTTGCGGCATGGCGTGTGTCGTCTCCTGGCGGCGCAGGGTCGCACGCCGCCACGCCGCGCCGGTTGACGCAGGTCAAGGCCCCGGGCCGTCGCTGCAGCGACGGCGGCCGGCAGGCCAGCGCTCTCCCCCACCTCGCTATCTCGACGCCGCAGGCTGGGACGGGGCGCTTCGTGGCCCACCCGCGTCCTGTGTGCCCAGCGCCCGCCAACGCTTGAGCAGCAAGGCATTGGCCATCACGCTCACGCTCGAGAGGGCCATCGCCGCCCCGGCGACCACGGGACTGAGATAGCCCAGCGCCGCCAGGGGAATGCCCGCCACGTTGTAGACGAATGCCCAGAACAGGTTCTGGCGGATCTTGCGCACCGTGCGGTCGGAGATATCGAGGGCTGCGGCGACCAGCCGCACGTCGCCGCGCATGAGGGTGATGCCCGCCGCGTGCATCGCCACATCGGTGCCGGTGGCCATTGCCAGGCCGACGTCCGCCGCCGCGAGCGCGGGAGCGTCGTTCACGCCGTCGCCCACCATCGCGACCACATGTCCGCCCGCACGCAGCTGCGCCACCTTCGCCGACTTGTCCCCCGGCAGCACCTGCGCCATGACTTCGCCGGGGCGCAGGCCCAGGCGGCTCGCCATGGCCTGCGCGGCGGCCTCGTTGTCGCCCGAGATCATCATCAGGCGCAGCCCGCGCGCACGCAGCGCCGCCAGCGCCTCGGCGGCTTCGGGCTTGGGCTCGTCGGCGAAGGCCATCAGCGCGACTGGCAGCACGCCCGCGGTGCGCCGCTCCAGCAGCAGCGAGAGCGTGGCGCCTTCGGCCTCCCAGTGCCCCAGCCGCTGGCGCCATGCATCGAGGTCAATGCCCAGCTCGGCGGCCCAGGACAGGCTCGCGATGAGGAAGCTGCGCGCGCCCACCTCCCCTTCGGTGCCGCGCCCCGGCACCGCCCGCACGGCGTCGGGCGGGGGAATCTGCAGGCCGCGCTCGCGCGCGTGCACCAGCACGGCACGGGCCAGCGGGTGCTCGCTGCCGGCCTGCAGGCTGGCAGCCATCGCCAGCAGCGTGGCCTCGTCCTCGTCTCCGGCCGGCTCGAAGCCCACCAGCCGCGGCCGCCCCACCGTGAGGGTGCCGGTCTTGTCGAACGCCACCGTGTCCACGCGGTTGGCGATCTCGAGCGCCTGCGCGTCCTTGATCAGGACGCCCTGGCGTGCCGCGACGCCGGTGCCGGCCATGATGGCCGCGGGCGTCGCCAGACCCAGCGCGCAGGGGCAGGCGATCACCAGCACCGTCACGGCAGCGATCAGCGCGGTTTCGGCGTCCGCGCCGGCCAGCAGCCAGCCGGCGACCGTCAGGGTCGCGATCGCCAGCACCACCGGCACGAAGACCGCCGATACCTTATCGACCAGGCGCTGGATCGGCGCTTTCGCGGCCTGGGCGTCTTCCACCAGGCGGATGATGCGGGCCAGCACCGTCTCGCCGCCCACGGCCACGGCACGCAGCACCACCCGCGCCTCACCATTGATGCTGCCGGCCGTCAGCGCCGCACCCGGCTCCTTGGCCACCGGAAGCGGCTCGCCGGTCAGCATCGATTCATCGACCTGCGTCGTCCCCTGCTCGATGGTGCCGTCGGCGGGCACGCGCTCACCCGGCCGCACCACCAGCAGGTCCCCCGGCAGCACCTCGGCCAGCGGCAGCTCCAGCTCCTCGCCCGACGGCTGCAGCACGCGCGCGGTGTCCGGCCGCAGTGCCTGCAAGGCCCGGATGGCGGCGGTGGTCTGCCGCTTGGCGCGCGCCTCCAGCCATTTGCCCAGCAGCACCAGCGTGATGACCACCGCCGAGGCCTCGAAGTACAGGTGCGGCGACTCGCGCGTAAGCCACAGCCACACCGACAGCCCCCAGCCGGCCGAGGTGCCGATGGCGACCAGCAGGTCCATGTTGCCGGTGCCCGCGCGCAAGGCGTGCCAGCCGGCACGGTAGAAGCGCGCGCCCAGGATGAACTGCACCGGCGTGGCCAGCAGGAACTGCAGCCACGGCGCGAGCATCCAGTGACGCCCCAGCAGATCGGCCAGCATCGGCAACACCAGGGGCGCGGACAGCAGCAGCCCGAGCCCCACCGGAGCGAAGCCGGACCAGGACGAGGGCTGCTGCTGCGCCTGCTCCTGCAGGGCACGCGGCTCGTAGCCAGCCTTGCGCACGGCGCGCCGCAGCTGCGCCTCGATCTCGCCGCCCGGCGCGTAGCGGATGCGGGCCGACTCGGTGGCGAGGTTGACCGCGGCGTCGTGCACCCCCGGCACCTTGCGCAGCGCCCGCTCGACGCGGCCGACGCAGGATGCGCAGGTCATGCCCGCAACGCCCAGGTCGAGCGTGGCGATCTCGGCCGCGTGGCCTGGCCGGGCCAGCCCCTCATCGGCGGCAGGAGTGCCCGTCGTGCCGATGCGGGAGGGGGTGGTGGTAGTGTTCATGTCGCAATCGTGAAGCCTTCCATGATGGGAAGGTCAATGCCTGCTGCAGATCAACCCCGCCCGCAGTACGGTTTCGCGTCGCCGCTTGACCTTCCCACGGTGGGAGGCTTCATGCTCGGGCATCGATCGTTCACCACAGGAACAGGAAAGCACATCATGAACCAGACTTTCGACGTGCAGGGCATGACCTGCGGACACTGCGAACGCGCCGTCACGCAGGCGGTCAAGGACCTCGACCCCAAGGCCGAGGTCCGCATCGACCGTGCCGCCGGCAAGGTCGAGGTAGACACCGCGGCAGAGCGCGAGTCGGTGGCCCAGGCCATCACCGCAGAAGGCTACGCGGTGCGATGAACATCGGCGAGGCCGCGCGCCTGTCGGGCGTTTCGCCCAAGATGGTGCGCCACTACGAATCGCTGGGGCTGCTGCCCGCCGTGCAGCGCACCGAGGGCGGCTACCGGCAGTACGGCGACACCGAGGTGCACGTGCTGCGCTTCATCAAGCGCGCGCGCGAACTTGGCTTTTCCATGGCGGAGATTGCCGAACTGGTGGGCCTGTGGCGCAACCGCAGGCGCAGCAGCGCGAACGTGCGGCGCATCGCCCAGCAACATGCCGACGAGCTGTCCCACCGCATCGAGGCCATGCGCGAGATGCAGCGCACGCTGCAGCACCTGATCCACTGCTGCCACGGCGACGAGCGGCCCGATTGCCCGATCCTGGACGACCTCGCGGGACAGGCGCCGCTGCGGGCCTGAGCGCCCCTTCCGCGTCCCGTACGCGCTCCGCCCCGCCCCTCGCCTCGCCCACATGCCACACCCGCCACCTGCAAGGACCACCGAATGACTTCCACCGTCACCCACCCGCGCGCCATCGAACGCATCGTGACCGGCCAGCCCACGCGCGACGGCGCCGGGGTCAAGCTCACGCGCCTGCTCACGCAAGACCTCCAGCGCCGGCTCGATCCCTTCCTCATGCTCGACAACTTCGCGAGCGACGACCCTGCCGACTACGGCGCCGGCTTTCCGAACCATCCGCACCGCGGCTTCGAGACCATCACCTACATGGTGGCCGGGCGCATGCGCCATCGCGACAGCGCCGGCAACGAAGGACTGCTGCAAAACGGTGGCGTGCAGTGGATGACCGCGGGGCGTGGACTGGTGCACAGCGAACTGCCCGAGCAGGAACAGGGCGTCATGGAGGGCTTCCAGCTCTGGCTCAACCTGCCCGGCGTGCGCAAGATGTGCGAGCCCTGGTATCGCGACATCCAGTCCAGCCAGATTCCCGAGTTCACCACCGACGACGGCGTCACCGTGCGGGTGATCGCGGGCAGCTCGCACGGCACTGCCGGTGCGGTACAGCGCGAGGCCACCGAACCGCTCTATCTCGACCTGCAGTTCCCCGACGGACGCGCGGCGACCTTCCACCAGACATTGCCCGGGGACCATAACGCGTTCGTTGCGGTCTACCGCGGCGAAGTCGAGGTGCTCGACGCGCAGGGCGCCGGTGCTTCGGTGGCGCGCCAGCGCATGGCCATCCTGGCCAACGAGGGAGATGGTGTCGCGCTGCGCGGCTCGGTGGGCGCGCGCGCCCTGCTGATCGCCGGCCGCCCACTGCGCGAGCCGATCGCGCAGTACGGACCCTTCGTGATGAACACGCGCGAGCAACTCATCGAAGCGGTGGACGACTTCCAGAACGGTCGCCTCGGCTGATTGCGCGGCTTTACACCGCCGCAACGGGAGACCGACGGCCCATTCACATCGCGCCCGGACACTGCCTGCACGCTGCCACACCGGAGCAGCGAGTCTTTCAAGGAGATCCGCATGACCCGCATCCGCACATCCCTCGTTCTCGCCGCGGTGCTCGCCGCACTGACCGGCGGCGCCGGCGCGCAGCCCGCCCCGGCTCCTGCGGAGCCCGCGCAGGCCCAGCCGCACGCGCACGGTTACAAGCGCATGGACCCGGCGCAGCGGCAGGAGCGCTTCGAGCGCCGCATGACCGAGCTCAAGCAGCAGCTGCAGATCACGCCGGCGCAGGAAAACGCCTGGGTGACCTTCACCGGCGCGCTGCGCCCGCAGGGCACGCCGCCGCAGCGGCTGGATCGCGAGGCGCTGGCCAGCATGACCACGCCGCAGCGTATCGAGCGCATGCGCGCGCTGCGCGACCAGCGCCTCGCCGCGATGGACCGCCGCGAGAACGCGGCAATCGCGTTCTACGCAGTGCTGAACCCCGAGCAACAGAAGACCTTCGACACGCTGTCCGCGCGGATGCACGGCGGCGGCAAGGGGCATGGACATCCGGGCCACAGGGGCCACATGGACCACAAGCGCGACCACGGCGGCGAGCAGCGCAGCTGAGCGCCGCGGCAGGCGCCCGGCCCCTGCGCGGTGCCGGCTAGAACGGACGTGCCCAGCGCAGAAGCACGATGTCTGCGCCGGGGTTGGGCTTGCGGATTCCCGCATTGGAGACATGCAGGGCCCGCAAGCTCAGTTCGTCGCCCGACGCGAAAGTGCGCCCCACCGCCAGGGTGTCGTAGAAGTTCCAGCGGGTGCTCATGGTGATGTCCTGCGCGCGATAGCGGCGCTGGTGCAGCGACAGTCCGATGCCGCCCTCGACGAACCAGGGCGATGCTCCCTCGGCGCCGCGCCAGCGCAGCAGCGGCACCAGCGCGACATGGCCCTGGCTCTCACGCCCGTCCGGCGTCTCGGCACGCCAGAGGCCGAGCGACAGCTCGGTCGCGGCGGTGAAGCGCCCGCCCCATGCCGTGGTCTGCCACCGCCAAGGCCAGCGCACGCCCAGACTGGCGATGTCCGTATCGCGCCGCGAGCGGCCCCATTCGATGAAATAGCCCTGCGGTCGCCAGCCGCTCGCGGCCTCGCCGCCGGCGGGCGCCACGTCCAGCGGCGGCGCCGCGGCAGGCGCGGCGACCTGTGCAGCCGCACTCGTCGATGCAGATGCGAGGACTGCCGCAGCGAGCGCGATTCGCCAGCCAGAACGGGTTGCCTGATCCATATGCGGAGTGTCTGCAGACTGGCGCCGCAAGCGGGTCCGCGCACTGGTTCGGAGAGCAGAAATGGATGGGGGCCGGCAGTCGTGCGCGGCACCGGCCGGCAGCCGCTACCCGTAGCGTCCTACAGCGCCGCCGCCGCTTTGCGAGCCGGCGGCGCGCAGACGCGCTTTTGGCTTTGCGTCCTACAGTTGCGCCGCTGACCCGTCGGTACAAAGGCTGCTCCTGCCGGAGAAGAAAGCGAGAGAAGCATCGGCCATGACCGACAGCACGGCCACCGCGCCCATCCTGACCGTGATGACGGTCAACATCCACAAAGGTTTCACGGTGTTCAACCGCAAGTTCATGCTTCCGGAATTGCGCGATGCCGTGCGCAAGGTGGGCGCCGACGTCGTGTTCCTGCAGGAGGTGCTGGGCACCCACGAGGAGCCCGGCAGCAAGGTCACCGGCTGGCCGGAGACGCCGCACTACGAGTTCCTGGCCGACCAGATCTGGCCGCAGTTCGCCTACGGGCGCAACGTCGTGTACCCCAAGGGGGACCACGGCAACGCTCTCATGTCCAAGTTCCCCATCGTGCTCGAGAAAAACCACGACGTCTCCATCGCCGGACCGGAAAAGCGCGGCCTGCTGCACTGCGTGTTGCGGGTGCCGGGCCAGCCTCTGGACGTGCACGCGATCTGCGTGCACCTCGGCCTGGCCGAGGCGCATCGCCACCAGCAGATGCAGCTGCTGTGCGAGGTGGTGCGCAACGAAGTGCCCGAGAACGCGCCGCTCATCGTGGCCGGTGATTTCAACGACTGGCGCCGACGCGCCGACGCCATCCTGTGGGCCGGCGCAGGCCTGCGCGAGGTGTTCGTCACGGCCTACGGCGAGCCGGCGCGCACCTTCCCCGCGCGGTTTCCGTTCCTGTGCCTGGACCGCATCTATGTTCGCAACGCTTCGGTGCACCTGCCGGTGGTGCTGCCGCGAAGGCCTTGGGCGCACCTGTCGGACCACGCGCCCCTGGCGGCGGAGATCCACCTATGACCGACTGGATGCCCGGCAACCGATTCCATCTGCTCGAGAACGGCGAGGAGTTCTTCCCGCGCGTCTTCGAGTGCATCGCGCAGGCCGAGCGCGAAGTGCTCATCGAGACCTTCATCCTGTTCGAGGACAAGGTGGGCCTGCGGCTGCACGAAGTGCTGGTCGCCGCCGCGCGGCGCGGCGTGCAGGTCGATCTCACCATCGATGGATGGGGTTCACCCAACCTGTCGGACGAGTTCCTGGGTTCGCTCACGGCAGCCGGTGTGCGCGTGCATGTGTTCGATCCGGGCCCGCGCTCGCTGCGCCTGCGGGTCTTCAAGATCCTGCGCCGCATGCACCGCAAGATCGTGGTGATCGACGGCAAGCTGGCCTTCGTCGGCGGCATCAACTACTCGGCCGACCACCTCGCCGACTACGGCCCCGAGGCCAAGCAGGACTACTCGGTCGAGATCCACGGCCCTATCGTCGCGGCCATCCACCGGTTCACCCACACCGCGCTGGTGCAGGGACTCCGCCATCAGCGGCGGCGCCGCTGGTGGCGCTGGCGCAAGCACCTGCGGGTCGAGCCCGACCAACTGCCCCATGCAGGCGATGCGCAGGCGATGTTCGTGGTGCGCGACAACGTGGAGCACAAGGACGACATCGAGCGCCACTACCGCACCGTGATCCGCTCGGCGCGCCGGCGGGTGGTGATCGCCAATGCCTACTTCTTTCCCGGCTACCGCCTCGTGCGCGAGCTGAGACTTGCCGCCCGACGCGGTGTGCAGGTGCAGCTGATCCTGCAGGGCCAGCCCGACATGGCGATCGTGAAGACGGCCGCCAGCACCCTCTACCACCACCTGCTCAAGGCGGGCGTGCGGGTGTTCGAGTACTGCGACCGCCCGCTGCACGGCAAGGTGGCCCTGGTCGATGACGAATGGTCCACCGTCGGCTCCAGCAACCTCGACCCGCTGAGCCTCGCGCTCAACCTCGAGGCCAACGTGTTCATCCGTGACCGCGCGTTCAATGCGGAACTCGATGCCCGGCTGCAGCGGCTGGTGCGCGACAGCTGCCGTGAAATCGAGCGCGAGACCCTGGGAAAGGTGCGGGGCCTCGATCTGGTGCGCAGCTACATCGCCTTTCACGTGATGCGCAAGTTCGCCAACTGGGCCGAATGGCTGCCGCGCCATGCGCCGCTGCTCAAGACCCAGCTCGACGTCCGCCTCGCCACTGCCGCGGCAAAGGACCACCCGCTGGACGAGGTGGCCCAGTGAAGCGCCGCCATGGCGCCGCGGCCAGGCGAGCCGCAGCGCGACCTGAGGGGAACGGTCGGTGAGCGCGACGCCGGAGGCCTCCGGCAGCAGCGGTGCGCCCCAGGGGGGATGGTGGGCCAAGGTCAAGCGGCTGCTCACCTTCACGTTCTTCGCAGCCGTCACGGTCTTCGTCGTGCGATATGCGCGCAACGTGGAATGGGCCGAGGTCTGGAGCTCCATCGCCGAAACGCCCTGGCAGCTGCTCTCGGGCGCGGCGGCCCTCAGCGCACTGAGCTACACCCTCTACAGCTGCTTCGACCTGCTGGGGCGCCACTACACCGGCCACACGCTGCCCACGCGACGGGTGATGAAGATCAACTTCATCAGCTATGCCTTCAACCTGAACCTCGGCGCCGTCGTGGGCGCGGTGGCGTTCCGCTTCCGGCTGTATTCGCGGCTGGGCCTGGACAACGCGACCATCGGGCGCGTGGTGAGCTTGAGCCTGGTGACCAACTGGCTCGGCTATTTGTTGCTGGCGGGCGGCGCCTTCGTCATCGCGCCATTGCAGCTGCCGCCGCACTGGAAGCTCGACATGGTCGAGCTGCGCTGGCTCGGCGTCGCGCTGCTGGCGGTGGTGGCGCTGTACGTCGCACTGTGCTTGTGGTCGCCCAGGCGCAGCTTCACCATCCGCGGCCACGAGCTGCTGCTGCCGCCGCGGCGCATGGTGCCGCTGCAGCTGGCCATGTCCTGCGCCAACTGGATGATGATGGCCGGCGTCGTCTACCTGCTGCTGCGCCGCGAGCTGCCCTATGCAGCCGTGCTCAACGTGCTGCTGGTGGCCGCCATCGCCGGCGTGATCACGCATGTGCCCGCCGGCATCGGCGTGCTCGAAGGCGTCTTCGTGGCGCTGCTGTCGCACCGCATCTCCGAGTGGCAGCTGCTGGCCGCACTGCTCAGCTACCGGGCTCTTTACTACATGATCCCGCTGCTGGTCGCGGCACTGCTGTACCTGTGGTTCGAGGCGCGCGTGCGGGTGAGCGGCCGCTCCGCGCGCGGGAGCCCCGCGGGGTGAGCGCGCCGCGGCCGGCGCCCACGCCGCCGCCGCCCAGGGGCGCCAGGCCCGCCGACGCCGCCACCAGGCACTGGGGTCGCCTGCCGCGATACCGCGTGGTGCGTTCCTCCCGCACGAATGTGCACAAATCAATGGTGTCCCTCGTCGAATTCGACATCGGGGACCCTCGGCCACACAGCGTGTAGGAGCGCGCCGGAAGCCACTGTTAAGATCGCCCCGCCCGATCCGAGGCACGCGCCCACTTCGTTCCGAATCGATGACCGTCGCCCTTGCTGGCCGTTCCCCCGCCACGTTCGAGATCAAGAGCGCCACGCTCCCTCTGGTGTCCCTGCTGCTGAAATCGTGCGACCTCGCGCTGCTGTCGCAGGAACTTGCGGCCCGTTTCGGCGACATCCCCGATTTCTTCGACCACGACCCGCTGGTCATCGACCTCGCCCCCCTGCAGGCTGCCGGCAGCACCGAGGCGCTCGATTTCGCAGCGCTGGTTGCCCTGCTGCGCCAATACCGGGTGCTGCCGGTCGCGGCGCGCGGCGGCACCCCCGCACAGATGCAGGCGGCACTTGCCGCCGGCCTCGCCGGTGCCGCGGACCTGCTCACCCCCGCGCCCTCGCGTTCCCCGGCGCCGACCGCGGCGGCGCCCGCACCGCCGCCGCCGGAAGCGGTCCCCGCCGATGCCCTGGTCATCGACCGGCCGCTGCGTTCGGGCCAGCAGGTGTACGCGCGCGGACGCGACCTGGTCGTCATGTCCATGGTCAACCCCGGCGCCGAGGTCATCGCGGACGGGCACATCCACGTGTACGCGCCGCTGCGGGGCAAGGCCATCGCCGGAGCCCGCGGCAACACCGAGGCGCGCATCTTCACCCTGTGCCTCGAGCCGGAGCTGATCTCGATCGCCGGCGTCTACCGCACCAGCGAAGTGGCGCTGCCCGCCGAAGTACTGTCGCGCCCGACGCAGGTCCGCCTGGTCGGCGGCAGCGAGGGCAAGCTGGTGATGGACCCCATTGCCTGACCCCCGCCAACCACGCAACCCACATCAGGAGCCACCCGACATGGCAAAAATCATCGTTGTGACATCCGGCAAGGGAGGGGTGGGCAAGACCACCACCAGTGCCAGTTTCGCCTCCGGCCTGGCTCTTCGCGGCCACAAGACCTGCGTGATCGACTTCGACGTGGGCCTGCGCAACCTCGACCTCATCATGGGTTGCGAGCGCCGCGTGGTGTACGACTTCGTCAACGTGATCCACGGCGAAGCCACCCTCAACCAGGCCCTCATCAAGGACAAGAACAGCGACACGCTGTTCGTGCTGGCCGCCTCGCAGACGCGCGACAAGGAAGCCCTCACCAAGGAAGGCGTCGAGAAGGTCCTGGCCGACCTGGCCGGCATGGGCTTCGAATTCATCGTGTGCGACTCGCCCGCCGGCATCGAAACCGGCGCACTGATGGCCATGCACTTCGCCGACGAGGCGCTGGTGGTCACCAACCCCGAGGTCTCCTCGGTGCGCGACTCGGACCGCATCCTGGGCATGCTCTCGAGCAAGACCAAGCGGGCCATCGAGGGCAAGGAGCCCATCAAGGAACACCTGCTGATCACCCGCTACAACCCCAACCGGGTCGATCAGGGGCAGATGCTCTCGCTGGAGGACATCCAGGACATCCTGCGCATCAAGCTGATCGGCGTCGTGCCCGAAAGCGAGTCGGTGCTGCAGGCCAGCAACCAGGGCACGCCCGCCGTCCACCTCAAGGGGACCGACGTAGCCGAGGCCTACCAGGACATCGTCGCGCGCTTCCTGGGCGAAGAGCGCCCCCTGCGCTTCGTCGATGCGACGAAGCAGGGCTTCTTCAAGCGTCTGTTCGGAGGGAGGTAAGCAGTGGCGTCGTTCCTTTCCTTCCTGCTCGGTGAAAAGAAGAAGACGGCCAGTGTCGCCAAGGAGCGGCTGCAGATCATCCTGGCCCACGAGCGCAGCGGCCGCAATGCGGCCGAGCCGGACTACCTGCCGGACCTGCAGCGCGACCTGGTGGCGGTGATCAGCAAGTACATCCGCATCGATCCCAACGACATCAAGGTCCAGCTCGAGCGCCAGGACAATCTGGAAGTGCTCGAGGTCAAGATCGAACTGCCGGACGCGCGCTAACCGCTGCGGCAGCGGTCCACGAACCTGGACCGCGCCGGGCGCACCGGCAGTCCTCGCGCGCCCCTCAGCTGGGGCTGCCGCCCACGTTGCCGCCGCGGGACCCGCGGCCCGCTCCCTTGCCGCCGGTGCGGGCCTGGACCACGTTCGTCCCCCCGTTGACGTTGTCGCGGTCGTTCCGGCTTTGCGGCGTGCGCTGCCCCTGGTTCGTCTGGGTCGGCGTCTGCTCGCCCATCTTGTTGTGATCGTTGCCGTACTTGCCCTGGTTCGGCTCCTGCCGATCCTGGGGGCTGACGTTCTGGACACTGGCGCGCCGCTCCTGCTCCTCGACGGAGGCTGCGCTGCCGACCATCTCGGAGTCGGGATGCTTGTCCCGGCTTTGCTCGTTGCGTAGAAAGTCGTGCTTCTTGCTCATGTCTGCCTTTCCGCGGCACACGGAGTGCCGCCATGCGAGTGGGTGTCGGTCCATTCTGGGAAGCGGCCCTTGCGACGACTGTCGGACAAGTTCGGGGCCGGGGCGGCGCCCGTTCGCAGATGCAAGCCGCTGCGACGAGGTGCGCGCACATGCGGCGGCGGACTACAGCCGGCAAGCCCATGCCCCGAGACACTGTGGATATCTACAGCCCGTACCAATGGCAGGAGCAGCACATGACCGACAAGCAGACGCAGGCCTTGGCCGAACAGTCCAACATGGAAAAGGATCCCTCGCAGTGGGTCACCGGCGACGAACCGATGACCGGGGCGCAGCGCTCCTACCTGAAGACACTCAGCGAGGAGGCGCACGCAGACTTCGACGCGAACCTCTCCAAGGCCCAGGCCTCGCGGCGCATCGACGAGTTGCAGGCACGCACCGGGCGCGGCCGCCCGGCGGCGCACGGTGCGGACACCGAAGCCGCCCGTCCGCAGCAGTCCGCGTCGCGCCGCGGCGCGGACGCTGCAGGGGAGGGGCGCGGCTCGCGCCGAACCGGCGGCGATTGACGCGTTCGCCGCGCTTTCCCACTCTCCCCGTGCCGCAGCGCCTGCCAGCGCACGCATCCCTGCATGCGCTCGGCGCGGGCGCGCATCAGGCCCCGAGCGGGCGCACGCCGAACAGCCAGGCGTGTGCCCAGAAGGCGAAGAGCGCCCAGAATGCCACCCCCAGCAGCAGGGTTCCCGCCGTCGCGCCACCGTTCCCGGGCGCACGCTGTACGCCGGCTGCCCGGTCCCGCCGTTTCGCGGCCAGAAAGCCCAGCACCGCCCACACCAGGAAACTGCCGAACAGCACCACGTCGGCCAGCGTGCCGTTGGCCAGCAGGTGCGCAAAGGCCCAGACCTTCACACCGGCGAACATGGGGTGGCCCAGCCGCGCCTTGATGCCGTTGCGCGGCACGTAGGCGGCCACCAGCAGCACGAAAGAGACGAGCATCAGCAGCGCAGCGAGATGGTTCATGCCGCGCGGCGGGTTCCACAGCAGGACCGGCTGTTGGCGCGCGAGCCCGTAACCCCAGACGATCAGCGCCAGGCCCGCGATCGACACCAGCGAGTACACGCCCTTCCACGCGCCCTCTCCCCGCCGGGCAATGACACCCGAGCGCCAGCCGTCGGCCAGCATGCGCACGGAGTGCGCCCCGAGGAACAGGACCAGGCCCAGAACAAGAATCACCATGCGACCTCCGCGACGTGCCGTGGCGGCCGATGCAGCCGCCCGGCGCGATGATACGAAGCGCGGGCGTGTCCGGCGACAGGGCCATCGGGCCGAACAGGGAGGCTGCGGGCCGGCGACGGATCACGAGTCCGCGTGCCGCGGAGTGGGGTCGCGGGCGTCGAGCGGGTCGAGCAGGTCGAGCGGGTCGAGGCTCGAGGATTGAGAGTCGCGGCACGAGAGCCGACGGGTCGCCAGCGGCAAGCGCGCCGCGACTGCGATGGTCCCGCCTCCTCCGGGTTGTTCCCATCGCGCCCTCGCGTGGAGCACGGCATATTTAACTTCTTAAATGATTACCGCTTCCTCCACCCCGCAAGACGGCGCCCGTTCCACTGCCGACCAGGCCACCGGGCCGCTGCTCGAACTTGCTGCCAACGAGAACCCGCTGGGCATGCCCTCCGGCGCGCGCGAAGCCGCCGCAGCCGCCCTGGCCGGCTCCGACCGCTATCCCGATCCCACGGGCGCACGCCTGCGCGCAGTGCTCGCGCAGCGGCTCGGGGTCGCGCCCGACTGGCTCACGCTGGGCAGCGGCTCCAGTGAAATCCTCACCCTCACCGCCCAGGCACTCGTTTCTCCGGGTCAGGCCATCGTCTCGTCGCAGTACGGCTTCGTCGTCTACGGCCAGGCCGCGACCCTCGTGCACGCGCGCCACGTGCAGGTCCCCGCTGGCGCCGACTTCGGCCACGACCTCGCCGCCATGCGCGCCGCCATCGACGGCCAGACACGGCTCGTGTACATCGCCAACCCGAACAACCCCACCGGCAACCTCATCGATCCGGCGCAGCTGCTCGACTTCGTCGCGCACCTGCCGCCGCAGGTGAGCGTCCTGCTCGACGAGGCCTACACCGAATACCTCACCCCGCAGCAGCGCTACGACAGCATCGACTGGGTGCGGCGCTTTCCCCGGCTCATCGTCGCGCGCACCTTCTCCAAGGCCTACGGGCTGGCCGGGCTGCGCGTGGGCTACGGGGTCGCGCAGCCGGCACTCGGCGGGCGCCTGAACGCGCTGCGGCCCCGCTTCAACGTGACCACCCCCGCGCTGGCCGCCGCCACCGCAGCCCTGGAAGACACCGATTTCCTCGCGCGCAGCCATGCCCTGAATGTGGCCGGGCGCGACCAGCTCGCCCGCGGTTGCCAGGCGCTGGGCCTGCGTTGTCCTCCGTCCGCCGGCAACTTCGTGATGGTAGAGGTCGGCGACGCCGCACGCGTACACGCAGCCATGCTGCAGCAGGGCATCGCCGTGTCGCCGCTGCAGGCCTACGGACTGCCCGGCTGGCTGCGCGTGAGCGTGGGCCTGCCCGAGCAGAACGAGCGCGTGCTGGCGGCCCTCGCCGCCGCTCGCCCAGCCGCCGCTGCACGGACCGACCCCGCCTGAGAACCCTGCCCGCGGCCTTCACCGCCGCAAGGCATTTCCGGCACCAGACCACTGCACCGCCGCAATGCGCCCCGAGCACCCCGAGTACTTCCAGCACCCACAAGGAGACCTCCCGATGAAACGCCGACACTTCGCCGCCCTGACCGTGGCCAGCCTCACAGCGCCCGCGCTGCTCGCACAAGAGCGCACCCTCAAGATCCTGGTGGGCTTCCCGCCGGGCGGCTCGGTCGATGTGATCGCCCGGCTGCTGGCCGAGAAGCTGCGCGTGTCGCTGCAGCAGAACGTGATCATCGACAACAAGCCCGGCGCGGGCGGGCGCGTTGCGCTCGGCGAAGTCAAGCGGGCCACGCCGGACGGCCATACCCTGGTGCTCTCGCCCAGCGGCGCGCTGGTGATCCAGCCCTGGCTGTACTCGAACCTGGGCTACGACCCGATCAAGGATTTCACGCCGGTGGCACGCGTCACCACCTTCGACTTCGCCGTCACCGCCGGCCCCGGCGCCCCCGCCGGCGACCTCAAGTCCGTGCTCGCCTGGATGAAGGCCAACCCCGGCAAGGCGAACTACGCCACCTCGGGTGCCGGCACGGTGCCGCACTTCGCCGGCCAGCTGCTCGGGCAGGCGGCCGGCGTGCCGATGGCGCATGTGCCCTACCGCGGCGGTGCTCCCGCCGCACAGGACCTGATCGGCGGGCAGGTGCCGCTGATGGTCGATACCGCGTCCGAAACGCTGGAGCACCACAAGGCCGGCCGGGTTCGCATCCTGGCCGTCACCGGCGAGCAGCGCTCGCGTGCGCTGCCCGACGTGCCCACGCTCAGGGAAGCGGGCATCGATGTCGCGGCCGACGCCTTCTTCGGGCTGTACGGCCCGCCCGGCATGCCGGCCGAGCTGGTCGCGCGCCTGGACCGCGCGGTCGCCGACGCGCTGCGCGCCCCGGAGGTGCAGGAGCGCATCGCCGGCTTCGGCCTGGTGGCCAGCCACGCCAGCGGCGCCGAACTCGCGCGCACCCAGGCGGCGCACCTCAAGCGCTGGGAAGCGCCCATCAAGGCTTCGGGCTTCAAGGCCGAGTGAGGGGCCGCGCCCGCGCAAGGTCGGCGGCCGGCGGCGAGCACGCGCCTCCTCGCGCGCTCGCCGCTGCGCGAGCTGACACGAGCTGACACGAGCGAGCTTCACGCGAGGGCGTCGGGGAGCTGTCCCGCGCGCGCCGCCGCAGCCCGGCACCGAGGTGCACGGTACGGCGCGCACGCCAGCCACCCGGTACATCCGCGCGGAGAACGGCTCCTGCAGCCTTCCACGACCTTCGGCGCGTGGCCTCTCTTCAGCTCCGGCTCAAAGAGATCCGCACGGCTTACCCGGTGATGGTGCGGCGGTATCCAGCGGCGTCCACCACCGGCCGGTCAGCCCGTGGCCGGACCGCTCTCGGATACGATTGCCCGGCTTCCATTCGGCAGCCGCTTCGCCTTCTTCCACCACCGGGGCCCCGCACTGGACTTCGTCAACATCCCCCTTTCCATCGCCGCAGCACTGACGCTGGTGAGCGTGTCCCTGGGACTGTTCTCCACGCGCTGGGGCATCTCGTTCCTGCTCGTGTTCCTGGTGGCGGGCATGGTCGCGGGCGAGCAGGGTCTCGGCGGACTGCAGTTCAACGATTTCGTGCTGAGCTTCTGGGTCGGCAACGTCGCGCTGGCGGTGATCCTGCTCGACGGCGGCCTGCGCACCGCGTTCTCCACCTTCCGCGTCGGCCTCAAGCCCTCCCTGCTGCTGGCGACGCTCGGGGTCGCGTTGTGCGCCGCCCTCACGGGGGTGGCGGCGGCGGCGCTGCTCAAGCTGCCGCTGCTGCACGGCATGCTGCTCGGCGCCATCGTGGGATCGACCGACGCCGCAGCGGTGTTCGCCCTGCTCAAGCGCTCGGGCGTGACGCTGAACGAGCGGGTGGGCAGCACCCTGGAAATCGAATCCGGCATGAACGATCCGATGGCGATTTTCCTCACGCTGATGTTCATCACCATCATCGTGGCGCCCCAGGCAGGGACCACGGTCGATGCGCTGGCGATCGCCGGCAGCTTCGTGCAGCAGTTCGGACTCGGGGTGCTCGGCGGAGTCGGCGCCGGCTACCTGATGGCCGTCGTCCTGAACCGCGTGCCGCATGCGGACCCCGGCGTGATCGGACTGATGCTCGTGTCGGCCGGACTCACCGTCTTCGCCGCGACCGGACTGCTCGGCGGCTCGGGATTTCTCGCGGTGTATGTCTTCGGAATGATGCTGGCCAATCGCGCGCCAGAGCGTGTGCGCGGTGCACTCTCGGCGATGGACGGATACGCCTGGCTGGCCCAGGCCGGCATGTTCCTGTTGCTGGGGCTGCTCGTGACGCCATCGCGCGTGCTCGACACCGGCCTGCCGGCGCTGGGCCTTGCCGCGGTGCTGATGCTGGTGGCGCGCCCGGTCGCCGTGTGGGCCTGCCTGCTGCCGTTTCGCTACCAGGCGCGCGAGGTCTGGTTCATCGCGTGGGTGGGGCTTCGCGGCGCGGTGCCCATCGTGCTGGCGGTGTTCCCGCTGCTGGCGGGCGTGCCCGACTCGATGCTGCTGTTCAACGTCGCCTTCGTGGTGGTGCTGGCCTCGCTCACGCTGCAGGGCACCTCCATCGCCTGGGCGGGACGGCGGCTCGGCGTGGCGCTGCCCGACAGCGAGGACGAGCCTCTGCGGCGCGCCGTGTTCGGCGACTTCGTGCTGGATGCGCAGGCGCCCATAGGGCCGGTGTGCGAGTTCTACGGACTGCCCGTGCCTCCCGATGCCCACCTGCAGGCCGGCGACTGGCTGCAGCAGCATCTGGGCAAGCCTGCGGTGGTCGGCGACGCCGTGCAGCTCGGCTCGGCCGTGCTCATCGTGCGCGCCATGGACGGCCCGATCATCAGCATGCTGGGCTTGAAACTCGAGGCGGACCAGCACGCCCACTGAGCGCCTGCCTCCGCGCCGCTACGCACGGCGCCTTCAGGCCGTGCTTGCAGCCCCCAGCCCTGCCAGCGCATCGGCCAGCGACTCCGGGGTGAAGGGCTTGGGCAGCACACGAAATCCTTGCGCGTCGATGTCCTGGATCTGCTCGGCATACCCCGTCATCAACAGGATGGCGATTTCGGGATGGCGATGGCGCACGGCCACGGCCAGCGCGCGCCCGTCCAGTCCGCCGGGCAGCACGACGTCGGACAACAGCGTGTCGAAGCGCTCGGCGCCTCTCTCGAGGGCCTGCAGCGCCGCGGCGCCGGCCGTGACATGCACGACCGAACATCCCATCTGCTCCAGCACCGGCTGCACCACGCGCGCGACATCCGGGTTGTCCTCGACCAGCAACACGCGCCGGCGCAGGGCCGCGTGCGCAGTCTGGGGCTGCTGTGCCTGCGGCAAGGCCTCGCCGCTGGCGGGCAGGCGCATCGCCACCGTCGTGCCCTGGCCGGGCGTGCTGCGGATGTCTGCGTGGCCGCCGGTACGCTGGCACAGGGCGTACACCTGGCTCAGGCCCAGCCCGGTTCCCTTGCCTGCGGGCTTGGTGGTGAAAAAGGGATCGAAGGCCTTGAGCGCGGTCTCCGGGTCCATGCCCAGGCCGGTGTCGCTCGCTTCCAGCAGCACCCACGCATAGTCATCGGTCCCGCCCTCGGATGCCGGCGCCGGGCCCGCGCGCAGTTCGAAGCGCCCGCCTTGCGGCATGGCGTCGCGTGCGTTCACGGCGAGGTTGATCAGGGCCAGCTCGAGCTCGGCCGGATCGACCCGGATGGCAGGGGTGTCCGGCGCGACCTGGATCGACAAGGCCACGCGGGCGCCGAGGGTCGGCGCGAGCAGGTCGCGCATGGGGGGAAGCCGCTCCTGCAACGCGACTGTTTCCGGCGCCAGCGCCTGGCGGCGCGAAAACGCGAGCAGCTGCCGGGTGAGCTGCGCCGACGATTCCACGGCCCGGCCGATCGCGTCGAGATAGCGTCGCGCAGCCTCTGGCGCGGTGCGGCGCAACAGGTGCAGGTTGCCGCTGATGACCATCAGAGCGTTGTTGAAGTCGTGGGCTACGCCGCCGGTCAAGCGCCCGAGGGCTTCCATTTTCTGGGACTGGAACAGCGCCTCTTCTGCCTGGCGGCGGGCTTCGGATTCGGACCGCAGGTGCGCGGCAGCGCCGAGAGCCTGCCGGGTGCGCTTCATCGCGAGCCAGGCGGTGAACACAATGCCAAGGACCGGAACGGCACCGACCAGCGCCAGCAGGAACAGCTCGCGGCGCAGCTCGGTCTTCAGCGCCCCGAACTCGCGACCGACCCCGATGTACACCGGGAATTCGCCCAGCCGCTTGAACAGGATCAGGCGTCGCTGCTGGTCCAGTGAGGAGACATTGCGCACCGTGCCGCTTCTCTCCCCCGCCAGCACGCGGCTGAGCACTTCGCCGCGCGGAGACATCCGCTCAGGCGCGCCGGCCAGGGGTGGCCAGCGCGAGAGCACGGCGCCGTCTGCACGGAACAGCGTCACCGCCACGCCCGGCTCCTCGTCAGCCAAGGTCGCGTGGAACTGCGAAAAATAGTTGGAGGGCACGCTCACCAAGACCACCCCTGCGGCACGACCGCCCGTGCCCTGGCGCGCCAGGCTCATGTCGAACAGGCGCTCACCCGAGCGTCCCGGCGGCCCGAGCTCGGACAAGAGCGGGCCGCCTGCGCCCGCTCCCTCATGCGGCGGCGGGTGCGCGGAACCAAGCCCGTCAGCCGCTTCGCCCGCCCCGGTACTCGCGGCAATCACGCGGCCGGTCTCGTCGCGCACCTGGATGGCATGGACCTGCGCCTGACCGCTCACCAGCTGCTGCAACTGGCTGGCGAGCTCGTTGCGGCGGCTTGCATCGAGCTGCCGTGCGGGTTCGGCCAGTGCGCGGACGTGTTCCAGCAATGCCCGGTTGACCGAGAGCGCCCCGAGCGCGTGCTCGTGGGCGATGCTCAGGGCGCGCTTCAAGCGCATTTCCGCCTCGTCCTGCATCTGTTCGTAGCGATACGCTGCGAACGCCGCCAGCAGCACCAGCGGAACCGCCATCGACAGGAACAGCAGCAGTCGCAACCAGCCGACTCCGCTGGGCTCGACGGATCCTTCGGCGGTCGGCGCGTGCACGCGCGGGAGTTTCCAGGCGATGGGCATCGCGCGGTGCCTTTCGGAGCGGATGGGGATGGGGGTGGGGATGGCGCGAGTCTCCCACAGACGCGCTCCACAGCGGGCCAAAAGGCTTGCGCAGCCGCGGGACACGGGCCTCGCGAACGGCCGCGCGAAGCAGCAACTTCGCATGGTCCGGACGGACTATGGGCGGCGGCCCTCCGCTGACCTACTCTCGCAGCACCGCAAGTGCCCCGACGTCCGGTGGGCGCGTTGTGAAAGGTGCACGCATATGCAGAACGTCGCGAAGAAGTGGTGGGAGCTGTGGAGCCAGTCGCCGGAGAGCAATCCCGCGTTCACAACCGACTGGCCGCCGATGGACGCGGTGCGGCCGCACCCATCGCAGACGCTCGATTCCGCAGCGGTTCTGGAGGCGCCTGGCTGGCCGCAGCCAACGGAGCCCGCGCAGGCGGCCGACCCGCGCATCGAGCCGCAGGCTGCGGACAACGTGATCTATCCCGAGGGCATTCCCGCCTGGGACAGGCAACCAGCGCCGCAGGCGCACGCAGGTTCCACGGGCACCACAGGCACGACCAGCAGCACGGGCGGCACGCTGGAGCCGCCTCAACTCGAGGCATTCCTGCACGAGAACCACTTTGCCATCGGACGCCACCACGGCGCGCAGTTGCGCACCCGTGACGCCTTGCAGCTCGGAAAGACAGAGCTGGTCTCGCGCTTTCGCAACCTGCTGGAGCTGCTGGTGCGACAGAGCCGTTCCAAGCTCGCGCGCCTGCAGGACAAGCAGCTCGAGGTCGAAGGGGTGTGCGATGCAACCAGCGCGCGACTGCGCGCCGCCTGCGACTACGTGCGCCAGGAGATCGCCACCTACCAGCAGCAGGGCGAGCTCGCCGCAAGCCATGCAGGCTGGGTGAGCGAACCACTGACCCGCTATGAAATGGGCTTTCGGCGCGGCCTGGCCGAGGCCACCGATTTCGATGCGCTGATGCGCTCCTGATGCCGTGATCTCCCGCAACTACCTCTGTCGCATGGCGGGTGAAGACCCCCGCCGCATCGCTCACCTGCACAAGTCCACGTTGGACCGGGCGCTCGCCTTCGGGCTGGCCATCCACATTCCGGTGCTGCTCTGGTTCGCAAGCACCTTCCTGATCTGCCGGGAAATCTTCGAGCAGGGCCCGCTCTCGTCGCTGGCTGTCGCCTGCTGCGCCGGTGCGCTGGTGTACCTGGTGGAGCGGCTGGTGATCGCGACGCCGCGCAGCGCCTGGGTCAGCCTGGGCCGCTTCTTCCTGGGCCTGGTGGTGGCCCTGCTCGGCGCGTCGGTGATCGACCTGGTCATTTTCGAAAAGGAGATCGTGCAGCACCTGAAGGCACAGGAACTCACGCGGGCCACGACCGACTTCGACGCCCGCATCGCCACGCTGCAGCCGCAGGTGGACGCGCGCCACCAGATCTGGCTGCGCGCCGAGCACGAGGCCGTGTGCGAGGCCACCGGCGCCTGCGGCAGCGGCACCGCGGGCGTGGGCCCGATTGCGAAGGCACTGCGCGAGCGCGCCTCGCGCCTGGAGCAGGAGTACAAGCAGGCCGATGCGGCCCTGCGGGCGCTGCGCGAGGAGCGGCGCACCAGGCTGGCGGCCATCCAGGTGCAGCCCGCCTCGGTGCGCGAGGCCGGCCTGCTGGGACGGCTGGAGGCGCTGCGCCAGTACACGGAGGAACGCCCGGCCGCGCTGCTGGCGTGGGGGCTCTTCTTCGTGCTCGTCCTGTGCCTCGAGCTGCTGGTGGTGCTGGCCAAGATCGTCTTCGGCGACACCGTCGATGACCGGCTGGAGCTGGTGCGCGAACGCGTCTCCGAGCAGAAGGCACGCGACTACCAGGCCGCTATGACCCGGCCCGGCCGCTCGGCGGACGAGGTGCTGGCGGCGGCTTTCCGCTGAGGCTGAAAAACTTCGGGCCGTCCGTGCTGCGCTGGAGCGGCACTGATGCCGCGGTGGAACGTCCGCGAGTCGACCCGAGGGACGGGCAAGCCGAGGTCCTGCGCGCGCTGAGATGCACCGGCGCCCAAGGCCGGGCGCGGACCCGCCCGGCGCGCCTCCGACGCTCTCAGCCGAACCGGCCTTCGATCATCGCCTTGCGGTGCGTCTTGTGGCCATAGGCACGCTCGAAATCCTCGATGGTCCAGGGGCGCGTGAGATCGACCTGGATCGGGTCGCGGGAGGCGAACACCGCGAATCGGTAGGTGTGCTCGCCGTCGGGCGGTGCCATCCCTTCCCAGCCGCGGCCGCCACCCGAGGTGGCTCCGAGGTCGCCGTCGAGCTGCGCGCCCGGCGCGATATCGACCCGCTCGCCGCGTGCCGGGATGTTGAAGGCGTTCCAGTGCACCCACACCTTGCCCGCGGGCTTCAGTGCGTCAGGGTCGTCGGCGACGATGCTGAGGAAGCGTGCACTTTCGGGCAGCCCATGCACCGTCAACCCCGGCGCCCGGTTCTCGCCGCCGTGGCTCTCCTTGGCATGCACCTGCTGGATGCGCCCGTCGGCAATGCTGGGCGAAGTGATCTGGATCGCGCTGTGGGGCAGGTCGGTCACTGACGTCGCTGTCTTGTAGGTCATTGCATTTCTCCGTGCTGTGCGATGCATCCCATCATGGGAGCGCGCACGCGGCCGGTGGGTCGGTGCGCACCGACGAAGATGTAGGAGCGGTCTTGCGTGCAGTGAGCTGAGGACGGACGTCGAGCGCTGGTGCAGTTCCCACCGTCATTCTGTTCTTCGGCCCGTTGCGGTGTCTGCGCCTGCCGCGAGACAACGCTAAACACCGCAAGCGGGCGGCCAATCACGGTTCAGTGGCGGGGAACGCTGCCAGACGTCCAACTCCTCGCACCCAATATCTTCAACTTATGGTCGTTGATCCACCGGTGGAGCTCTTCGAAGTCGCCACGGGCGGTTCTGCGATGGCGAGCGCACTGCACGCGAGTACGAGCGAACCGGAAGTGATTTGCATGTTCATCACTGCCTCCGAGAATTCCGGCAATCCGTAGATTCATGGCTCCTCCAGCGGCATACCGTGCGCTGCGCAGAACCCGCGCCACACGCCCGAACCTACGCATTGACCTGTGCGCGATCGAGGCCCTTGCAGCTGCGAGAACGATACGCCTCCTCCGTCTGGCAATCCAGCCGCGCGCCTTTCGTTTTGACGATAGCCGGCGGCTGCCAAGACGTCGATGCCAGCGCCGGCATGGCCATCGATGGTGCACGGCTCTCCTGGCTCGCAGCCTGTGGCCCGCTCACACGTCGATGTTCGCCGCCCGCAGTGCGTTGGATTCGATGAAGTCGCGGCGCGGCTCCACCTCGTCTCCCATGAGCATCGTGAAGACGCGGTCGGCCTCGATGGCGTCGTCGATCTGCACGCGCAGCAGGCGCCGCACGCTCGGGTCCATGGTGGTTTCCCACAGCTGCCCGGGGTTCATTTCGCCCAGTCCCTTGTAGCGCTGGCGGCTGGTGGAGCGCTCGGCCTCGCCGATCAGCCAGCGCATGGCCTGACGGAAGTCGGAGACGCTTTCCTCCTTGGCTCGTTCGCCCTCGCCGCGCCGCACGGTGGCACCTTCATGCAGCAGGCCCCGGAAGGTATCGGCGGCATCGGCCAGCGCCATGTAGTCGGCGCCGTGCACGAAATCCTGGGTGATGACGCTGCTCTTGACGTTGCCGTGGTGGCGGCGGCTGATGCGCAGAATGGGCTTGTCGGTGCGCGCGTCGAACTCGCCGGCGACTTCGGCCGGGGCAGCATTGGTCAGGCGGTCGATCTCGTGCAGGCGGGCCTGCAGCGCGAGGGCCGAGGCCTCGGCTTCGGGGACGGTATCGAGGTTCAGGCGCACGCCATCGGCGATCGCGCGCAGCGCCTCGGCGTCCATGAAGCCGGCCAGGCGGTTGATCACCTGCTCGGCGACCTGGTGCTTGCGCGCCAGTTCGCCCAGGGTGTCGCCGGTGATCACCGTCGGGTTGTCCCCGCCGGTGTGCACGCTCGCGCCGTTCAGCGCGATGCGCAGCAGAAAGCTGTCCAGTTCGCCGCCGTCCTTCAGGTACAGCTCCTCCTTGCCGGCCTTGACCTTGTACAGCGGTGGCTGCGCGATGTAGATGTGGCCGCGCTCGACCAGCTCCGCCATCTGGCGGTAGAAGAACGTGAGCAGCAGCGTGCGGATGTGGGCGCCATCGACGTCCGCGTCCGTCATGATGATGATGCGGTGGTAGCGCAGCTTGGCGACGTTGAAGTCGTCCGCGCCGCCATTGCCGCCACCGCCGGCCTTGCCGATGCCGGTGCCCAGCGCGGTGATGAGCGTGAGGATCTCGTTGCTGGTGAGGAGCTTCTCGTAGCGCGCCTTCTCCACGTTCAGGATTTTTCCGCGCAAGGGCAGGATGGCCTGGAATTTCCGGTCGCGGCCCTGCTTGGCGCTGCCGCCCGCCGAGTCGCCCTCGACGATGTAGATCTCGCACAGCGCCGGGTCTTTCTCCTGGCAATCGGCCAGCTTGCCGGGCAGACCCATGCCATCGAGCACACCCTTGCGGCGGGTCATCTCGCGCGCCTTGCGAGCGGCTTCGCGCGCCCTGGCGGCCTCGAGAATCTTGCCGACGATGATCTTCGCGTCGGTGGGGCGCTCCTGGAGATAGTCGTTCAGCGTGCGGGCGACCACGTCTTCCACCGGGCCGCGCACTTCGCTGGACACCAGCTTGTCCTTGGTCTGGCTGGAAAACTTGGGCTCGGGCACCTTGACGCTCAGCACGCAGGTCAGTCCTTCGCGCATGTCGTCCCCGGAGACCTCGACCTTGGCCTTCTTGGCCAGCTCGTTTTCCTCGATGTACTTGTTGATCACGCGGGTCATGGCCGCACGCAGTCCGGTCAGGTGGGTGCCGCCGTCACGCTGTGGAATGTTGTTGGTGAAACAGAGCACCTGCTCGTTGTAGCCGCTGTTCCACTGCATGGCCACCTCGACGCCGATGTTGGTGTTCTGGTCGCTCTGGCGATCGCCGATGGCGTGAAAGACGTTCGGGTGCAGGACGGTCTTGCCCTTGTTGATGAAGTCCACGAAACCCCGGACACCTCCGGCGCCCGAGAAGTCGTCGTGCTTGCCGTTGCGCTCGTCGATCAGCTTGATGTTGACGCCGTTGTTCAGGAAGCTCAGTTCACGCAGGCGCTTGGACAGGATCTCGTAGTGGAAGTCGTTGTTCTCGCGAAAGATCTCGGTGTCCGGCAGGAAGTGCACCTCGGTGCCGCGCTTGTCGGTGTCGCCGAGGATATGCATCGGCGAGACCTCGACCCCGTCCACCTCCTTGAGGATGCGGTTTTGCACGACGCCGCGGCTGAATTCGAGCACGTGCACCTTGCCCTCGCGCCGCACCGTCAGGCGCAGCATGCGCGAGAGCGCGTTCACGCAGCTCACGCCGACGCCGTGCAGGCCGCCGGAGACCTTGTAGCTGTTCTGGTTGAACTTGCCGCCCGCGTGCAGTTCGGTCAGCGCGATTTCGGCCGCCGAGCGTTTGGGCTCGTGCTTGTCGTCCATCTTGATGCCGGTGGGAATGCCGCGACCGTTATCGACCACGCTGATCGAATTGTCGGTGTGGATCGTGACCACGATGTCGTCGCAGTGGCCGGCCAGCGCCTCGTCGATCGAGTTGTCGACGACCTCGAACACGAGGTGGTGCAGGCCGGTGCCGTCCGACGTGTCGCCGATGTACATGCCTGGGCGCTTGCGCACAGCCTCCAGGCCCTCGAGGATCTGAATGGCGCCTTCACCGTAGCCTTCACTCGCCCCAGCCTGGTGGGCGTCGATACGCGGCTGGTAATTCGAGCTTCCCTCGGCAGCACCGTTGCCGGCCGCGGGCAGCTCTTTGTTCTCTTCGGACATAAGCGTGTTCTCTCAATCTCTTCACCGATCGCGGTCGTGATCGCCTTTCGGGGCGAGGCGGTCACGCGCGAGTCGAGGCTGGGCCCCGGCGAGCCGGGGCAGGGGGGCCAACTCAGATGCGCATGGGCATCACGACGTACTTGAATGCGCTGTTCTCGGGGTTCGTGACCAGGGCCGAGCTGTTGGCGTCCTGCAGTTCGATGCGGACCATGTCCTGGTCCATGTTGGCGAGCGCGTCGATCAGGTAGCTGACGTTGAAGCCGATCTCGATCGTGTCGCCGCCATAGTCGATATCGAGCTCGTCCACCGCCTCTTCCTGCTCGGCGTTGCTCGACGCCACGCGCAGCAAGCCGGGTTCGATGTTCAGGCGCACGCCCTTGAACTTCTCGCTGGTCAGGATGGCCGTGCGCTGGAGGCTGGCCAGCAGCGGCGCGCGCCCGAGGGTCACTTCGTTGCGGTGGTTCTTGGGGATGACGCGGTTGTAGTCGGGGAACTTGCCTTCGACCAGCTTGGTGACGAACTCCATTCCGCCGAAGGAAAACCGGGCCTGATTGCTGGCGAACTGCATTTCGATGGCGCCTTCGGCGTCGGACAGCAGACGTTGCAGCTCGAGGACGGTCTTGCGCGGAAGGATCACCTCCTGTCGCGGCACCTCGACTTCGAGGGTGGCACTGGCGAACGCGAGGCGGTGGCCGTCGGTGGCGACCAGCGACAGCTGCTTGCCCTCGGCGACGAACAGGATGCCGTTGAGGTAATAGCGGATGTCGTGCACCGCCATCGCGAAAGACACCTGGTTCAACAGGTCCTTCAAGGTCTTCTGAGGAACGCTGAAGGAAGGCCCGAAGCTCGGCGCCTCCTGCACCAGCGGAAAGTCCTCGGCGGGCAGCGTCTGCAGCGTGAAGCGGCTCTTGCCGCCCTTCAAGACCACCTTGTTCTGGCTGGACTCCAGGCTCACCGTCTGGTCTGCCGGCATGGTGCGCAGGATGTCGATCAGCTTGCGCGCGCCGACCGTCGTGGTGAAGCTGCCGGCATCGCCATCGAAGGACGCCGTGGTGCGGATCTGGATCTCCAGGTCGCTGGTGGTGAACTGAACGCCTTCGGCCGTCTTGCGAATCAGCACGTTCGCCAGCACCGGCAGGGTATGTCTGCGTTCCACGATGCCGGCCACCGACTGCAGGACCGACAGCACTTTGTCTTGGGTTGCCTTCAGGACGATCATTTGTGCCTCTTCTCTTATAGATCTCTTAATTGAAATTAGTAGTAGCTAGTAAAGGGCGCAGTCCGGTGTGGACAACTGCGATTTTCCCTGTTTTTTCAAGCACTTAATCGGTTTCTGTCGCTGTGCACTTCCGTGCTTCGTTGGTGTCGCGCCAGCGCGAACAACTCGGAGCTGCCCTGCCGCTCTGTGGACAAGCGGCCACTTGTCCAAAAACGCTCCACACCGTTGTTCCTTGACACCTTGGCACCTGCCCTGCTTGCAGCAGGTTGTCGGCAGAGATGCGAGGCACGAACGCCGACCCCGGCACCCACCTTCCGGGATACGAACCCGACGCACAAAAGCGTGGCCGCGCCCGAGAACGACCGCAGGCGCGCCTTCCTCTCTGTCTTCCTATTGTTTTCTTTATATAAGGTAGTAGTAGCTAGTAGAGGGGCCGCGTCGCTGTGGACAAGCGCACAAAAGCCTTTGGTGGCAAGGACTTGGCTCATGCGGCTGGCTGTGGGATAGCGTGCGTTCGTGGTGTCACCCGAAACTGGACAACTAGGACGGAACGGTCGCGCCTGTGGACAAGCACCGGTTTGTTCAAGTTCTATCCCCAGGCTTGTTCGGCGCCGGCGTTGCTGCGGCCCACGTTCAGCCCTTGAGGGTCTGTTCCAGCACGTGCAGCTGCTGGTTGAGGTCGGACAGCTGCTGGCGTTCGCCGGCGATCTTGCGCACGGCGTGCAGCACCGTGGTGTGGTCACGCCCGCCGAACAGCTCCCCGATCTCGGGCAGGCTCTTTTGCGTGAGCTCCTTGGCCAGGTACATGGCGATCTGCCGGGGCCGCGCGATGGAGGCTGGGCGCTTCTTGCTGTACATGTCGGCGACCTTGATCTTGTAGTAGTCGGCGACGGTCTTCTGGATGTTCTCGACGCTGATCTGACGGTTCTGGATGGACAGCAGGTCCCGCAGCGCCTCGCGCGCGAGCTGGATCGATATCTCTTTCTGGTTGAAGCGCGAGTACGCCAGGATCTTGCGCAGCGCGCCTTCGAGCTCGCGAACGTTGGAGCGGACGTTTTTCGCCACGAAGAAAGCCACTTCCTCTGGCATCTCGGCGCTTTCGGCGCGCGCCTTGTTGATCAGGATGGCGACGCGCATTTCCAGCTCGGGCGGCTCGATCGCCACCGTCAGACCGGAGTCGAAGCGCGAAACGAGGCGCTCGTGGATGTCGGCCAGACCCTTCGGGTAGGTGTCGCTGGTCATCACGATGTGCGACTTCTTGGCCAGCAGCGCCTCGAAGGCGTTGAAGAACTCTTCCTGCGTGCGGTCCTTGTTGGCGAAGAACTGCACGTCGTCGATCAGCAGCAAGTCCAGCGAGTGGTAGCGCTCCTTGAACTGGTCGAAGGTCTTGCGCTGGTAGGCCTTGACCACGTCCGAGACGAATTGCTCGGCGTGGATGTAGAGCACCTTGGACTGCGGCCGGTCGGCCAGCAGCTTGTTGCCTACCGCATGCATCAGGTGGGTCTTGCCCAGGCCGACGCCACCGTAGATGAAGAGCGGGTTGTACAGGTGGCCCGGCGTGCCGGCCACGTGCATGGCCGCTGCCCGCGCCATGCGGTTCGCAGTTCCTTCGACGAGGGTATCGAAGGTCAGCGCCGAGTTGAGCCGGGTCTTGAACAGGCCGGCATTGCCGTCGTCCGCTGCCTCCGGCGTCTCCGCGGGTGCCTCGGCGTCCGGCGGGGTTGGCGCTACATACGTTTTGGCGGGCGCCTCTCGGTGCGCCAGGGCCAGCTCCAGCTGCACGGGCTGGCCATACAAGCGCTCGAGCAGAGCCGAGATGCGGCCGGCGTACTGGGCCCGCACCCAATCCAGCTTGAAGCGGTTGGCCACCAGTACGGTGACCTTGGAGAAATCGTCGGATACCTGCGCAGCAAGCGGCTTGATCCAGGTGTTGAACTGCTGCTCGGGCAGCTCCTGGGCCAGCTGTTCGATGCATGCCTGCCAGAGACTGTCGGCGGCCCCGGACGCCAGCGTTCTCGCTTGCCCCTCACTCATAAACGGCTGTCGCCTTGTGGATATTGTTCATGACGCAAACCCGCGAGTCTAGATTATCAAGTGCTTATCCACAAGCTTGCCCCAGCCTTTGAGGGCCGCGCGGCCCTGCTGCGACAAGGGCTTGCGTCTTGCCGGGCTTCGGTGAATGCGCGATACTCGCGGGTTTCCCCGAGATGCCAACATGAAACGCACCTACCAACCCTCCAAAGTGCGCCGCGCGCGTACGCACGGCTTTCTGGTTCGCATGAAGACCCGCGGTGGACGCGCCGTCATCAACGCCCGCCGCGCCAAGGGTCGCAAGCGCCTCGCCGTCTGATCGCCCGGCGCGGGTGGAGCGGCTGAAGACCCGGGCCCAGTTCGAGGCCGTGCTCGCCGGGCAGACCGTCTCGCGCACCGCGCATTTCGCCTTGCACCGGGCGGCGCCGAAGCTGCTGCAGCCTGGTCCGCACGCCGGATCCGCCGCGCACGAACCCGCTTCTGCCGGGCCGAAGCAGGCGCTCTTTCCCGGCCACACCGCATGGATCGGCGTGGTGGTTCCCAAGCGGTGGGCCAAACGGGCCGTAACCCGCAACACCATCAAACGCCAGATTCATGCGCTGGCGCAGGAGATGTCCGCGGAGTTGCCCCTCGCAGCGCATGTGGTTCGCCTGCGTGCCGGGTTCGAGCGGTCCCGGTTCACGAGTGCTACTTCCGATGCGCTGCGGAACGCGGTACGGCAGGAGTTGCTCACACTGTTCAGTGGGGCTCGCCGATGTACCGGATAAACATGCTCTTGATCGGCCTGGTCAGGGGCTACCGCCTGCTGCTGTCGCCCTGGCTGGGCTCGAGCTGCCGCTTCACGCCCTCGTGTTCGGCGTATTCGCTGGAGGCGCTCGAGCGGCACGGCGCGCTGGCGGGCAGCTACCTCACGGCGGCGCGGCTGGTGCGCTGCCATCCCTGGTGCGCAGGCGGACACGATGACGTGCCCGCGACGGCGCCCCGCCTGTTCACGCGCCGCGTGTTTCCCTTCCACAAAAAATAGTCCTCATGAACGACATTCGCCGAACCATCCTGTGGGTGGTGTTTGGTTTCTCTCTGGTGATGCTTTGGGACCAGTGGCAGCTGCACAACGGGCGGCAGGCAACGTTTTTCCCGAAGCCGGTCGCCACCGCACCCGCACCGACGGCCGGCGGTGCGGCAGCTCCGGCTACGGTGCCTGCAACCAGCAGCGTGCCCACTGCCGGCGCGGCCGTGCCCTCCAGTGTTCCCGGCGACGCGGCACCCGCACCGGCCCGCGAGCGCATCACGGTGACCACAGACGTGATGCGCCTGACCTTCGATACCGAAGGAGGCTCGCTGGTGCGAACCGAGTTCCTCGACCATGCAGCCGAAACTCCCGCGCAGAAGTCCGACAGCAATTTCGTGCTGCTGGAGGAAAGCGCCAACCGCTTCTATGTAGCCCAGAGCGGCCTGATCGGTGGCGACTTCCCCAATCACAAGACGCCCATGGCGTTTACCGGGGAGCGTGAGCTCAAGCCGGGCGCTGACGCCCTCACCCTGCGCTTTGAATCGCCCGAGCAGAACGGCGTGAGACTCATCAAGACCTACACGCTCAAGCGCGGCTCCTATGACATCCCGGTGCGGCACGAGGTGGTCAATGTCGGTGCGCAGCCGGTCGCGCCGCAGCTGTACGTGCAACTGGTGCGCGACGGCAACAAGCTGCCCGGCGAATCATCGTTCTATTCGACCTTCACCGGCCCCGCCGTGTACACGGACGAAGGCAAGTTCCAGAAGATCGACTTCTCCGACATCGAGAAGAACAAGGCCGAGTTCCAGAAGCAGTCGCCCGATGGCTATGTGGCCATGGTGCAGCACTATTTCGCGAGCGCCTGGATCCTGCCGCAGGGCGTGCAGCGCGAGATCTTCATGCGCAAGGTGGACACCAACCTGTATGCGACCGGCATGATCGCGCCGCTGCAGCCGGTGGCCGCTGGAAGCACCGAAGCCGTGACGCCGGTTCTGTTCGCCGGGCCCCAGGAAGAAAAGATGCTCGAGCAGGTCGCTCCTGGACTCGACCTGGTCAAGGACTACGGCTGGCTCACCATCCTGGCCAAGCCGTTGTACTGGCTGCTGGATAAGCTGCACGGATTCATCGGCAACTGGGGCTGGTCCATCGTGGCGCTGGTGCTGGTGATCAAGATCGCCTTCTACTGGTTGCAGGCCAAGGGCTACCAGAGCATGGCCAAGATGAAGGCGATCAATCCGCGCGTGATGCAGTTGCGCGAGCGCTTCAAGGACAACCCGCAGCAGATGCAGCAGGAGATGATGCGCATCTACCGCGAGGAGAAGGTCAATCCGCTCGGCGGTTGCCTGCCGATCGTGGTGCAGATTCCCGTCTTCATCGCGCTGTACTGGGTGTTGCTGTCGAGTGTCGAGATGCGGAATGCGCCCTGGATTCTCTGGATCCAGGACCTGTCCACGCCCGATCCGTTCTTCATCCTGCCGCTCGTGATGGCGCTCACCACGCTGCTGCAGACGGCGCTGAATCCGCAGCCGCCCGATCCCATGCAGGCCAAGCTGATGTGGTTCATGCCGCTGATCTTCTCGGTGATGTTTTTCTTCTTCCCGGCCGGCCTGGTGCTGTACTGGATCACCAACAACGTGCTGTCGATCGCGCAGCAGTGGCTGATCAACACGCGCATGGGCGTGCCGCCGGAGTTCAACCTGCCGAAGTTCCGCTAGCCGGCCTGCCGCAAGACCGCATCCGCACGCACGAGGGCCGCACGCAGCGGCCCTCTGCGCATGACCTGCGGCTGCGTACCATCCGCCCCATGCTGCCCCGCCACCACGACCCCATCGTCGCGATCACCACGGCCGCCGGCCGTGGTGCCGTCGGCATCGTGCGCGTCTCCGGCGGCGCAGTGCAGCCGGTCATCGACGCAGTCTGCGGCCGCGCCCTGCGCCCGCGCGAGGCGACATACCTTCCCTTTCGCGCCGAAGACGGCTCTCCGATCGACCACGGCCTGGCGCTGCATTTTCCGGCGCCGCACTCCTACACCGGAGAAGATGTCCTGGAGCTGCAGGCGCACGGTGGTCCCGTGGTCCTGCAACTGCTGCTGGCGCGCTGTCTCGCTGCGGGAGCCGCGCAGGGCCTGCGCCTGGCGACGCCGGGCGAATTCACCCAGCGCGCCTTCCTGAACGACAAGATCGACCTGGCGCAGGCCGAGGCCGTCGCCGACCTCATCGACGCCAGCACGGAAGCGGCAGCCCGCAGCGCCAGCCGCTCGCTGGCAGGCGAGTTCTCGCGCGAGGTCCATGCCTTGCGTGACGATCTGATCCACCTGCGCATGCTCGTCGAAGCCACCCTCGACTTTCCGGAGGAGGAGATCGACTTTCTGCAGCAGGCCGATGCCCGGGGGCAGCTCGATCGACTGCGCGACCGGCTCCAGCGCGTGGCGCGGCGCACCCGCCAGGGCGCGCTGCTGCGCGAGGGCATCCAGGTCGTCATCGCGGGCCAGCCCAACGCCGGAAAGAGCTCGTTGCTCAATGCGCTCGCCGGCGCCGAGCTGGCCATCGTCACGCCCATTCCAGGCACCACGCGCGACGTCGTGTCCCAGGCGATCCAGATCGAAGGGGTGCCCGTGCACGTGATCGACACCGCCGGCCTGCGCGAAAGCCTGGATCCGGTGGAGCAGATCGGCATCGCCCGCGCATGGGACCAGATCGAACGCGCCGATGCCGTCCTGTTCCTGCACGACCTGCACCGCTGTGGCGATCCGGACTACGCCCAGGCCGACGCGCAGATCCGAAGCCTGCTCGGGCAGCGCGTGCCGGCTGGCGTGCCCGTGCTGGAGCTGTGGAACAAGCTCGACGTGGCCGGCGCGCAGCTGCCCGACCACGCGCGGCACGGCGATGCGATTGCGCTGTCGGCACGTACGGGCGAGGGACTGGACCGCCTGCGCCGCCGCCTGCTCGAAGTGGCGGGCTGGCAGGCGGCTCCCGAAGGCGTCTGGATTGCGCGCGAGCGGCATGTGCAGGCCCTCGCACAGGTCGGGCAGCACCTGCACGAAGCGCACGAGCTTCTCGGGTCGGCGGCTCCTGCACTCGATCTGCTCGCCGAGGAACTGCGGCTGGCCCAGAACGCACTCGGGGAGATCACGGGCGCCTTCAGCGCGGATGATCTGTTGGGCGTCATCTTCTCGAACTTCTGCATCGGCAAGTAGACCGCGTAGCCCGTAGCGCCACTTCCGCAGCATCGCCATCGTCGCGCATAACCGCAGCAGAAAGGCCCGCATGGCGGCGAGGCGACGGCAGGGCGCATCGCGGCACGGCATACGGAACACCGGCCGCCCTGGCCCCTCGGTGCGCCATCCGCCGCCCCGGCCTCATGACAGTCGTCCTGAAGCGAACCCCGAAGGCGCCGCGCGCACGGCTGCAGAGGTTGGAGATACTGCTGCACGCAGCTGCCGCAAGCGCGCGACAGCGTGGGGCCGGTCAGTAAAATGGCCGCCATGAGCGCAGCCCCCACAGGAGCTTCTTCTTCGTCCGTCGCCAGGCTCGATCCTGCGCGCGCACTGAAGCTGGCCCACGAGACCTTCGACATCGAAGCGGCGGCCATCCAGGGCCTGAAGCTGCGCACCGGCGATGCGTTCGGCAAGGCGGTAGCCGCCATCCTGGCGCTATCCGGCCGCGTGGTCGTCATGGGCATGGGCAAGAGTGGCCATATCGGCCGCAAGATTGCCGCCACCCTGGCGTCCACCGGGACGCCGGCGATGTTCGTGCACCCGGCCGAGGCGAGCCATGGCGACCTCGGCATGGTGCAGCCGCACGACCTGGTGCTCGCCATCTCAAACGGCGGCGAAAGCGACGAGCTCACTGCCATTCTTCCCTTGCTCAAGCGCATCGGCGCACCCTTGATCGCCATGACCGGGCGGGCCCGCTCGACCCTCGGGCGGCACGCCGACATCGTGCTGGACACGGGGGTGGAGAAGGAAGCCTGCCCACTCAACCTCGCGCCCACGGCCAGCACGACCGCGCAGCTGGCCCTGGGCGATGCGCTGGCGGTGGCCCTGCTCGACGCGCGCGGATTCCGCCCCGAGGATTTCGCCCGTTCGCATCCGGGCGGCGCCCTCGGGCGCAAGCTGCTGACCCTGCTGGCCGACGTCATGCGTTCGGGTGACGCGGTGCCGCGGGTCGGCGCCGAAACCGGCTTTACCGACCTCATGCGCGAGATGAGCCGCAAGGGCCTGGGTGCCTCGGCCGTTACCGACGACGAGGGGCGCGTGCTCGGCATCTTCACCGACGGAGATCTGCGCCGCCTGGTCGAAAAAGGCACCGATCTGCGTGGGCTGCGCGCGCGCGACGTGATGCATCCGAACCCCCGCACCATCCGCGACGACGTGCTGGCCGTCGAGGCGGCCGAGCTCATGGAGACCCATCGAATCACCAGCGTGCTGGTGGTCGATGCATCGCAGCGGCTGTGCGGCGCCGTCAACACGAACGACCTGATGCGCGCGAAGGTGATCTGAGGCATGCCAGCCAGCCTCCAATTGCCTGCGCAGCTCCTGCTGGCAGCCCAGGGCGTCAAAGTCGCGTTCTTCGACATCGACGGGGTGCTGACCGACGGCGGCGTCTACCTGTCGGCGGAGGGCGAGATGCTCAAGCGCTTCAACATTCTCGACGGCCTGGGCCTGAAGCTGCTGCAGCGCGCGGGCATCGTGCCCGTCGTCATCACCGGGCGCGATTCGGCGCCGCTGCGGGCGCGGCTCGCCGCGTTAGGGGTCACGCGGGTGCACTACGGCACCGAAGACAAGCGGCCTGCGGCCGAGCGCACGTTGCACGAGCTCGGGCTGGGCTGGAGCGACGCGGCCGGCATCGGAGACGACTGGCCCGACCTGCCGGTGCTGCGGCGCTGCGCCTTCGCTTGCGCACCATCGAACGCCCACGCAGAGGTGCGCGCCGTGGCGCACCACGTCACCGCCGCGTCGGGCGGACACGGTGCGGCGCGCGAATTCTGTGACGTGCTGCTGGTCGCGAGCGGTCGCTACGCGCAATTGCTGGAGGCGTACGGGTGACAGGCCCTGCGCCCACCCGGCCCGGGCGCTGGTGGCGCACCCTCGCAGACCGCGCTTCGGTGTACCTGCCCGTCATCCTGATGGCGGCGGTGGCCCTGGGCACCTATTGGCTCGCGCGGAACACGCCGGACTTCGGTCCGCCGCGCGTGCCGCCGGCGCCGGTCCATGAGCCCGACTACTTCATGCGCGACTTCGCCATCCGCAACTTCGACGGCGCCGGCCGCCTCCAGAGTGAAATCTTCGGCACCGAAGGCCGCCACTACCCCGACACCGACACGCTTGAAATCGACAACCCGCGGGTGCGCGCCTTCAACGAGCGCGGCGAACTGACCGTGGCCACAGCAAAGCGCGGCATCTCCAACGGCGACGGCTCCGAGGTCCAGCTGATCGGCGATGCGGTCGTTACCCGCGAAGCCAGCACCGCGCCGGACGGGCAGCCGCGGCCTCGCATGCGGATCAGCGGCGAGTTCCTGCACGCCTTCCTCGACACCGAGCGCCTCAGCTCGCACAAGCCGGTCGAGTTGCTGCGTGGCAGCGACCGCTTCACCGCGGACCGCCTGGACTACGACAACCTCGACCGCCTGCTGCAGCTCGAAGGACGCGTGCGCGGCGTCATCAGCGCCGGGCCCCCATCGCCGTGAGCCGCCTCGTGTTCATCACGGGCGCGTCCAGCGGCATCGGCCAGGCGCTGGCCGCCCGCTATGCCCGCGATGGCTGGCGCCTGGCCCTGGTCGCGCGCCGTACGCACGAGATGCAGGCCTGGGCGCAGGCTCTGGGCCTGCCGCGCCAGCAATGGGAGGTGTACGGCGCCGACGTGGCCGACATCGAAGCCGCCGTGCAGGCGGGCCGGCAGTGCCTGGCGCGGCAAGGCGTGCCGGACGTGGTGATCGCCAATGCCGGCATCAGCCTGGGCATCGACACCGCCGAGCGGGACGACCTCGACGTGATGGCGCATACCTTCGCCATCAACGTGGTGGGCGTCGCCGCCACCTTCCATCCCTTCGTGCGGCCCATGGTACAGCGCGGGCACGGCCGCCTCGTCGGCATCGCCAGCGTCGCCGGTGTGCGCGGCTTGCCGGGCCACGGCGCCTACTGCGCCAGCAAGGCGGCCGCCATCAGCTACTGCGAGTCGCTGCGCGGAGAACTGCGCGGCACCGGGGTGCGGGTGGTCACGCTCAGCCCCGGTTACATCGCCACGCCGCTCACGGCGCGCAACCGGTACGGCATGCCGTTCCTCATGCAGCCGGCGACCTTTGCCGACCAGGCGGTCCATGCGATCGCCTCCGGCGTGAGCCACCGCGTGATTCCCTGGCAGATGGGCATCGCCGCACGTTTGCTGCGCGTGCTGCCCAACGCGCTCTTCGACCGGCTGCTGGTCGGGCGGCCGCGCAAGCACCGGCACACGCAGAACTGAGCCGCTCGGCGGAACATCGGCACGCGCTCGCCAGAGCGATGCGATGGCGCATCAGCCGGCCTCGAAACGAAAAACGGGGCCGAAGCCCCGTCATTTGTCTGGCGATGCCAGTCCGGAATCAGTATCCGCCGCGGTTGCCGCCACCACCGCCGCCGCGCGGGCCGGAGCCGTACGGGCTGCGAAAGCCACCGTCACCGCCGCCGCCGCCGCTGCGGCCACCGCCGCCGTAGCCGCCGCCACCACCGCTGCGGCCACCGCCGCCGCCGTAGCCGCCACCACCGCCGCCGCCGTAGCCACCACCGCCACCGCCGCTACCACCACCGCCGTAGCCGCCGCCACCGCCGCCGAAGCCGCCGGTGCGCGGACGCGATTCCATCGGACGGGCTTCGTTGACCACGACGCTGCGGCCGCCCAGGGGCTGCCCGTTCATGCCGTTGATGGCGGCTTGCGCCTCGGCGTCGCTGCCCATCTCGACAAAGCCGAAACCCTTGGAACGGCCCGTGTCGCGCTCCATCATGACCTTGGCGCTGGTGACGGCGCCGAATTGGCCGAAGGCTTGCTCCAGGTCGCTGTCGCGCACCGAGTAGGGCAGGTTGCCCACATAAAGTTTGTTGCCCATCTGTCTGGGACTCCTAAAGATAACGAAATTGACCTGAGCGATGAGTCCCGAAAGCGCCTTCAACTGAG
This sequence comes from Ramlibacter sp. AN1015, assembly GCF_037726105.1. Lineage (NCBI taxonomy): Bacteria > Pseudomonadati > Pseudomonadota > Betaproteobacteria > Burkholderiales > Comamonadaceae > Ramlibacter > Ramlibacter sp. AN1015. The sequence goes on from NZ_JBBJUM010000005.1 coordinate 130,903, forward strand.
CAACAACGCGAAAGTGACCTGTTCACCGCAATCTGCGCGCGGGCGAAACCCACGCCAAGGCATTATGAAGCACATGCCGCGGGGGGGCGCAAGGGGGCGTACCCCGCGGGTTCCACATGATCTCGGCTATTCCGGTGCTTTGCCGCGCCGCGCCACGCGCATCGCGTCCCGTCAGGGATAGCACGGTAGTTCTCATCCGAAAAGAAAATACAGTTCGTTTTCATCTACTCATCTGTTGGGGGCGAGGAATGGACCGTGCAGCTAGACCCGATGCTAGGAGGACCAGGATGGTTTCGAAGTCCCCGCAGCGTGACCCCGCTGCTGCTCCTGCCCCCCAGTCCTCTTTCCCCGGTTCAAGCGTTGCCCCACCTGCCCCACCTGCTTCGAGCCCCAGGAGCCGGTCTTTGAGTTCGTCGAGCTTCCCAAGCTTCCCGAACGCCCCAAGTTCCCCGAGTTCCCTGAGCTCCTTGGCGCTCGCCGAGTCGCAGAACTGGCCGAGGGTCAGCTTATCCGTGTTCGCGCCGGAGCAAGACGGCTTCAGAGATGATGCGCAGATGCCACCGGTGCAGGCGTCTGATTTCAGGAGCCCCAATGACGCGAAAGCGCGAACGGATGACACGGAATCAACCGTAAATTTCCACCCGAAGACAGCACCGCTGTCCGCACCGAGGCAACCGAGGCCAAGCTCCTCAAGCTCATCCTTAGCCGGAGTCCTGCGGGAGCTATCAATCCCCCATGCGACCAGTTCCTCGCAACTTCAGGATAAGAAGAACGGACCCGGGCAATCGCCTTCGGCCGGACAGGGGTCGGGGTCTGTTGTGGGGGGCGAGGCTCCAGCGGCGACCGACGAAGGCACATCGGAGCAGCTGGTACCGGAGGCCCGCCCTGTCCGGGTGCAAGAGGCTGAAGAGAGGCCACAGCAGGACATAAAGGCAGTCAGACGCCAACGAAGGGAGCAGACGCTCAAAATCCGAGACGAAGCGGATGACCAGAGGCTGAGAAACGCGCTGACCCGCCATCTTGCTCCCGGCGTGCGGGACGACGTGAGCGTCGATGCCATTCTGACCATTCTGGCGCATGAAGGGGTGCTCACGCGAGACGACCTCGAAGCGCTCGTGACGGAGGGAAACCTGCGCGATGTGTTCCGTTCGATCAGCGCCACCACCCTCACCACCCTCCTGAGCTTCGCCTCCGCCGCTACGGTCGGGCTGGGGGTGCTGCGCTACCCGCCTGAAGATCCGACGGCCTACGCAGATCCGCAGGCGATAAAGCTTGCGGAGCGACAGATCGCGTTGGTTGCCTATTTTTGTGCGTGCCTGACCATCGCGGTCGGTACAGGTGTGGCCAAGCGTATCGTGAACAGCGGCTCGCTGAGCATGAAGTACGGGGCACCTGCACCGACCATTCGAGACGGCAAGTCCATACCGTTTGTCGATACCAAGCGCGCTTGGTTCGCCGATTTCATTAAGTTCTGGCCGTTCGCGCTCGGGCACGGGCTCGTGGGAGGTGGCGTGTTCTCCACGAATCCCGACACCAATGGACAGGCCTACATCGCCAGCAGCCTGCTGTCGGCAGGCGCCACCGGCGCCTCCATCACGCTCATGCAACACCTGCTGCCACCCGACGGCATGCGACCTACGTGGCTCGACGCGAGTACGCCGCAGAAGGCGGACGATCTGCAGCGAACGGTCCGCGCGCTCAAGAAGAACCGTTGCACCGCGATTGGCGACTACGCGGCAAGCCTCGGGGCAGGCATCCGGGACACCGCGAAGGGACTCTTCAGCCGGCCGGTGGCGCAGACCATGGCGGACGCGCTGATGGTCTTCTCGTGCGCGATGCTGGCACTGTCGTTGCGGCCAATTGCCGCGGTACAGGACGACGAAGACGACCGAAGGAAGGTGAACATCGCTTGGGCGCCTGCCATTGCCTTCAGCTGGGGCTTGCTGCAACGCGGCCAGGCCTGGGTTGCAGCGGCGACACCGCCGCCGCTGCAGGCGGCACCCGCCGACAGGGCGCAGGCGAGGGCCGTAGCGCCGGTGCAGGAGCCAGATATCGTGGAAGAGAACTGGGCATGACCGAAACCACGTTCAAGCTCAAACCGGATGGCGCTTTCGAGTTCGGCTCGCAGGACATGATCGACACCGCGGACGCTTTGCGAAAGCATGCCGCCGCCGCCTTCGACACCATCTGGGCAAAGGTCGTCGATCGCCTGGTCGGCACCGGCGCTGCAGCGGAAGAAGTCCGCTCCACCGGTGCACTGGTGGTGGACGACTGCACGGTGGTGCTGCGCCTGGATCCTCTGACCAGCCTGATCGAGTTCTTCGTCGATATCGGCAAGCCGAATCCGCACGCGCTCGAAGCTGTCCTGCGCACGGGCATGGAGATGAACCTGTGCCGCACGCACCAGGGTGTGGTGTTTGGCGTCCATCCCGAGTCCGGCCGGCTGGTGGCCACGACCGCGCTGCCGGCGCTGGCGATCGCGGACGAGGAGGCGTGCCTCACGGTGCTTCGATCGCTCACCCGCCTCGTGGGTGACCTTCGGGCGGCACGCACCTTCGACCTGGAACCTTGAGCGCGCGGGAGGCGGCCCACACCGCCGCTATACTGCCCGCCACCAGCGCCGATTTGCTTTCGCTTGCGGGCGCTCTACCAAGTACCGCTAAAGACGAAGCCCGCGCACACCGGCCTCGCTCTTGGCGACGCCGGTTTTTTCTTGCCCTCATGACCCTGGTCGCCCAGCCGCAGTCCATGCACTTCGATGCGCCGCTTGCCCTGCAAAGCGGCGCATCGATCCGCGACTACGACCTGGCCTACGAGACCTACGGCACGCTCAACGCTGAGCGCAGCAATGCGGTGCTGGTGTGCCACGCGCTCAACGCCTCGCACCACGTCGCGGGCGTGTACGAAGGCCAGGCCAGGTCCGAAGGCTGGTGGGACAGCATGATCGGCCCCGGCAAGCCGGTCGATACGGACCGCTTCTTCGTGATCGGTGTCAACAATCTCGGCTCCTGCTTCGGCTCCACCGGGCCGATGCACCGCAATCCCGACACCGGGCGCACCTACGGAGCCGACTTTCCGGTGGTGACGGTGGAAGACTGGGTCGATGCGCAGGCGCGGCTGGTCGATGCCCTGGGCATCGACACGCTGGCCGCGGTGATGGGCGGCAGCCTCGGCGGCATGCAGGCGCTCTCATGGACGCTGCAGTACCCGCAGCGCGTGCGCCACGCCGCGGTGATCGCCAGTGCGCCCAACCTCAACGCCGAGAACATCGCCTTCAACGAAGTGGCGCGCCGCGCCATCGTCACCGACCCCGACTTCCATGGCGGCCATTTCTATGCCCATGGCGTGGTGCCCCGCCGCGGCCTGCGCATCGCCCGCATGATCGGCCACATCACGTACCTCTCGGACAACGTGATGAACGACAAATTCGGCCGCGAGTTGCGCAATGCCGTCGGCACGGTCGCGGGCGGCGCCTACCGCTACACCACGCAGGACATCGAGTTCCAGATCGAGAGCTATCTGCGCTACCAGGGCGACAAGTTCAGCGAGTATTTCGACGCCAACACCTACCTGCTGATCACGCGGGCGCTGGACTACTTCGACCCGGCCCGGCGCGTCGATGGCAACCTCACCCGCGCGCTGGCCGCCGCCGCCGCGCGCTTCCTGGTGGTGAGCTTCAGCACCGACTGGCGCTTTTCCCCCGCGCGCAGCCGCGAGATGGTCAAGGCCCTGCTGGAAAACCGCCGCCAGGTGAGCTATGCCGAGATCGATGCGCCGCACGGGCACGACGCCTTCCTGCTCGAGGATCCGCGCTACCTGTCGCTCGTGCGGGCCTGGTTCGACCGCATCGCAGCGGAGTTCGGGGCATGAGCCGCTGGGCCGCTCCCGAGGCGAATGGCGCCGCAGTGCGCAGCACGCAGGCCATCTGTATTTGCCGCTGGGCCGCTCCCGAGGCGAATGGCGCCGCAGTGCGCAGCACGCAGGCATTGCGGGCGAACGGGCTCGCGTCGCTGCCATGCACGGAGCTTGCACGATGAGCGATCGCACGCTGATGCAGTCGATCGCGCGTCTGGTGCCGCCGGGCTCGCGCGTGCTCGACCTCGGGTGCGGCGACGGCGCGCTGCTGGAGCTGCTGCAGCGCGAGCGCGGATGCAGCGGCTACGGGGTGGAAATCGCCGACGCCAACGTGCTGGCCTGCGTCAGGCGTGGCGTCGATGTGATCCAGCTGAACCTCGACGAAGGCCTCGCGATGTTCGGCGACGACAGCTTCGACGTGGTGCTGCAGATCGATACGCTGCAGCACCTGCGCAACACCGAGACGATGCTGGTGGAGACGGCGCGGGTCGGCCGGGTGGGAATAGTCGCTTTCCCCAACTTCGCGCACTGGCCCAACCGGCTCGCGGTCCTGCGCGGGCGCATGCCCGTCACGCGCCGCCTGCCGTACCAGTGGTACGACACGCCCAACATCCGGGTCGGCACCTTCAAGGATTTCGAGGTGCTCGCCACGCGCAACCGCCTCGCCATCCTCGACGCCTTCGGCCTGCAGGACGGCCGCGAGGTCCGCTTGCTGCCCAACGCGCTCGCGTCCACGGCCGTGTTCCGTTTCGAGCGCGGCTGAGAGCGCTGCCTGCCGGAGACGGGGCGGCCGCTATGCTCGCCGCCCATGCACATCCTCATCACCGGCGGCAGCGGATTCCTGGGCGCGCGCCTCGCCCGTACCTTGCTCGCACAAGAGCAATTCGCCTTGCGTGGTGCGGCGCCGCGCCGCGTCGAGCGCCTCACCCTCACCGACCGCGTGCCGCTGCCCCTCGATCTGTCGCGGGACGCGCGCGTGCACCACGTGGCGGGCGACCTGCTGTCGTTGCTCGAAGGCGGCGAGGCCTTCAGCCTGCGTGGGGTCGATGCCGTCTTTCACCTGGCAGCGGCGGTGAGTGCCGAGTGCGAGACCGATTTCGATCTGGGCCTGCGCAGCAACCTGCACGCCACGCAGGCGCTGCTGCAGGCCTGCCGCGCAACGGGGGCGCAACCGGTGTTCGTCTTCGCCAGCTCGCTGGCGGTGTTCGGCAGCCTTCCCGGCCAGTGCGTGCCCGATCCGGTCGAGGACCTGACCCTGCCGACGCCGCAGGGCAGCTACGGCGTCCAGAAGTTCATGTGCGAGCAGCTGGTGGCCGACTGCAGCCGCAAGGGCTTCGTCGCCGGGCGCAGCGCGCGCCTGATGACCGTGAGCGTGCGGCCGGGGCGACCCAACGGCGCCGCCTCCGGCTTCTTCTCTGGCATGGTTCGCGAGCCGCTGGCGGGCCTGCGCGCGCAGGTGCCGGTCCATCCGGAGACCCCGGTGGCCGTGTCGTCGCCGGCGCGCACCATCGAGGGACTGATGCACGCGGCGGCGGCGAGCGACGCGTCGTGGGGGCCTGCCATCGCGCTGAACCTGCCGTCGCTGCACACGACCGTGGGCGGCATGGCCGAGGCGCTCGAGCGCGTGGCGGGTCGCGAGGCCACTGCCTTGCTGGATTGGGTCATCGACCCGAAGGTCGAAGCGCTGGTGCGCACCTGGCCCGGCCGGTTCGAGTGGAGGCGCGCGCGCGAGATGGGGCTGCGCGCCGATGACGATTTCGACACCGCCATCCGCGCGTACATCCGCGAGAACCCGCAGGCGGTGCGGCTTCCGGTTCGCTGAGCCTGGCGGGGCGTCGCGCAACGGCGTTCCCCCAGTCGCCGATGGGGCTTGTGGATGAGTTGATGCGAAATCTATACTGACAGCCCATCCGTTAATGGAAAGCTCTCAATGCCCGGTCCGATCAGAACACCCGCGGCCTACCTTCCTCCCCCCGGGGGTGGCTTGCCGCCAAGTGCCACGCCCCCGGTCGCACGCGTCGCTGCCCGGTCCCCTTCAGCCGTGGCGCCCCAGTTTCTCGCCCTGCCTTCGACCTACTCCCCTCGCGCCGCCGCCATGCGCCTGCGGGTGGCCGAGAGGTGCCTGAGCGGGCAGGCGCCCGGGGTACATGGAAGCGAACCCGGGCTGGCTGCCTGGGGCCAGCGCGCCCAGTCCGGGGAGGAGTCCTCCGCGATCCGCGGCACGGCAGCCAGCAGCGCCGCCACCCAGCGCGTCGCACCCTCGGCCGCCGGCCGACCTGGAGGCGCCGAATGAACATCGTTCAATCGTTCGAGGAGCCGCGGCACCGGGTGTCGATGCACGATGGAGACGACCTCCACGACGAGGTCGAGCGCCTGGCCGGCGACTGCGCGGAACGCTACGCACGGCTGCTTCCACGGGTTGCCGCCCGGATCGTCGGCCCCGATCCCGCGGCGGAAAAGGAAGCGCTGGAATCGGGTGGTTTCGTGCTCGACGACACCACCGTGGTGATGCGTCTGAACCCGGACACCGACCACCTGGAGTTCTTCTGCGACATCGGCATGCCGCTGCCGCACACCCGCGACGATGCCTACCGCGCCGCCTTGGAGATGAACCTCTGCCGCAGCCATCCTGGGGTGACCTTCGGCGTGCACCCCGAATCGAGCCGTCTGGTAGCCACCACCGCCATGCACATGCTGCTGGTCGCCGATGACGAGGCCTGCCTGAACGCGATCGGCATGCTCACCCGCATCTCGCGCGAGTTGCGGGCCAACCGTACCTTCATCGTCGAGGACTGAAGGCGCCGCCCAGAAAGCGGAGCCCCGGAGCGCCGATGGGCTAGACCGTCACGATGACGTCGCTGCCATCGAGCAGCTGTTCGACCTTGGCCGCGGACGGGCCGACCTCCGCCACCGCGGCGCGCAACTGCTGCTCACTGCAGCCGAAGCGCTTGGTCCACCAGCTGACCTCCCTCGGATTGTCGAGTTCTATGATGTTGCGTTGCGCGGGAATCGTTTCGAAGACAAAAGCCATTTGGTTGTACTCCCGGAATCTGTTTTCGCCGATTGAAGCGCGGCCGCTTGCAGCGCTGTGTCGACCGGTGGCGCAACCGTTCGTGGGCCCGCTCCTAACCCGAAGGCTTTACGCCTTCGGTGGCCCGGCCGAGATGCTGGCGCGGCGCGCGTGCGGGGCGTACAGTGCCAGCCCATGAACGCCCCGCTGCACCGTGAAATGCCCCCCGCGCACCTTGACGCGGCCCGTGCCCTGGACCAGGTCAGTCGCCAATGGGACGGCGACATCCTGCGCCAGCTGACCGACTACATTGCCATTCCCGCCAAGTCTCCCGGCTTCGATCCGCAATGGGCGGAGCACGGCCACATCGACACGGTGCTGCGCAACGCCGCGCGCTGGGTCGAGGACCAGAAGGTTGCCGGGCTGTCCCTGGAAGTGGTGCGCCTGCCCGGCCGCACCCCCGTGCTGTTCTTCGAGATCGCAGCAACGCGCGCGGCCGACGCCCACGCGCAGCAGACCGTGCTGATGTACGGCCACCTGGACAAACAGCCGGAATTCTCCGGCTGGCGCGCCGACCTGGGCCCCTGGACCCCCAAGTACGAGGACGGCAAGCTTTACGGCCGGGGCGGCGCCGACGACGGCTATGCGGTCTACGCCAGCATCGCGGCGGTGCAGGCGCTCAAGGCGCAGAACGTCGCCCACCCGCGCATCGTCGGGCTCATCGAGACTTGCGAGGAATCGGGCTCGCACGACCTGCTGCCCTACGTGGAAGCCCTGCGCCCGCGCCTGGGCGATGTCGGCCTGGTGATCTGCCTGGACTCGGGAGCCGGCAACTACGACCAGCTCTGGCTCACCACCTCGCTGCGCGGCATGGCCAGCGGCACGCTCAAGGTGCAGATCCTCACCGAGGGCGTGCACTCCGGCGACGCCTCCGGCCTGGTGCCCTCGAGCTTCCGGATCATGCGCCAGGTGCTCGACCGCCTCGAGGACAGCACCACCGGGCGGCTGCTGCCCCAGAGCTTCCACTGCGAGGTGCCCCCCGACCGCCTCGCGCAGGCCCGCGCCACGGCAACCATCCTCGGGGACGAGGTATATCGGCGCTTCCCCTGGGCTCACTACGACTGTGGCGGATCGACCGCCTTCGCGCTACCCACCACAACCGACCCGGTGCAGGCGCTGGTCAATCGCACCTGGACGCCGACGCTCTCGGTCACCGGCGCCGAGGGCTTCCCCTCGCTGCAGGACGCGGGGAACGTGCTGCGCCCCTACACGGCCTTCAAGCTGTCGCTGCGCCTGCCGCCGCTGGTCGATGCGGCGCGCGCCGTCGATGAACTCAAGACGCTGCTCGAGGACAACGCGCCCTACCAGGCCCGCGTCACCTTCGAGCCCTCGGGAGCCGCGACCGGCTGGAACGCTCCCGCGGCCGAGGCGTGGTTCGAGCAGGCCCTTCAGCAGGCTTCGCAGGCCCACTTCGGCGCGCCCTGCGGCCACATCGGCCAGGGCGGCACCATTCCCCTGATGAACATGCTGAGTGCGGGCTTTCCGAAGGCGCAGATGATGGTCTGCGGAGTGCTGGGGCCGCGCAGCAACGCCCACGGCCCCAACGAGTTCCTGCACGTGCCCTACGCCAAGCGCCTTACCGCCGCGGTGGCCGAGGTCATCGCGCGCATGCCCTGAGCACGACCATCTGCATGGCGCGCAGCGACTCCACCCTGTCCACCTTCACCGCCGGCGACGGCGACAACCTCGCCGTGCAGCACTGGCCGCTGCCGGCCGAGACGCCGTTTCGCGGCGCGGTGGTGCTGGTGCACGGGCTGGGCGAGCATGCGGGGCGCTACGAGGCGCTGGCACGGCACCTCACGGCGGCCGGCTTCGCGGTCCACGGCTACGACCAGTGCGGGCACGGCGAATCGGATGGCGCGCGTGGCTGCCTGCCCAACACCATGCGCCTGATCGAGGACCTGAACGACATCGTCGCCAGCGTGCGGCGGCGCGTCCCCCCAGGCAAGCCGCTCATCCTGCTCGGCCACAGCATGGGGGCGCTGGTGGTGTCCTGCCTGGTGCTGCTGCGCGAGGTGCCGGTCGATGGCCTCGTGCTGTCGTCGCCCGCGTTCCGCCCCAGGCTGGGAGCGCTGCAGAAACTGCTGCTGGCCGTGCTGCCCCGGCTCGCTCCCAACCTCACGGTGCGCAACCGCATCCCGCCAGAGGCCTTGTCGCACGACGAGGACGTGGTGGCGGCCTACCGTGCCGATCCGCTGGTGCACGACCGCGTGTCGGCGCGGCTGGCGAACTTCATCGCGCAATCAGCCCCGCGTGTGCTGGCGCGCGCAGGGCGCTGGAAGCTGCCCACCCTGCTGCTGTACGGCACCAGCGACTGCGTGGTCGATCCCGCTGCCTGCCGTGCGTTTGCCGCGGCCGCGCCGTCCGGGCTGGTCACGGCGCACGGCTTCGAGCACCTGTTCCACGAGGTCTTCAACGAGCTGGACAACGAGCCCGTGTTCGCAGCTCTCGACGCCTGGCTGGACCGCCGGTTTCCGTTCAGCCCGCCAGGGCCGCAGGGGTTGTCCGGCGCTGGTGCCGCGCGAGCCAGGCCAGCGCCAGGCCACACGCCGTCACCGGCGCCAGCGAGCCCCAGTTCAGCAGCGACCAGCCCTGGGTCGTGACCAGCACCCCCGACGCGAACGAGCTCACGGCCAAAGTGGCGAACACGAAGAAATTGAGGGCGCCCTGCGCCCGATCCTTTTCCTGCGGGGCATAGGCCGACAGCGACAGCGTCGTGCTGCCGGTGAAGAGGAAGTTCCAGCCGACTCCCAGCAGGAACAGCGCCACCAGGAACTGCCGCAGTTCGATGCCGGAGAGCGCCACTGCGATGCACGCCAGCATCAGCAGCACGCCCACCGCCATCACCGGCACCGGCCCGAAGCGGCGAATCAGGTGCCCGGTGAAGAAGCCCGGCGCGAACATGCCGATGACGTGCCATTCGAGCACCCACGCCGCGTCGGAGAAAGGCAGCCCGCACTGCTGCATGGCCAGCGGCGTCGCCGCCATCAGCAGGTTCATCACGCCGTAGCTCAGCGCGCCAGTGGCGGCGGCCACGACGAATACCGGCTGCCGCATGATGTCGCGCAGCGGCCGCCCGGCCGATTCGCTCTCGCGCGCGGCGACTGGCGGGAAGCGCACCAGGGCCATCAGCGCCATGCCCAGCAGCGCCACACCGGCGAGCGCCAGGTAGGCGCCGGCGAACGGCACCGACAGCACCTCGCGGGTGCCTGCGGCCAGGTTGGGACCCACCACCGCGCCGATCAGGCCACCGGCCATCACCAGCGATACGGCCTTCTCGCGGCTCTCGGAGCCGGTCAGCTCCGCGGCAGCGAAGCGGTACAGCCCCGCGTTGGCGTTGTAGTAGCCGGCCACCAGCGTCGCCGCGCAGAGCAACCAGAACTCGCGCGCGACGACGGCCCAGGCGCACGCGAGGGCAGCCAGCACCGCCACGGCCAGGCCCACCTGGAACGCGCCCTGCCGGCCCAGGAGGCGCTGCGTGCGTGCGACGAGGGGAGTGGAAAGCGCGCCGCCCACCACATAGGCCATCACGGGCAGCGTGGCCATCCACCCGAAAGGCGCCAGCGCCAGGCCCACCAGACCGTTCATGGCGATGAAGGCGACGTTGTTGGTGAGAAAAAGGCCCTGGCAGGCGGACAGCAGCCACAGATTGCGGTTCATGGCCTTTCCTTCATGCGGTGAGCGTCAGCAGGGCGAGCGCCGCCAGGGGCGCGGTATCGGCGCGCAGCACGCGCGGGCCGAGGGAGACGGGCTCGAAGCCGTGCTCACGGGCGCGGCGCAGTTCGGCCGGAGCCAGTCCGCCTTCGGGCCCGGAAAGCAGCAGCACCGGCGCGCCCTCGCCGAGCCGGCTTGCAAGCGCAGTCGCGTCCGGCTCGAGCGAGAGCACCAGGCGGCGCGCCGGGCTGTGCGCGAGCGTGGCGCACCAGGCCTGCAACTCCTGCACCGGTGCGACCGTCGGCACGCGGTTGCGGCCGCATTGCTCCGCGGCGGCGGCGGCGATGCCCTGCCAGTGGGCCCGTTTCCTGTCGGCCCGTTCGCCGGACAGGCGCAGCACGCTGCGCTCGGTGAGCAGGGGCTGGAACCCGGTCGCGCCGAGCTCGGTCGCCTTCTCGACCAGCCAGTCCATGCGCTCGTTGGCCGGCATGCCCAGGGCGAGGTGCACGCTGCGCGCGCTTTCGCGCTCGATCGGGCTGTGCGCCACCACCCGCACGGCGACCGCGCTGCGGCCCATGCGCTCGACGGCAGCCGACCATTCACCGCCATGGCCGTCGAAGAGCGTGAGCGGCGCGCCGGGCTGCAGTCGCAGCACCTGCGCGTGGCGTGCGGCGCCGGGCGGCAGCTCCAGACTCTGGCCTGCGACCAGCGGCGTTGGACAGAAGAAGCGCGGGCTAGACGCGGCCAAAGGCGTAGCCGGTGGCGGCTTGCGTGCCCTCGACCCGATCGATCAGGGCGAGCAGCGGCGCGAGTTCGCGATAGCGCGAGGCCGTGGCGCGTATGTAGCCGATGAAGCGGGGTGCGTCGGCCAGGTAGCGGGGCTTGCCGTCGCGCAGGGTCAGGCGCGCAAAGATGCCGGCGACCTTGAGGTGGCGCTGCAGTCCCATCCACTCGACCGCACGCCAGAACTCGCCGAAGTCGGCCTCGACCGGCAGCCCGGCCTTTTGCGCCTTCTGCCAGTAGCGGATCGTGATGTCGAGCACGAACTCCTCGTCCCAGCTCAGGAAGGCATCGCGCATCAGGCTGGCGATGTCGTAGGTGATCGGGCCGTACACCGCGTCCTGGAAATCGAGCACACCCAGGCGCGTCTCACCGGGCGCGCGCGGAATCATCAGATTGCGCGGCATGAAGTCGCGGTGCACGTACACCGACGGCGAGGCGAGGTTGCGCGCGACGATCAGCTGGAACTGCTGCTCCAGCGTCTCGCGCAGCGTGCCCTCGATGGCGACGCCTCGGTGGCGCGCCAGGTACCAGTCGGGGAAGAGCTGCAGCTCGCGCGTGAGCAGCGCCTGGTCGTACGCCGGAAGCACGCCTGGCCGCGAGGCGAGCTGCCACGCGACCAGCGCATCGACGGCCCGCAGGTACAGCGCATGGCTGGCTGCCGGATCGGCGGCATCGACACGCTCGATCATGGTGTGGCTGCCCAGGTCGTCCAGCAGCATGAAGCCGTGCGGCGGGTCCCAGGCGAGCACCCGCGGCACGTGCAGCCCGGCCTCGGCCATGAGCTGCGCCACCTGCACAAAGGGACGGCAGTCCTCTCGCTCGGGCGGCGCGTCCATCACCACCAGGCTGCCGCCGTGTTGATCGTCCACCCGCAGGTAGCGGCGGAAACTCGCGTCGGCCGATGCCGGGCGCACCGTCTCCGGACGCAGCGCGTGCACCGCGGCGAGCCCGCCCAACCAGGCGTCGAAGGCGGCCTTGCGTTGCGGATCGGGCCAGTGCACCTGGGTGCCCTCCTGTTCGGCTGGCGCAGCCTCAGGCGGGGTGGTCGGCGCGGCTGCGACAGAGGGGGAGGGCGCGTGATCGCTCATGGATAATCGATTCTACAAACGCGACCAGCCTGGCACTCGCCGCCGGTCGGCCCCTTGCCCCGATGTCCTCCTCCCGCCCCCCTCTGCGACTTCGCCGCGCCGCCCTGGCGACGCTGGCGGCGCTCGGTGCGGCCATGGCCGTGGCGGCGGCTCGCGCACAGGACGAGCCCCCTGTGTCGCTGCGCGCCAGTCCGCAGCTCGGCGAGCGCATCCCCGATGCCGCGCGCCCGGCGCTGCCCACCTTCGTGGAAGGAAGCCGCATCAGCGGCCGTACCGAGCTGGAGACGGTGATCGAGGGCGACGCGACGCTGCGGCGTGGCGATACGTTCATTCGCGCCGACCGTATCGAGTACGACCAGCCCGACGACCTTGCGCGCGCGCGTGGCGACGTGCGCGTGAACCGCGCCGGCGACGTGTTCGAGGGGCCGCTGCTGGAGATGAACGTCGATGCCTTCGAGGGCTTCTTCCTGGAGCCGAGCTACCGCTTCCTCGACACCGGCGCGTATGGCGAGGCCGACCGCATCGAGTTCATCGACGAGCAGCGTACGGTGATACGCCGCGCCACCTACACCACCTGCGGACGCGAGCCCGGGCAGGGGTGGCCCGATTGGCTGCTCACGGCCGATCGGATCTATATCGACAACGAGGACGACACCGGCGTCGCCTTGGGCGCGACGGTGCGCCTGTTCGGCGTGCCGCTGCTTCCGATCCCGGTGCTGAGCTTTCCGCTGTCGGACAAGCGCAAGTCGGGCGTGCTGGCGCCCACCGTGGGTCTGAACAACCGCAGCGGCCTGGAACTCACGCTGCCCTACTACTGGGACATCGCTCCCAACCGCGATGCCACGCTGCTGCCCACGGTGATGTCGCGCCGCGGCGTGCAGCTGGGTGGCGAGTTCCGCTATCTCGAGCCGAGCTACTCCGGCGTGACCGACCTGAGCTACATGCCGCAGGACCGCCTGCGCGACCGCGACCGCTGGGCCTACAGCGTCCAGCACAGCCAGCAGTTCGCACCCGGCACCAGCTACCTCGGCCTCAACCTCAACCTGAACCGCGTCAGCGACGACGACTACTGGCGCGATTTCACGCGCTCGAGCGCGCTGACCTCGCTCACGCAGCGCCTGCTCGCCAGCGAAGGCTATCTGACCTGGGCCCGCGGCGACTACTGGGCGCAGGCGCGGGCGCTGCGCTGGCAGACGCTGCAGGACGTGAACGCGCCGATCGTGCCGCCCTACGACCGGCTGCCGCAGCTGCAGGGTCGCTACACCCGGCCGCTGCTGCCGCTGGGCCTCACCAGCTACGTCGAGGCCGACTACACCTACTTCCAGGCCGACGACCGGCGCACCGGACAGCCCGATGCCCAGCGCGCCTATGTCCTGGCCCAGCTGGCGCGGCCCTGGCAGGCGCCTGGCTGGTTCTTCACGCCGCGGCTGCAGCTGCACGCCACCCAGTACGAGTTCGACCGGCCGCTCGCCGACGGTCGCACGCAGGCCGACCGGGCGCTGCCTACGTTCAGCCTGGACGGCGGCCTCGTGTTCGAGCGCGCCACCACGTTCTGGGGTCGCAGCATCGTGCAGACGCTCGAGCCGCGGGCGTTCTACGTCTACACACCGTTTCGCGAACAGAATTTCCTGCCCAACTACGACTCGGGCCTGCTCGACTTCAACTTCGCGACGATCTTCACGGAGAACCCCTATGTCGGGCACGACCGCATCGCCGACAGCCGCCTGCTCACGCTGGGCCTGACCAGCCGTCTGCAAGACCAGGACACGGGCGCCGAGCTGGCGAGGGTCGGCATTGCGCAGCGCCTGCGCTTTGCCGATCAGCGCGTGACGCTGCCCGGCGGCACCCCGGTCGCGGACCGCCTGTCCGACGTGCTGCTCGGCGCCTCCCTGAACTGGACGCCGCGCTGGGCGGTCGACACCACGGTGCAGTTCAACCCCAAGACCAGCCGCTCCGAACGCGCCACGCTGGGCGTGCGCTACAACCCCGGCCCGTACCGGGTGGTCAACGCCGCGTACCGTACGCAGCGCGTCTTGAGCGAGCAGGTCGATATCGGCTGGCAATGGCCGGTGCAGGACCTCTGGGGCGGCCGCGCTCCGGGCGAAGGCCGCTTGTTCAGCGTCGGGCGGGTCAATGTCAGCCTGAAGGACAATCGGGTGGTCGATACCATCGTCGGTCTGGAGTACAACGGCTGCTGCTGGATCGGCCGCGTCGTCTTCGAACGACTACAGGCGGGCACCGGAGAGTCCAACAAGCGGATCCTGTTCCAGATCGAATTGCTGGGGCTGGGCCGCCTCGGCTCCGATGCCGTCGGCGCGCTCAGGAACAACATCCCGCGCTACCAGATGCTGCGCCAGCAGACCACCGAACCGAGCCGCTTCACCCGATACGACTAGCCATGACCGCAAGCCCTCTTCTTCGCCCGCGTTCGCTGGTGGCCTTGTGCCTGGCAGCGGGAGCCGCCTTTGGCGCCGCGACGCTGCCGGCCCACGCGCAGCTGCGCCTGGGGCCGCTCACCGGGGGCAGTGCCCCGGCGCCGGCCCCTGGTGGCGGGCTGACCGCCAACACCGGCCCTGCCGGTGCGCCGCGCCCGGCCGACTTCATCGTGGCGGTGGTCAACTCCGAACCGATCACGTTCAACGAGGTCCGAACCCGGCTCGCCCAGACCGAGCAGGAGCTTGCGCAGCAGGGCGGGGCCCTGCCGCCGCGCGACGTGCTCGCGCGCCAGGTGCTGGAGCAACTGATCACCGAGCGGGCGCAGTTGCAGCTCGCGCGAGAGATGGGCATTCGGGCGGACGACGCCACGGTCGATCAGGCCGAGCAGAACATCGCGCGGCAAAACGCGATGGACGTGGCGGAACTGCGCCGGCGTCTGGCGGCCGATGGCATTTCCCCCGAGGCGTTTCGCCAGGACCTTCGCAACCAGGTTCTGCTGTCGCGGCTGCGCCAGCGCGAGATCGAGCCGCGCGTGAAGGTAAGCGACGTCGAGGTCGAGCAGTTCATGCGCGAACAGCGCAGTTCTACCGACCTGAGCGCCCTCGAGCTGAATCTGGCGCACGTGCTGGTCGCCGTTCCGGAGAACGCGCCCCCGGCGCTGGTGCAGGAGCTGCGCGAAAAGGCGCTGCAGGTGCGGGACCGGGCGCGCGCGGGCGAAGATTTCACCGCGCTGGCGCGCGAGGTCTCCGACGCGCCGGGTGCCTCCACCAACGGCGGCGTCATCGGCGCGCGCACGGCCGACCGCTATCCGCCGCTGTTCGTCGAGGCGACGCGTGCGCTGCAGCCCGGCCAGATCAGCGACGTGGTGCGCTCAGGTGCCGGCTTTCACGTGGTGAAGGTGCTGGACAAACGCCAGGGTGCGCTGGCAGGCGCTACCGTGACCGAGCACCGCGCCCGCCACATCCTGCTGCGCCCGGGGCCACAGCTCAGCGCCGAAGAGGCGCGCCGCCGCCTCGAAGACTACAAGCGGCGCATCGAGTCCGGCCAGGCCGACTTCGCGCAGCTCGCGCGTGAGCATTCGCAGGACGGCAGCGCACGCCAGGGCGGCGATCTCGGATGGGCTGGACCCGGTGCGTTCGTGCCCGAGTTCGAGGAGGCGCTCGAGGCCTTGTCGCCAGGGCAGATCGCCGAGCCGATCGAGTCGCGCTTCGGGCTGCACCTGATCCAGCTCACCGAGCGCCGGCAGAAGACCCTCAGCGAGCGCGAGCAACGCGATCTGGCGCGCAACCTCCTGCGCGAGAAGCGGCTGCGCGAGGAGTACGCGCGTTGGGTCCAGGACGTGCGGGGCCGCGCCTACGTCGAGATGCGCGAGCCGCTGCAGTGACCGGGCGCGCGTGAAGCACATTGCCCGCAAGCGCTTCGGCCAGCATTTCCTGTCGGATGCCGGCGTCATCGACGCCATCGTCCGGGCAATCGATCCGCAGCCGGGACAAAGCCTGGTCGAGATCGGGCCGGGGCTGGCGGCGCTCACCCAACCCCTGGTCGAGCGCGCGGGCCGTCTGACGGTGATCGAGCTGGACCGCGACCTGGCGCAGCGCCTGCGCCGGCATCCGCAGCTCGAGGTGGTCGAGTCCGACGTGCTGCGGGTCGATTTCGGCGCGCTGCACGCCGGCGCGGACGGACAGCTGCTGCGGGTGGTAGGCAACTTGCCCTACAACATCTCGTCGCCCATCCTCTTTCACCTGCTGCCCTGGGCCGACCGCATCCAGGACCAGCACTTCATGCTGCAGAAGGAAGTGATCGATCGCATGGTGGCCCGGCCTTCGACCGCGGCCTACGGGCGCCTGTCGGTGATGCTGCAGTGGCGCTATGACATGGAAGACGTGCTGTTCGTGCCGCCGTCGGCCTTCGATCCTCCGCCGCGGGTGGACAGCGCGGTCGTGCGCATGGTGCCGCGCCCGCAGCCGGCGGCCGTCGATGCGGCGCTCCTGTCCGAGATGGTCCAGGTGGCGTTCAGCCAGCGTCGCAAGCTGCTGCGGCACACACTCGGGCACTGGCTCGCGCAGCGCGGGATGGCCGGTGCGTTCGATACCCAGCGGCGGGCCGAGGAGGTGCCGTGGCAGGAATATGTCGCCCTCGCGGCCGCGGCCGGTGCGGCTGGCGGTACCGGGCAGCCGCCACCGGGGTGAACGGCAGGGTGGGCGTAGAGCCGGCAGAGCCCGCCTGTCGGGCCCGCACTCCTGGTCGAAAAACTGCCCCGTCCCTGAATGGCAGCCCAGCGACCGCAGCTCGACGAATCGAGATCGACCCCCTCGTGTGCAGCGCCCGTTCGCGCGCGGGCCAGCGATATGAGGCGGCATGAAAAAAAGCCCGGGGAGCCCGGGCTTTCGTTCAATGCGCTGTCGGCTCTCGCCGATCAGGCCGCCGCCAGCCAGTAGCCGGCGTTGAAGGGGCTGCTCATTCGCAGCGCCAGGGGCGAGACATCGACCAGTTTGTCGGTCGGCATCTTCTCGCCGTTGTCGGCGACGGCCGCGGGGGCCGGGCCGGTTTCGCTCTGAGCCTCATTCGCCCGTTCTGCTTGGCTGGTGTGTGCAGAACGGGCTACAGAAAAGAATAGAAGCACCTGAACGGTATCTTCCGGTCGGACCAGTAGTCGGCCGTGTCGCGGAAGATGTCGAGCAGCTGCTCGCGGGCTTCCTTGTCGAACTTCGCGTTCGCGGGAATCTGCTCCAGCACGACGACGAAGCCTGGCTGCGGGCCCGACTTGTGCACCGGGTCGGTCATGCAGTCGTACAGCGCGTCGAAATTCTTGCCGAAATGGGTGGGCAGCATGAACTGCTGCGCGATGAGGTCCAGCACGTCCTGCTTGCTCTGGGCCGCTGCCAGGTTGGCATACAGGAAGTGGTGCCCCAGGGCGCTGGCCGCATCCTGCAGATCCTGCACGCGGTAGGCGCGAATGGACTGCACGATGTTGCTGCGAACGCCCTTGAGGGGGGTTTCGCTGACGTCGGGGCGAAGGGATTTATCCATCTCCGCGTTTCTTTCCATGTTCAAGAACAAGTCCCGCTTCATTCGGGTTCACTCCACAATTTTGCGAAAACTGGCGTAATGGTCGGCGGTGTAGTAGCAGGCATGGGGCGTGCGCACCGGGCCTCCACATACGATGCGCCGGGCTCCCCGGTCGCGTGATCCTGGCGTCTTCACGGTGTACTCCCGGTAGTAGCCACGCGTGCCTCGCGGCAGCAGCCTTTCGCGGTTTCCGAACACCGTGCCGTCCTTGGAATACGGGAACGGCCCGCCCTGTCGAATCAACTCGTAGGTTTCACGCCCCTGGCGCGGCAACTCGATCAGCGAGATGCTGTCCGGGGTGCCTGCCGGCTCCACCGGGGTCCTGGCGTTCGTCGGGCCGGTGAGGGCCGCCACAAACAAGATGCTAGTAAGTGCAAACTTGGCTGCGACACCGCGCATGAACAGGACCTTCTGGGGTGACCTTGGGACGCAAAACTCTCCGGGAAAACCCGAAAAATCAAGTGCGCGAGTGTGAACGATCCGGTGGCAAAACGCAAGCCGATGCCCAAAATTTGGGCAGGCAGCATGGCCTTTGCACGGCGCTCTGAGTTAGCGCCAGCTATCGCTCGATGCGTTACCTGCTCGCGTTCGCATCCGCCACTGTCAGGGCTGTCATGTTGACGATCCGGCGCACCGTGGTGCTGGCCGTGAGGATATGCACAGGCTGAGCTGCTCCGAGCAGCACCGGGCCGATGGCGATGTTGCCGCCGGCAGCCGTCTTGAGCAGGTTGTAGGAGATGTTGGCGGCGTCGATGTTGGGCAGCACCAGCAGGTTAGCATCCCCGGCGAGGCTGCTGTTGGGCATCAGGCGCATGCGGGCCGCGCCATCGAGCGCCACGTCGCCATGCATCTCGCCATCGGCTTCGAGCCAGGGCGCCTGCAGGCGCAGCAGGTCCAGCACCTGCCGCATCTTGGCGGCGCTGGGCTGGTTGCTGCTGCCGAAGTTGGAGTGGGACAGCAGGGCCGCCTTCGGCTTGATGCCGAAACGCATCATCTCCTCGGCCGCCATGACGGTGATTTCGGCCAACTGCTCGGCGCTCGGGTCGTAATTGACGTGGGTGTCCACCAGGAAGATCTGCCGCCCCGGCAGCATCAGCCCGTTCATGCAGGCGTAGGTGTGGCAGCCGGCGCGGCGGCCGATCACCTGGTCGATGTAGCTCAGGTGCAGCTGGGTCACGCCCCAGGTGCCGCAGATCATTCCATCGACCTCGCCCTTGTGCAGCAGCATCGCGCCGATCAGCGTGAGCCTGCGACGCATCTCGATCTTGGCCATCTGCACCGTCACGCCCTTGCGCTCGGTCATGCGGTGGTAGGTCTGCCAGAAGTCCCGGTAGCGTGCGTCCTGCTCGACGTTGACGACGTCGTAGTCGATCTGCTCGCGCAGGCGCAGCCCGAACTTCTCCACGCGGGCGGCAATGACCGCGGGCCGGCCGATGAGCGTGGGCCGGGCAATGCGCTCGTCCACCACGATCTGCGCGGCGCGCAGCACACGCTCTTCCTCGCCTTCGCAGTAGGCGACGCGCTTCTTCGCGGCCGTCCGGGCGGCCGCGATGATGGGTTTCATCGTGGTGCCGGAGGCGTAGACAAAGCTCTGCAGGCGTTCGCGGTAGGCGTCCATGTCCGCGATCGGGCGCAGCGCCACGCCGCTCTCGGCGGCGGCGCGGGCGACGGCCGGCGCGATCTTGATCATCAGCCGCGGATCGAAGGGCTTGGGGATCAGGTACTCGGGCCCGAAGGCGAGCTGCTGGCCGGAATAGGCAGCAGCGACCACCTCGCTCTGCTCGGCCTGAGCCAGCTCGGCAATCGCGTGCACGGCTGCGATTTCCATCTCCACGGTGATCGTGGTGGCGCCCGAATCGAGCGCGCCGCGGAAGATGTAGGGGAAGCACAGGACGTTGTTGACCTGATTCGGGTAATCGGTGCGGCCGGTCGCGAGGATGGCGTCGGGGCGCACGGCGACCGCTTCGTCAGGGGCGATCTCCGGGTTCGGGTTGGCCAGGGCCAGGATCAGCGGCTTCGGCCCCATCGAACGCACCATGTCGGGCTTGAGCACGCCGCCCGCCGACAGGCCGAGAAAGATGTCGGCGCCTTCGATGACCTCGGCCAGCGTACGTGCCGAGGTCTTCTGCGCGAACTGGATCTTGTCCTCGTCCATCAGCTCGGTACGACCTTCGTAAACCACACCGGCGAGGTCGGTGGCGAAGATGTTCTCGCGCGGCAGGCCGAGCTTCACCAGCAGCTGCAGGCAGGCAAGCGCCGCGGCGCCGGCGCCCGAGGTGACCAGCTTCACCTCCCCGATCTTCTTGCCCACCACCTTCAGGCCATTGATGATGGCCGCGCCGACCACGATCGCGGTGCCGTGCTGGTCGTCGTGGAAAACCGGGATCTTCATGCGCTCGCGCAGCTTGCGCTCGACATAGAAGCAGTCCGGCGCCTTGATGTCCTCGAGGTTGATGCCGCCGAAAGTCGGCTCGAGTGCGGCGATGACATCGACCAGCTTGTCCAGGTCGTGCTTCTCGTTGATCTCGATGTCGAAGACATCGATGCCGGCGAACTTCTTGAAGAGGACGCCCTTGCCTTCCATCACCGGCTTGGCGGCGAGCGGCCCGATATCGCCCAGACCCAGGACGGCCGTGCCGTTGGTGATCACCGCCACCAGATTGCCGCGGCTGGTGTAGCGGAAGGCGTTGGCCGGATCCTTGACGATCTCCTCGCAGGGCGCAGCGACTCCGGGTGAATAGGCGAGCGCAAGGTCGTGCTGGTTGATCAGCTGCTTGGTGGCCTGGATGGCGACCTTGCCGGGCGTCGGAAACTCGTGGTATTCGAGGGCGGCCTGGCGCAGCAGTGCGCGTTTGTCTTCCGGCGGAGCCGGCGGGGTGGCGGTCATGTGAGACGTCTCCGGCAGGCACGGGCGCCACGCGGCTGCGGCCGTGCTGTTCTGTGGTCGCGGATTGTAGACCCCGCCTTGCGCGGCCTCTTCGCGGCCCCGGGGCTGGCCTTCGGGGCTGCTGCGGCGGCTGAGGACATCAAGAGCTCAGGAGCTCAGGAGCACTCCAGCTTCAGGCGGGCACCGGCGGCGCGGCACCTCGGTCTGCACGCCGTTCCCACGCCTTCTCGTGAAAGAAGAACGCGACGGCCTGCACCGCAGGCTCGATCAGGCTCAAGGTCAGCGAGACCATGAGGTTGCCGGTTACCGCATAGGCCACGAGGATCGCGACCATCATGTGCAGGAGCAGGTAGCTGGCCGTCTTGCGGAGCGTAGGCAGTTGGGCGAGGGCGATGCGGGCCATGGTGTCGTTCGTGCAGCGTTGGAGACTGCGCAAATGATAGGCATTCGCAATGGCCAACGCGAATTGAATTTCCCTTGGCTATCGATAGCGTTCATGCCTCCAGGCCGCGGCTCTGGCGCAGCTCACATGTGGCGCTAGCCGCGCATCAGCGCTTCGATCTCGTCCGGGCGCACCGGCACGTCTCGCGTGATGAGCTCGCACCCCCCCTCGGTCACGATCGCATCGTCCTCAATGCGGATGCCCAGGTTGTGGAACGCTTCGGGCACGCCCTCGCCGGGCCGCACGTACAGGCCGGGCTCGATGGTCAGCACCATGCCCGGGCGCAGGATGCGGCTCGGCCGGTTGCGGATCGTTTCGCCCGACAGCGGGTCCTTGCGCTCGCTCGCCTCTGCCGCCTCGCCCGGTTCGACGTAGCTGCCGCAGTCGTGCACGTCCATCCCCAGCCAGTGGCCGGTGCGGTGCATGTAGAACTGGAAGTACGCGCGGCGCTCGATGACGTCCTGCGCGCTGCCCACCTTGTCCGGATCGAGCAGGCCGAGGTCGAGCAGCCCCTGGGCGAGCACCGCCACGGTGGCGTCGTGCGGATCGGTGAAGCGCGCCCCGGAACGCGTGGCGGCTACGGCGGCGTCCTGCGACGCCAGCACGAGTTCATAGAGGGCGCGCTGCGCTCCCGTGAAGCGCCCGTCGGCGGGGAAGGTGCGCGTGATGTCGCTGGCATAGCCGTCGAGCTCGCAGCCGGCGTCGATGAGCACCAGTTCGCCCGGGCGCACGGGTGCGGCATCGGCGCGGTAGTGCAGCACGCAGGCGTTCGCACCGGCAGCCACGATCGAGCCGTAGGCCGGGTATTGCGAGCCGCCGAGGCGGAACTCGTGCAGCAGTTCGGCGTCGAGGTGGTACTCGCGCACGTCGAGCCCATCGCGCAGCATGCGCGCGCTGGTGCGCATGGCCCGCACATGGGCGCGCGCGCTGATGGCGGCGGCTCGCCGCATGAGGTCCTGCTCGTGGGCATCCTTGACCAGCCGCATCTCGTCGAGCACGCCGCACAGGTCGCGCTGCTGCTGCGGGCACAGCGCACCGAAGCGCACGCGCGCACGCACCCGCGCCAGCCAGCCGGCCACCTGCGCCTCCAGTCCGTCGTGGATGGCGAACGGAAACCACACGGCATCGCGGTTTTCCAGCAGCCGCGGCATGCGATCGTCGAGCTCGCCGATCGCGTGCGCCGCATCCACGCCGAGAGCCGCGGGCGCGGCCTGCGGACCGAGCCGATAGCCGTCCCAGATCTCGCGCTCGAGGTCCTTGGGTGCGCAGAACAGCGTGCTCCGGCCGTCGCCGGTGATCACCAGCCAGGCGTTGGGTTCGGTGAAGCCGCTCAGGTAGTAGAAGTAGCTGTCGTGCCGGTAGAGGAAGTCGCTGTCGCGGTTGCGCGGACGCTCCGGGGCGGTGGGGATGAGCGCGATGCCGTCGGGCCCGAGGGCGCGGGCCACGCGGGCGCGACGTTCTGCGTACAGGGTGGTGCTCATGATGCGTTCAGTTGGGCCCATCGTTCGGGCGTTCCGACATCGGTCCAGGGGCCGTTCCAGAGTTCGGCCGTCACCTGGCCATTGTCCATGGCGGCGCGCAGCATCGGGGCGAGCGGCAACTTCAACCCCTGCGGGTTGCCGGGCGCAAGCTGCGCGAAGAAGGCCTTGCGATACAGGGCGACGGTCGAAAAGGTATAGCGCTGCGTGGCTTCGTTGAGGGCGCGGCCGTCGTCGGAGAGGCCGAAATCGCCGCGGGGATGCTGCGGCGGGTTCGGCACCAGCCAGAGGTGGGCCAAAGCCGTGCCCGCTGCGAAGCGTTCACGGTCGGCGCGCGCGAAGCCGAACCCCGGCATGAACACGTCGCCGGCAGCCACCCAGAACACCTCGTCGAGCAAGTGCAGGGCACGGACGATGCCACCGGCCGTCTCCAGGGCGCAGCCGAAATCGCGGCCCTCGTGCGAGTAGGCGATGCGCAGCGCCGCGCCGGGGCGGGCGATGTCCGGCGGCGTGCCGTGACAGGCGTGTTCCGGCGCCGCGGTGTCGGGAGGTGGCGCCAGCATGGAGCCGAAAGCCGCTTCGATCTGCTCGCCCAGCCAGGCCGTGTTCACGACCACCTGCTGCACGCCGCCCGCGGCCAGCGCCTCCAGGTGCCACCGCAGGAGCGGCTTGCCGCGCACCGGAAGCAGCGGCTTGGGGCAGGTGTCGGTCAGGGGACGCATGCGCTCGCCGCGGCCGGCGGCCAGCACCATCGCCTGGGCAGGTGCCGCGGTCAGGACGGCGGCGCTCACGTGTCCTCTCCCCGGTCCAGCGAACGCTGCTCGCTCCACTCCGGTGCCAGCGAGGCGATCAAGGCGTCCATGAGCGCGCGCGCCGGGCCCGCGTCACCGTCGGTGCCGAGCGCGTGCACCACGTCCAGCGCCGCGGTGCGGCTCGCGGGATCGGTGCGCACACCGATCTGTCCCTGCGCGAGGAGCACGCAGCCGGCGAGTCCGCCGCCCGCCGCGGCGTGGAACAAATCGCCTTCCGGGCGGGCGGCCGCCGCCTCCAGCAGCTGCAGGCAGACCGCCCGCAGCCGCTCGGGCTCGCGAAGCAAGCGGGGGTCGCAGCGGCAGCGGTACAGGTCGGCAGTGAGGTGGAGAGCGCGCATCGCGGCGACTTTAGACCATGGCCAGGCAGCGGCGGCGTCGGCCGGGCCCGCCGGGCCTCACCGCTAAAATGCCGGGTTTCCCCCGATCTCATCCCCGCCTCTTTTCCGCCTTTTCCGGAGCTGCCCCCGATGGCCAACCCCCTTCAGATGGCGAGCGCGATCCGCGCCCTGTCCATGGATGCTGTTCAACACGCCAATTCGGGACACCCGGGTGCGCCCATGGGCATGGCCGACATCGCGGTCGCCTTGTGGGGCCGCCATCTGCGCCACAACCCGGCCGATCCTGCGTGGTGCGACCGCGATCGCTTCGTGCTGTCCAACGGCCATGGCTCGATGCTGGTGTATTCGCTGCTGCACCTGACCGGTTACGCGCTCCCGATCGAGGAGCTGAAGAACTTCCGCCAGATGCACAGCAAGACGCCGGGACATCCGGAAGTCGGCATCACGCCTGGCGTCGAGACCACCACCGGGCCGCTCGGCCAGGGTCTGGGCAACGCCGTCGGCTTCGCGCTTGCCGAGAAGCTGATGGCGGCGGAATTCAACCGCCAAGGCCACACCATCGTCGATCACCACACCTATGTCTTCGCGGGCGACGGCTGCCTGATGGAGGGCATCAGCCACGAGGTGTGCGCGCTCGCGGCCGTGTGGAAGCTCAACAAGCTGATCGTGGTCTACGACGACAACGGCATCTCCATCGATGGCCAGGTCACGCCCTGGTTCGGCGACGACACGCCGGCGCGTTTTCGCGCCTACGGCTGGAACGTGGTCGGGCCCATCGACGGCCACGACGTCGATGCGGTCGATCGGGCGATCGCCGCTGCGCGCGACCAGCAGGATGCGCCGACGCTGATCGTCGCCAAGACGCACATCGGCAAGGGCTCCCCCAACCGCGCCAACACCGCCAAATGCCACGGCGAGCCGCTCGGCCACGACGAGATCCGCCTGACGCGCGAGCACCTCGGATGGCCCCACGAAGCCTTTACGGTGCCGCAGGAGGTCTATGCCGACTGGGACGCGCGCGAGCAGGGCCAGGCGCTGCAGAACGACTGGAGCGGGCGCTTCGCGGCCTACCAGCAGGCCTTCCCCGAACTCGCCGCCGAATTCCAGCGGCGTGTGCGCGGCGAACTGCCGCAGGATTTCGCCCGCATCGCGCACGAAATCGCCATCGCGGCCGACGCCAAGAGCGAAACGGTCGCCTCGCGCAAGGCTTCGCAGCTGGCGCTCGAGGCCCTCACCGCTGCCCTGCCCGAGCTGCTGGGGGGCAGCGCCGACCTGACCGGCTCCAACCTCACCAACACCAAGAGCACGCCGCCGCTGCGCTTCGACGCGACTGGCGCGCCACAGCGCGACGAGCAGGGCCGCATCGGGCGCCACATCAACTACGGCGTGCGCGAGTTCGGCATGGCCTCGGTGATGAACGGCATCGCGCTGCACGGCGGCTTCATCCCCTATGCCGGCACCTTCCTCACCTTCAGCGACTACAGCCGCAACGCCATCCGCATGGCGGCGCTGATGAAGCAGCGGGTGGTGCACGTCTTCACGCACGATTCCATCGGCCTGGGTGAGGACGGGCCCACCCACCAGTCGATCGAGCATGCCGCGAGCCTGCGCCTGATTCCGGGGCTGGACGTCTGGCGTCCGTGCGACACCGCCGAGACCGCAGTGGCCTGGGCGGTGGCACTGCAGAACGCGCAGCGTCCCACCGCGCTGCTGCTGTCGCGCCAGAACCTGCCCTATGCCCCCAAGGCCACGCTCGAGGACATCCGCCGCGGCGGCTACGTGCTGGCCGAGGCGGCCGAGGTGGGGCTGTCGCGCAAGCCGCAGGCGGTGCTGATCGCCACCGGCTCCGAGGTGCAGCTGGCGCTCAAGGCCCAGGAGCAGCTGGCGGCGCAGGGCGTCGCCGTGCGTGTGGTGTCCATGCCCAGCACCACCGCCTTCGACCGGCAGGATCGTGCGTACAAGGAAAGCGTGCTGCCGCAGGGCGTGCCGCGTGTCGCGGTCGAGGCCGGCGTGACCGACTTCTGGTGGAAGTACGGTTGCTCAGCGGTTGTTGGCATCGACACCTACGGCGAATCGGCGCCCGCCAGCGTACTCTTCAAACATTTCGGCTTCACGCCCGAGAACGTGGCCGAGACCGTCCGCGCGGTGCTCGGACACTGAACGGTTTATCCACTCCAGAACGGGACAAGTTCATGACGCTCAAGATCGGTATCAACGGTTTCGGCCGGATCGGCCGCATGGTGTTTCGCGCCGCGGTCCAGAACTTCGAGGACATCGAAGTGGTCGGCATCAACGACCTGCTCGAGCCCGACTACCTTGCCTACATGCTGCGCTACGACAGCGTGCACGGCCGCTTCGACGGCGAGGTGAGCGTCGATGGCAACACGCTCGTGGTCAACGGCAAGCGCATCCGGCTGACCGCCGTCAAGGACCCGGCGGAGCTGAAGTGGAACGAGATCGGCGCCGAGGTGGTGGTCGAATCGACCGGCATCTTCCTGACCAAGGAAGGCGGCCAGAAGCACATCGACGCGGGCGCCAAGAAGGTAATCATGTCGGCGCCCTCCAAGGACGACACGCCCATGTTCGTCTTCGGCGTGAACGACAAGACCTACCGCGGCGAAGCCATCATCTCCAATGCCTCGTGCACTACCAACTGCCTGGCACCGCTGGCCAAGGTGCTCAACGACAAGTGGGGCATCAAGCGTGGCCTCATGACCACCGTGCACGCGGCCACGGCCACGCAGAAGACGGTGGACGGCCCGAGCAACAAGGACTGGCGCGGCGGCCGCGGCATCCTGGAGAACATCATTCCCTCCAGCACCGGAGCGGCGAAGGCCGTGGGCGTGGTGATCCCCGAGCTGAACAAGAAGCTCACCGGCATGGCCTTCCGCGTGCCGACCTCCGATGTGTCGGTCGTCGATCTGACGGTCGAGCTGAACAAGGAGGCCAGCTACAAGGAGATCTGCGCGGAGTTCAAGGCGCAGTCCGAAGGGCCGCTCAAGGGTGTCCTGGGCTACACCGAAGACAAGGTGGTGGCGACCGACTTCCGCGGCGATCCGCGCACCTCGATCTTCGACGCCGACGCCGGCATCGCCCTGGACGGCACCTTCGTCAAGCTGGTGAGCTGGTACGACAACGAGTGGGGCTACTCCAACAAGGTGCTCGAGATGGTGCGGGTGGTGGCAGGCCGCTGAACCGGCAGACCGACCCGACCACGAAAAAGCGCCCGGCAGGGCGCTTTTTCATTGTTCCTTCGCTTGGTGCAGGGCATCGCAAGGCCGGGGCCGAAGCGCTCGGGGCGCGGGTCCCGGCGGGCTGAAGGATGCGCCGGCACGCATGCCGCCGTGTGCCCTGCTCAGTGGTGGTGCCCGCCCTCTCCATGCACGTGGCGATGGGCGATTTCCTCGGCGCTCGCGGCACGCACCGACCCCACCGTGATGGACAGCTTGAGCGTGCGCCCGGCGAGCGGATGGTTGCCGTCCAGCAGCACCGTGTCACCCTTGATCTTGGTCACCGTGAACGGGTGGGGCTCGCCCTGCGGCCCGGGCAGTTCGAGCTGGCCGCCCACCTTCACCCCCGGCGGGAACTCGCTCCTGGGCAGCGTGCGCAGCAGCGATTCGTCGCGCTCGCCGAAGCCGTCCGTGGGCGCCAGCGTGAGCGACACCTGCTCGCCGGCGCCGCGCCCCGCGAGCGCCTGCTCGATTTTCGGGAAGGTGTTGTCGTAGCCACCGTGCAGATAGGTCATCGGCTGCTTGCCGTCCTGGATCAGCTGGCCCTTCTCGTCCGCGATGCGGCAACGCATCGTGACGACCGTGTCTTTTTCGATTTTCATGCGGGCGATTGTGCCGCCGGGGCGGCTACAGTCGCACCCTCATGAGTGAAACCAAGCCAAAGAACAAGGTGGCCCGGCAGACGGCGCGCCCGCAGCGCCAGACGCACCCGCTGCTGCAGCGCCTGTGGGAGCTGCACCCGCGGCTGTTCGGTGCCCGCTTCCTGCCGCTGAAGCTCGGCATCTTCGAAGACCTGATGGCCCGCCACCCGGATGCCTTCGCGAAAGAGGATCTGAAGCAGGCGCTCGGCCAGCATGTGCGATCGTCGCGCTACCTCGAGGCCGTGGCGCAGGGCGAAGCCCGCCACGACCTCGACGGAAATCCGGTCGAGCCCGTCGCCCCCGAGCATGTGCACCACGCCATCATGGAAATCTGGCGGCGCCGGCAGGTCCGCGACGCCGACAAGGCGCGAGCCTGGGCAGTGGCGCGGCTGGTCGGCGCCGTCGAGGCCTCGGGCCTCGACCGAGAAGGCTATCTCGAGCGCGTGCGCACCCAGGATCCTGCGGCGCTCGCGCTGCTCGACGAAGCTTTCGCGCAGCGGGCCGAGGCCACGGCGCGGCACGAAGCCCTGGTGCGCGCATTTCGCGCCAGCGGCCAGGAGGTCGATGCCTTCGCCGACATGTACGGGCTCGACCCGGCGGTGGTGCGCGAGGTGCTGGCCCGCGCCGAGGCGGCTTCCACCTGAGCTGGCAGGTGCCACACCCCCTGGGGTGACGGGGCAGCCGTGCGCGTGCCCACGTGGCGCGACGGATGTCGTTCGTAACACGTGCGCGGCGTCGTCCCCGCCGTGGTGTCGCATGCGCAGCCGACCTACACCGGCCCTGCCTTCGGGCATCTACAACCGGGGCTCCGAATGACAGGAGTCCCGACGCCATGAATGCCCTCCTCGAGCGCGTGTCGCCCTTCGCGACCAGCATGATCCGCACCGACCATGCCCACGTGCTGACCACCTTTCACCAGTACCAGATCTCGAGCCCGGCGCGCGTGAAGCAGGGTCTGGTCAACACCATCTGCCTCTCCCTCGAAGTACACGCGCAGCTCGAGGAGGAGATCTTCTATCCCGCCCTGCGTTCGGTCAGCGACAGCGAATTCCTGCACAAGGCCGTGCCCGAGCACAACGAGATGCGCCGCCTCATTACCCAGCTGCGCTCGATGGAGCCGACCGATACGCGGTACGACGAGTGCGTCATGGAGCTCATGCGAGACGTCATGCACCACGTCGCGGACGAGGAAACCATCGCACTGCCCGAAGCCGAGCGCGTCATGCCCGAACGGCTGGCGGAGTTGGGCGCCAAGATGGCCCGACGGCGCCTGGCGCTCATGGCGCCGCGCACGGGCGCGATGACGACCAACATGGTGCGTGCCATGCCGGCTTCGTCGATTGCCCTGGCAGCCGGGCTCATGGCCGGCGGCGTCTTGCTCGGCAACCGCCTGCTGGGGTCGCAGCGGCATCAGCGCGTCTCGCAAAGCTTGGCCGATGCCGGGCGGCGGGCCGGCCGGCGCACAGGCTTGTTGTAGGCGCAGCACGACGGGCGAGGCTGCGGCCCTGCGCTGCCGTTCGTCCTACGCCGCAGTGGGTGCTGCCGACGTAAGGTGGCGCGTATGGACAGGGATCGGGCTGACCCATCGGATGGCGTGCGTTCGGAGGTAGCGGATGCACAGGCGGGCGGCGGCGCGGCGTCGGCCCAGGCACCGCGCAGCACAAGCGGTGCCGCGCGATCGACGCGCCCCCAGCGCGTCCACAGCCGGCTCAAGATCGCGCTGTCGGCGTGCTTCTCCCATGCCGACCCCGCGCGCTCGCTCTTCACCGGCAAGACGCTGCAGTACGTCGAGCAGACCGTGGCGCACTGGCTGATGTCCACCGGCGCGATGGTGGTCATGGTGCCGTGTCCCACCGGCAGCACGGCGCGCGGCGGCGTCACCTACGAGCATTACGCGCAGTGGCTCGACGGGCTGGTGCTGCATGGCGGCGCCGATGTCTGGCCCGGCAGCTACGGCGAGGCGCCACTCGAGGAGCGCTGGTCGGGGGACCGCATCCGCGACGAGTACGACAAGGCGCTGGTCGAGGCGTTCGTGGCGCACGGCAAGCCGGTATTCGGCATCTGCCGCGGCTTGCAGCTGCTGAACGTCGCGTTCGGCGGCACGCTCTGGCAGGACATCGACACGCAGGTCCCCGACGCGCTGGTGCACCGCGACGCCAGCATCTACGACCACAACTTCCACAGCATCGACATCGTCCCGGACACCCGGCTCGCCTCGCTGTACCCGGGTGTCGAGCGGGTGCGCGTGAACAGCATCCACCATCAGGGCGTCAAGCGACTGGCCGACGAGTTCGTCGTGGAGGCCGTGAGCCACAGCGACGGCGTGGTGGAAGCGATCCGGCGCAAGGACCCGCGCGGCAGCTACATCGCCGCCGTGCAGTGGCACCCCGAGTGGCACCAGCCGGGCGCCAGTGGAACCATCGACGACAGCGCCCTGCTGCAGGACTTCCTCGATGCGGTGGCCGATGTGAAGGAAGCGGGCGAGTCGGCCGGACTGCCCGAGTGGGACGCGCACCCTGCGCGGCGCCGCGCCGTACGGGGGCGCTAAGGGCGGCTCTTGCGCGCCGCAGGTCCTGGGCCGAGGCCGGCGGCGCCGATGGCAGGACGCCTGCGGCCCGCAGCGCTCACTCAGCCCTGCGCCTGCAGGTGCTTGCCGACCAATCCGGCGAGTTCGAACATCGTGACCTGGGGTTTGCCGAACACCGCCCGAAGCTTGTCGTCTGCGTTGATCGCGCGCTTGTTGGTCGCGTCCTGCAGGCCGTTCGCCTTGATGTAGTCCCACAGCTTCTTGATGACCTCGGTGCGCGCCACCGGCTCGCTGCCCACTACGGCTGCGAGTGCAGGGCTCGGCATCAGCGTTCCGGCGGTCTTGCGCGGGGCTTTCGGAGCGGACTTCTTCGCAGCCGCGCTCTTGCCTGCCGCGGACTTCGCGGGTGCCGCGGCTTTCCGGCTCGCCGGCTTGGCGGCGCCGCCCGTGGCTGCGGCCCGCGCGGCCTTGGCGACCGGCGCGACCTTCGCTGCCGGCGCCGAAGCGCCCGTGCGCCCCGCGGTCTTGCGCGGAGGGAACTTGCTGGCCCGCGGTTCGAACTCGAAGTTCACCTTGCCGGCCTCCGCGTCCCAGGCCAGGAACGCCTTGAAGGCGCGTCGGGTGCGCGTGGAGACGAACTTGTCCAGCAGATCGGTCTTGCCCTGCGTGAGCAGCTTGTGCATCTGCGCGCGCTCGATGGGCTGCTGCAGAATGATCTGGCCGCTCTTGAAATCGCAGCTGGGAACCGCCTGTTGCGGTGTCGGCACGCTGCGCTCGCACACGTAGTTCTTGCCGAATTCGAACACCTGCGCGCCGCACTTGGGACAGGGCCCCAGCGCTTCCTGTCCGCTGAAGTCGATCAGCTCGCCGGTCTCCGACGGGTCGGTCTCGTCGCCGAAGTCGAACTCGAGCTTCCAGTTGCGTTCTTCTTCGTCGTAGCGCAGCGCGATCTCGGCGGTGAACGGCCAACCGGCCTTGGAGCGGAAGCCCTCGAGCGGACCGATGCGCTTGTCGCGCAGGAACTGCTCCACCTCGCCCAGTTCGAAGGCCCGCCCCGCCGGCATCTTGGTGAACGAGAAGCCGCAGGCGTCCTCGCCCGTGCCGCTGCGGCCGACGCAGCTGTAGCGCCGGTAGTTTTCCTTCACCTGGCCGCCGCAGTTGGGGCAGGGCGTCTGCAGGGTGGCGTAGTCGCCGGGCACGGTGTCGCGGTCGTACTCCTTGGCCTTCTGCACGATGCGCTGCGTCATCTCGGCGATCTGCTGCATGAATGCATCCCGACTGAGCTGGCCGCGCTCCATCTGCGCGAGCTTGTACTCCCATTCGCCGGTGAGCTCGGGCCGAGACAATTCCTCCACGCCGAGGCCGCGCAGCAGCGTCATCAGCTGGAAGGCCTTGGCCGTGGGAATGAGCTCGCGGCCCTCGCGCAGCATGTACTTCTCGTTGATCAGGCCTTCGATGATGGCGGCGCGGGTGGCTGGCGTGCCCAGCCCCTTCTCCTGCATCGCTTCGCGCAGCTCTTCATCTTCGATGTTCTTGCCTGCGGTCTCCATCGCGCCCAGCAGCGTCGCCTCGCTGTAGCGTGCCGGCGGCCGGGTCTTCAGGCCTTTGGCCTCCACCGACTGCGCCAGCACCTTCTCGCCGGGTTGGACGGCGACCAGCACCTTGCTGTTCTCGTCGCCCTCGACGTCGGCCTCCTTGCCCCAGATGGCGAGCCAGCCCGGGCGCACGAGCACCTTGCCGTCGGTGCGGAAGCTGTGCTGCTCGACCTGGCTGATGCGGGTGGTCACCAGGTACTCGGCGCTCGGGAAGAACACCGACAGGAAGCGCCGCACCACCAGGTCGTAGAGCTTCTGCTCGGCGTCGGACAGGCCGCTGGGTGCCTGCAGCGTTGGGATGATGGCGAAGTGGTCGCTGACCTTGGTGTTGTCGAACACGCGCTTGGTCGGCTTGACGTAGCCCTGGTCCAGGGCCTGGCGCGCGAACGGGGCCAGGTGCCCCATGCCGCTCTCGGCCAGCACCTGCATGGTCTGCTTGACCGTCGCCAGGTAGTCCTCGGGAAGCGCGCGTGAATCGGTTCGCGGGTAGGTCAGCGCCTTGTGGCGCTCGTACAGGCTCTGGGCCAGCGCCAGCGTCGTCTTGGCCGAGAAGCCGAAGCGGCCGTTCGCCTCGCGCTGCAAGGAGGTGAGGTCGAACAGCAGGGGCGAGGCCTGCGTGGTCGGCTTGGACTCTTCGGTGACCGTGGCGCGCTTGCCGCGCACGGCATCTGCGATGGCCTGCGCCTCGCGCTGCGTCCACACCCGGTCGGCCTTGAGCTCGGCATCCTCGGGATGCTTGCGCCACCTGGGGTCGAACCACTTGCCCGCGTACTCGCCCGCTTCGGCGGCGAAACTGGCGTGCACTTCCCAGTAGTCGCGGCTGACGAACTTGCGGATCTGCTCTTCGCGCTCGACCACCACGGCCAGCGTGGGTGTCTGCACCCGGCCCACGGTCGTGAGGAAGAAGCCGCCGTCGCGCGAGTTGAAAGCCGTCATCGCGCGCGTGCCGTTGATGCCGACCAGCCAGTCGGCCTCGGAGCGCGAGCGCGCCGCGTGGGCCAGGCCCTCCATCTGCCGGTCGGTGCGCAGCTTGTCGAAGCCGTCGCGGATCGCCTGCGGCGTCATCGACTGCAGCCACAGGCGCCGCACCGGCTTGCCCAGCGGCTTGGCGCCGCCGGCGTACTGCTCGATCAGGCGGAAGATCAACTCGCCCTCGCGTCCCGCGTCGCAAGCGTTCACCAGCTCGGTGATGTCCTTGCGCTTGGCCAGCCGGACCACCGCATTGAGCCGGCTCTTGGTCTTATCGACGGGCTTGAGGTCGAAGTACGGCGGAATCACCGGCAGGTGCGCGAAGCTCCACTTGCCGCGCTTGACGTCGAACTCCTCGGGCGCCTGGATCTCCACCAGGTGGCCGACGGCGCTGGTGACCACGTACCGGTCGTTCTCGAAGTGGTCGTCGTGCTTGTCGAACTTGCCCGCGACCGGCGTGAGCGCGCGCACGATGTCCTGCGCGACGGATGGTTTCTCGGCAATGACGAGTGTCTTGCTCATGTTTCGGCTGGATGGGTTGGTCCCCGGGGTCAGAGACGTCCGGGCAACGGGTTGTTCCTACAATCTCGGCTCTCGCGCGTACGCGTACACGCGCATGTGCACACATTCAACTTACCAGAGTTTCCGCAGATGGCAGCAGCACAGGGTGGGCGGGGCCGCAAGATCCAGGCGCGCCGGTCAGGCATTCACGGGCGCGGGGTGTTCGCGGTGCAGGACATCGCCGAAGGCGAGACCATCATCGAGTACGTCGGCGAGATCATCAGCTGGAAAGAGGCGCAGCGCCGCCACCCGCACGACCCCGAAGACCCGAACCACACCTTCTATTTCCACGTGGACGAAGATCGCGTCATCGACGCGCTGCGCGGCGGCAACACCTCGCGCTGGATCAACCACTCCTGCGACCCCAACTGCGAAGCCGACGAAGAAGAAGGCCGCATCTTCATCAAGGCGCTGCGCAACATCCGCGCCGGTGAGGAGTTGAACTACGACTACGGCCTGATCATCGACGAGCCGTACACGAAGAAACTGAAGGCGGAGTACCCCTGCTGGTGCGGCGCGCCGAACTGCCGGGGCACCCTGCTGGCGCCCAAGCGCCGGCGGTGAACGGCGCCATCGACTGGCCAGCGCAGGTCGTGGGCGAGCGGCTCGCGGCGCTGCTGCCCGGAGCGCGCCTGGAGATCGCGCCGACCATCGACTCCACCAATTCCGAGCTGATGCGCCGCGCCCGTGCCGGGCACTGCGACGCCGTCCTGCTGGTGGCCGAGCAGCAGACGGCCGGCCGCGGCCGTCTGGGGCGCAGCTGGCAAAGCGCGGTGGGCGACTCGCTCACCTGCTCGCTCGGGTTGCCGCTTGCGCCGCAGGACTGGTCGGGCCTGTCCCTGGCGGCAGGCGTGGCGGTGGCCGAGGCGCTGCACGCGGCCGTCGAATTGAAGTGGCCGAACGATTTGTGGATCGGTGGGCGCAAGCTGGGCGGCATCCTGGTCGAGACGGCCACGGCCTCCGGCGGCGGCGCCCTGCGCCGCCATGCCGTGATCGGCGTCGGCATCAACATCGCTGCGCGCTCCGCGCAGGGACTGTCCACCGCAGCGGCGGCACTGCGCGAGCTCTGGCCCGATGCAGACGCTGGAGCCGTCCTCGCGCGCGTCGGCCCGGCGCTGCTGCAGGCGCTGCTGGAGTTCGAGAGGGCAGGATTCGACGCGTTTGCCGCGCGTTTCGCAACGCGCGACCTGCTGCGCGGCCGCCCGGTGGTGCTCAGCGACGGCACGGTGGGCACGGCCTGCGGGGTGACCGGACAGGGCGCCCTGCTGGTGCATACTGCGGCGGGCATGATCTCCGTCACCAGTTCCGAAGTGAGCGTGCGCCCCGCGCCGGCGGCCTGATTCCGGCCTTCTCACATGCGCGTCGTGGTCCTCTTGCTGCTTCTGGCCAATGTGGCCTGGTTCGCCTGGGCTCAGGGCCTCTTGCGCGCCTGGGGCGCCGGACCGACGCCGCAATCCGAGCCGCAACGCCTGGAGCGCCAGCTCCGGCCCGAGCTGCTGCAGGTCGTGCCGCGCCGCGAAGGCGTCGGCAGCGCCACGGCGGCGGGGCCCTTGCGCGTCGCCCACTCCGCAGCCCCCGCGGCCACGGTGAGCTGCCTCGCATCGGACGTCCTCGATGCGGACACCGCCGTCCGTTTGGGCGAGCTGCTGGTGCACTGGCCCGCCGGCAGCTGGCAGCTGGAGGACGCGACGGAGCCGCCGCGCTGGATCGTCTACATGGGGCGCTATGCGAGCGTCGAACACCTGCAACGCAAACGCGCCGAGTTGCGCCAGCGCGGCGTTCCGTTCGAGGCGCTGGCAAGTGCGGCACTCGAGCCGGGGCTCTCGCTCGGCGGCTTTGCGAGCGAAGCCGAGGCGCGCGAGCGGCTGGAAGCGCTGGCGCTGCGGGGGGTGCGCACCGCTACCGTCGTGCAGGAGCGCGCGGGACGCAGCGGGCCGGCCTTGCGTCTGCTGGCGGCCGACGCTGCGCTGCAGGGCCGCATCGAGCCGCTGCGCGCGGCGTTGGCGGGCCACGCGCTGCGGCCCTGCGGTTGATGTTTACTTCCTTGGAGACCAGAAGATGACGATGAAGTTGTATTTCGCCCCGGGCGCCTGTTCCTTCGTGCCGCACGTGCTGCTCGAACTCGCCGGCGCGAGCTTCGAGCCGGTGATGGTGAAGCTGCACAAGGGCGAGCAGCACGGCGAGGCCTACCGCGCGATCAACCCGCGCGGACAGGTTCCGGTGCTGGTCGATGGCGACGCGGTGATCACGCAGATCGTTGCGATCGTGGGCTACCTGCACGACCGCTTTCCCGAGCAAGGCTTCCTGCCGACCGACGCCCTGGCCCGCGCGCGGGTGATGGAGCGGCTCGCGTGGGTGAACAACACCGTTCACCCGACCTTCACGCATGTCTTCATGCCCGAGAAGTTCACCTCGGACCCGCAGGCGCAGGCGGCCGTGAAGCAGTTCGCGGTCGCAAGCTATCGCACGCTGCTGCAGGAGCTGGAGGCTTTCGCTTCGACCGCGGTCGTGCAGGGGCAACCGTGGCTGGCAGGCGAGCGCGTCGGGCCGCTCGACGCCTATGCCCTCACGGTGCTGCGCTGGGGCGGCATCGCCGGCATCGATCCGACCAGCCTGCCGACGCTCTGGGCACAGGCACAGAAGCTCGCGCAGCTGCCGGCGGTGGCGCGCGTGATCGAGCGCGAGCGGCTCCAGCTGAACCTGTACCGCGCGGCGGCCTGAGGCGGGCCGACGCGCAGCTCGGCGTGGCGGGCGGTCGCCACCTGCCTCGCGCCGAAGCCCGTCTTTGGCTGTGGTCTTCGGCGGCGCTCAGGCGGGCAGCAGAGCGGCTTCTCGCAAAGGGAAGCGCACGCTGATGCGCGTGCCCGGTGGTGAGGCGCCCGGACGCGCTTCATCGATGCGGATCTCGGCGCCGTGCTGGCGCGCGATCTCGCGCACGATGGACAGGCCCAGGCCCGAGCCATCGACATTGGAGCCGAGCACGCGGTAGAACGGCTGGAACACCAGCTCCCGATCGGCCTCGGCAATGCCGGGGCCGCTGTCCTCGACCTGCAGCAGCACCATCCCGGCCGCAGGGTAGGGGACCACCCGCGCGGTGATCACCCCGGGTTGGGCTGCGCTCGACGGCGTGTAGTTGAGGGCGTTGTCCAGCAGGTTGGCGATGATTTCCTTGATCAGGGTCGGGTTCCCCTGCAGCCGCACGCCGGTTGCGCCCGGACCTGGCCCGTCGTAGCCGAGATCGATGCGCCGCTCCAGCGCACGGGGCAGGCACTCCTGCACCGCGTTGCGCGTGAGCTCGGCCAGGTCGCAGGTTTGCACGGCCATCGACTGGCCGCTCGCTTCCGCGCGCGCCAGCGCCAGCAGCTGGTTGACCGTGTGGGTGGCCCGCATGCTGGCGCGGCCGATCTGCTTGAGGGACTGCTTCAGGGCCTCGGCGTTGGTGTCCTCGCGCTGCGCCAGGTCGGCCTGCATGCGCAGCCCCGCCAAGGGCGTCTTGAGCTGGTGGGCGGCGCCCGCCAGAAAGCGCTTCTGGGTGGCGATGGAGTCCTTCAGGCGCGTCAGCAGGTCGTTGACCGAGGACACCAGGGGTGCCACCTCCTGCGGCACCGCCTTCTCGTCCAGCGGCGACAGGTCGTCAGGACTGCGGGCGCGGATGCGCTCCTCGAGCTGCGACAGCGGCTTGATGCCCCGCACCAGCGCCAGCCAGACCAGCAGCACGGCCAGCGGCAGGATGATGAACTGCGGCAGCATGACGCCCTTGATGATCTCGGTGGCCAGCACCGAGCGCTTGCCGCGCGTTTCTGCGACCTGCACCAGAACGGACTCCCCGCTTTGCAGCAGCAGCCAGGTGTAGGCCACGCGCACCGACTCATCGCGCATGTGGTCGTCGCGCAGCAGCACCTCGCCGAACACGGCCGGCTGCTCGCGCTGCGGGGCAGGCAGGTCGCGGTCTCCGCTCAGGAGCGTGCGGCCCGGACCGAGCACCTGGTGCCAGACCTGGTCGCTGTCGTCCGTGCGCAGCAGGACGTCGCCTGCGGTAGCCAGAGGCGTGGTCGATTGCCGGTCGTGGGTGCGCACCCGCTGCGCGAGCACCTGCACGCTGTGTTCCAGAGCTCGATCGAAGGGCTTGCCCGCGATGCTCTGGGCGACCACCCAGGTCAGGGCCAGGCTGATCGGCCACAGCAGCAGCAGCGGCGTGAGCATCCAGTCGAGGATCTCGCCGAACAGCGACCGCTGCTCGCGCTGGAAGAGGCGCACCGCCATGGCGTTCAGCCGGGGATCTTTTCGAGGCAGTAGCCGAGGCCGCGCACCGTGGCGATGCGGATCGGACCCTTCTCGATCTTCTTGCGCAGGCGGTGGATATACACCTCGATGGCGTTGTTGCTCACCTCCTCGCCCCATTCGCACAGCCGCTCGACCAGTTGGTCCTTGCTGACCAGGCGGCCGGCGCGCTGCAGCAGCACTTCGAGCAGCCCCAGCTCGCGCGCCGACAGCTCGAGCGTGCGGCCTTCGATGGTGGCCACCCGGCCGGTCTGGTCGTACACCAGCGGCCCGTGGCGGATGGTGCTGCTGGTGCCGCCCATGCCGCGCCGCGTGAGGGCGCGCACGCGCGCTTCGAGCTCCTGAAGCGAAAAGGGCTTGGCCATGTAGTCGTCGGCGCCGAGGTCCAGCCCCTTCACGCGCTCTTCGACGCTGTCGGCCGCGGTGAGGATCAGGACCGGGATCGTCGAGCCACGCGCCCGCAGGCGCCGCAGCACTTCCAGGCCATGCAGCCGCGGCAAGTCGAGGTCGAGGATCAGGAGATCGAACTCGTTGTTGGTCAGGAGCGCCGCGTCGGCTTCGCTGCCGCTGGAGATCTGGTCTGCAGCCGCTCCCGCGGCCCGCAGGCTGCGCAGCAGGGCATCGGCGAGCACCTGGTCGTCTTCCGCGATGAGAATGCGCATGCTTGTCTCCAAGAGCCGCGTCTGGCGCGTGGCTGCAGGGAAATTCTAGGCGGCCGGGCCAGCCCAGGCCTCCAGGCCCATGGTGACCACCGTCGCCACCGCTTCGCCGACCTCGGCGCGGAACTCGGCTTCGGCCTGATCGACCGCGGCGCGGAAAGCCTGCAGCCAGGCGAGACCATCGGGGGTGAAACGCACCAGGCGCGCCCGCGCATCGGCCGGGTCGGGCTCGCGCAGCACCAGCCCCCAGGCTTCGCACTGGGTGACGAGATCGCCCATGGCCTGCTTGGTCATGCCGGCCACCGCGGCGAGTTCGGTGAGGCGGGAACCCTGCAGCGCCAGGTGCCGCGTGATGTGGATGTGGGCTGCGCCGATCTGTCCACGGGCCGCCAGCCGTGAGAGCGCAAGCGGCGCGTCGGCGTCATGCGCCATCAGGTGCAGCACCCGGTCGTCGAAGCGCCGGCTGGCATGCCCCAGGAGCCGTCCGAGATGGGACCGGCGCCAGCCGTCGTCGGGGGTGTCGTGCATCTCCAAATCGTAAGGCAAACTGACCAAAAAACTGGAAGTTCTGCTTTCACAGGCCTTTACAGTACTGGTCAAGCATCCAGCGCGCATCCGGCGGGCATCGGATGCCGCCACCGCAAGCATTTGATTCACAAGGAGAATTTCCCCATGGATGCACAAGTCAAGGGCAGCAAGATCGCGCCGGCCAACGCCAACGCCGCCAATCCCGCAGACACCGAGAAGTCCAAGGCTCTGCAAGCTGCGCTGGCCCAGATCGAGAAGCAGTTCGGCAAGGGCACCATCATGCGGCTCGGCGAAGGCGAGAAGATCGAGGACATCCAGGTCGTCTCCACCGGATCGCTCGGTCTGGACATCGCGCTGGGCGTCGGGGGCCTGCCGCGCGGACGCGTGGTCGAGATCTACGGGCCCGAATCGTCCGGCAAGACCACGCTGACCCTGCAGGTCATCGCCGAGATGCAGCGCCAGGGCGGCACCTGCGCCTTCGTGGACGCCGAGCACGCGCTGGACGTGCAGTACGCCAACAAGCTCGGGGTGAACCTGCCCAGCCTGCTGATCAGCCAGCCCGACACCGGCGAGCAGGCGCTTGAAATCGTCGATAGCCTGGTGCGCTCGGGTGCCGTGGACCTGATCGTGATCGACTCCGTGGCCGCCCTGGTGCCCAAGGCCGAGATCGAAGGCGAGATGGGCGACTCGCTGCCCGGCCTGCAGGCCCGGCTGATGAGCCAGGCACTGCGCAAGCTCACCGCCACCATCAAGAAGACCAACTGCATGGTCATCTTCATCAACCAGATCCGCATGAAGATCGGCGTGATGTTCGGCAGCCCCGAGACCACCACCGGCGGCAACGCGCTGAAGTTCTACGCCTCCGTGCGCCTGGACATCCGTCGCACCGGCACCATCAAGAAGGGCGAAGAGGCCATCGGCAACGAAACCAAGGTCAAGGTGGTCAAGAACAAGGTGTCTCCCCCGTTCAAGACGGCCGAGTTTGACATCCTGTTCGGCGAAGGCATCAGCCGCGAGGGCGAAATCATCGACATGGGCGTGACCGCCCGCATCCTCGAGAAGTCGGGCGCCTGGTATGCGTACCAGGGCGAGAAGATCGGCCAGGGCAGGGACAACGCGCGCGAGTTCCTGCGCGAGAACCCCGAGCTCGCCTACGAAATCGAGAACAAGGTTCGCGAATCCCTGGGCATCCCGCTGCTGCCGCCTGCCGAGGGTGCAGGCAGCGCCGACTGAGAGGTGCCATGGTGCAGGCGCCGCTGTCGCTGAAAGGGCGGGCCCTGCGCCTGCTCTCGATGCGCGAGCATTCCCGCCTCGAACTCGAACGCAAGCTGGCCGCGCGCGAAACCGAACCCGGCGAGCTGCGCGAGGTGCTGGACGATTTGCAGGCGAAGGGTTTCATCAACGAGACGCGGGTCGCCGAATCGGTGGTGCACCGACGGGCGGGCCGGCTGGGCGCGGCACGGATCCGGCAGGAGCTGCAGGCCAAGGGCCTGGACAGCGAGCTGGTGGCGCATGCGGTGCATCAGCTGCGCGCGACCGAGCTCGCGCGTGCACGTGCCGTGTGGCAGCGCAGGTTCGGTGCACCGCCGCAGGACGCGGCGCAGCGCGCCCGCCATGCGCGCTTTCTGGCTGCGCGCGGCTTCGCGGGCGAGGTGATAAGGCAGGTGCTGGCCGGCGGCGCTTCGGAGGACGACTTCGATGAGGGCGAGGAGGGGCTGGCGTAGGGGGCGCAGGCCCACGGAACGTGACCGGGTGCGAACCCCACGAAGCCTCGAAGCGCGCGCCGCACGAAGCCACGAAGCCACGAAGCCACGAAGCCACCCAACTCGCGCGATGCTGCGCTACGCAGCTTGCTTCGAACCCCCGCCCGTTCTCAGAGACCCAGCATCAGCTTCAGGTTCTGCACGGCCGCGCCGCTGGCGCCCTTGCCCAGGTTGTCCAGCTGCGCTACTAGCACCGCGTGCTGGTGATCCATGTTGTGGAACACGCGCAGGACCATGCGGTTGCTGTCGTTCAGTGCCATCGGATCAAGCTTGCCCGACTCGGTGGCAGCCTGGACCGACACCCACTCGCTGCCTGCATAGTGGCGTGCCAGCGCCTCGTGCAGGTCCTGGGCCGACGGCTTGCCGGGCAGCAGGTCCAGGTGCAGGGGCAACTGCACCAGCATGCCCTGGCGGAAATTGCCCACCGAAGGAATGAAGATCGGCCGGCGGGTAAGGCCGGTGTAGCGCATGATTTCCGGCAGGTGCTTGTGCTTCAGTCCAAGGGCGTAGAGCTCAAAAGCAGGCGCCCGGCCGGCTTCGTAGTCCTCGATCATGGAGCGCCCGCCGCCGGAATAACCGCTGACCGAGGGCAGGTGCAGCGGCCAGTCGGGGGGGATCAAGCCGGCATCGATCAGCGGTCGCACCAGGGCAATGGCACCGGTGGCGTAGCAGCCCGGATTGCTCACGCGCCGGGCCGCCGCCACTGCATCGCGCTGGCCGGGCGCGAGCTCGGGAAATCCGTACACCCAGCCCTCTGCCGTGCGGTGCGCGGTCGATGCGTCGATGATCCGGGGACCGGTGCCCCGGGCCCGCTCGATCGCATCGACCATGGCGGCCGATTCGCGCGCTGCGTCGTCGTGCAGGCACAGGATCACCAGGTCCACTGCGGCCATGAGATCGCGCTTGGCCGACAGGTCCTTGCGCAGCGCGGGGGCGATGCTTACCAGCTCCACGGCGGGCATCTGCTCGAGCCGCTCGCGGATCTGCAGACCGGTGGTGCCGGCCTCGCCGTCAATGAAAACCTTGTGCGCTTTGGGCATGCTGCATCCTGGCGTGAGAGCCCGGCCGAGGCCCTCGGCAGCGGGCATTTGTCGCATCGCACCATGATACAGTCGGCGGCTGCTGCTTCGGCACCCGCATCCCGGCCTGCCTCATGCGCCGGGCACTCCCCAAGTTTCCCGAGAGAGTTCCTCATGAAGATTCACGAGTACCAAGGCAAGGAGATCTTGCGCAGCTTCGGCGTGCCCGTGCCGCGCGGCATCCCGGCGTTCACGGTGCAGGAAGCGGTAGAGGCCGCGCAGAAACTCGGCGGTCCGGTGTGGGTCGTCAAGGCGCAGATCCATGCCGGCGGGCGTGGCAAGGGCGGTGGCGTGAAGGTGGCCAAGTCCATCGACGACGTGAAGCGGCTGGCCGGCGAAATCCTGGGCATGCAGCTCAAGACCCACCAGACCGGCCCCGAGGGCCAGAAGGTGCGCAGGCTCTACATCGAGGACGGCGCCGACATCCAGCAGGAATACTACGTCTCGGTGGTCACCGACCGGGCCACGCAGAAGATCGCCTTCATCGCCTCCAGCGAAGGCGGCATGGACATCGAGGAAGTGGCGCATGCCACGCCCGAGAAGATCATCACGGTCTTCGCCGATCCGCTGAAGGGCCTCACCGACGAGCAGGCCCGCGAGATCGCCAGCGGCATCGGCATGCCGGCCGATTCCACCGCGCAGGCCGTCGATGTCTTCAAGAAGCTGTATCGCTGCTACATGGAGACCGACGCCTCGCTGGTGGAGATCAACCCCCTGAACCGCGACGGCAAGGGCAACATCATCGCGCTCGACGCCAAGTTCAACTTCGATTCCAACGCGCTGTTCCGCCACCCCGACATCGTGGCCCTGCGCGATCTCGACGAAGAAGACGCCGCCGAGATCGAGGCCAGCAAGTTCGACCTCGCCTACATCAGCCTGGACGGCAACATCGGCTGTCTCGTGAACGGCGCGGGCCTTGCGATGGCCACCATGGACACCATCAAGCTGTTCGGCGCCGAGCCCGCGAACTTCCTCGACGTCGGCGGCGGCGCCACGCCCGAAAAGGTGACGGAAGCCTTCAAGATCATGCTGAAGAACCCGAAGGTCAAGGCCATCCTGGTCAACATCTTCGGCGGCATCATGCGCTGCGACACCATCGCCACGGGCGTCATCACCGCCTGCAAGGCCGTCAACCTGAACGTGCCGCTGGTGGTGCGGATGAAGGGCACCAACGAGGAGCTCGGCAAGAAGATGCTGGCCGAATCGGGCCTGCCCATCATCAGCGCGGACACCATGGCCGAAGCGGCCCAGAAGGTCGTGGCCGCCGTCAAGGCTTGAAGGAATTCCCATGTCGATCTACATCAACAAAGACACCAAGGTCATCACCCAGGGCATCACGGGCAAGACCGGCCAGTTCCACACCGAGAAGTGCCAGGAATACGCCAATGGCAAGAACTGCTTCGTCGCCGGCGTGAACCCCAAGAAGGCCGGCGAGAAGATCTTCGACATCCCGATCTTCGGCTCGGTCAAGGAAGCCGCCGCACAAACCGGCGCTACGGTGTCGGTGATCTACGTGCCGCCGGCGGGCGCCGCCGCCGCGATCTGGGAAGCCGTGGAAGCCGACCTCGACCTGGCGATCTGCATCACCGAAGGCATCCCGGTGCGCGACATGCTCGAAGTGCGCAACCGCATGAAGGCCAAGGAAGCCGCGGGCGGCAAGAAGACGCTGTTGCTGGGGCCGAACTGCCCCGGCCTCATCACGCCCGACGAAATCAAGATCGGCATCATGCCGGGCCACATCCATCGCAAGGGCCGCATCGGCGTGGTCTCGCGCTCGGGCACCCTGACCTATGAGGCCGTCGCCCAACTCACCGAGATCGGCCTGGGTCAGTCCAGCGCCGTGGGCATCGGCGGCGACCCGATCAACGGCCTCAAGCACATCGATGTGATGCAGGCCTTCAACGACGATCCCGACACCGACGCCGTCATCATGATCGGCGAGATCGGCGGACCCGACGAGGCGGAGGCCGCCCGCTGGTGCAAGGACCACATGAAAAAGCCCATCGTCGGCTTCATCGCCGGCGTGACCGCACCGCCCGGAAAGCGCATGGGACACGCCGGTGCGCTGATCTCCGGCGGTGCCGATACGGCCGACGCCAAGCTTGCGGTGATGGAGGAGTGCGGCTTCAAGGTCACCCGCAACCCCTCCGAGATGGCCAAGCTGTTGAAAGCGCTGCTGTAAGCTGCTGTAAGCTCGGGAATGTCTCCTCGGCTGGCGCTCCTTGCCAGCCGGCGCCCACTGGCCGTTCGCGCGGCCAGCGGCCATGCACGGTGACCGTCCTTCACGTCCGCCCTTAACGCCAGATCAACTCGCCGGGCCACCGGCGGCACACAACTAGCATGGAAGCATTCGCCTCCCCCACCTTCTGGATCGCCGTCGGCCAGATCATCCTCATCGACATCCTGCTCGGCGGCGACAACGCGGTGGTCATCGCGCTGGCCTGCCGCGGCCTGCCGCCTGCGCAGCGCAGGATGGGCATCATCTACGGCACGGCCGGCGCCATCGTTCTGCGGGTCGTGCTGATCGCCTTCGCGCTGGCGCTGCTGGCGGTTCCGTACCTGAAGCTGGTAGGGGCGGTGCTGCTGCTGTGGATCGGGGTGAAGCTGCTGGTGCCGCAAGACGAGGACGAGCACGCCAACATCAGCCCGAGCGACAAGCTCTGGGGCGCTGTCAAGACCGTGATCGTGGCCGACCTGGTAATGAGCGTGGACAACGTGCTGGCCATCGCCGGCGCCGCCGAGAGCGCCGGCGATCACCAGCTGGGCCTGGTGATCTTCGGCCTGCTCGTGAGCATTCCCATCATCGTGGCGGGCAGCCAGATCGTGCTCAAACTGATGGATCGCTTCCCGATCATCATCACCCTGGGCGGCATGCTCCTGGGATGGATCGCCGGCCAGATGGCCTACACCGACCCCGCGGTCAAGCCCTTCCTCCCGGCCGACAAGAGCTGGGAGTACGCGGCGGCAGCGGCCGGCGC
This sequence comes from Ramlibacter sp. AN1015, assembly GCF_037726105.1. Classification (NCBI taxonomy): domain Bacteria; kingdom Pseudomonadati; phylum Pseudomonadota; class Betaproteobacteria; order Burkholderiales; family Comamonadaceae; genus Ramlibacter; species Ramlibacter sp. AN1015. The sequence continues at coordinate 175,626 of NZ_JBBJUM010000005.1, forward strand.
GCTGCTGGTGCTGGCCGTAGGCAAGCTGATCCAGCGCAGCCGGGCGGGCGGCGGTTCCGCAGCGGCCTGACGCTGGTGCCGGCCCGCAACACGCGGGCCGGTTTCTTCAGACCGCGCTTGTAACGACCTGTACGGTCTGCTACCTTCCCCGCAGCCTTGCGCCTCGGCGGTGACGCGGGCCGGCGCGTGGCGTGGAGCCCCGCCCCAACCGATTGACCAGACCGGGCGGTAGCACTCACGTGGGCAGGTTTTCTTCAGCAGCACACAGCACTTCATCCCACGGGCCGAAGCGCCGCAGCGTCTGGCGCGCCGATGCGCTGCTCGGACTGGTCGTGGTCATGGCGGTGCTGGCGCTTCACCTGGCCACGGACATCATCGGCACCCTCGAGCGCCGCTTCTACGACTGGGGCAGCACGCAGGGCGCGCGCGAGCCTTCGGACCGCGTCGCCGTCATCGCCATCGACGACGCCAGCATTGCGGCCATCGGCCGCTGGCCCTGGCCCCGAGACGTGCATGCTGCCCTGATCGACCGGCTTGCAGCTGCGGGCGCCAAGACCATCGTCCACACCACGCTGTTCGTCGAGCCGCAGACGGAGCGCGGCCTCGAATACATCCGCCGCTTGCGCGACGCGCTCCCGCCCGACGCCGACACCGGCCTTGCCCAGCTCGTGCGCGAAGCCGAAGAGGCCCTGGACTCCGACGCCAAGCTGGCCCGCAGCCTGCGCAGCGCGGGCAACGTGCTCCTGCCGGCGCTGCTCACCCTGGGGGAGCCTATGGGCCGACCCGAGCGCGCGCTGCCAGACTGGCTCGCGCGCACTACCGTGGCGGCGGCACCGGGCTTTGCCGTGGAGGCTCTGGCGGTGCAGGCGCCGATCGAGTCCCTGGGCGCTGTGTCGGCCGGCGTGGGACACCTGAACCTGATGGTGGACGTCGATGGAGCCGTGCGCGAAGTGCCGCTGCTCATCGACCTGCACGGGCAAGCCATTCCGTCCCTGGCGCTGCTGGCGGTTGCGCGGGACTTGAACCTGCAGCCCGGGGACCTGCAGTGGTCACCCGGCGAGGAGTTGCGCCTGGGGCGTCTGCGGCTGCCCACCGATTCCCAGTCGCGCATGTTGCCGCGATTTCCTGCCGGCGAACGCGCCGGCCGTCGCTCCGATCCGTTTCACGAGGTGCTGGCCGGCACCATCCCCGCAGAGCGCTACCGCGGCAAGACCGTGCTGATCGGCGCCACGGCGGCCGGAGTCGGCAGCAGCTTCGCCGTGCCGGGCCATCCCGCGCTGGCGCCCGTGGAGGTGCTGGCCCAGGTCACCTCCAGCATCCTCAGCGGCCACGCCGTCGGCCAGCCAGCCTGGGCCGCCCTGGCGGCGGCGGCGGCCGTGCTGCTGGTGGCAGCCTATCTGCTCGCATTGCTGCCCCGGCTGTCGGCGGGCTGGGGCGCAGCGGTCACCGCGGTGCTGTTCGCCGGGCTGCTGGGCAGCGAGTTCTTCGCACTCGCCCGCGCTTCGGTCTGGGTGCCCTGCATCCTTGCGGCCACGCTGCTGCTTGCCGGGCACCTGGCACTGACCACCCGGCGCTTCCTGGTGACCGAGTCCGGCAAGCGCCGCTCCGACGACGAGTCCGCCGAGACCAACCGCATGATGGGCCTCGCCCTGCAGGGTCAGGGCCAGCTCGACATGGCGTTCGACCGTTTCCGCCGCGTTCCGCTGGGCGACGCCTTGATGGACAACCTGTACAACCTCGGACTCGACTTCGAGCGCCGGCGGCAGTTCAATAAGGCGGAAGCGATCTACCGCCACATGGCCAGCTGGAACGCCGACTACAAGGACCTGCGTGCCCGCCTGGGTCGGGCCAGGAACCTGTCGGAGACCGTGATCCTCGGCGGCGCCAGCGGCACGGCGGGCGGCACGCTGGTGCTGGACGACGGTGCGGTGGAAAAGCCCATGCTCGGGCGCTACCAGCTCGAAAAGGAGCTCGGCAAGGGCGCCATGGGCGTGGTCTACCTCGGGCGCGACCCGCGCATCGGCCGCGCGGTCGCCATCAAGACGCTGGCGCTCGGCCAGGAGTTCGCCGGGGACGACCTCGAGGAGGCGCGGCGGCGCTTCTTCCGCGAAGCGGAGACCGCCGGGCGGCTCGCGCACCCGAACATCGTCACCATCTTCGATGCCGGCGAGGAGCACGATCTCGCCTACATCGCCATGGAGTTCCTGCACGGGCGCGACCTGTCCGAGCATGCGCAGGCGGCGCACCTGCTGCCCCCGGCCACCGTGGTCTCGATCGGTGCACGGGTGGCCGAAGCGCTGGCCTATGCCCACGAGCAGGGTGTGATCCACCGGGACATCAAACCCGCCAACATCATGTACGAGCCTGCCGCAGACCTGGTCAAGGTCACCGACTTCGGCATTGCCCGCGTGACCGACGCCAGCCGCACCCGTACCGGCACCATCCTCGGCACCCCCAGCTACATGTCGCCCGAGCAGCTGGCGGGTCGTCGGGTGGACGGTCGCACCGACCTCTACTCGCTCGCGGTGATGCTGTTCCAGCTGCTGACCGGCACGTTGCCGTTTCGCGGCGACTCGCTGGCCGAGATGATGTTCAAGATCGCCAACGAGCCCGCTGCCGACCTGCGCAGCGTCGCGCCGCAGCTGCCGCCGGCGCTCGCCGAAGCCATCGCGCGGGCGCTGGCCAAGGAGCCGGACGCGCGGGTGCCCGACGGTCTGGCCTTTGCCGCCGAGCTGCGCGCCTGCGAGCCTTCGCTGCGCGGCGTGCCCGCCCTGCATGCGCCGGCGCCGCAGGGCGTCGGCACGGGCGCCACTCGCGGCTATGATGCGACGCGACGCGTGCAGCAGGTCCCCACCCGCGACACGGAGCCGCCGTCCCCCGGCGCCGCGACGGCGCCGGATATCCGCAGGCTGGATGCCTGAGCAGCTGGCCCTATGCACTACGAGTTCTGTTCCCGCACCGACCCGGGCCTCGCGCGCTCCAACAACGAGGATTCGGTTGCCGTCGATGAGGAAGCGCGGCTTGCGCTGCTGGCCGACGGCATGGGCGGCTACAACGCCGGCGAGGTCGCCAGCGGCATGGCCACGGCCTTCATCCGCGCCGAGCTCGGCCGCTGGCTCACGCAGGCGGGCGAGCAGGCCAACGCCCGCGAGCTGCGCCGGGCCATGGAGATCTGTGTCGAGAACGCCAACCGCGCCGTCTTCAATGCCGCCAATGCCAACCCGAACTACGCCGGCATGGGCACCACGCTGGTGGTCGCGGTGTTCCAGGCGCAGCGCCTCGTGCTGGGGCACATTGGCGACTCGCGCTGCTACCGGCTGCGGGCCGGGCAGCTGACGCAGGTCACGCGCGACCATTCCCTGCTGCAGGAGCAGCTCGAAGCCGGGCTCATCACCGAAGAAGAAGCGGCCGTTTCGGACCAGAAGAACCTGGTCACCCGCGCCCTTGGCGTCGAGGACACCGTGCTGCTGGACGTCAACGAGCACCGGGTCGAGCCCGGTGACTGCTTTCTCCTGTGCTCAGACGGGCTCAACGACATGATCGACGACCGGGCGATCGCCTCCATCCTCCAGCTCGACGCGCCTTTGCAGGACCGCGCCGATCGCCTGGTCGATGCGGCGAATGCCAACGGGGGCCGGGACAATGTGTCCGTCGTGCTGGTGCGGGCCGGCCCGGGGCGCGGCCGGCGCGGGTTGCTGTCGCGCCTGCTGGGACAATGACGGGAAGCGCCAGAAAAGCGGCATCACGAATGATTCGAAGAGGAGCGGGACCATGCCGAAGTTGATCATCTCGATCGACGGGGTCGTCATCAAGGAAGTGCAGCTCACCAAGGACCGGACGACCCTGGGCCGCCGACCCTACAACGACATCGTCATCGACAACCTCGCGGTGAGCGGCGAGCACGCGGTGCTGGAGATGGCCGACGGCACGGTGTTCCTGGAAGACCTCAACAGCACCAACGGCACCTACGTCAACGGCCGGGCGATCAAGCGCCAGGGCCTGCAGCACAACGACACGGTCGAGATCGGCAAGTACCGGATCAAGTTCGTGGGCGGCGAGCCGGTGCACAGCACCTTCGATCGGACCATGCTGGTGCAGCCGCCGGCGGCGCGCGCCGCTGAGGCCGCACCGGCAGGCGCCGCCATCCGCTCTACGCCGGCAGCAACGGCCGCCGCGCCGGCACCTGCATCCGCATCCGCTCCAGCGACCTCGGCGCAGCCCGCCAGCGCAGCGACGGCCGCAGCCGTGGCTGCTACGGCGCAGGGCATGCCCTCGGCCTCCCTGCCAGCCGGTGCCGGTGCCGGTGCCGGTGCCGGTGCGGATGCGCCGCCCGTCGCCACCATCAAGGTCCTGTCGGGCGCCGCGGTGGGTCGGGAGGTGCCGCTCAACAAGGTCGTCACGACCATCGGCAAGCCGGGGATCGCGGTTGCGTCGATCACCCGGCGCGCCCAGGGCTACACCGTTGCACACGTGGACGGCGAGCACCGGCCCGCGCTCAACGGCTCGCCGGTCGGCGCCGAGCCGGTTGCCCTCAAGGACGGCGACCTGCTCGAGCTGGCGGGCACGCAGATGCAGTTCGTGCAGGCCTGACGTGCCCTGGCGCTGGCCCCCTTCGGGCGCCCTCGTGCGGCAGTGGCCCCGTTTCGTGGTCACGCTGGTTCCGCTGCTCCTGGCGCTGCTGCACGCGACGGCCACCTTCGAAGTGCCTTTCCTGCGCCAGCTCGACCAGATCCTCTACGACACGCGGCTGCGCGCGACCATGCCCGGCACGCTCGACGAGCGCATCGTCATCGTCGATATCGACGAGAAGAGCCTCGCCGAACTCGGGCACTGGCCCTGGGGCCGCCACCACCTGGCCCGCATCACCGACGAGCTGTTCGAGCGCCAGGGCGCCGCGGTCGTCGCCTTCGACGTCGTCTTCGCCGAGCCGGACGCCAGTTCCGGGCTGCCGCGCCTGCGCGAGCTGGCGGCCGGCGAGCTGCGCGACCAGCCCGGCTTCGGCCAGCGCGTGCAGCAGCTCGCGCCCGCCCTCGACTACGACGGTCTGTTCGCCCGCTCGCTGCAAGGGCGCCCGGCGGTGCTGGGCTACTACTTCACCAGCGACTCCAACGGACTCGCCGTCGGTGCGCTGCCGCCGCCCGCGATGCCGGTGGAGGCGCTGCAGGGCCGCCCCATCCGGTTCAGCAGCTGGAGCGGCTACGGCGCCAACATCGATCGCCTGGTCGCGGCCGCCCCGATGGCGGGCTTCTTCAACCCCGTGGTGGACCACGACGGCGTGGTGCGCGCGGTCCCCCTGCTCGCCGAGCACCGGGGCCAGTTCTACGAGTCGCTTTCGCTGGCCGTCTTTCGCATGCTCATGGGCCTGCCCGCCGTGGAACCCGTCTTCGTCGGCAGCCGGGGCCACGCCTACCAGGCGCTCGAAGCGGTGCGCCTGCGCCAGGGCAGCCGCACCATCGACATTCCGGTGGCGGACGGGGTGACGACGCTGGTGCCGTACCGCGGCCCCGGCGGTGTCGATGGCGGCTCGTTCCGCTATGTCTCGGCGTCCGACCTGCGCTTCCAGCGGCTTGCGCCGGACAGCCTGCGCGGCAAGGTCGTGCTGGTCGGGACCACCGCCCCGGGGCTGAAGGACCTGCGGGTCACGCCGGTCGGCGAGGCCTATGCCGGCGTCGAGACCCATGCCAACCTGCTGTCCGGCCTGCTCGACGGGCGCATGCCGCTGCGGCCCGACTACGCGGTGGGCTACGACGTGCTCGTGCTGTCCGCGTCCGGGCTGCTGCTCGCGTCGGCGCTGCCGCTGCTATCGGCGTCGCGCGCCGTGCTCCTGAGCTCCGCCGTGATGGCGGTGGGCGTGGCCGTCAATTTCTGGCTGTACCTCGGCGCCGGGCTGGTGCTTCCGCTGGCGGCCTTCCTGGTCATGGTGCTCACCGCCTTCGGCCTCAACATGAGCTACGGCTATTTCGTGGAAAGCCGAAGCAAGCGCGAGCTGGCGCAGCTGTTCGGCACCTACGTCCCGCCCGAGTTGGTGGACGAGATGGTCAAAGACCCGGACAGCTACACCATGGCCGCCGAGAACCGCGAACTCACCGTACTGTTCTGCGACATGCGCGGCTTCACGCGCCTGTCCGAGCAGATGGAACCGAAGGCGCTGCAGGCGCTGCTCAACGGCCTCTTCAGCCGGCTCACCGGCATCATCCGCGCGCATCGCGGCACCATCGACAAGTACATGGGCGATTGCGTCATGGCCTTCTGGGGTGCGCCGGTGGAGACCCCGGAGCACGCGCGCCTCGCGGTGGCCACCGCGCTGGCGATGGCCCACGAGGTCGAGCGCATCAACCTCGAGCACCGGCTGCGCGGGCTGCCCACCATCGGCGTCGGCATCGGCCTGAACTCGGGGACCATGTGCGTGGGCGACATGGGCTCGGACATCCGCCGCTCCTACACGGTCATCGGCGACGAGGTGAACCTGGGCGCCCGCCTCGAGGGGCTCTCCAAGCTCTATGGCGTCGTCATCGTGGCGAGCGAGAGCACGCGCCGCCTCGCGCCCGATTTCGTCTGGCAGGAGCTCGATCGGGTGCGCGTCAAGGGCAAGGAGCGCGCCGTGGCGATCTTCCAGCCACTGACGCCGACGGCACTCGCCGAGAACGCACAACTCGCCGAGGAACTCAAGAGCTGGTTCGCGTTCCTCATGGCGTGGCGAAACCAGAACTGGGAGTCTTGTGAACTGCTGCTGTACAAGCTGCGCGAGCGGCATGGCGACAAGCCCCTGTACCAGGCGTACGCGGCGCGGGTCGAAGCCGCGCGGCGGCAGGCGTTCGATCCCATGTGGGACGGCGCCACGCGCATCGAGACCAAATGACCAGGAGCACTGCATGAAGGTACGCGTGCTGGGCTGTTCGGGAACCATCGCCCAGGGCTGCCGCACGACCTCGTTCCTGATCGACGGCGACCTGCTCGTCGATGCCGGCACCGGCGTCGGCGACCTCACGCTCGACGAGATGGCCGGCATCTCCGATGTCCTGCTGACGCACTCCCACCTCGATCACGTCGCCGCCCTGCCCCTCATGCTCGACGCCATCGGCGCGCGCCTGGCCGGTCCGGTGCGGCTGCATGCCCTGCCGCAGACCATCGGGGCCCTGCGCGCCCACATCTTCAACGACGTCATCTGGCCCGACTTCAGCCGCATCCCCAGCCCGCACCAACCCTTCCTCAGTTTCCATCCCATCGCGCGGGGGCAGATCCTCGAGATCGGCGGCCGCCACGTCGAAGTCCTCCCCGCCGAACACACCGTGCCGGCCGTCGGCTTCGCCGTCACCGCGGGTACGGGCTGCTGGGTGTTCTCGGGCGACACCGAACGCAACCCCGCGTTCTGGCGCCGCATCAACGCCCTCAACGTCGCGGCGCTGGTCATCGAGACGGCGTTCAGCAGCCGCGAAGCGGCCCTCGCGCAGCGCAGCCGCCACCTTTCTCCGCAGACATTGGCCGACGAGCTGGACTGCATCGATACGCGCCAGTCCTTCCCCATCTACATCACGCACACCAAGCCCGCCGAAACCGAACTGATCATGGCCGAGATCCAGCAGTTCGACCGCACCACGCCCGACGGCCTGCACGTCACGCACGACATCCGCTGGCTGCGCGCCGGCCAGGAACTCGAGATATGAGCGCCGGCTCGACTCCCGCTGCGCAGGTTGTCGAGTCTTCTTCCTCCAGAGCGCAAGAAGATGAATCGGATGAAGCGGCCGTGCTGCCCCCTGGCGGCGAGCGGCTGGCGGCACAAGCGCGGTTCTATCGCAAGCTGCAGCAGGTCACGGCCCGCATCCACGACACCGAAGACCTCGAACACCTCATGCTCGATGTCGGCGCCGACATCTGCGACGCCTTCGAGGCGGTGCGCCTCACCCTCTACGCCGTCACCGAGGACCGACGCGCGCTCGTCTCCCGGATCAAGACCGGCCTGAACGGCAGCCGGGCGCTGCGCCTGCCGGTGGGCACGCAAAGCATCGCCGGCTTCGTCGCGATGACCTGCCAACCCCTGAACCTCGCCGACGCCTACGACACGGCCGCACTCCAGCGTATCCACCCCGAGCTGTCCCTGCTGCCGGACGTCGATCGTGCCTCCGGCTTTCGCACCCGCGAGATGATGGCGCTGCCCATCGTCGAGGGCGACACCCTGTGGGGCGTGCTGCAGATCATCAACCACCGCACGGGCCGGCCGTTCTCGCAGCGCGCCTTTGAGGGTGCGATGCAGCTGTGCCACACGCTCGCCACCGCACTTCGCCGGCGCGTGCACCTGCGGCAAGACGTGGCGCTGCGCAAGCCCACCCGCTACGACGGCCTGCTCAGCGCCGGGCTATTGAGCCCGCAGGAGCTGCAGCAGGCGCTGCTGCAGGCCCGCACCCACGGCCACTGCGTCGAGAACGTGCTGCTGTCCGAGTACGACATTCCCGCCGCGCAGATCGGAGCTTCGCTCTCCCGCTTTTTCGGCGTGCCCTACGAGCCCTACCAGCGCGGGCGCATCCGCTCGGGACTGTTGCAGGGGCTGCTGCGGCGCGAGTTCGTCGAGGAGCACGGCTGGATACCACTCGAGGATTCGCCCGACGGCCTGGTCCTCATGTGCCGCGACCCGGAGGCGGTGCGCAGCTCGCGCGTGGTGCCCCAGGTGTTCCCGCGCTTCGCCCGGCTGGCCTGGCGCGTCACCACGCTCGCCGAGTTCGACAAGACCCTGCACCAGTTCTACGGCGCGGGCGAAGAGGCGCTCGATGAAATGCTGGCCGAAGCCGGCGGCCCGCAGGGCGACGAGGGGGGCAACGAGTCCCTCCTCGAATCGGCGGCGGCCGACAACGAACTGGTGAAGTTCGTCAACAAGCTGATCATCGAAGCGCACCAGCAGCGCGCCTCCGACATCCACGTCGAGCCGCTGCCCGGCAAGGGGCGCACGGGCATCCGCTTTCGCATCGACGGCGTGCTGCAGCCCTACACCGAGGTGCCGGCGCATTTTCGGCAGGCGCTGATCACGCGCCTGAAGATCATGTGCGACCTGGACATCTCCGAGCGGCGCAGGCCGCAGGACGGCAAGATTTGCTTTCGCCGCTTCGGGCCGCTCGACATCGAGCTGCGCGTCGCCACCGTGCCCACGGCCGGTGGCGTCGAAGACGTCGTGATCCGATTGCTCTCGGCCGGCGAGCCGATGCTGCTGGAGCAACTCGAGCTGAGCGCGCGCAACCTGCAGCTGCTGCGGGCCACCGTAGGCGCGCCGCACGGCCTCTTCTACGTCTGCGGCCCCACCGGCTCGGGCAAGACCACCACGCTGCACTCCATCCTGCACCACCTCAACACGCCCGGCGTCAAGATCTGGACCGCCGAGGACCCGGTCGAGATCACCCAGCGCGGCCTGCGCCAGGTGCAGGTGCACCGCAAGGCCGGCATCGACTTCGCCGTGCTGATGCGCGCCTTCCTGCGGGCCGACCCGGACATCATCATGGTCGGCGAATCGCGCGACGCCGAGACCGTGGCCATGGGCGTCGAGGCGTCGCTCACCGGCCACCTCGTGTTCTCCACGCTGCACACCAACTCGGCGCCCGAGTCGATCGTGCGCCTGCTCGACATGGGCATGGACCCCTTCAACTTCGCCGACGCGCTGCTCGGCGTGCTGGCGCAGCGACTCGCGCGGCGCCTGTGCGCCTGCAAGGAGGAATACCTGCCAGAGGCCGACGAGCTGCGCGCCTTCATCGCCGAGTACAGCGAGGAGCTGCGCGCCACGCCCGCCTGGCAGGCAGACCCCGCGGGCGCGGCGCGCCGGCTCTACGAAGGCTGGGTACGTGAGCACGGCCAGCGCGGCCGCCTGCGCCTGTGGCGCGCCGGCGGCTGCCCGGAGTGCCGTAACACCGGCTACCGCGGCCGCATCGCGCTGCACGAACTGCTGGTGGCCGATGCCGGCATCAAGCACCTCATCCAGACCCGCGCCCCCGTGCGGCAGATCTTCGCCGCCTGCGTGGAGGGCGGCATGCACAGCCTGAAGATGGACGGCATGGACAAGGTCCTGCGCGGCCACACCGACCTCACCCAGGTCCGCGCCGTCTGCCTGCGCTGAGTTCTGACAAAAGTGTCAGCGTGACGTGACGGCAAGTGACGCAATTGTTGAGGTTGAAACTTGAAACCAGCCGTAAGCGTGTGTTTTTTAACGTTTTTGGCGCTGGCACAGCTATTGCGTTCTCCAGGTGCCCAACACGCTTAACCTCTGGAGGATCTATGAAGCGTCAACTGCAAAAGGGTTTCACCCTGATCGAACTGATGATCGTGGTCGCGATCATCGGCATTCTGGCCGCCGTGGCTCTGCCTGCTTATCAGGACTACACCAAGAAGGCGAAGATGTCGGAAGTGGTGCTGGCAGCTAGCTCGTGCCGGACGACTATTACGGAGAAGTTCCAAACTACGACCGGAACCACGGTGCCGACCGCAGGTAATTGGGGCTGCGAAGCCGCAACTTCTGGCACAAGTGGGCCGACCAAGTATGTTCTTTCTGTCGCAACCAGCAACACCGGATCGGTTCGAGTGCAATTCACTGGTATCGACAGTGGGATCGCTGATGCCAACGCACATATTTACCTCCAGCCAATGAAAGTGGATGGCTCGGGTGCTCAGGTGGCGATGACTGCCAACGATGTTGGTGTGTCGGTCGCCTCGTGGAGGTGTGGTGCGCTGACGACTCAGCCGGCAATCCTCAAGCTGCTCCCAGGCTCTTGCAGCACTTCATTTGCAAACGCAGCAGCAGCAGGTTTCTAAGTGCGCACCAAGGGGAAAGTGGCTCGATAAGTCACTTTCCCGTTTTACCTGAAGAAGCGGCCCCGCGGTCTCGTGCCCGTTCCTAGGGCGGGCGCCGCGGAGCCGCTTCGCATCTAAACCCCTGCAATCTCTTCGCTCCTGAGTCTTCAGAGACAGAGGATTCCAACGTCGCAGGCACACGTCTATTGTGTCTTTAGCTCTCGCAAGCATGTCCCGCAACTAGCCTGCAGCACTCCAATGGTCCGATACGTGCCAACGCAGATCGTAAAACTTGTCTTAATTGCGGGCTCCATAATCACTACGTGCGCGTACCTATTACCCGACCATTCGCCGCCGTGGCTTAGCTTCCATTCTGAAGCGATGGCTCTTGCCGGTGTTGCGCTTGTCGTGATGGCGCTTGCTGTACGGAATCGACCAGAGCCTTCCATCCATCTCGTCACCGTTGCGGTCGGAATTGTGGCGCTGGTTCCTTGGGTCCAGTTGCTGATTGGAATCACCCATTTCATGGGTGATGCAATACTTTCCTGGATCTATATCACCGCGGTTGCTATATCGATACATCTTGGCAGTTGGCTTGCAAGGGATGTAAATCGCTGCAGTCTTGTGTCAGCTTGTGGCTTGATCGCTGTCGCCGCGACGAGTTCGGCACTAATCGGAGTTGTCCAGTGGTTCGGGCTCACTGATCTCACCGCGCCTTGGATCGTGTTCGCGGACAGCCCTGGCACGCGGGCTTCTGGAAATCTAGCACAAGCCAATCATTTCGCAACGTTGTCCCTAATCGGAGTCGCCGCTCTCGCGTGGTTATATCGGGAGCGGATGGTCGGTTCTACTCTTTTCCTTGTTGCGGTTGGGGTGCTTTCGGCGGCCGTGGCCATGTCGCAGTCCCGGACTGGCCTAGTTAGTTCGGTTGTTATGGGGATTGCAGCGATCGTCGCGGCCCAGCGTGTACGCATCGGCCTCTCGCATGGGCAAATTATTGCTTGGCTGCTCTGTGTTTTGGTGTGTTGGTTTCTGGCCCCATTGATGGCGGAAGCGCTGATGCTGGGAGCTGGGAGGGAAATTGCCTTTGCAGACAACAGCCATCGCATGTTGCTCTGGAATGAGGTGCTCGCCGGTGTATTGCAGCGCCCACTGATGGGCTACGGTTGGAATCAGACAACGGTCGCGCACATGGCGGGTGCAGTTCCCAAACTTGGCGATGGTGTCTCCACCGTAACCTATTCCCACAACATTTTATTGGATATGCTGGCATGGGTTGGGATACCACTGGGCGTGCTCTTGTGCGTCCTGCTGACGGTGTGGGCGTGGACCCGACTCTCTAGTATCAAGGAGCCAGAAGCGGTATTTGCCGCTTTATCCCTGATTCCATTCGCCGTCCATTCACTGCTAGAGTTCCCGTTCGCATATGCTTACTTCCTGATCCCGGCGGGAGTGGCAGTTGGAATTATCGAGGCCAATCATCGTTCCGCGCGTGTACTTGCCGCATCAACTCTGCCCAAGCTGGTATTTTTCACTTGGTTGGTGCTGGCAATTGGAGTCGCAGTTGAGTATCGAGCTATCGAGTCTGACTTCAGGTCGATGCGCTTTGCAGCAGCAAAATTGACATCGGCGAGTGCGCGTGTCCCCACTCGAACTTTTACGCTGAACACGCACATGGATGCGCTGCTGCAGGCTGCAACAATGGAGGTGCGGGCTGGTCTGTCGCAGAATGAGATTCGAGTTTTACAAATGGCGGCCGACCGGTTCGCGTATTCGGCAATTCACTTGCGCCTCGCGTCTGCCTATTGGCTAAACGCACAGCCGGCGGAGGCGCTCGGCGCAATGCGACGCTATAAGGCAGTGTTTGGTGAGCGTGCATACGAGTCGATAATCGCGCGATACCCTGCGCTCCGACTGAATGCGGAGTGACCGCTCGGTGACATTGCTTCTTCCTTGAGTTCGTTCGGAAGAACCGGATCGCTGGTGGTCTCAATTGAAATGCTAACGCGCGCTTAATTCCGTCTCCGGGTGATCTCCCGCCACAACTCCCCCACCCCCACCGGCTTCACCAAGTGCGCATCAAACCCCGCCGCCCGTAACCGCTCCCGATCCTCCGGCCGGCCCCATCCCGTCACCGCCACCAGCCGCACCGTCTGTCCCCACGGTTGCTGGCGCGCCCACCGCGCCACCTCTTCTCCCGTGGCCCCTGGCATGCCGATGTCGAGCACCATCACCTCGGGCGTCCATTCCGACGCGATGGCTTGCGCTTGCAGGCCGTCGAATGCCGTGCGGACCTCGTGGCCATCCAGGCTCAGCACCATGGTGAGGCTTTCGGCGGCGTCGGGTTGGTCGTCCGCCACGAGGATGCGCAGCGCAGCGCTGCCGCCGTCCGCGCTTGGCACGGCAGGCGCGGAGGCGGCGTCCGGTCCGGCGGGCGCCAGGGGCAGGCGCACCTCGAAGCAGGCGCCTTGACCCGCTCCTGGGCTGAGCGCCTTGACCGATCCGCCGTGCAGCTTTGCGAGCTGGCGCACGACGGCCAGGCCGATGCCCAGGCCGCCGCGCGTTCCGGACCCGGGGCCGGACTGCACCTGCACGAAGGGTTCGAACACCTGCGTGAGCATGTCGGCCGGAATGCCCTCGCCCGTATCTTCGGCGCGCAGCACGGCCTCGTGCTGCTCCGCGGTGACGCTGACGCGCACCTGCCCACCAGCCGGCGTGAACTTCATGGCGTTGTGCATGAGGTTGTCCACCACCTGCTTGATGCGCAGCGCGTCTGCGTATACCCATTGCGGCTGCGGGTCCAGCGTGAGCGTGAGCGACAGCCTGCGCGCGTCGAGCAGCGGCCGCAGGTCGTCCACCGCGTGGCGCACCAGCTCGCGCAGGTCGAGCAGCGCCTGCTGCAGCTGGATGCGCCCGGTGCTGATGTGCCCCAGGTCCAGCAGCTGGTCGAGCAGCGAGGCCATGGCGTCGGCTTGCCGCTCGATCACGGCGCGGGCCGACGCGAGCGCCGCCGGCGTCGCGTTGGCGTCCAGCAGCCGGGTGGCATAGCGGATCGGCGCGAGCGGGTTGCGCAGCTCGTGGCCCAGGGTGGCGATGAACTGGTCCTTCTGGCGGTCGGCCAGCAGCAGTTGCTCTTGCGCCAGCTTGCGCGGCGTGACGTTCTCCAGCACGCCGACGATGCGCCCGCCGGCATCCGGCACGCCGGCGGCACGCACCCACACGATCCGTCCCTGCAGCAGCAGCCGGAACTCCTCGTCGAAGCGTCCCACGCCCGACGCCGCTGCGGCGAGGTGCGAGCGCAAGGCGGGCTGGTCCTGCGGGTGGACGGCTGCGATCAGCTGGTCGAAACGCATGTGGGCACTGTCGGTCCGGATCAGTCCGGATGCGCGCCCGTGCAGGGTCAGCTGCCGCGACGCGAGGTCGATCTCCCACACGTCCATCGACGCCGACTGCGTGGCCAGCTTCAGCAGCGCTTCGCTGCGCTGCAGGGCGGCCATCGCGCGCTCGGCCTCCATCCGGCGGTTGCGGCGCTCGACGATCGCCTGCAGCGCATACGGCACGCGCCCGTAGTGCTTCGGCGTCTTGGTGATGTAGTCGTCCACGCCCTGTTGCAAGGCGGCCACCGCCAGTTCCTCGCTGCCGCTGGCGGTAAACAGCATCACCGGCAGCCCCGGGCGCTCGCGTTGCAGGCGCCGGAACACATCGAGGCCGGTCGACCAGCGCAGCTGGTAGTCGGTGATGGCGGCGTCCCACGGCGTACCCGCCTGCAGCAACGCGTCGAGTTCGGCCGGGCCGCCCACCTCGTCCACGCGCACCTGCGGCAGCACCTTGCGCATCTCGCGCAGCACGAGTGCACGGTCGTGCGGGTTGTCGTCCACCAGCAGCACGGCAAGCGGATGCGCCGTCATGCGGTCGCCCCCTCGTGCGGCGCGGCCGGCAGCCGCAGGTCGAAGCAGCTTCCGCGACCGACTTCGGAACGGACCGCCACCGTGCCGCCCATGCGCTCCATGCCCTTGCGCACCAAGGCCAGCCCGACGCCGGTGCCGGGGTAGCTTTCCGGTCCGTGCAGCCGCTCGAAGACGTCGAAGATGCGGTCCTGGTCGGCTGCCGAAACCCCGATTCCCCGGTCGCACACTTCGAGCTGCACCTGCCCGTCCACGCGCGCGGCACGCAGCGTGATGTGTGCGGCCTCGCCAGGCGCGACGAACTTGCAGGCGTTGGACAGCAGATTCACCAGCACCTGCACGAAGGTTCCATGGTGGGCCACCACCTGCGGCCACGGCTCGCCTTCGCGCCGCACCGCGGCCCGCTGGAACATCGGGTCGTAGGCCAGGCAGGCCACGGCTTCGTCGAGGGCAGCGCTCGTTGCAAGGGGCAGCAGCGTGAGCTCGGCGCGCGACAAGGTCGCGTACTCCAGCAGGTCCCCGACCAGGTCATCGACGTGCTGCGCCACCTGCTCCATGCGCCCCATGAAACCGCTCGCGGCGTCGGTGTGGCCGGCGTCCAGCTCTTCGCGCACGGCCCGCGCATAGCCTTGCAGCGTGCGGACCGGCTCGCGCAGGTCGTGCGAGACCGAATAGGCGAAGGATTCGAGCGAGCTGTTCGCCTCCTGCAGCTGCTGGGTGCGCTGCGCCACGCGTTGCTCGAGCTCTCGGTTCAGGGCCAGCAATGCCGCATCGGCACGGCGCAGGCGCGTCGTTTCCTCGGCCAGCGCGTCGATGGCGTCGTGGCCGTTCACGGGCACGCGCACCAGCTTCAAGGTCCAGGAGCGCAGCTGGTCGCGCTCGCCCAGCACCAGGTCGCGCTCGATGCGATCGCCGCGCGCATGCAGCGCACGTGCAGCTTCGCGGGCCGTGTCCAACAGCGGATGCCGCGCGTCGGCGAGGGCTGCGGTGTCCGCCAGCTCCAGCATCTCGCGCATCGTCCGGTTGGCGTCGAGCAGGTCGCCTTCTTCCGACAGGCGGAACACGCCGATGTCGATGCGCTCCAGCAGCGAGTGCAGGCGCGTTTCCGAGCGCACGGCCCGCAGCCGTATTTCGCTGCGATGCAGGCTCTGGCGTACGGCCACCGACAGGCGCACGTAGTGCCGCGGGCTCTTGACGACGTAGTCGTCCAGGCCCGACTTCATCGCCTGTACGGCGATTTCCTGGGTGCCGGTGGCGGTGAACATGATGACCGGCAGCGCCGGCCAGCGCGCCTTGATGCGCTGGAGCACCTCCATGCCCGTGCTCCAGCGCATCTGGTAGTCGGTGATCACGAACTCGAAATCCGGTTCGGCGAGGGCCGCCTCGAATCCGGCGCGGTCGCCCACTTCCACCGCGCGCACGTCGAACTCACGGCGCAGCTCGCGCAGCGCCAGCACGCGGTCGTCCGGGTTGTCGTCCAGCAGGAGCAGCCGCAGCGGCGGGAGAGGCGGTGAGGTCGTGGACATCGGGAGCGATTGTCGTCGGTGGTCGTGCGATTCGAGGCTCATGCCTCGGCCGCGGCGGGGCGCAGCCACACCTCGAAGCGGCTGCCCGCACCGGGTCGGCTGTGCACGCGCACCTGTCCGCCCATGCGCTCGACGGCCTTGCGCACGATCGCCAAACCGATACCGCTGCCCGGATACTCCTCCTGGCTGTGCAGCCGTTCGAACACGGCGAAGATGCGCTCGTGCTGCTCGGGATCGATGCCGATGCCCTCGTCCTGCACGCACAGCACGACCCAGCCCTCGTGCTCGCGGGATCCGATCCGCACCGTGGGCGCCTGGCCGGGGCGCACGAACTTCAGCGCGTTGGACAGCAGGTTCGACAGCACCTGCGCCAGCGTGGTCCGGTGGGCGAGCACCGCCGGGAGCGGTTCGTGCACCTCGACTCTGGCTCCCGTGCGCTCCAGCTCGGGACGCATCTCGTCGAGGATCGCGCGCAGTACCGTCCCCGGCTGCTCGGGTTGGAGGTGCAGGTGGCTGCGCGCCGTGCGGCTGTAGGCCAGCAGGTCGTGCACCAGCCCGTCGAGCCTCTCGCTGCTGTCGGCGAGCCGCTGCGCGAACTGCACACCGTGCGGGCTCATGCGCCCCGACTCGTCCTCGAGCAGCGCCTGCGCGAAGGCCTGGATGTTGCGCAGCGGCGCGCGCAGGTCGTGCGCCACCGAATGCGCGAAACCCTGCAACTGCGCGTTCAGCTCCGCGAGCTCGGCGGTACGCTCATTCACCCGCTGCTCGAGCAGTTCGGCGAACTGGCGCAGCTGTTCGTTGGCTTGTGACAGGTGGTCTGCCTGCACGCGCAGCGCCTCGCGCGACTGGCGCAGCTCCTCCTGCTCGCGCTGCAGGCGGTGCGTGTGGCGTGCCGATCCCCAGTTCAAGGTGAACAGCAGCGCCAGCGCCAATGCGGTCGTGCCCACTGCCGCCGCGGTGCCGCGGGCCGCGGCGCCTTCGGCAGCGTCCAACCGCCGTTCGAGCAGGCGATCCTCCTCTTCGCGCAGCGTGGCCAGCCGAAGCCGTACTTCCTGCAACTCCTGGCGGCTTCGGCTCAGAACGATTTGCTGGACGCGCGCCAACTCGCCGTCCGCGCGAGCGTCGCGCGCCTCGGCCATGGAGGCAAAGCGTGTGTCGAGGGCCTGCAACAGCCCCGTCAGCCTCCGTTGCTGGCTGGGGTTGTCTGCGATGAGGACGTCGAGCTGCTGCGCTTCATCGCGGGCCTGGCGTTCGCCCGATCGGTACTCGGGCAGGTACGTGGTGTCGCCGGTCAGCAGGTAAGCCCGCTGTGCGCTTTCCGCCGCGCTGAGGTTCGCCAGCACCGCTTCGAGATGCGCGATGACCTCGTGCGTGTGCGCGACCCAGCCAGCCGTCGCGATCTGGGCGCGCACCGAGGAGACGGTGAGCGCGCCCGCCGCTACGAGCAGAAGAATCGCCGCCACCGTGGCGGCCCGGAGCAAGGTCGCCGGCCTCATGGCGGGCCATTCTGCCGAAGCGCCCGCTCGGCGGGGCCGCGGCTCGCAACGACAAGGTTTCAGCCCGCGTCCGTCTGCGCGTCCGCGTGCCAGGTGCCGCTCTTGCCGCCACGCTTCTCGAGCAGCCGCACGCCCTCGATGGTCATCCCCCGGTCCACTGCCTTGCACATGTCGTAGATCGTGAGCAAGGCGACCTGCACCGCCGTCAGCGCCTCCATCTCGACGCCGGTTACGCCCACGGTCTCGGCGGTGGCGGTGCAGCGCACCTGGCTGCCCGCTTCGTCGATGTCGAAATCGACGGCGACGCGGGTGAGCGGAACCGGGTGGCACAGCGGGATCAGCTCGCTCGTGCGCTTGGAGGCCTGGATGCCGGCGATGCGCGCCACGCCGAGCACGTCTCCCTTCTTGCTGGTGCCGGCGATGACCAGCGCCAGGGTCTGCGCTTGCATGCGGATACAACCTTGTGCCCGTGCGACGCGGTGCGTGGGCGACTTGGCCGATACATCCACCATGTGGGCCTGCCCTTGGGCGTCAAAATGCGTCAGTGCACTCATGATGCGTGGATGATGCGTGGATGATGCGTGGATGATGCGTGGAATGTCCGGATTGAATCGTTCGATGATACGAGGCGGCTGGAGCCGGTCCCTCGCCTTGACGCTGGCCCTGTGCCTGCCGCTCACGGCCGCGCCGGTGGCCGCTCAACTGCCGAGCCTGGGCGACGCCGGCGAGCTCGCGGTGGGCGCCGAGCGCCGCATCGGCGACCGCATCGCGCGCGAGCTGTTTCGCGACCCCGACTACCTCGACGACCCGATGCTTGCCGAATACGTCGCCAGCATCTGGCAGCCGCTGCTGGCCGCGGCGCGCAAGCGGGGCGATCTGAGCGCGGAGCTCGACGAGCGCTTCGCATGGCGCGTGCTGCTCGGAAAGGACCGCAGCATCAACGCCTTCGCACTGCCGGGCGGCTGGCTCGGCCTGCACCTGGGGCTGGTCGCCGCGAGCGGAACCCGCGACGAGCTGGCGTCGGTGCTGGCGCACGAACTCAGTCACGTCACGCAGCGCCACATCTCGCGGCTCATGACGCGTGAAAAGCGGCAGGCGCCGTGGATGATCGGCGCGATGATCCTGGGGGCTCTCGCGGCCAGCAAGAACCCCGAGGCGAGCAAGGCCGTCGTCACAGGCGGGCAGGCGCTGGCCACCGCCAACCAGCTGAACTTCTCGCGCGACATGGAGCGCGAGGCCGACCGCGTCGGCGTCGGCATCCTGACCCAGGCCGGCTTTGCGCCGCAGGGTTTCGTCGGCATGTTCGAGAAGCTGCAGCAGAACGCTCGCCTGAACGAGGACAGCGCCTCCTCCTATCTGCGCACCCACCCGCTCACCACCGAACGCATCGCGGAGATGCAGGCGCGCCAGGTGCTCGGGGGGCGCAGCGCTGGCGCCGGGCCCGATCTCGAACACCAGCTCATGGCCGCGCGCGCGCGGGTGTTGTCGGCGCCGCGGGCCGATGCGCTCGCAGCGATCGTGCGCGATGCCGGCGCGGTCGCCGACGGCACCCCGCCGGAACGCCGGGCGGCGCTGGCCTACGCAGGCGCGCTCGCCGCCGGCAGGCTGGGCGACGCCGCAGCGGCAACCGCCATCGCCGAGCGCCTGGCACCGCTCGTGAAGACCGATGCCGCGGCGGCGCGCGCGGCGCGGCTGCTTACCGCCGAACTCGCCTTGCTCGCTGGCCAGCCGGCGCGCGCGGCGGACCTGCTGGGCGCCGGCGGCAGCGCCGCGGGAAACCGACCCGAGCTGCTGCTGGGGGCGCAGACGGCCTTGCGCACCGGACGCATCGACGAGGCGGCGCAGGCGCTGCAGACCTGGGTGACGCAGCACCCTGAAGACGGTGCCGCCTGGCAGGCGCTGGCCGGCCTGCGCCAGGCCCAGGGACAGACACTGCGCGCGGTGCGCGCCGAAGCGGAAGCGCAGGTCGCCTGGCTCGATTACCAGGCCGCGCTGGACCGGCTGCGCGCGGCCCAGGAACTCGCGCGCCGCGGCGGCGCGACGCACGACCACATCGAGGCGTCCATCATCGACACCCGCACGCGGCAGGTGGAATCACTTCTTCGCGAACAGGCGCTCGAGCGCTGAATCGATGACCACGCCCAATAGCGAGTAGATCAGCGAACCGAGCAAGGCCGCGCCGAAGCCGCGCACCTGGAAGGCGTCGAGCAGGCCCGAGGCCGCCCAGAACATGAGTGCGTTGATGACGAACAGGAACAGCCCCAGCGTGACCAGCGTGACCGGCAGCGTGAGCACCACCAGCACCGGCCGCACCACCATGTTCAGCAGCCCGATCACGAAGGCCGCTATCAGTGCGGAGGTGAAGTTCGGAACCTGCACGCCGGTATAGATGTTCGCGACGAACAACAGCGCGATCGCACTGAGCAGCCATTTGGCGAGGAGCTTCATGCGCGGAAGAATAGCATCGGGCCTATGGGTCTCCAGTCGGATTTCGGTGCACTTCCGGTCCGCGACGCCGTGCGTTTCCTGCGGTCCGATGGCGACGCTCCTCGGACTCTCGCGGGCACTCCTTCTTCCGTCCCCGAGCACGCTCGAAGGCTGGTCTCTCCGGCCGTCGGTGCCGCTTCCCCCCGGCGCTATCATCCGCCTCCCACCCCCGCAGCCATGGCCGCCATCCACATCACCGACATCGAGGCCGCCATCAACTACTGGCGCGAGAAGAAGCCCTCTCCCGACGGCGTAACCCTGGCACCCGAGTTGCGCGCGCTGGCCGAGGTGTACGCGCTGATGGTGTTCCACCACGAAGAGGAAGCGGCCGAGCAGGGCTTCCCCGCCGCCGCCTACGCCGCCTGGAAGGCGTGGTACGACACCACGCCCGACACGCCCTGCATCGCGATCTGCTCCACCAGCCAGGGCGACGCCGACTGCAAGGGCTGCGGGCGCAGCTTCGAGGAGGTGCAGCGCTGGCCCGAGATGTCACCGGGGGAAAAGCGCCAGACCTGGCGGCGCATCACGCTGCAGGGCGACGCGTGGCGCTTCAACCGCTACAAGGAGCGGGCGCGCGAAGACGTAGCCGCGGCGAGCGGGGCGGCGAGGGACGATGAGGTGAAAAACGACGCGGCGAAAGACGCGGCCGCGAAAGAAGCACCGTCGCAAGGCTCGCCGAAAAGTTGAACACCGCCCGGTAGCTTTCTGAGGCGCAAGGCGCAAGGCGCAAGGCGCAGGGAGCAGGGAGCAGGCAGCAGGCAGCAGGCAGCAGGCAGCAGGCAGCAGGCAGCAGGCAGCAGGCAGCAGGCAGCAGGCAGCAGGCAGCAGGCAGCAGGCAGCGCTGCCCGCGACCTCACTTCCAGCGCACCGGCTCGATATCGACGCTGTTGCGGCCGTCGCCGACGCTCAGCACGCCTTCCTGCACCGTCGCCTGCAGTTGCATCGAGCGCGCGGCAAGGCTCGCCAGCTGCTGGCTGGCAGCCGCCGGAAAACAGAACACTTCCAGGTTGGATAGCCGCGACAGCTTGCCTTCGATGCCGCGCCACCAGATCGGCGCCGCATGGGCGAAGACATAGACGCGCACCCGGTCGGCCTTGCCGCAGGCCTTGGCGATCGGCCGGTCCTCGGGTTGGCCGACCTCGATCCACAGGCGGGTGCGGCCGGTGAAATCGCGCAGCCAGACGTCCGGGTCGTCCGGGTCGGACAGCCCGGCGCCGAAGGCGAGCTGGCCGTCGCCGTTGCAGCTCGCCTGCAGCTCGTGCGCGTTGAGCGCCAGGGCCGCCAGGCGCACCATCATGCGTTCGTCGGTCTCGCTCGGATGGCGCGCCAGCGTCAGCGCGTGGTCGGCGTAGTAGCCGTGGTCGATGTCGGCCAGCTGCACGCTGGCCTTGAAGATGGTGGATTTGAGCGCCACGACAGCCGCTTCAGGCGCGGCGCGCCAGGTCGGCGGCCTTGCCGACGTAGGCGGCGGGGGTGAGCGCGAGCAGCCGGTCCTTCTCGTGCGCAGGAATCTCCAGCGAGCGGATCAGCGCCTGCAGGGCGGCCGCCTCGACGCGCTTGCCCCGGGTCACTTCCTTGAGCTTCTCGTAGGCACCCGCGACGCCGTAGCGCCGCATCACCGTCTGGATCGGCTCGGCGAGCACTTCCCAGGCCTGCTCCAGGTCGGCCGCCAGCGCCTCCTCGTTGAGCTCGAGTTTTGCCAGGCCGATGCCCAGTGAGTGGTAGGCGAGAGCCGCGTAGCCGAGCGCGACGCCCATGTTGCGCAGCACGGTGGAATCGGTCAGGTCGCGCTGCCAGCGAGACACCGGCAGCTTCTCCGACAGGTGCCGCAGCAGCGCGTTCGCCAGACCGAGGTTGCCTTCGGCGTTCTCGAAATCGATGGGGTTGACCTTGTGCGGCATGGTGGACGAGCCGATCTCGCCCTCGCGCAGCCGCTGCTTGAAATAGCCCAGGCTGATGTAGCCCCATACGTCGCGCGACCAGTCCACCAGGATGGTGTTGGCGCGTGCCACGGCGTCGAACAGCTCGGCCATGTAGTCGTGCGGCTCGATCTGGATGCTGTAGGGCTGGAAAGTCAGGCCCAGCCCGAGCGGCTCGGGCGTCTCGACCACCTTGCGGCTGAACGCTTCCCAGTCGAAGTCGGGCCACGCCGAAAGGTGCGCGTTGTAGTTGCCCACGGCGCCGTTCATCTTCCCCATGAGCCGCACCTCGGCGATGCGCTCGCGCGCGTGCGCCAGGCGGACCACCACGTTGGCGATCTCCTTGCCCACGGTCGTGGGGCTGGCGGTCTGGCCGTGCGTGCGACTGAGCATGGGCACGTCGGCGTAGGCGTGCGCCATGGTGCGCAGGCGCGCTACCAGTGCGTCCAGCGCCGGCAGGATCACCTGGTCGCGCGCGGCCTTCAGCTGCAGCGCGTGGCTGGTGTTGTTGATGTCTTCGCTGGTGCAGGCGAAGTGCACGAACTCGGCACAGGCGCGCAGCTCGGGGCGCGCCTCGAACTTGGACTTGATCCAGTACTCCACGGCCTTCACGTCGTGGTTGGTGGTCTTCTCGATCTCCTTGATCGCCAGCGCGTCGGCCTCGGAAAAACCCTTCACGAGCCCGAGCAGGTAGGTGCGCGCTCCGGGCGACAGCGGCTTGAATTCCTCGAAGCCGGCGTCGGACAGCGCGATCAGCCAGCAGACCTCGACCTGCACCCTCCGGTGCATGTATCCCTGCTCGCTCATCAAGGGCCGCAGCGGCGCCAGGCGTGCCGCGTAGCGGCCATCCAGCGGCGAGAGGGCGGCGATGGTGGAAAGCGTCATGCGCGAATTGTAGGTGGGGGTGTCGAGCGGCCCGGGCGTCGCGCGGCAGGCCGAAGCGGCGCAGGCGCGGCACTAGAATCGCCGCTCCCCCCTCAACACGCGTCCCCTCCCATGAAACTGCTCGGTGCCATTTCCAGCCCCTACGTGCGCAAGGTGCGCATCGTGATGGCCGAGAAGAAGCTGGACTACCAACTGGTGCTGGAAGACGTGTGGGCCGCCGACACCACCATCGCCCAGTCCAACCCGCTGGGCAAGGTGCCGTGCCTCGTCATGGAGGGCGGCGAGGCGCTGTTCGACTCGCGCGTGATCGTGGAGTACCTGGACACGCTCTCGCCGGTGGGCAAGCTCATCCCCGTGGTCGGACGCGAGCGCGCCGAGGTCAAGACCTGGGAAGCACTGGCCGACGGGGTGCTCGACGCCCTCATCCTGGCGCGGCTGGAAAACCACTGGGTCCACCGCAAGGAGGGCGAGCGCAGCCAGGCATGGATCGACCGCCAGATCGACAAGACGCACACCAGCCTGCGTGCCATGTCGCAGGGCCTGGCCGACAAGCCCTATTGCGCCGGTATTCACCTCACGCTCGCCGATATTGCGGTGGGCTGCGCGCTCGGCTACCTCGACTTCCGCTTCCCGCAGATCGACTGGCGCGGCGCGCACCCCAACCTCGCCAAGCTGTTCGAAAAGCTGATGCAGCGTCCCAGCTTCATCGACAGCAAGCCCGACTGAACAGGCACCGGGGCCACGCGCAGACCGACAAATAAAAAAGCCGCGAAGCGCCCTGGAACGAAGGAGGGAGGGAGGGAGGAGGAGAAGAGTCGCCCCAGGATTGCATCCGGGGCTGTCGCGCCCGGAAGGCTCCGCAGCAGGAACTGGAGGTGTCTCTTGTCCCTGCCCTCAAGGCCGATGGACACCCGCGCCGCGCGCGGGTTCCCTGGTGCGTATCTGACGCGCAGTAAGACTTTGTGACCGCGCGATTGCGCGGTGGGCCGGGGCTCGCATGTCCTTGCCAGCCCACGGCCGCGGGGGCGACGCTTAAAATTCGGGCAGTCATTCGGAACCCCACATGCTCTACCCAGAACTCTTCAAGCAGCTCGAATCTGTCCGTTGGGACATGGACAAAGACATTCCCTGGCATGCCTTCGACGCGAGCCGCCTGTCGGACGAGCAGGCCACCACCATCAAGATGAACGCGATCACCGAGTGGGCGGCGCTGCCGGCCACCGAGATGTTCCTTCGCGACAACCGTGACGACAGCGACTTTTCCGCGTTCATGTCGATCTGGTTTTTCGAGGAGCAGAAGCACTCGCTGGTGCTGATGGAGTACCTCAAGCGTTTCCGCCCGGAGCTGGTGCCCACCGAGGAGGAACTGCACGAGATCCGCTTCGAGTTCGAGCCCGCCCCCGCGCTCGAGACGCTGATGCTGCACTTCTGCGGCGAGATCCGGCTGAACCACTGGTATCGCCGCGCCAGCGAGTGGCACACCGAGCCCGTCATCAAGCACATCTACCAGACCCTGAGCCAGGACGAGGCGCGGCACGGCGGCGCCTACCTGCGCTACATGCGCCGCGCCGTCAACAAGTTCGGCGACGAAGCCAAGGCCGCCTTCGCCAAGATCGGCGTGCTGATGGCCAGCGCGCGGCGCACCGCGCAGGCCCTGCACCCCACCAACCTGCACGTCAACAAGAACCTGTTCCCGCGCGACACCATCCAGAGCCGCCTGCCCAACCCCGAGTGGCTGGAACACTGGCTCGACAAGCAGATCGATTTCGACCTGCAGTGGGAGAACAAGGTGGTCGAGCGCATTCTGCACAACATGAGCCTGCTCATGGACCGCAGCTTCACGAGCGTGCAGGAGCTCAATCGCTATCGCAAGGAGCTCATCGCCTCCTTGCCCCAGCAGTCCCCGCAGGCCGTCTCCGGCCTCGCGTGATGGCTGGTTCCGGCGGCGCATCTGCCGCCGCCGATTTCCTGGACAAGATCGTGGCGCGGGAGGACGCTGCCGCCGCGGCGTCCCGCCTGCCGCGGCCCGTGGTGTTCACCAACGGGGTTTTCGACGTGCTGCACCGCGGCCATGTCACCTACCTTGCGCAGGCGCGGGCGCTCGGCGCCAGCCTGGTGCTCGCCCTCAACACGGACGCCTCGGCGCGGCGCCTCGGCAAGGGCCCCGACCGCCCGCTTAATGCACTGGAGGACCGCGCCATCATGGTGGCGGCCCTGGCTTCGGTGGACCTCGTGACCTGGTTCGACGAGGACACTCCCGTGCAGCTGTTGTGCGAGTTGCGGCCGGACCTTTATGTCAAGGGCGGCGACTACGACATGCGCACCCTGGCCGAGACGCGTGCAATCGAAGGCTGGGGAGGCCGCGCTCTGGCGCTGCCCTTCCTCGACGGGTACTCGACCACCTCTTTCGTGCAGCGCATCCGCACGCGTTGAAGCAGGGCGACCGCGCGCCGGTTCAGGCGCGGGCGTCGGATGTCGCGGTGCGACGCCCGCGCAGCCAGCCGAAACCGCGGCGCAGCAGGTGCTCGACGTCGTCCACGTAGGTGAACACCACCGGAATCACCAGCAGGCTCAGCACCGTCGAGGTCATCAGCCCCCCGATCACCGCGATCGCCATCGGCGAGCGGAAGCTCGGGTCGGCCGCACCCCAGCCCACCGCGATCGGCAGCATGCCCGCGCTCATCGCGATGGTCGTCATGATGATCGGCCGCGCCCGCTTGTGGCAGGCGTCGAGCAGCGCCTCGAGGCGGCTCATGCCGTGATCGCGCCGCGCGACGATGGCGTACTCCACCAGCAGGATCGAGTTCTTGGTGGCGATCCCCATCAGCATGATCAACCCGATCAGCGACGGCATCGAGAAGCTCGAGCCCGCCAGCAGCAGCCCGACGAAGGCGCCGCCCAGCGACAGCGGCAGCGCCGCGAGGATGGTGACCGGGTGCAGCAGGTCCTTGAACAGCAGCACCAGCACGATGTAGATGCACAGCACGCCGGTGAGCATGGCCAGGCCGAAGCTCGCGAACAGCTCGCCCATCACCTCGGCGTCGCCGATCTCCACCACCCGCACCCCCGCCGGAAGGTTGCGGATCGAGGGCAGCCGCTCCACCGCGGTCTTGACATCTCCAAGCGGCAGCCCGGACAGCTCCACCTCGAAGTTGATGTTGCGCGAGCGGTCGTAGCGGTCGATCACCGCGGGGCCACCCGCCATCTCGATGGTGGCAATTTCGCCCAGCATCACCGGACCGCGTGCGCCCGGCACGCGCAGCCGCTGCAGCGTGGACAGGTCCTGCTGCGCCGCATCCGCCAGCTTCACCACCACGGGAATCTGCCGCTGCGACAGGTTCAGCTTGGGCAGTGCGGCGTCGTAGTCGCCCACGGTGGCGATGCGCAGGGTCTCGCCGATGGCGGCGCTGGTGACGCCCAGGTCGGCCGCACGCGCGAAGTTCGGGCGCACCGCGATCTCGGGGCGCACCAGGCTGGCAGTGGAGGCGACGCTGCCCAGGCCGGGGATGGTGCGCAGGTCGCGCTCCACCGCGCGCGCCGCGGTGGCCAGGGCCTGCGGATCCTCGCCGGTCAGCACCAGCACGTACTTCTCTCCCGAGCCGCCCAGGCCGACCTTGCTGCGCACGCCGGGCAGCGGCTCCAGCGCACGGCGAATCTGGTTTTCGATGGGCTGCTTGCGCGGGCGCTCGCTGCGCTCGGCCAGCAGCACCGTCAGCGTCGCCTTGCGCACCTCGGCCGACGTGGGACTGAACGGATCGCCGCCCGCGCTGCCGCCGCCGATGGTGGTGTAGACGGTCTGCACATGCGGCACCTGCGTGATCAGCCGCCGGGCGTGTTCAGCGGCGTCGCGCGTCCGGGCCAGCGTCGAGCCCGGCGGCAGCTCGAGGTAGACCTGGGTCTGCGAGTTATCGTCCGGCGGGATGAAGCCGGTAGGCAGCAGCGGGATCAGCGCCACCGAGCCGAAGAAGAACAGCGTGGCCAACACCATGGTGCTGATGCGGTGGCGCATGCACCACCTGGCCGCCACCATGTACGCGCGCATCCAGCGCGCGTCCTTCTCCTGCCCGACGATGGGCTTGAGCAGGTAGGCGGCCATCATGGGCGTGAGCACGCGCGCGACCACCAGCGAGGCGAACACCGCGAGCGACGCGGTCCAGCCGAACTGCTTGAAGAACTTGCCGGCGACGCCGCTCATGAAGGCCGTGGGCAGGAACACCGCGATCAGCGTGAAGGTGGTGGCGACCACCGCCAGCCCGATCTCGTCGGCCGCTTCCATGGCCGCCTGGTAGGGCGTCTTGCCCATGCGCAGGTGCCGCACGATGTTCTCCACCTCCACGATCGCGTCATCGACCAGGATGCCCACCACCAGCGACAGGGCGAGCAGCGTCACCACGTTGATGGAAAAGCCCAGGAGGTACATGCCCAGAAAGGCCGGGATCACCGACATAGGCAGCGCCACCGCCGACACGAAGGTGGCGCGCCAGTCGCGCAGGAACAGCCACACCACCACCACCGCGAGGATGGCGCCTTCGTACAGCAGCTTGATCGAAGCGTCGTACTCCTGCTGGACCGGCGTGACGAAGTCGAAGGCCTGCGTGAGCTCGAGGTCGGGGCGCGCCGCCTGGAGTTCCGCGAGCGCCTGGCGCACGCCGGCGCCAACCTCGACTTCGCTCTCGCCCTTGCTGCGCGCCACCTCGAAGCCGACCACCGGCTTGCCGTCGAGGAGGGCGGCCGAACGCGGCTCGGCGTGCGTGTCCGAGACACGCGCCACGTCGCCGATGCGCACCGAGCGCCCGCCCGCCAGCGGCACCTGGATCTGCGCGATCTCTTCGGCCGTGCGCACCGTGGCCAGCGTACGCACCGGCTGCTCGCCGCTGCCGAGTTCGGTGCGCCCGCCCGCCACCTCAAGCTGCATCTGGCGCAGCTGGCGCGAGATGTCGGCGGCCGTGACGCCCAGGGCCTGCAGGCGCTGCGGATCGAGCGCCACCTGCACTTCGCGCGTGACCCCGCCGACGCGCGTGACCGCACCGACGCCCTTGACGGTCAGCAGCTTGCGGGCGACGTCGTTGTCCACGAACCAGGACAGCGCCTCGGCGTCCATGCGCGAGGACGCGATGGCATAGGCAAGCACGGGCTGGCCTGCCAGGTTCAGCTTGCTGACCACCGGATCGCGCAGGTCGGAGGGCAGGTCGGCGCGGATCGCCGACACCGCCGAGCGCACGTCGTCCACCGCTTCCTGCGTGGGCTTTTCCAGGCGGAATTCGGCCGTGACGGTGGCGACGCCGTCCTGCACCTTGGTGTAGATGTGCTTGAGTCCTTGCACCGTCGCCAGGCTGTTCTCGATCTTGCGGGCGACGTCGGTTTCCATCTGCGCCGGCGACGCGCCGGGCAGGGCCGCGGTGACGCTCACCGTGGGCAGGTCGATGTCGGGGAAGTTCTGCACCTTCATGGCATTGAAGGACAGCATGCCCCCGAAGGTGAGCATCACGAACAGCATGGTCGCCGCAATCGGATTGCGGATCGACCAGGAGGAGACGTTCATCATGCTGCGCGGCTCACTTGACGCTGGCGGCGGCGGCGGCGGCGGCGGCGGCGCGCGCGGGCGGGCCGTTCGGAGCGACGGCGGATGCCGGGCCGGCAGCCGCCGGGTCTTCGGCCACGCGCACCAGGTCCCCGTCGCTCAGGAAGCTGGCGCCGGACGCGACGATGCGGTCCTCCGGCGCAAGCCCCTCTCGGATCTCGACGCGGTCCTCGACCATGCGACCGGTCTGCACGCGCACCTGCTCGACGCGGTTGTCGGCGTCCAGCCGCATCACGTAGCTGAAGCCGTCGCGCACCACCACGGCGCCTTGGGGCACGGTGAGCGCGGGCGCGCTGCCAAGGAGGAACTCGCCGCGCGCGAACATGCCCGGCAGCGCGTAGCGCTCGGCACCGGCCACCGGTTTCACATCGACGTAGACCAGCGCCTGGCGGGTCTGCGGATCGACGGTGGGGCCGATGGTGCGCACCCGTCCTTCGAGCCGGGCGCCGCTGGCGGCGGTCACTTCGGCCGGGGTGCCCGGGCGCAGCTGCGCGAGCTCGTCGGAGGTGACGGCGGCCCGCCACTCCAGCCGGCTCTGGCGAATGATGCGAAACAGCTCGGTGCCGCTGCCCACCACGGCGCCGACGGTCGCCGTGCGCGCCGAGATGATGCCGTCGTCCGGGGCCACCACCTGCGCCTGGCCCTGGCGCACCTGGCGTGCCTCCAGCGCGGCGCGTGCGGCCTGCACCCGGGCCTTCGCGGTCTCCGCCGCAGTGAGGTACTGGTTGATTTGCGACGCCGAAAGCGCGCCTGTGGCGTCGAGCTTGCGGGCGCGCTCGGCGTTCGCTTGCGCCTCGGCCGCGGCTGCTTCGGCCTCGGCCAGTGCGGCGCGCGCCTGTGCCGCCTCGGCGTTCACCGTCTCGCGGGCGAAGGTGGCCAGCACCTGGCCGCGCTTGACCCGGTCGCCCACGTTGACCAGCACCTCGGTCAGCCGCTGGCCGCCCGTTTCGGCGCCGATGCTCGCCTCCTGCCAGGCGGCGATGTTGCCGTCGGCCGCCAGCGCGCGCGTGAGGGTGCTGCGCTGCGGCGACGCGGTCGTCACGGTCAGGGCCGGCTTGGGTGCGGGCTGCGCGCCCGACGTGGAAGCGCCGCCTCCGTTTGCGGCCGCGGCATCGGCGGAAGCATCGGAGGAGGCGCCGCTGTTGCAGGCCGTGAGGGTGAGCGCGGCCGCCAGCAAGCAGGCCAGGCGCAGGAGATGGGAGTTCGCGTGCTTCATCGTAGGTGTCGCCAGATGGGGGCTCAGGGACGGCTCGCAAGGGAGGCGGCGCTGTCGCCGCGATCCCAGCCGCCGCCGGCCGCGCGGTACAGGCTGGTCCAGGCAGCCTGCAGCTCGCCGTAGAGGGAAACGAGGCCGGTCTCTGCGGCCAGCAGGTCGCGTCGGGCGTCTTCGAGTTCGACCAGGCTGGCCAGTCCGTTGCGCTGACGCGCTTCGGTCGCCTGGTAGAAGCCGCGGAAGTCCTGGACGGCGGCGCGCGCCTCGTCTTCGCGCGCGCGGGCGCTGTCCAGGGCGACCAGCGCCCGCTCCACTTCGGCCACGGCCTGCCGCACCCGCGCGCGATATACGGCGGCCGCCTCGTCGTAGCGACCGATGGCGCCTTGCACGTTGGCCTCGCGCCGCCCCGCATCGAACAGCGGAACCGAAATGGCCAGTGGACCGATGGCCCAGGTCTGGGCGTCGCTGGTGGTGCCCGAGGCGCGCACCACGCCCGCGGCGATCGAACCGGTCAGGCTCAGGCGCGGGTACAGCGCAGCGCGTGCCGAGCCCACCTCGGCACTTGCGGCGGCAACCGCCTGTTCGGCCTGGTAGATATCGGGGCGCTGCGCCAGCACCTGCGCCGGCAGGCTTTCGATGGCGAACAGCGCGGCCAGGGTGGGCGCAGGGCGGCCGGCCAGCCGCTCGCGCAGCTGCGACTCGGGCACCCCGGTGAGCGCCACCAGCGTCTTGCGCTCCTGATCGCACTGGGCGCGCTGCTGGGTCAGGCGCGCGCGGCCCTCGGCTGCCGTGGCCCGCGCGAGCGCGGCGGTGGCCGGGGGCGTGAAGCCGGCCTCGGCGCTCAGTTGCGTGAGCCGGGCCGTTTCGGTGCGCGAACGCACGTCGTTGCCCGTGACTTCCAGCAGCCACTGGCAGGTCCGCAGGCGAAAGTAGCTCGCAGCCGTGTCCGCCGCGATCGAGATGCGCGCTTCGTGCCAGCCGGCCTGCGCCGAGCGCAGCCGCGCTTCGGCCGCCGCGACTTCGTTGGCGCGCGCGCCGAACAGGTCGATCTCCCAGGCTGCCTGCGCGTTGAGCTGGGCCGTCGTGGCCAGCGGCAGCGGCGGCTGGGCGTTGCCACGGGTGACCGAAGCCGCGCCGTCCACGCCGGGCAGCAGCGCCGCGGCGGTGGCGGCGCGCGCGGCGGCGGCCTGGGCGATGCGGGCACGCGCGGCGTCCACGGTCGGGCTCTGCTCCTGCCCGGCATCGACCAGTTCGGCAAGCAGCGGATCGTTGAACTGGCGCCACCAGGCGCGAAGCGAAGCGATTTCCCCGCCGTGCGGCAGCGGCGCCTGCCACTGCAGCGGTGCGGGCAGGTTGGGCGCTGTCGGGGGGCGGGCAACGGCGCACGCGCCGAGCCACAGGGGCAGCGCCAGTGCGGCGGCCCACCGAAGATGCGTCATCCGGGATGGTCCTCTCGTTGAGAAGCTCTGATTGTCATATCGGTTTGTTGCAGTTCCTCTTGCGCCGGATCACGCCGGCGCCGCGCCCCGGTGCCGGGCTGATCAGCCGAAGACTGCGCGCCAAAGCGTCGTGACCGCCTCGCGCTCCTCGCGCAGGGCATCGGCCGGGACCTGGGTCGGCTGCTCGTTCAGGCGCGCCAGGTGCTGGGCCCGCCGCAGCGCGCGGTAGGCGTCGGCCGCCGCGCGCCCGACACCGTCGGCAAGCAGTCCGCAGGCCTGCGCGCGCTGCAGCAGGCTGATGTTGCCGAGGTTGGGAACCAGCTCGGGATGGTCGCCCGCATGCGCCAGCACCAGGTACTGCACCGCGAACTCCGCGTCCACCATGCCGCCGGGGCTGTGCTTGAGGTCGAACAGGGTGCCGCGCACGGGATGGGCCGCGCGCACCTTGTCGCGCATCGCCACGATCTCGGCGCGCAGCGCGCCGCGATCGCGCGGCGCGGTGATCACGGCCTCGCGCACCGCCTCGAAGCGCGGCGCGAGGGCCGCGGCGCCCAGCACGAAGCGGGCGCGCGTCATGGCCTGGTGTTCCCAGGTCCATGCGGTGTTGCTGCCGCGGTTCTGCTGGTAGTTGGCGTAGGCCTCGAACGTGGTGATCAGCAGGCCCGAGTTGCCGTTGGGCCGCAGCGCCGTGTCGATCTCGAACAGATCGCCTTCGCCGGTCTTGGTGGTGAGCCAGTTGATCAGCTTGCGCACGAAGGCGGTGTAGGCCTCCGGGGCCGCCTCGTCCTCGTCCTCGTAGACGAAGACGATGTCGAGGTCGCTGCCGTAGCCGAGCTCTTTGCCGCCGAGTTTTCCGTAGCCGATGATCGCGAACTGCGGCTCGTCGCGGTGGCGCCCTTTCAGGCGCTGCCAGGCCCAGCGGGCGGTCACCCGCAACACCGCATCGGCCAGCGCGCTCAGGTCGTCGGCCACCTGTTCGACCGTCAGCCGGCCCTCCAGGTCGCGCGCCAGGGTCCGCATGACCTCGGCATGGTGGGCGCGGCGCAGCAGGTCGAGCAGGGCTTCGTCGTCGTCTTCGCGGGTGCGGGCCAGCGCCGCCTGGCGCTCCAGCAGATCGCGCTCGAAGTCGGCGGCGTTGAACCGCTCCTCGAGGAAGCTGTTGCCCGCCAGTTCATCGATCACGCCCGGGTGCTTGAGCAGGTAGCGCGCCGGCCAGCGCGCCGCGCCGAGCAGCCGCAGCAGCCGCTCGTGGACGCCTGGGCGCTCGAGCAGCAGGGCGAGGTAGCTCTCGCGGCGCAGCAGCGGCTCGATCCAGTCGGTCATGCGCAGCGCGGCTTCTTCGCTGACGCGGCCCTCCTGCAGCCACTGCGCGGTGCGTGCGACCAGGCGCAGCAACCGCTGGCGCGCGTCTTCGCGCAGGGCCAGCACGCGCGGATGCTGGCGCCAGGCGGCGAGGCGTTCGCGCAGCTGCGGCGGCAGCTGTGGCAGCAGGGTGTCGAGGTCGGGCGACGGGGCGCGCCGGCCGTTGCAGCCCTTGCATTCCTGGGTGCCGCCCAGCAGGGTGTCGAACTCCTGGGCGACCAGTTCGCGGTGCGCGTCGAGCTCGCGCAGGAAGGCGCAGCAGTCGGGATGCCCCAGCGTGCGCGCGATCCACTGCAGGTCGCCGTCGTCCTGCGGACTGCAGGCCATCGGCAGCACGTGCGTCTGCTGGTCGTCCAGGTACTGGATGCGGTGCTCGACCTGGCGCAGGAACACGTAGGCGCGCGCCAGGGCATCAGCGGTGCCCTGCGGCATGAGGCCGGCGCCCGCCACCCGCTGCAAGGCATCGAGTGTCGGCCGGGTGCGCAGCTCGGGGAACTGCCCGCCGCGCACCACCTGCAGCAGCTGCACGGTGAACTCGACCTCGCGGATGCCGCCGCGCGAGAGCTTGACGTCGTTGGCCCGCTCGGGCCTGCCGGCGGCGCGTCGGGCGGCGTGCTCGCGGATCTGCCGGTGCAGGTCGCGCAGGGACTCGAAGACGTTGTAGTCGAGGTAGCGTCGAAACACGAAAGGCAGCACGGTCTCGCGCAGGGCCTGGGCACTGGCGTCTTCGATGGCGGCGCGCGGAGCGACCACCCGGCTCTTGAGCCAGGCGAAACGCTCCCATTCGCGACCCTGCACCAGGAAGTATTCCTCCAGCGCGTCCAGCGACACCGCCGGCGGGCCCGAGTTGCCGTGCGGCCGCAAGGCCAGATCGACGCGGAACACGAAGCCATGCTCGGTGGGCTCGCCCACCAGGGCATACATGAGCTTGACGACCTTGGCGAAGTACTCGTGGTTGGAGATGCGGCCGCGCCCGTCGATGCCGGCCGTCTCGCCGTCTTCGTCGTAGACGTAGACCAGGTCGATGTCGCTGGACACGTTGAGCTCTCGGGCGCCGAGCTTGCCCATGCCCACCACCCACAGGCGGGCACGCGCGCCGGTGCTCGTCTGCGGCGCGCCGTGCTGTGCGTCCAGCTGCGCGAATGCCTCGGTGCAGGCGCGGTCCAGCGCCAGCTCGGCCAGCGCTGTCATGGCCAGGGTGACGTCCTGCAGCGGTGCCTGCTCGTCGCAGTCGAGCCGCACCAGCCGCTCCAAGGTGAGCTGGCGCAGGATGCGTAGTGCAGTCGCCAGGGGATCGCCCCGCCCGAGCAGGCGCTCCAGGCAGTCGGCGAGCACCTGCCGTGTGGGCATGCCTTCGGGCAGCAGCGCGAGCTCGCCCGCGTAGCGCCTGCGCAGCCGCTGCACGAATCGCGAGTGCGCGGAGAGCGGCGGCTCGCCCTCTCCGTCAGGCGCGCTTGCCGTGTGGCCGTGTAGCACGCGGGCGCCGGCGCAAAGGCCCTCGTCCGCGGCACCCTCTGCCGAGCCCGCACGGGCGTCTTCGGGACCGGCCTTCATAATTCCCGCCACTTTCGTGTTTCCATGGACGATTCGCTGCTGCCTTCGCGCGCGCTGCGCGTTTTCACTGCCGTTGCCAGCGCGTTGTGGTGGCTTCTGGTGGCCTTCTGGCTGGTGCTCGCGCTCGGCTGGGGCGCGCTGCATGGCTGGATTGTGCCGCGTGTCGGCGAGCTGCGACCGCAGCTGGAAGCGCAGGCCACGCGGGCGCTGGGGGCTCCCGTGCGCATCGGCGCGGTGGCCGCGCGCAGCGAGGGGCTGGTGCCCACCTTCGAGCTGCGCGACGTGGTGGTGCACGACGCGCAGGACCGAGCGGCGCTCACGCTGCCGCGCGTGCTGGTCGCCGTATCGCCGCGCTCGCTCTGGAAGTTCGGCCTGGAGCAACTGGTGGTCGAGAACCCGCGGGTCGAGGTGCGCCGCGCGGCCGACGGCCGGGTGTTTGTCGCAGGGATGGACGTCTCCTCCGGTGGCGACGACGCCTCGGCGGCCGACTGGTTCTTCCGGCAAAAGGAAGTCCTGGTGCGGGGCGGCACGCTGCGCTGGATCGACGAGCAGGCCGGCGCGCAGCCGCTGGAGCTGACCGACCTGCAGTTCGTCAGCCGCAACAGCGTGCGGCGCCACGCGCTGCGCCTGGACGCCACGCCGCCGCCCGGGTGGGGCGAGCGCTTCACCTTGCGCGGCGTGTTCCGCCAGCCGCTGCTGTCCACACATGCCGGACGCTGGCAGGACTGGAGCGGGCAGCTGCACGCCGAGTTCGCCTCGGTGGACCTGGCGCACCTGCGCCCCTACGGCGTGGGCGGCGCGGTGGTGCAGGGCGGGCGCGGGGCGCTGCGGGCCTGGATCGACGTCGAGCAGGGGCGGGCCGTCGGCGCCGTGGCCGATCTCGCGCTGCGCGATGCGCAGGCGCAGCTCGCTGCCACGCGTGCGCCGCTGGCGCTGCAAAGCCTTTCCGGACGCCTCACCGGGCGGCACCTGCCCGATGGAGGGGTCGAGCTGGAAACGCACAGCCTGCAGTTCGAGACCGCCGACGGCCGGCCGTGGCCCGGTGGCAACGTGGCCCTGTCCTGGAGCCCGACGCAGGGCGGCCGGGGCAGCCTGCAGGCCGACCGCCTGGACCTGGACGCGCTGGCGCGCATCGCCGGCCACCTGCCCCTGGAACACGAGCAGCTGCGCTCGCTGCTGCGGCAGGCGCCGGCCGGGCTGGTCGAAGCGGTGCAGGCCCGCTGGAGCGGACCGCTGGCGCAACCCCGCGCCTACCAGGTGCGGGGCCGGGTCGTCGGCCTCGGGGTCGCCGCGGGCGCAGGCCTGCCGGGGGTGCGCGGTGCAAGCGTGGAATTCGCGGTGAGCGAAGACGGCGGCACGGCCCGGCTGCAGGTGCGCAACGGCGCGCTCGAACTGCCGGGCCTCATCGCACAACCGACGGTGCCGGTGGAGCGGCTCGCGGCCGATCTGCAGTGGCAGCAGCACGCGGACGGCCGGATCATGCTCGAGGCGCGGGGCCTGGAGCTTCGCAATGCCGACCTGCACGCCGAGGGCCAGGCCAGCTGGCGCACCGGTGAGGGAGCGCGCGGGCGCTTCCCCGGCGTGCTGGACCTGCGCCTGAACCTGCCGCGTGCCGAGGGCACCCGGGTGTGGCGCTACCTGCCCATGGCAGTGGGACAGGACGTGCAGGACTACGTGCGCCAGTCGGTGCTGTCCGGCAAGGCGAGCGAGGGCCGCATCCGCGTGCGCGGCGACCTGCGCGATTTTCCGTTCGCCGACCGGCGCAGCGGCGAGTTCCGCGTTTCCGCACGCGTGCGCGATGCCAGCTACGACTTCGCACCCAAGGCTTTGGCGGCGCCGGCCGCCGGCACCTGGCCGCAGCTGACGCAGTTGTCGGGCGAGCTGGTGTTCGAGGGTGCGGGCATGCAGGTGCGCAATGCCCAGGGGCGGTTCGCCGGCACGGCGCTGCAGGTGCAGGCCGACGCCTCCATCGCCGACCTGGAGGCGCCGACGGTCCTCGTCAACGGGCAGGTGCGCGGTGCGCTGCCGGAGGCGCTGGCCGTCTTCAACGCCTTGCCGGTGGCCCATGCCCTCGGGCAGCCCCTGTCCACGATGACGGCCGGTGGTCCGTCGGACCTGCGCCTGCGGCTGGCGCTGCCACTGGCCAACCTGGCGGCGGCGCGGGTGCAGGGCAGCGTGGCACTCGCGGGCAATGAGCTGCGGGTGCGGCCCGATGTCCCGGCGCTCTCGCGCGTGCGCGGAACCGTCGCCTTTACCGAGAGCGGCTTCACGCTGTCGGCAGTGCAGGCGCAGGCCCTGGGCGGCGATTTGCGCATCGAGGGCGGAACGCGCCAGCCACCCCCCGCGTCGAGCGAGCCGCACACGGTGCTGCGCATCCAGGGCGTGGCCACGGCCGAGGGCCTGCGCCAGGCGAGCGAGCCGGGGGCGCTGGCGCCGCTCGCACGTGCCGCGAGCGGCGCGACCGGCTACAGCGCCACCCTCGGGCTGCGTGCGTCGGGGGTGGACGTGGCCGTCACCAGCACGCTGCAGGGCATGGCGCTGGACTTGCCGGAGCCGCTGGGCAAGCCGGCCGAATCGAGTCTTCCGCTGCGCTTCGAACTCGCCGCCCTCCCCGATGCCGCGCGGCCCTCCGACCAGCTCGTGCTGGAGCTCGGCACGGCCGTGGCAGCGCGCTTCGTGCGGGACGTGTCGCGCGCCGTGCCGCGGGTGGTGCGCGGCGCCATCGGTGTCGGGCTTGCCGGAGGTGAGTCGGCGCCGCTGCCGCCGAGCGGCGTGATGGCGAACGTCCAGCTCGGCACCGTGAGCGTCGATGCCTGGCAGGAGGTCTTCGAGCGCCTGGTGGCGCCAACCGCGCCCGGCGCCACGGGCGCCGCCACAGCGACCGCCGCCACCAGCGACTACCTGCCGACCACGCTGGCGGTGCGCGCGCGTGCGCTCACGGCGCAAGGACGCACCCTGCACAACGTGGTGGTGGGAGGCTCGCGCGTGGCGACCGTTTGGCGCGCCAACGTGGACGCCGACGAGCTCAACGGCTACGTGGAGTACCGGCAGCCTGCGCCCGGCCAGGCCGGCCGCGTGGTGGCACGCCTGGCGCGGCTGTCGCTGGCCGGCTCGACCGCCGGCGAAGTGGAGTCGCTGCTGGACGAGCAGCCGGCAAGCGTTCCGGCACTGGACGTGGTGGTGGAGGATTTCGAGCTGCGCGGACGCCGGCTCGGCCGCCTGGAGATCGAGGCCGTCAACCGCGGCGGCGCCATGCCCGAATGGCGGCTCAACAAGCTCAGCCTGGCGATGCCGCAGGCGCAGTTCACCGCCAGCGGCAACTGGGCTGCCGTGGGCGCAGGCCCGGCGCTGCGGCCGGGCACGCCGGAACGCCGGCGCACGGTGATGAATTTCCGGCTCGAGATCGCCGATTCGGGTGGCCTGCTCGAGCGGCTCGGCATGCCCGGCGTGGTGCGGCGCGGCCGCGGCAAGCTCGAAGGCCAGGTAGCGTGGCTCGGCTCGCCGCTTGCGCTGGACTACCCGAGCATGAGCGGCAACGTCGCGGTGAACGTGGAATCGGGGCAGTTCCTCAAGGCCGACCCGGGGCTGGCCAAGCTGCTGAGCGTGCTGAGCCTGCAGTCGCTGCCGCGGCGCCTCACGCTGGACTTCCGCGACATCTTCAGCGAAGGCTTCGCCTTCGATTTCGTGCGGGGCCACCTCGATATCGAGCAGGGCGTCGCCGGCACCAACAACCTGCAGATGAAGGGCCTCAACGCCGCGGTGCTGATGGAGGGCCGGGCCGACCTTGCACGCGAGACGCAGGACCTCAAGGTGGTGGTCGTGCCCGAGATCAACGCCGGCACCGCATCGCTGGTGGCCACGGTGATCCACCCGGCCATCGGCCTGGGCACCTTCCTCGCGCAGATGTTCCTGCGCGAGCCGCTCATGCGCGCGGCGACCCAGGAGCTGCACATCGACGGCACCTGGGCCGAGCCGCGCGTGAGTCGCGTCCCGCGCCGCCCGGAGGGCAGCCGAACCGAGTCGGGCGCCGCGGCCGCGGGCCCCGATGCCCTCGCGCACGGTGCAAACTGACGGCTTCGAAACTTTCGCCACGCGAGGAACCCAGCCATGCCGCTCCAAGCCGCCGTCGTGCAGATGGTGTCGTCCACCGACCTGCATGCCAACCTCGCCACCGCCCGTGCGCTGATCGAGCAGGCCGCGCGCCAGGGCGCCGAGCTCGTCGTGCTGCCGGAATACTTCTGCCTCATGGGCCGACGCGACGAGGACAAGCTGCAGGTGCGTGAAGCGCCCGGGGACGGGCCGGTGCAGGCCTTCCTCGCCGACACCGCCCGCAGCGCGGGCGTGTGGCTGGCCGGCGGCACGCTGCCGCTGCGCGCCGCGCGCGAGACGCACGTGCGCAACAGCACCCTGGTGTATTCGCCAGCCGGTGAGTGCGTGGCCCGCTACGACAAGATCCACCTGTTTTGCTTCGACAGCGGGCGCGGCGAAGCGTACGACGAGTCACGCGTCATCGAGCCGGGCGCCGAGCCGGTGGTGTTCGAGCTGGCTGCTCGCAGCGGCCGGCGCTGGCGCATCGGTCTGTCGGTGTGCTACGACCTGCGCTTTCCCGAGTTGTACCGCCGCCTCGGGGCCGCGGGGGCCGAGGTGCTGCTGGTGCCGAGCGCCTTCACCCACACCACCGGCGAGGCCCACTGGGAGGTCCTGCTGCGGGCCCGTGCCATCGAGAACCTGGCGTGGGTGCTGGCGCCGGCCCAGGGCGGGCAGCACGAGAACGGCCGGCGCACCTGGGGCCACTCGATGATCGTGGACCCGTGGGGCGGGGTGCAGGCCTGCCAGGACACGCCTGGCGCCGGCGTGCAGCTCGCCACGCTGGACGAGGTCCGGCAGGCGCGGCTGCGCCAGCAGTTGCCTGCCCTGGAACACCGCGTGCTGACATGACGACGACGGTCCGGCGCATCGACCCGGTACGACATGTCGCCACGCGCGCGGCGAGGCCGCCACGGTGAGCGCGCTGGCGCCGCCGTTGCTGCGGGTGCTGCCCTCCAGCGCGCCGCTGCGCCGCTCGCTCGGCGCGCGCTGGGCGCTGTGGGCGCTGCTGGTCGCATTGGTGGCTCTGGTGCTCGGGACGCTCGTGTGGCTGGCCGGACGCTACGAGGCGACGCAGGTGCAGTTCAACCTCGACCGTGACGCTGCCGCGGCCGCGGCCGACATCCGGTCGGGGCTCGCGCGCAACGCCCAGAGCCTGCAGGCGCTGCAGGCCACGAGCAGCGATCCGCAGGAATGGCACGCCGGCGCCT
The DNA here is from genome assembly GCF_037726105.1 of Ramlibacter sp. AN1015. Classification (NCBI taxonomy): domain Bacteria; kingdom Pseudomonadati; phylum Pseudomonadota; class Betaproteobacteria; order Burkholderiales; family Comamonadaceae; genus Ramlibacter; species Ramlibacter sp. AN1015. Next base: position 215,054 of record NZ_JBBJUM010000005.1, read on the forward strand.
CCCAGCTGCTGCGCGAGCAGCACGAGTGGCTGCGCATCGAGTGGCGCGACGCCCAGCTGCGCACGCTGGCCGTGGCCGAGACGCCCTATCTCGCGCCGCTGTTCGAGCGCTTCGGGCGCTCGCAGGCCCAGCCCGACGTGCTCCTGGCCTGCGCCCACGGTCGGCGGGTGGGCGGGCCGGCCTATTCCACCAGCTACTTCGTCCCGCAGACGGACGGCCTCGGCCTGGAGGTCATGGAGCTGTGCCTGCCGCAGATGCAGGGCGGCGAGATCACCGGCTACGTAGTGGCGACCTATTCGCTGTCGGAGGTGCTGGCCCGGCTGGTGGGCCCGCAGCTGGCGCGCAGCCAGCAGGCCTCGTTCAACGAGGTCGATGGCACCCGGCTGGCGCTCGCCGGCCTGGCCCAGCGGGGCAGCCGCACCTTCACCTCGCAGCAGCTGCTCGACCTGCCCGGCAACACCATCCTGCTGCGCCTGGACAGCTGGCGCGTCGCGCCCGACCTGTTCCCCAACGTGCTCACCGCCTTGGTGACGGCGATGTCGATCACCCTCGTGGTGGTGCTGTCGCTGCTGGTCAAGGACGTGCGGCGCCGCGTCCAGGTGGAGCAGGACCTGGCCGAGGCGCTGGCTTTCCGCAAGGCGATGGAGGACTCGCTGGTCACCGGCTTGCGCGCGCGCGACCTGCAGGGGCGCATCACGTACGTCAACCCGGCCTTCTGCGAGATGGTGGGGTTCAGCGCCGAGGAGCTGATGGGCCGCTCCGTGCCGGCGCCCTACTGGCCGCCCGAACTGGCCGGCGAGTACCAGAAGCGCCAGGAGATCCGCCTCGCCGGCCAGCACGCGCCACCGCGCGAAGGCTTCGAATCGGTCTTCATGCGCAAGGACGGCTCGCGCATCTCGGTGCTGATCATCGAGGCGCCGCTGATCAATGCGCAGGGCGTGCAGACCGGCTGGATGAGCGCATTCCTGGACGTGAGCGAGCAGCGGCGCGTCGAGGAGCTGTCGCGCGCCAGCCAGGAGCGGCTGCAGGCCACGGCGCGCCTGGCGACGGTGGGGGAGATGGCCTCGCTCCTGAGCCACGAGTTGAACCAGCCGCTGGCCGCGATCGCGAGCTATGCCACGGGGTCGCTCAACCTGCTGCAGGGCGGGGCGGTAGACGGCATCGAGCTGGCGCTGCAGCGGATCGCACAGCAGGCCGAGCGTGCCGGCAAGGTGATCCGCAGCGTCCACGATTTCGTGCGGCGGCGCGAGCAGGCGCGCGAACCGGTGGCGCCGCAGGCGCTGGTGGACGCCGTCATGCCGCTGGTGAACCTGCAGGCGCGCAAGCTCGGGGTGACGGTGGTCACGCGGCTGCCCTCGGGGCTGGGACAGGTGGAGTGCGACCGCACCATGGTCGAACAGGTGCTGCTGAATCTCGCGCGCAACGCGATGCAGGCGATGGACGCAGGGCATGTGCAGCGGCCTTCGCTCACGCTGCAGGCGCGGCGCGTCCGGCCCGCGGAGCCCGGCGGCAAATCCTGGGTCGAGTTCTCGGTGATCGACGTCGGCCCCGGCATCTCGCCCGAGGTGCGCCAGCAGCTGTTCACGCCCTTCTTCACGACCAAGGCCGAAGGCATGGGCTTGGGGCTGTCCCTGTGCCGCACGGTCATCGAGCAGCACGGCGGCGCGCTCGTGTTCGAGCCCCACGTGCCGCAGGGTACGATCTTCCGCTTCACGCTGCCGGTGGCGCAGACCGCGGGCGCTCCCGCTGCTGCCCCGCACCCGGTTTCCGCCTGATCCCCATGCAGCCCGTTCAGGATGCCCTTGTCTACATCGTCGATGACGACGCCAGCGTGCGCGAGGCGCTGGCCTGGCTGCTGCGCTCGCGCCGCCTGTTCAGCGAGGGCTTTGCCAGTGCCGACCAGTTCGTCGCCATGCTCGAACGCGGCTGGGAGGTGCGCCAGCCCTGCTGCCTGCTGCTGGACGTGCGCATGCCGGGCACGAGCGGGCTGGCCCTGTTCGACCTGCTGTGCGAGCGCGGTCTGGCGCAGGTGTGTCCGGTGATCTTCCTGACCGGACATGCCGACGTGCCGACCGCCGTCGGCATGGTCAAGCGCGGTGCCTTCGACTTCTGCGAAAAGCCTTTCTCGGACAACGCGCTGGTCGATCGTGTCGAGCAGGCCATCGCCGCCTCGGCGGCCGTGCTGGCGCAGCGTGCGGGGCGCCGTCAGCTGCAGCAACGCATGGAGGAGCTCACCCAGCGCGAGCGGGACGTGATGCGGCTGGTCGCGCGGGGGCTGCCGAACAAACTGATCGCCGACGAGCTCGAGATCTCGGTGCGCACGGTGGAAGTGCACCGGGCGCGGGTGTTCGACAAGATGGAGGTCAAGTCCGCCGTGGAACTGGCCAACCTGCTGCGCGATGCCTGAGCGCAGCGCCCCAGCAACTCACGCGCGCCGGTCGGGTGGGTCGGCGCGCCTTTCACGCGGCTCGGAGCGATCCGGCGGCGCTATCGGGTCGGCCGGCGGCGGCAGCTCGCCCTTCGGGCGGCCCGAAAACATGGTCCACCAGACGATGAACACCAGCACCGCGAGTGCGAGCATGGCTTCGAGGAGCAACAGGAGCATGGGAAGACGTGTGGGGCAATGGGCCGCCGGGGCCATTCTAGGGTTGCTCGCCGGCTGCGCCAGTGTGGTCCTCCCGCCGGAGGGCGCACCGGGGCCGGCGAGCCCGCCCCCGGCCGCCGCGCCGGCTCCGGTGCCACCCGACGCCGTCCTGCCGCCGGCGCTCACCACCGCCAAGTCGCGCTGGGTACCCGTGGATTGGCAGGAGCTGCCCGGCTTCGGAGAAGACAGCCTGCACGAGGCGTGGAACGCCTGGCTCAAGAGTTGCGAGCGGCCGCCCGTGCCGCTGGCTGCGCTATGTCCGCAGGTGCGCCAGCTGTCGATCGCGTCGCCCCAAGACCAGCGCGCGTGGCTGGTGTCGGCGCTGCAGCCCTATCGCGTCGAGACGCTCGAGGGCGCCAGCGAAGGCCTGCTCACGGCCTACTACGAGCCGGTGCTGGAGGGGCGGCGCCAGCCCAGTGCCTCCCATGCCGTGCCGCTGTACGGCGTGCCGGCAGGGCTGGGCCAGCGCAAACCGTGGTTCAGCCGCCAGGAGATCGACACCCTGCCCGAAGCCCGCGCGCAGCTTCGCGGGCGCGAGCTCGCCTGGATCAGCGACCCGGTCGATGCACTGATGCTGCAGATCCAGGGTTCCGGACGCATCCGCATCACGGAGCCCGACGGCAGCCAGACGCTGGTGCGGCTGGCGTATGCCGCCACCAACGACCACCCCTATCGCAGCGTGGGCGGCTGGCTGCTGCAGCAGGGCGCGGTGCGCGACGCCTCCTGGCCCGGCATCAAGGCCTGGGTACGCGCCAATCCGCAGCGGGTGCAGGAGATGCTCTGGAGCAACCCGCGCACCGTGTTCTTCCGGGTCGAACCGCTGGCGCCGCTCGACGCCGCACTCGGCCCTCGGGGCGCGCAGGGGGTGCCCCTGACGCCCGGACGCTCGATCGCCGTGGACAAGGCGAGCATCCCCTACGGAACGCCGGTCTGGCTGGCCACTCCCGGCCCGCAGGCGCGGCTGGCCCGGCTCGTCCTGGCGCAGGACACCGGCAGCGCGATCGTCGGAGCCGTACGAGCCGACTGGTTCGTCGGCTGGGGCGACGAGGCCGGCGAACTCGCCGGCCGCCTGAAGCAGCCATTGCGCCTGTGGGTGCTGTGGCCGCGCGCCTCGTTGCCGCAGGCCGCTGCGCGCTGAGCCGCCTGCTGCCCCGCGCCGCCCGCTTGCCACGTCGCCGCCTGCTGCGTCGCTGGTGTGCCCCGCCTGCTGATCGCGGCGGACGGCGCGACGCAGTCTCGAGCAGCTACTGAGCAGCCTTCGCAGCCAGCCCGAGATGCCCCAGCGGCCAGGCGCTGCTGGCCTTCACCTCACCCAGCGAGAAGCTGGTGTGGAGGTCTTTCACGTTGGGCAGGTTGATCAGCACCTCGCGGGCGAACTGTGAAAAGGTCGCGAGGTCGCGCGAGACCACCTGCAGCTCGAAGGTTCCGGCGCCGCTGATGTAGTGGCACGAGACGATCTCGGGGATGCCGCGGATGGCGTCCTCCATGCGGCGCGTGCCCTCCCCCGTGTTGCGCTCGGCATCCAGGCGCACGAAGGCCAGCACGCCCAGTCCGATCCTGTGCCGGTCGATTTCGGCGTGGTAGCCCTTGATGAAGCCGGCCTCCTCGAGTGCGCGCACGCGCCGCCAGCAGGGCGCCGCCGACAGCCCCACCCGCTGGGCCAGCTCCGTGTTGCTCAGGCGGCCATCGGCCTGCAGCTCACCGAGGATGAGCAGGTCGAACTTATCGAGTGTTTCCATTTTTGGCGAAGTTCAGCAAGAAGCTTTCGTATCGTAGGGTGTAGGACGCAAAGAAAGCAAAGAAATATCTCGTTGCCGGTTCTACACTGCGGCGGAACCACCATTGGAGACGAGCCCCGCATGAACGCACCGCTGCCGGAACACATCCGCAAGGCCCTGGAAACGGTCTCGCTGGACGACAAATACGCCCTGGAACAGGGCCAGGCCTTCATGAGCGGCGTGCAGGCGCTGGTCAAGCTGCCCATGCTGCAGCGTGCGCGCGATGCCCTGGCAGGCCGCAACACCGCGGGCTTCATCAGCGGCTACCGCGGCTCGCCCCTCGGCGGCTACGACCAGGCCCTGTGGAAAGCGCGCAAGTACCTGGAAGCCAACCAGGTCGTGTTCCAGCCCGGCGTCAACGAAGAACTCGCCGCCACGGCACTCTGGGGCACCCAGCAGCTCGGGTTCGCGCCCGCCGGCGCCAACCGCTACGACGGCGTGTTCGGCATCTGGTACGGCAAAGGCCCCGGCGTCGATCGCTGCGCCGACGTGTTCAAGCACGCCAACATGGCCGGCACCACCCCCTGGGGCGGCGTCATTGCGGTGGCCGGGGACGACCACGTCGCCAAGAGCTCCACCGCCGCCCACCAGAGCGACCACATCTTCAAGGCCTGCGGCCTGCCGGTGTTCTTCCCCACCAACGTGCAGGAGATCCTCGACCTGGGCCTGCACGCCTTCGCCATGAGCCGCTATGCCGGCGTGTGGACCGGCATGAAGACCATCCAGGAGATCGTCGAGTCCAGTGCGACGGCCCTGATCGATCCGGGCCGCGTGCAGATCCAGCTGCCCACGGACTTCGAGATGCCGCCCGGCGGCGTCCATATCCGCTGGCCCGACCACGCGCTCGAGCAGGAGGCGCGCCTCTTCGACACCAAGTGGTACGCCGCACTCGCCTATATCCGCGCGAACCGCCTGAACCACAACGTTATCGAAGGTCCGAACGATCGCTTCGGCATCATCGCGAGCGGCAAGGCCTATAACGACACCCGCCAGGCGTTGGCCGACCTGGGGCTGGACGACGCCAGCTGCCGCCGCCTCGGCATCCGGCTGCACAAGGTGGCGGTGGTCTGGCCCCTGGAGGCGCAGATCACGCGCCAGTTCGCCACCGGGCTGCGCGAGATCCTGGTGGTGGAGGAAAAGCGGCAGGTCATCGAATACCAGCTCAAGGAGGAGCTGTACAACTGGCGCGCCGACGTGCGCCCGCACATCCTGGGCAAGTTCGACGAGGTCGAGGGCGACTACTCCGGCGGTGAATGGTCGATGCCCAATCCGAGCGGGCGTACCCTGCTGCGCGCCAACGCCGACCTGTCTCCGGCCCTCATCGCCCGCGCCATCGCGCGGCGGCTCAAGCGGCTCGGCATCGACAGCGACACCGCGGCGCGCCTGGATGCGCAGCTCGCGGTGCTGGAGGCCAAGGAGCGCTCGATGGCGACCTTGGCCGCCACGGCCGACCGGGCCCCGTGGTTCTGCTCGGGTTGTCCGCACAACACCTCCACCGTCGTCCCCGAGGGCTCGCGTGCCATGGCCGGCATCGGCTGCCACTTCATGGCCACCTGGATGGACCGCAGCACCACCGGCTTCAGCCAGATGGGCGGCGAGGGCGTGCCCTGGGTGGGCCAGCAGCCGTTCACGCACGAGAAGCACGTGTTCGCCAACCTGGGCGACGGCACCTACTTCCACAGCGGCCTGCTGGCGATCCGGCAAGCGATCGCCGCGGGCGTGAACATCACCTACAAGATCCTCTACAACGACGCCGTGGCCATGACGGGCGGCCAGCAGGTGGGCGAGCGCCCAGAGGGCCATTCGGTGCTGCAGATCGTGCAGAGCCTGCTGGCCGAGGGCGTCGCGAAGCTGGTCATCGTCACCGACCAGCCCGAGAAATACGGCTCGGCGAGCCTGCCCGCCGCAGTGCCGGTGGTGCACCGCGACGAGCTCGACCGCATCCAGCGCGAGATGCGCGAGCAGCGCGGCACCACGGCCATCGTGTACGACCAGACCTGCGCCACGGAAAAGCGCCGCCGCCGCAAGCGCGGCACCATGGTCGATCCGGCCGTGCGCGTCGTCATCAACGACCTGGTGTGCGAAGGCTGTGGCGACTGCGGCGTGCAGTCCAACTGCCTCTCCGTGGAGCCGCTGGAGACGCCGTACGGCCGCAAGCGCACCATCAACCAGAGCACCTGCAACAAGGACACCAGCTGCCTCAAGGGCTTCTGCCCGAGCTTCGTCACGGTCGAAGGCGGCCAGCTGAAGAAGAAGGCGCGCAGCCAATCGCCCGCGCCCGAATCGCTGGGCGAGCTGCCGCTGCCGCAACTGCCACGGCTCGACCAGCCCTGGGGCATCGTAGTGGCAGGCGTGGGCGGCACCGGCGTGATCACCATCGGCCAGCTGCTCGGAATGGCGGCCCATCTCGAGGGAAAGGGCGTGGTCACCCAGGACGCGGCAGGGCTGGCGCAAAAAGGCGGCGCCACCTGGAGCCATGTCCTGATCGGCCAGCGCCTGGACGACATCCGCACCACCCGTGTCGGCATGGCCGGCGCCGACCTGATCATCGGCTGCGATCCCATCGTCACCGCCGGCAAGGAAACCGTGCTGCGCATGCGGGAGGGCCGCACGCACGTGGCCCTGAACGCCCACAGCACGCCGACGGCCGCCTTCGTGCGCAACACCGAATGGAGCAATCCGAGCGAAGCCTGCGCCAGCGAGATCCTGCGGGCGGTCGGGCCCGAGCGCCTCGGCGGCTTCAACGCCGACGAAGTCGCCAGCCGCCTCATGGGCGACAGCATCTTCGTCAATCCGATGATGCTGGGCTTCGCCTGGCAGCGCGGCTGGGTTCCGGTGGGGCTGGAGGCGATGATGCGCGCCATCGAGCTGAACGGAGTCGCGGTCGAGGCCAACAAGACGGCGTTCGCGTGGGGCCGCCACGCCGCGCATGACTGGCCTGCCGTGGAGCGCCTGGCGCGTCCGGCGCAGGTCGTGCAGTTGCACCGGCCCGAGTCGCTGGAGGCGATGGTGGCGCGGCGGGTGGACTTCCTCACCGCCTACCAGGACGCCGCCTACGCGGGCAGCTATCGCAGCTTCGTCGAGCAGGTGCGCGCCGCCGAGCAGCCGCTCGGCAAGACCGCGCTTACCGAGGCGGTCGCCCGTTACCTGTTCAAGCTGATGGCCTACAAGGACGAGTACGAAGTCGCGCGCCTGCACACCCAGACCGGCTTCCAGGAACGCATCGCGGCCCAGTTCGAGGGCGACTACAAGGTCCACTTCCACCTGGCCCCGCCGCTGCTCGCGCGGCGCGACGACAAGGGCCATCTGCAAAAGCGGCGCTACGGTCCGGCCATGCTGCTCGGCTTCCGGATGCTGGCGCGCCTGAAGCGCCTGCGCGGCACGGCGCTCGACCCGTTCGGGCGCACCGAGGAGCGCCGCACCGAGCGCGCGCTGATCCAGGAATACCGCCGCTCCATCGAGGAGGTGCTGGCCGGACTCCATGCCGGCAACCACGCCCTGGCCGTGGAAATCGCCCGCATTCCCGAGCAGATTCGCGGCTTCGGCCACGTCAAGGAACGCCACCTGGCGCCGGCGCGCTCGCGCTGGCAGGCGCTGATGGCGCAGTGGCGCGGGCACGAAGACGCCACCCGTCTGGCTGCCTGAGCGCCGGGGCGGCGAAGGCGCCGCCCCCCAGCCTCCGCCACGCCAACCCCCCGCGTCGGGCCCGTCATGGCCCGGACATACAATCCCCCACTTTCGCCGCCGCCCCGGTGCGTGCGCGCCTGCCCGGGCGGTGGCGAGAGACGAGCCGCAACCATTCTCCAGGAGCCTACGTCGTGTTCATTTCCTCCGCCATCGCCCAGACCGCTCCGGCCGCCGCCGCCGGAGGCGACGTGCAGTCCTCGCTCATGAGCATGCTGCCGCTGGTCCTGATGTTCGTGGTGCTTTACTTCATCATGATCCGTCCCCAGATGAAGCGGCAGAAGGAGCACAAGGCCATGATCGAAGCCCTGGCCCGGGGCGACGAGGTCGCCACCGCCGGCGGCATCCTGGGCCGCATCTCTCGCCTCGGCGACACCTACATCGGCGTCGAGATCGCCAATGGTGTCGAGATCCAGGTGCAGCGCAGTGCCGTGGTGCAGGTGCTGCCGAAGGGCACGATCAAGTAAGGAAGTCATGAACCGCTACCCGGTGTGGAAGTACGCGATCCTGGTGGTCGCGCTTCTGGTGGGCATCATCTATGCGTTGCCCAATTTCTTCGGTGAGGCGCCCGCCGTACAGGTGTCGGCAGGCAAACCCACCACCCGGGTGGATACCGCCACCCTGGCGCGGGTCGAGCAGGCCCTGGCGCAGGCCAAGGTGGAGCCCGAATCGATTGCCCTGGAGGGCAGCTCGCTGCGTGTGCGGGTCGCCACGCCCGAGGAGCAGCTGAAGGTGCGCGACCTGCTCCAGCGCGCGCTGGTGCCCGATCCGGCCGACCCCGGCTACATCGTCGCCCTGAACCTCGTCTCCGCCTCGCCGCAGTGGCTCACGGCACTCAACGCGCGGCCCATGTACCTGGGGCTCGACCTGCGCGGCGGCGTGCACTTCATGCTGCAGGTGGACATGCAGGCGGCGCTGTCGCAGAAGGCCGAGGCCTTCGCGGGCGACCTGCGCAGCCGCTTGCGCGAAGCCAACATCCGGCACGGCGGCATCAACCGCGCAGGCCAGTCCGTGGAGGTGCTGGTGCGCGATCCGCAGGCCGCGGAGCGGGTGCGTAACCTGGTGTCCGACCAGTTTGCCGATTTCCAGCTCGTGCAGCGCGGCGACGGCGCCGACGCGCGGCTGGTCGCCAGCCTCACGGCGGAGGCGGCCCGCCGGGTGCAGGAGCAGGCGCTCAAGCAGAACATCACCACGCTGCACAACCGGATCAACGAACTCGGCGTCGCCGAACCGGTGATCCAGCAGCAGGGGCTGGACCGGATCGTCGTGCAACTGCCCGGCGTGCAGGACACTGCCAAGGCCAAGGACATCCTGGGCCGCACGGCCACGCTGGAAATGCGCCTGGTCGATGAAAGCGCCGAGGCCCGCGCAGCCGAACTGGGCAGCGGGCCGGTACCCTTCGGCTCCGAGCGCTTTCTGGACCGCGAGGGCCGGCCGGTCATCGTGAAGCGGCAGGTGATCCTGACCGGCGAGAGCCTCACCGACGCCCAGCCGGGCTTCGATTCGCAGACGCAGCAGCCCAAGGTCGATCTCACGGTCGATGCGAAGGGCGGTCGGATCATGCGCGACGTGAGCCGCGAAAACCTCAAGCGGCGCATGGCGATCCTGCTGTTCGAGCGCGGGCGCGGCGAGGTGCTGACGGCGCCCGTGATCCAGGGCGAGCTGGGCAACCGGTTCCAGATTTCCGGCGCCATGACGGTCGATGAGGCGAGCGACCTCGCGCTGCTGCTGCGCGCCGGTTCGCTGGCAGCGCCGATGGAGATCATCGAGGAGCTCACCATCGGGCCGACCCTCGGCGCCGAGAACATCGCCAAGGGTTTCAACAGCGTCGCCTGGGGCTTCCTCGCGGTGGTGGTCTTCATGGTCGCCTACTACGCGCTGTTCGGCCTCTTTTCGGGGCTGGCGCTGGCGGTCAACGTGCTGCTGCTGGTGGCGGTGCTCTCGATGCTGCAGGCTACCCTCACCCTGCCCGGCATGGCGGCCATGGCGCTGGCGCTGGGCATGGCGATCGACTCCAACGTCCTGATCAACGAGCGCATACGCGAGGAGCTGCGCAACGGCGTCGCGCCGCAGGCGGCGATCAACGCCGGCTACGACCGGGCCTGGGCGACCATCCTCGACTCCAACGTCACGACCCTGATCGCCGGCGTCGCCTTGCTGGCCTTCGGTTCCGGTCCGGTGCGGGGGTTCGCGGTGGTGCACACCATCGGCATCCTCACTTCGATGTTCTCGGCGGTGTTCTTCTCGCGCGGACTCGTCAACCTCTGGTATGGCCGCAAGAAGAAACTCAAGTCCGTGGCGATCGGCACGGTCTGGCGTCCGGAACCCGACGGCGCTATAACCCGTTCGACCGGGCGATAAGGAAGCAATCAAGTGGAGTTCTTCAGGATCCGTCGCGACATCCCGTTCATGCGGCATGCGCTGATCTTCAACATCATCTCGTTCCTGACCTTCGCCGCGGCGGTGTTCTTCCTGGTCACGCGCGGCCTGCACCTGTCGGTGGAATTCACCGGCGGCACCGTGATGCAGGTCTCCTATAGCCAGGCAGCCGAGATCGAGCCGATCCGCCAGCGCGTCGCCGCCCTCGGCTTTTCCGATGTGCAGGTCCAGAGCTTCGGCACCGCGCGCGACGTGATGATTCGCTTGCCCGCGCAGCGGGGTGTGAGTTCGGCGCAACAAAGCGAGCAGGTGCTGCAGGCACTGCGCGCGACCCACCCGGACGTCCAGCTGCAGCGCACCGAGTTCGTGGGCCCTTCGGTGGGCGAGGAGCTGGCCATCGACGGCCTGCTCGCTCTCGCCATGGTCGTGGTCGGGATCATGATCTACCTGGCGATCCGCTTCGAGTGGAAGTTCGCGGTCGCCGCGATCCTGGCCAACCTGCACGACGTGATCATCATCCTGGGCTTCTTCGCGTTCTTCCAGTGGGAGTTCTCGCTGGCGGTGCTGGCCGCGGTGCTGGCGGTCCTGGGCTACTCCGTGAACGAGTCGGTGGTGATCTTCGATCGCATCCGCGAGGCCTTCCGCAGGTACCGCAAGATGACCACCGAGGAAGTCATCGACCACGCGATCACCTCGACGATCAGCCGAACCATCATCACGCACGGATCCACCCAGCTCATGGTGCTTTCCATGCTGCTGTTCGGTGGCGCCACCCTCTATTACTTCGCCCTCGCACTGACCATCGGCATCCTGTTCGGCATCTATTCCTCGGTCTTCGTGGCGGCGGCCATCGCCATGTGGCTGGGCGTCAAGCGCGAGGACCTGGTGAAGGCGCCGGTGCGCAAGGACGGCGATCCCAACGACCCGAACGCGGGCGCCACGGTCTGAGGCAGCCGTGATGTCCACCGGCCCGTCCTCCTCGCCCGCTTCGCTCGCCCGCGTCGCGCGCGAGCAGTTCGTCGCCGGACTCGAGCAGCAGCTCGAGCGGCTGGCGGCATCGATCGCCTCGCGCATGCTGGAGCTGGTCGATCGCAGCCCCAGCACGCGCGAAGCGCACATCCGCCGCGACGCCATGCTGCAGTTCGAGCGCCAGCGCCCCCGCTGGCTGGACAAGACCCGCCGTGCCCTGGAGCGGGCGGCGCAGCCCGCCGCCGAGGCGGCACCGAAGCGCCCGGGCAGCCTGAATCTGGAGCTGATCGGTGACGACGTCGTCGAGAAGAAGATCATCGCCTCGCGCCTGGCCATGGCCATCCACGACAAGGCCACCTGGGAGCTCAACGACCTCAAGATCCGCATCCAGGAGCTCGAGGGCGGCGACGATTTCGTGCCCGACGACGTGCTTCGGCCGGAGACGCTGTCGCTGCTGCTGATCGATCAGTGGATGGACAGCGATCTGCCGCGCCACAGCTGGATGCTGGTCAGCGACGTGATCCAGCAGTACGTGGTGCCGGCGGCCCTGGAGGGCTATCGCCGGGCCAACTTCGACCTGATCCATGCGGGCGTGGTGCCCGATATCGAGGTGGCCCGGCGCGTCAAGCGCGGCGCACCTGCAACGGCTCGCCGCGGTGAGGGCGTCGATTTTTCCTTGACCGACCCCAACGCGCCGTCCACCGCGGGCGGCACTCCGAGCGGATCGGGAATGGGCGGGCTGGGGACGGGCGGACCGCGTTCGGGCACCGGCGGCCTCGCGCACGATGCGCGCGGCGCGGCCCCTTTGGATCCCAGTGGCGCCGCGCATGCTGCGCCGTTCGCATCGTCTGGTCGAGGCGCCCTTCCGGCCGGCGGTTTCGGCTACGGAACCGTTGGTGCGGCAGCGCATGTGCCCGCTGCGGGCGGCCTGGTCGGGGGCTTCGAAACGGTTGCCCCTACCTATGCCGATGGGCCGGCCCCGTACGCGCCCGGCTCTGGCGGCCAACTTCCCGCGGGCGCGGTTCAAGGCGGCAGTGCGGGCGCACGTGGCGAGAGCGTTGCGGGTGTTCCTCACGTTCCCGGCGGCATGGGAGTGCCACGCGTCCCGGTGACTCCGAATCCTGCGGCGCAGTTCCCGACCTCCGCATCGCCGATGCCAGGGCACGAGGGCGGTGCGCCCGCAGCCTTCCTCGCGCCCGGCCTGCAACTGCCTCTGGTCGCGGGTGCGCAGCCACTGCACGCGGGCGCATCGGCGGACCCGCATGCACCGACCGAGTTCCCCACCCTCCTCGATGCATCGGCGGGCGGCGGTGCGGCCGGTGTACAAGCGGGGCGCGCGGGCGCCACGGCGGCTGCCGGCAGCCTCGGCGCCTGGGCGGCCGCGCGAGACGACGCACGCACGCAGTCGGCGGCCTCCCCGCTGGCGCGGGCCCGACAGCATGCCCAAGGCGTGATCGGCCAGCTCAAGCGCATGCTCACCGAGCGCATCGCGGGCTTCGATGCCGAGCAGACGATGGCGCCCACGCCGGCCCTCTCGCAGGCGCTCACGGTGCAGGGGAGCCACATCCGCACCTGCGTGCAGCAGCATGGTGGTGGAGGAAACGACTCGGTCACTGCGGCCTACGACAACGTCGTCGTGCAGCAGGTCGCGCGCGAGCTGCGCGAGCGCACCGGAGCGCTCAAGCAGCAGGCCGCCAGCTCGGGAGAAAAGGCGGTCATCGAGGTCGTAGCCCTGATGTTCCAGAGCATCCTCGCCGAAGAACGCATTCCCCCTGCGGTGCGCGTGTGGTTCGCGCGGCTGCAGATGCCGGTGCTGCGCGTGGCCCTGTCCGAGCCCGAATTCTTCGGCAGCCTCCAGCATCCGGCCCGGCAGCTGATCGACCGCATGGGCTCCTGCGTGCTCGGCTTCGATGCCGGCAGCATCGATGGCAGCGCCCTGGAGGGCGAGATCCGGCGTGTCGTGCAGCTGATCGAGCAATACCCCGACACGGGCCGCAAGGTGTTCCTGCTCGCCTTCGAAGAGTTCCAGAAATTCCTTGCGCGCTATTTGACGGAGCGCGAGCAGACGCAGCGGGTGGTCACCGTGGCGCAGCAGGTCGAGCAGAAGGAGACCATGGCGGTGCGCTACACCATCGAGCTGCGCAAGATGCTCGAAGACATGCCCGTGCGCGAGGAGATCCGTGCCTTCCTCTTCAAGATCTGGGCCGAGGTGATGGCCATGGCCGCGATGAAGAACGGTGCGCAGCATGCGGAGACCCTCGCGCTGAAGCGATCCGCCTCCGAACTGGTCTGGGCCGCCAGCGCCAAACCCAATCGCGCCGAGCGGGCCCAGGTCATCCAGGGCCTGCCGGGGCTGCTGCAGCGGTTGCGGCAGGGCATGTCCCTGCTGAACATGGAAGCGGCGGCACAGGAGCAGCAGATCAAGATCATCGGAGACACGCTCGCCGATGCCTTCCAGTCCAAGACGGCCGCCATCCCGGCCGCGCGGATCGAGGCCATCGCGCAGCGGCTGGCCAACCTGGAGGACTTCGTGGGCGACGACGCCGAGGTCGATCTGCCGCTGGTGGCCGAGAGCATCGAGCTCGTACTCGGCATGGATGCCTCGGGCATCGAGGTGATCACCGACGGCGGCACCCAGCCGAACGCGGCCATGGTGGCCTGGGCCCGCGAGCTGCAACCGGGGACCTGGTTCAGCCTCGACCACAACGGCCATGTGCACCAGGTGCAGTACGCCTGGCGCAGCGAGCGCGGGCAGTTGCACCTGTTCGCATCGATCAGCGGCCGCAGCTTCCTCGTGCAGGCGGGGCGATTGGCCGCCTACCTCCAGGCCGGGCTGGTGCTTCCCGCCGAAGAAGAGGCACTCACGGTGCGTGCAACGCGCGACGCGCTCGCGAAGATCGATGCCAATCCGGAGCGCCTGCTCGCCTGAACCTCGACGGTACGGCACCGTCGCTGAGCCGGACCCCACGGCGCCATGGCGCGGGCTGGTGGCCTGCGTCTCGCCGCCTGCGCGAGCCGTGTTGCGCCCGCTTTACCCGGCGAGCAGCGAGCCGCAAGCGGCACGTGCGGACGACTACCAGCTGGCAGGCCGACAGCTGCTCGCTACGACCAGCGCTGAGCTATCTTTGGTGATTCAGTGGGCAACGCGGCCCTGCGCGTCGTCGCAGAGCTCGTCCAGCACCAGGGCGTCCGGCTCGCGGCCGCAACTCCAGTAGGTCATGAGGACGATGATCTTCAGCTCCTCGAGCGAGACCGGTCCGCCCGGCGCTGCCATCGCCCGGTCGATGACGATCTCGCGTAGGGACGCGGGTAGCACGCCGGCCGATTCGAGGAAGAAGAGAAAGCCCAGGCACTCGGCGCCGAGATGGTCCTGTTCGGGCACGCAATACACGCGCAGGCTGGTCGGGGACTGGCGATCAGGGGAGCCGGCCGAGCGGGCTGCGTCGTCGAGCTCGGTGGCACGTGCGGCGGTGTGCAGCCCGTCCAGCCAGACCAGTGCCTGCTGGACTTCCTCCGGCTCGAAACCGTGGGCACTGAGCTTGCGTCCCAGCTGCTGCAACTCGGGGCACGCGTCACCGCGCCAGTAGTTCTCGTAGACAAACACCAGCACGTCAAACATGGAGCCAATATAGCCCAGAAGCTCAGCGCCTTCGAGGGCGCAATGCGGCTGTTGCCTGGAGGCCGCAACGGCACCGTACCGGCAACCGCAGCCGCGACCGAAGAAGCACATGCACATGCCCATGCAGCTTCAGATTGGGCCGATGTCGCCTCCGCCTCCTCATCTGCATCTGCATCTGCGCAAGCCGAGTCCGACCCGGTTATGCAACTCGGCTGAAAACGTCCGATTCCGCTGCGCTGCGGTGTTCGTTTCCCGGCGGCTCGACGCCGCGACTTTGTTTCAGAACCCGTTCGCGCCCATGTTTTCGAACGCACGATCGATGCGCACCGTCAACACCCGGCTCGATCTGGCGAGGTCCAGCGTTCGCGTCAGGCCGAACCGGTGCGCTGGAACAGCCCGCCCGGGAGTCGGGCGAGCAGACCGCCGAGTTCGAGGTCGAGCAGGCGCGCCTGCAGCGCCGGCGTGGGCAGGCCGGTGCGGGCCTGCAGGGCGTCGAAGCTCACGGGGTCGTAGCCGGCGGCTGCCAGCACCGGGTCGGCCGGATCGATGGCGCTCTCGGGCGAGAGCGCCTGCGTGCTGCGGGGGCTCTGGGAGACCGTGGGCTGCAACTCGTCGAGCACGTCCTGCGCCGTCTCCACCAGCTTCGCGCCTTGCCGGATCAGCGCATGGCAGCCTCGGGACTGGGCCGAGTGGATCGAGCCGGGGATCGCGAACACCTCGCGTCCCTGTTCGGCCGCAAGTCGCGCGGTGATGAGCGAGCCGGACTGCAGCGCTGCCTCGACCACCAGCGTGCCCCGGCTCAGCGCCGCGATCAGGCGGTTGCGCCGCGGAAAGTTCTCCGCGAGCGGCGGGGTTCCGAGCGGGTACTCACTCAGGAGCAGGCCGTGCGCGGCGATGCGATGGGCGAGCTCGCGGTGCTGGCGCGGGTAGACGCGATCGAGGCCGGTCCCCACCACTGCGATGGTGGCGAGCTGGCCCGCCGGGGCTCCTTCCAGGGCGCCTTCGTGTGCCGCGGCGTCCACCCCCAAAGCCAGGCCCGAGACCACCGTCCATCCGGACTGCGCGAAGCTGCGGGCGAACTGGCGTGCATTGCCGGCACCCTGCGGCGTCGGGTTGCGGCTGCCGACGATGGCCAGGGCCTGAACAGGGACCAGGGAAGCGCCACTGCGCAGGCCGGCACCGACCGCCCACAGCATCAGAGGCGGGTCTTCGGTCTCGAGCAGGGGTGCCGGGTAGTCGCGATCGGCGAGGGTGAGGATGCGCCGCTCGGGCGATTCCTGCAGCCAGTCCTGCGTCGCCCGCAGCAGGGCGTCGAGTCCGGGCGGCTGCGACTGGAGGGCCTGCACCTGGGTGGGCGTGGCGAGCTGGGCGAGCGCCGAAGCCGATGCGGCGAACACCTGCCCCGGCAGCCCGAAGGCCGCCAGGAGGCGGCGCGCGGTGGTGTTGCCGACCTGCGGCGTGAGCACCAGCCGCAGCCAGTGCGCCAGCTGCGCATCGTCGAAAGGCCCGGGCGTCATGCGCCGCGCAGCCTCATCAGCGTGGCTGGACCAGGCGGTCGCCGACCTTCACGCCCTCCGTGGACTGCAGTACGAGGGCATAGGAGACCTTGTCGAAGGTGCGAAAGACCATGAGCAGGCCGTTGCGCTCGTCGGGCAGCTTGATGGTCTGGCGCTCGCCCTCGGCGGGCCGATCGACGATGCGCCGGCCTTCCTTGAGGATGGCGAGCACGTGGCCGGCTTCGAGGCCGTCGGCGCGGCCTTTGTTGATCGACACGATCTGGTTCTGGCCCGCCAGGCCCACGGCGTTGCCGTACATCGACAGCACGGCGGCGCCTTCGACAGGCTTCTCCGGAGCCCGCGGGACGTAGTTCACCAGTTCGCGGGGCGGCTCGGGCACCAGGCGGTCGCCGATCCGCATTTCCTCGCGGGCGGACACGATCTCCAGCGAGGCGGGCACAGGCAGCGTCTGTACCTCGCCGGAGGCGGTGCGCACCGTCTCCTGGGTTTCGCCGCGCACCAGCTCGGCGCGTCCGAGGTACTGCGCCTCGTATCCGAGGATGGCGCGCGTCACCGGGTCGCGCAGCGGCGTGGCGCTGCGGAAGACGCGGTAGGCGTCGGCGGCGCGGCTGGCACCCTCGACCAGCGGCGTCTGCGGCAGTCCGCGCGCGTAGGCGCGGTCACCCTTGGTGATCAGCACCCGTGTGTCCGGGGCGGCGACGATGCGCGGCGCCCGCTCCAGGGTGCCCTCATCGACCACCAGCGGCTCGGCCAGGAAGGGTTCGAGCAGGTGCGGCTGCAGCGTGGGCAACGCCAGGTTGGCCAGTGGTTCGACGCGGGCCCGCGGCGACAGCCGCACGGTCTCAAGCGGCGTGGCGGAGCTCGGTTGGGCCAGGCGCAGGCGCGCGCGCCCATCGACCTTCTCGAGCACCAGATGCTGGCCGGGGTAGATCAGGTGTGGGTTGCGCACCTGCTGGATGTTCATGCCCCAGAGTTCGGGCCAGCGCCAGGGGCTGCGCAGGAACAGACCCGAAATGGCCCAGAGGGTGTCGCCGCGCTTGACGGTGTAGCTGTCGGGGGCGTCGGGGGCCAGCTCCGACAGCGGGACGCCCGCTTCGGCGACCTGCTGGGCGGTGGCCCGCTGGGTGGAGGTGATGGGGAAGTTCTGGGCGAGAGCCGCGGGAGCCAGCAGGGCCATTGCCACGCTGCCGGCGGCCGCACCGCAGAGGGAGAAAAGGGATACGGCCGTCCGTCGTGCCATCATGGATTGCTTTCCAAGCTCATGTTCTGCGCGCGATTCTGCGCCCAAGGCCTTGATGGGGCAACGTAAATGCGGGAGGGCAGCGGCGGGCCGCGGGCAAAGTGGCGGAAAATAGCGACACCTTTGCCTCTCTCCGCCATGGCCGTTCTCCCCATCCTCGTCTATCCCGACCCCCGCCTGCACACGGTCGCCCGGCCCGTCGCGGCCGTGGAGCCCCGCGTGCGCCAGCTCGTTTCCGACATGCTGGAGACCATGTATGACGCCGAAGGCATCGGCCTGGCCGCCACCCAGGTGGACGTGCACGAACGCGTGATCGTTATCGACGTGTCCCAGGAGCGCGACCAGCCCATGGTGCTGATCAACCCCGAGATCGTGTGGGCCAGCGACGACACCTTGCTCGGCGACGAAGGCTGCCTCTCCGTGCCCGGCATCTACGACGGCGTCGAGCGCGCCCGCGCTGTCCGGGTGCGGGCGCTCGACCTGGACGGGCAGTCGCGCGAGATCGAAGCCGAAGGTCTGCTGTCGGTGTGCATCCAGCACGAGATGGACCACCTCCTGGGCAAGGTGTTCGTCGAGTACCTGTCGCCCCTCAAGCGCAACCGCATCAAGAGCAAGATGCTTAAGGCAGCCCGGCGCGACACGGAGCGTGCCTGAGCCCCATGCGCATCGTCTTCGCCGGGACGCCGGAGTTCGCGCGCGTCGCGCTGGAGGCGCTGCGCTCTGCCGGCTTCGAGCTGCCGCTGGTGCTCACCCAGCCGGACCGGCCGGCCGGGCGCGGCATGAAGCTGCAGCCGTCGGCCGTGAAGCAGTGCGCCTTGGAAGCGGGCCTCGCCGTGTGCCAGCCGCGCAGCCTGCGGCTGGACGGAAGATTTCCCGACGATGCGCGGGCCGCGCGCGAAGCGCTCGAGGCCGCGCGGCCGGACGCCATGGTGGTCGCCGCCTACGGGCTGATCCTGCCGCAGTGGGTACTCGATCTGCCGCGCCTGGGCTGCCTCAATATTCACGCTTCGCTGCTTCCCCGATGGCGCGGGGCCGCGCCGATCCACCGCGCCATCGAAGCCGGTGACCGCGAGAGCGGCGTCACCATCATGCAGATGGACGCCGGGCTCGACACCGGCGCGATGCTGAAGATGGAGCCGCTCGCCATCGCTGCAAACGACACCACCGGCAGCCTGCACGACAAGCTCGCATCGCTGGGAGCGCGGCTGATCGTCGAGACGCTGTTTGAGGCGGGCCGAGGCGAACTGCGCCCGGTGTTGCAGCCCGAAGCGGGCATCACCTACGCGCACAAGATCGACAAGGCCGAGGCGCAGATCGACTGGGGTCTGCCGGCCGAGGCGCTTGCGCGGCGCGTGCGCGCCTTCGATCCCTTTCCCGGTGCGAGCAGCACGATCCATGGCGAGCCCGTGAAGCTCTGGCGTGCCGAGGCCGAACCGGAGATCCGTGGTGGCGCCGCGGCGCCGGGGACCGTGATCGCGGCCAGCGAGGCCGGCGTGCTCGTCGCCTGCGGCCGCGGCGTGCTGCGGGTGTACGAGCTGCAGCGCGCCGGCGGCAGGCGGCTGGGCGCCGGGCAGTTCCTGCGGGGCTTCGCGCTGGCACCCGGCATGGTCTTCCAGCGGCAGCACCAGCCGCAGCAGGCGCGGGACGGGGCCTGAAATGTTCTGGGATCCGGCCCTCTATCGGCATCCGCAATTTCTCGGCGGCCTGCGCGACATGCTGCCGCAGACGCCGGGCACGGCCGCCTGGGGGCTCATGACCGGGGTGGCCATGGCGAAATCGGGCCTTTCGCTGGTCGAGTCGCTGGCGATGGCCCTGCTGGTGTTTGCCGGCAGCTCCCAGCTCGCCTCCCTGCCGCTGCTGGTGGCGGGGGCTCCGATGTGGGTGATTCTCGCCACCGGCTTTTGCGTCAACCTGCGTTTCGTGGTGTTCAGCCTGCACCTGCGCTCCTACCTGGTCCATCTGCCGCTGGTGCGGCGGCTGGTCACCGGCTATCTCACCACCGACATGAGCTACGCCATCCTCACGCGCCGGTTTCCCACCGCGGCGCCCGACGAAGCGGGCCGCCAGGGGCAGCTCGCGCACCTGGCCGGCAGCTGCCTGGCGAACTGGCTCGCCTGGATGGTGCCCAGCGTGGCCGGCATCGCGCTCGCCAACGTGGTGCCCGCGCGCTGGGGCCTGGGCTTTGCCGGCATCCTGTGCCTGCTGGGGATCATGTCTACGCTGGCCACCACCCGCCTGCGCATGGTGGCGGCGGCGGTGGCCGGAGCGGTCGCGGTGGCCGCCTACGGCCTTCCCCTCAAGCTGAACATCGTGCTGGCGATCGGTGTCGCCGTGCTGGCCTGCCTGGCGCTGGAAAACCCGCCGCGGCGCGCCGAGAAGGTGTCGTCGTGACGGACGTCTGGACCCTCTCGGCCATCGTGGGCCTCGCGTGCGTGACGGTGGTCACCCGCAGTTTCTTCTTCATTTCCAGTCGCCGGTGGCCCTTGCCCGCCTGGGCCGAGCGCGGGCTGCAGTACGCGCCCATCGCGGCCCTGTCGGCCGTGGTCATTCCCGAGATCGTGCTGGTCCAGGGACAGCTCATCGACACCTGGCAGGACGCCCGCGTGTTCGGTGCGCTGGCGGGGGTGGGCACCTATGCCTGGCGTCGCAGCGTACTGCTGACCATCATCGTCGGCATGGCCGTCTACCTGCCCCTGCGCCTGGGGCTCGGCTGGTAAGCTTTCGCGGCTAATCCATCACCGCCATGAACATCCTCCGCTTCTCCGATCTGTGCGCCCAGGGCCAGGCCCAGGGCAAGCGCGTCTTCATCCGCGCCGACCTCAACGTGCCCCAGGACGATGCCGGCAACATCACCGAGGACACCCGCATCCGCGCCTCGATTCCCTGCATCCGCATGGCGCTGGACGCTGGCGCCGCGGTGATGGTCACCTCGCACCTCGGCCGCCCGACCGAAGGCGCGTTCAAGCCCGAGGATTCCCTCGCGCCCGTTGCCCAGCGCCTCGCGCAGCTGCTCGGGCGCGACGTTCCGCTGGTGTCCGACTGGGTCGAGCGCGGCGTGCAGGTCGAGCCGGGGCAGCTCGTGCTGCTGGAGAACTGCCGCCTGAATCCGGGTGAGAAGAAGAACAACCCCGAGCTCGCCCGCAAGCTGGCGGCCCTGTGCGACATCTTCGTGCACGATGCCTTCGGCACTGCCCACCGCGCCGAGGCGTCCACCTACGGCATCGCGCAGTTCGCGCCGGTCGCCTGCGCCGGACCGCTGCTCGCGGCGGAGATCGACGCCATCACCAAGGCGCTCGCGAACCCGAAGCGGCCCCTGGCGGCCATCGTTGCGGGCTCGAAGGTATCGACCAAGCTCACCATCCTGCAGGCGCTCGCCAGGAACGTCGATCAGCTGATCGTCGGCGGCGGCATCGCCAACACCTTCATGCTGGCCGCGGGCCTGAAGATCGGCAAGTCGCTCGCCGAGCCCGACCTGCTGGGCCAAGCGCGTGCGGTGATCGAAGCCATGAAGGCACGCGGAGCCGAGGTGCCCATTCCGACCGACGTGGTGGTCGCCAAGCGCTTCGCCGCCGATGCGCCCGCCACGGTGAAAGGCGCGAGCGAGGTCGAGGACGACGACCTCATCCTGGACATCGGGCCGCAGACCGCTGCCCGCCTGGCCGAGCAGCTCAAGGCCGCCGGCACCATCGTGTGGAACGGCCCGGTGGGGGTGTTCGAGTTCGACGCGTTCTCGCGCGGCACCGAAACCATCGCCCGCGCCATCGCCGCTTCCAGCGCGTTCAGCATCGCAGGCGGCGGCGATACGCTGGCGGCGATCGCCAAGTACGGCATCGAAAAGGACGTGGGCTACATCTCCACCGGCGGTGGCGCCTTTCTCGAAGTACTCGAAGGCAAGCAGCTGCCGGCGTTCGAAGTCCTGGAAAAGCGCGCGCAGGGCTGAGCGGCTCCGGTACGCGCGCCGGCTACGTCCGTGCGTCGGCCGGACCCCGTCGGATCTCGGCGCATCGGCGCGGCCCGCGCAGCCGCACAGGGCACCTAGGCTGCCGCACTCGTCGGCCGACCTGCGTAGTCGGTCCAGCAGTCCTGGTCGAAGTCGTACAGCTTGCAGCGGCGCGCGGTGTCGAAATACCAGCGCCATGAAAAGCGCTGCACCACGATGCGTCCGGGCAGCATCTCCTCGAGCCTTGCCTGGGCCTGCTGCAGCCGGTAGAGCGGGATGCCCATGTCCACGTGGTGTGCCGTGTGCTCCATGATGTGGTGCAGCAGCGCGCCGATCCACAACGGAAAGGTGAGGTGCACGGTGGTGGACACGAAGGGCTGCGAGCGCTGCCACGCGGCGCGGTCGGCGTGCCATGAGACGGCGGTATGGGTGTGGTGCACGTACACCACGAAGCCGATCATCGCGCACCAGAACAGATACGGCACCAGCACGCCCGCCACCAGCAGCAGCGCCACCGATTGCTGCGTCGCCACGGCCAGGCCGGCCATGGCGCAGATCCAGGCCAGCGCGAAGGCGCTGACCAGCAGGTTGTCCCACACGAATGCGGGTCGGCGGCTCGGCATGTGCGCGCGGTTCGGAAAGAACATGCGCTTCCACCAGATCTCCACCAGGTAATAGAGGCCCGGCGCCCAGCCGCTGCGATAGATGCGTTCGAGGCGCCGGCGCGCCGGTGTCATCGCCGCGTATTCGGCCGCTGTCGGCGGGGCCCAGACGAAGTCCACGCCCTTGAGGTTGGTGAAGCCGTGGTGCACCACGTTGTGCCCGGCGTCCCACAGGCTGTAGGGCGTGAGCGAGGGCAGGAACGCGATGCGGCCCAGCCAGCGGTTCAGGCGCCGGTGCGGCGTGAGGCTCTGGTGGCAGGCGTCGTGGCCGATGATGAACAGCCGCCCGGTGACGAAGCCGGCGCCCACCCCGCACAGCAGCTTGGCCCACACCGGCTGCAGCAGCACCACGCCGGCCAGGCAGGCCGCGAGCAGCAGCGCGTCGAGCAGCAGCAAGGCCAGCGCCCGCGTCGTGGTGCGGGACGACAGCGGCGCGAGCCACTGCCGGATCGTCTTGCGGTGGGGCAGGGGCGCATCGGGGTGGAGCGGCGCGAGGAGTTCGGAGGTCATGCGAGGCGGCGGGCGCCGGCGCCCGTGGGCAGCCGGCCTGAGTGGAACCAGGGCCTGCATGCTAGGGCGCCGCGCGGGCGCACAGATGACCTGGATCAAGGCATGCGTGTGAGAATGCCCGCTTCGTCGTTATCGCAGCCGAGGAAGACATTCATGGCCCGTCGTGCCACCAAGATCGTTGCCACCCTGGGCCCGGCGTCCAGTGACCCGCAGTTGCTCGAAGAGATGGTGCGGGCCGGCGTCAACGTCGTGCGCCTGAACTTCAGCCACGGCAAGGCGCAGGACCACATCGACCGCGCCCGGCTGGTGCGCGAAGTGGCGCAGCGCGCGGGGCGAGAGGTAGCAATCATGGCGGACCTGCAGGGACCCAAGATCCGGGTGGGCAGGTTCGCCGAAGGCAAGGTGCTGCTGGAGTCCGGGAGCAAGTTCGTGCTGGATGCCTCGCGCGAGGCGCCCGGCGACCTGGACGGCGTCGGGCTCGACTACAAGGAGCTGCCGCGCGACGTGAAGCCCGGCGACGTGCTGCTGCTCAACGACGGACTCATCGTGCTCACCGTCAACGCGGTGAAGGGCGAGCAGGTGCACACCACCGTCAAGATCGGCGGCGAGCTGTCCAACAACAAGGGCATCAACAAGCAGGGCGGCGGCCTCTCCGCGCCCGCCCTCACGGCCAAGGACATGGAGGACATCCGCACCGCCATGAGCTTCCAGGCCGACTACGTGGCGGTGAGCTTCCCCAAGACGGCGACCGACATGGAGATGGCGCGCCAGCTGTGCAACGTGGCCGCCGCCGAGTACCGCCACAAGCCGGGACTGATCGCCAAGATCGAGCGGGCCGAGGCCATCCCCAACCTCGAATCCATCCTCAAGGCGAGCGACGGCATCATGGTGGCCCGCGGCGACCTCGCGGTGGAGGTCGGCAATGCCGCCGTCCCGGCGCTGCAGAAAAAGATGATCCGCATGGCGCGCAACTGCGACAAGGTCGTCATCACCGCCACGCAGATGATGGAGTCCATGATCACCAACCCGGTGCCCACCCGCGCCGAGGTGAGCGACGTGGCCAACGCGGTGCTCGACGGCACCGACGCGGTGATGCTCAGCGCCGAGACGGCCGCTGGCCGCTACCCGCTCGAGACCGTCATCGAGATGGCCAACATCTGCGCCGAAGCCGAAATGGCCGAAGAAGTCACGCTCGACGCCGACTTCACCAGCATGGACTTCCAGAGCATCGACCAGTCCATCGCGATGGGCGCGCTGTTCACCGCACACCACCTGGGCTGCAAGGCGATCGTGGCGCTCACCGATTCCGGATCGACCGCCTTGTGGATGAGCCGCCACCGCATCCACATCCCGATCTACGCCCTCACGCCACGCCTGTCCACGCAGCGCAAGATGGCGCTCTACCGCAATGTGCGCCCGCTGCTGATGGACCAGAGCGCCGACCGCGACACGGCCCTCACAGAGGCGGAGTCGCACCTGCGAAAGCGCGGCATCGTCGGCAGCGGCGACATCTATGCCATCACCTGCGGCGAGCCCATGGGCGAGCCCGGCGGCACCAACATGCTGAAGATCTGCCGGTCCGCCTGAGCGGCGCGTGCTGCCTGGCCAGCCATTCGGCGCGGCGTCGCGCCGGGGCCCCAGGCGCGGGCACTAGCCCTTCCGGGCCATGCACCTGCGGCCGAGCAGGTGGCGCCGGTAAAATTCCGCCACCGCCGGGCGCCTCGTGCAGGCGTTCAGCCCCTGCTTCGAAACTCCACACGGACCGCACCATGCCCCTCGTATCCATGCGCGAACTGCTGGACCATGCCGCCGAGAACGGCTATGGCATCCCGGCCTTCAACGTCAACAACCTCGAGCAGGTGCAGGCCGTCATGGAGGCGGCCAAGGAAACCGGCGCGCCGGTGATCCTGCAGGCCAGCGCCGGCGCCCGCAAGTACGCCGGCGAGGCCTTCATCAAGCACCTCATCCAGGCCGCGGTCGAGGCCTATCCGGGCATCCCGCTGGTGATGCACCAGGACCACGGCCAGAACCCCGACGTCTGCCACGGCGCCATCGACCTGGGCTTCACCTCGGTCATGATGGACGGCAGCCTCGAAGCCGACGGCAAGACCATCGCGAGCTACGACTACAACGTCGAGGTGACGCGCAAGGTGGTCGATATGGCGCACAAGCTCGGCGTCACCGTCGAAGGCGAGCTCGGTTGCCTGGGCTCGCTGGAGACCATGAAGGGCGACAAGGAAGACGGCCACGGCACCGATTCCACCATGACGCGCGAGCAGCTGCTCACCGACCCCGAGCAGGCCGCCGATTTCGTCAAGCGGACGCAGCTCGATGCCCTGGCCATCGCCATCGGCACCAGCCACGGCGCCTACAAGTTCACCCGCAAGCCCACCGGCGACATCCTGGCCATCGACCGCATCAAGGAAATCCACCGCCGCATCCCCACCACGCATCTGGTGATGCACGGCTCCTCCAGCGTGCCGCAGGAGCTGCTGGCGATCATCCGCCAGTACGGCGGCCAGATGAAGGAGACCTACGGCGTGCCGGTCGAGGAGATCCAGGAAGCGATCAAGCACGGCGTGCGCAAGATCAACATCGACACCGACATCCGCCTGGCCATGACCGGCGCGGTGCGCAAGTTCCTGCACGAAAACCCCGAGAAGTTCGACGCCCGCGAGTGGCTCAAGCCCGCACGCGAAGCCGCCAAGCAGGTCTGCAAGCAGCGCTACCTCGAATTCGGCTGCGAAGGGCAGGCTGGCAAGATCAAGGGCCACAGCCTGCAGTTCATCGCCCAGAAGTACGCGCAGGGTGAGCTGGCGCAGGTGGTTCGCTGAAAAGCACCGCAGATCGACTGCGCCGGAACACGTGAAGGGGCCACCCGAGCGGGCGGCTCACGAATCGCAGGGAAACTCCGGCAGCTCCTCGCCCAGCAAGCCGCCTGCAGGCGGCTTTTCCACGTGCCGGGCGGGTCGCCGGCCACAATAGCGCTTCACCCAACCAGCACGCAGACATGACCTCCGCCCTCCATACTTCGACGCTCACCTCGCTGCCCCTGCTGGCGCGCGGCAAGGTGCGGGACAACTATGCAGTCGGCAGCGACCGCATCCTCATGGTGGCGACCGACCGCCTGTCGGCCTTCGACGTGATCATGGGCGAGCCGATTCCCGGCAAGGGCGAGCTGCTCACGCAGATGTCGCTGTTCTGGTTCGGCAAGCTGGCGCACCTGTGCCCCAACCATCTCACCGGCGAGCTGCCCGACAGCGTGGTGTCGTCGTCCGAGCTGGGCCAGGTGCTCGGGCGTTCGATGCTGGTCAAGCGGCTGCGGCCCATTCCGGTCGAGGCGGTGGTGCGCGGCTACCTGGTGGGCAGCGGCTGGAAGGAGTACCAGCAGTCCGGCACCGTGTGCGGCGTGGCCTTGCCGCCGGGGCTGACCAACGCGGCGCAGCTCGCGCAGCCGATCTACACGCCCGCCGCGAAGGCCGCCGCCGGCGAGCACGACGAGAACATCCGCTACGAGCGGACCGTGGAGATGGTCGGTGCGGACCTCGCCGCACGCATCCGGGATACCAGCATCGCGCTGTATCGCGAAGCGGCCGCGATCGCGCTGCGCAAGGGGCTGATCATCGCGGATACCAAGTTCGAGTTCGGCCTGGACGAAGCCGACCGGCTGGTTCTGATGGACGAGGTGCTCACGCCCGATTCGTCGCGCTACTGGCCGGTCGAAGGCTACGACGAGGCGGCCGCGCGCGGCGACAACCCGCCGAGCTACGACAAGCAGTTCGTGCGCGACTGGCTCGAGCAGGTGCGCATCAACGGCAAACCCTGGGACAAGACGCCGCCCGCACCGCGCCTGCCGCAGGAGGTGATCGAGAAGACGGCGGCCAAGTACCGCGAAGCACTGGAGCGGTTGACCGGCTGAGTGCCGATGCAGGGCCGGCGTCAGGGAGGCGCCATCCCGAGGCGGGGCGCTGCGCTGCGGCTCCCGCACCCCGGGTCACGCGCGACTCAGCTCAGCACCACGCTCGACAGGCGCCGCCGGTAGGTGGCCACGGTCGGATCGTCGGGGGGAATCTGGCCGTCGGCGACCTTCGGCTTGGGCGGCTCGATCACGTCGAGGATGGCGATGGTGGTCTTGCGTGCCAGCTCATCGTTCCACGATTTGTCGCGCATCAGGATCTCCAGCAGCTCGTCCATCGCGGCGGTCCATTGCCGGCGCGCGGCCAGCAGCTGGGCACGTCCGAAGCGGGCGTCGAAGTCGCGCCGGTTGGCGGCGATGCGGGCATCGAAATCGGCCAGTGCCTGCGACGGTTGACCGGCGGCGAAGGTCATGGCCTCGATCACCCGCTGCAGCGACTCGAAGCGGCGCACGCCGGCCGCCTTGTCGGCGAGCGGTGCGAAGGCGCGCTGCGCATCGTCGGCCCGGCCGGCCAGGAGCAGGGCCTTGACATAGTCGAAGCGGGCGTCGTCGTTGGCCGGATCGGTCGCCACAGCGTGCTGCAGCTTCTCCAGCTGCGCGTCGCTGCCGGCTTCCGGCTCGGGCTCGGCAGCAAGTTCCGGCTCCTCCTCGACGGCGGGGCCGGGCGGCACATGCTTGTCCAGGAACTCGCGCAGCTTGCCTTCGGGCAGCGCGCCCATGAACCCATCGACGGGCTGGCCGTTCATCAGCAGGATGCAGGTCGGAATGCTGCGGATGCCGAAGGCTGCCGCGAGCTGCTGCTCCTGGTCGGAATCGATCTTCACCAGCTTGAAGCGGCCGGCGTAGTCCGCCTCCAGCTTTTCCAGCAGCGGGCCGATGACCTTGCAGGGCCCGCACCATGGCGCCCAGAAGTCCACCAGCACGGGAATTTCCATGGAGGCAGCGATGACCTCGGCTTCAAAGTTTTCCAGGGTGACGTCGATCATTCGGTTTCGCTCGGGCTGGCAAATTAAGATTCATACCTTTTGGATGCAGGCATGAGCACGGTACAGGTTGGCGTCGTGATGGGGTCCGGCAGCGACTGGGACACCCTGCAGCACGCAGTGGCGATTCTCCAGGAATTCGGCGTGCCCCACGAAGCCCGCGTGGTCTCGGCCCACCGCATGCCGGACGACATGTTCGCCTATGCCGAGGCCGCCGCCGAGCGGGGGCTCGTCGCCATCATCGCGGGCGCGGGCGGTGCCGCCCACCTGCCGGGCATGCTGGCCGCCAAGACCACCGTGCCGGTGCTGGGCGTGCCGGTCGCCAGCCGTCACCTGCAGGGCGTCGATTCGCTGCACAGCATCGTCCAGATGCCCAAGGGCATTCCGGTGGCGACCTTCGCCATCGGCGCGGCGGGCGCCGCGAATGCCGCCCTCTTCGCCGTAGCCATGCTCGCCGTGGCCGACCCCGCCCTGCGCCAGCGCCTGGACGCCTTCCGCCAGCGCCAGACCGAGGCGGCCCGTGCCACCTCCTTGCCGCCCGCAGCCACATGACTGATTCGCGACAACCCCTGCTCCCCGGCGCCACCCTCGGCGTGATGGGAGGCGGCCAACTCGGCCGGATGTTCGTGCACGCTGCGCAGCGCATGGGCTACTTCACCGCCGTGCTCGACCCCGACGGCCTCAGCCCCGCAGGGCGCGTGAGCCACACGCACCTGCACGCCGACTATCTCGACACGCGCAACCTCGCAGAACTCGCACGCGTGGCCGACGCCATCACCACGGAGTTCGAGAACGTGCCTGCCGGCGCGCTGCAGCAGCTGGCCGACCACCGGCCGGTGGCGCCCACCGGCGAGGCGGTGGCCATCGCCCAGGACCGGCTGCTCGAAAAGGCGCACTTCACGCGCTGCGGCGTACCGGTCGCGCCGTATGCGGCCATTGCCGACGAGGCCCAGCTCGCGGCCGTTCCGGACGCCCTGCTGCCCGGCATCCTCAAGACCGCCAGGCTGGGCTACGACGGAAAAGGCCAGGTGCGCGTCGCCTCGCGTGAAGCGCTGGCGCAGGCCTGGGCCGAACTCGGCGGGGTGCCCTGCGTGCTCGAGCGCATGCTGCCGCTCGCCGCCGAGTGCTCGGTGGTGGTGGCACGCGGCGCGGACGGCCGCATGGTGCACCTGCCGCCGCAGCGCAACCTGCACCGCGCCGGCATCCTGGCCGTCACCGAAGTGTTCGAGGGCGTGCTGCCGCCCGATAGTGCGCAGCAGGCGATCGACGCCACCCGCGCCATCGCCGAACAGCTCGCCTATGTCGGCGTGCTGTGCGTCGAGTTTTTCGTGCTGCAGGACGGTGCGCTGGTGGTCAACGAGATGGCGCCGCGGCCGCACAACAGCGGCCACTGGAGCCTGGACGCCTGCGAGGTCTCGCAGTTCGAGCTGCAGGTGCGCACGCTCGCCGGGCTGCCACTGGTGCAGCCGCGCCAGCACAGCCCTGCCGTCATGCTGAACTTGCTCGGAGACCTCTGGTTCCCCGGCGACGCAGGTGAGGCCGCGGACGCCGCGCGCGAGCCCGACTGGGCCGCCGTGCTGGCGCTGCCCGGCATGCACCTGCACCTGTACGGCAAGGCCGAGGCGCGCCGCGGCCGCAAGATGGGCCACCTGACGGTCACCGGAGCCACGCCCGCTGCCGTGCGCGCTGCCGCGCTGCAGGCCTGTGCCGCGCTCGGCATCGCGCCGTTCTGAAGGCCCGCGTGATCCTCGACGGCCACGCACCCGCAGCCATCGACGAAGCCGCCCGCCGCCTGGCGGCCGGCGAACTGGTCGCCTTCCCCACCGAGACCGTCTACGGGCTCGGCGCCGACGCCGACAGCGGCCGCGCGGTGGCGGGCATCTTCACCGCCAAGGGGCGCCCGAGCGACCACCCGCTGATCGTGCACGTCACGGGGCCCGACGCCGCCGGGCACTACGCGCACGACATTCCTCCCGTCGCGCAGCGCCTGATGCAGGCCTTCTGGCCCGGCCCGCTCACGGTGATCCTGCCGCGCCGCGCTGGCCGGGCCGAAGCCGCCGCGGGCGGGCAGGGCTCGATCGGACTGCGCTGTCCCTCGCATCCCGTGGCACAGGCACTGCTGCGCGCCTGTGGGAACTTGCAGCCGCCGCTCACCGGGCTAGCCGCGCCCAGCGCCAACCGGTTCGGCCGGGTCAGCCCGACCACGGCGCTGCACGTGCAGCACGAGTTCGGCGAGACGCTGTGCATCCTCGACGGCGGTGCCTGCGAGGTCGGCATCGAGTCGGCGATCGTCGATTGCACGCGTGGCGTGCCGGTGCTGTTGCGCCCGGGCGTGCTCACGCACGCGCGCATCGAGGCGGCCTGCGGCGAGCGGCTGTGGCGCCCCGAGGAAGTCACCGAGCCGGCACCGCGGGCCTCGGGCACGCTGGAGTCGCATTACGCGCCGCAGGCGCGGGTGCGGCTGATGGACGCGGCGGCGCTGCAGGATGCGCTCGACGTGCTGGGCGCGCAGGCGTCGGGCATCGCCGTGTGGTCGCGCGCGCCGCTGCGCAGCGCCGCGCCCGGGGTGCTGCGCCAGGCCATGCCGCAGCACGCCGACGACGCGGCGCGCGAGCTGTTCGCGGTGCTGCGCGCGTTCGACGATGCGGGCGTGCGCCTGATCTGGATCGAGCAGCCGCCCGACACGTCCGAATGGGCCGGCGTGCTGGACCGCCTGCGCCGGGCTGCGGCATAGCGCTCGCTACACTTCCCGGCAGCCCCTGAACCGAATTCCTGGAGAAACATCGATGGCATTCCAACGCCTGCGCCGCGCCCTCGGCGCCGCCGCGTGCCTGTCTGCTGCGCTGCTGGCAGCCTGCGGCGGTGGCGAGGTCGAGTCGCAGCTGCAGCCCCGACGCATCGTCGCCTTCGGCGACGCTTCCGCCGACCTCGGGCAGACCGGCGCGCGCTTCACCATCAACGACGGCGGTGCGAACATCTGGTCGGAGCGGCTGGCCCAGCGATACGGCCTGTCGCTCGCTACCGTGGACAGCGGCGGCACCAGCTACGCCACCGGACATGCCCGCGTGCAGGCCGAGCCGGACGCCAGCGGCAGCTTCGGCACCCCCACGGTCAGCGAGCAGATCGATGCCTTCCTGGCCGGCGGCAGCATCGGCCCCGACGACCTGGTGGTGGTCAATGCCGGCATCGGCGACGTCATCGCCGAAGTGGGCCAGATCACGGCCGGTGCGCAGAACGCCACGCAGGCGCGCGCCGACCTCGCGCAGGCGGGCGCCGCGCTGGGGGCGCAGGTGCGCCGTCTGGTGAACGCCGGCGCGGAGCACGTGGTAGTGGTGGGGCCGTACAACCTGGGGCGCTCGCCCTGGGGCCGCACCACCGGCCAGAGCGCTTTGCTCGAGCAGCTCACGACGGCTTTCAACGAATCGATGCTGGTGTCCGTGGTCGATCTGGGCAGCAACGTGCTGTATGTCGATGCGGCGCTGTACTACAACCTGGTGACGGCATCGCCGGGCGGCTACGGCATCGCCAACAGCACCGGCGTGGCCTGCACGTCGGTGGATCCGGGGCCGGGCATCGGCATCGGAGCCGGTCAGGTCAACTCGTCGCGCTGCGTTGCCCCCCGAGACCTTCAGGCCGGCATCAACTCCGACCAGTGGCTGTTCGCCGATCCGGTGTACTTCACCCCGGTGGGCCACCGCCTGTTCGGCGACTACGCCTACGACCGCATCCGCCAGCGCTGGTAAAGCACCGTCGGGCCGTGCCAGGGCGCGTGTCTCCACGCAAGGCTCGGCGGGTGCCCGGAACGTGCTCAGGCCGTTCCCTGGTGCGAGCACCCGCGGCGCGTCGTTTGGCGTATCGATGCCTCCCGGGGGCTTCACCGAAGCCTTGGGGCGGTCCTCCTCGATGCGTCCTGGCGTGCGCCCACGGCGCGTCGATGCGTCCTCAAGGCGTGCGCGCAGCCCACTCGAGCAGCACGTCGATGACCGGCCGCAAGGCGCCCGCGTCGGGGTGGTTGGCGATCGCGACGACCACGCGGCGGCGGCCGTCGGCGGTGTGCACATAGCCGGCGACGCCGGTCACGTCGCGCAGGCTGCCGGTCTTGAGGTGCGCGAGCCCGGTGGACGCGAGCCCGGTGCGACGGGCCGTGCCGTCGAGACCGGCCACGGGCAGCGAGGCGAGAAATTCCGGCATCAGCGGCGAGGCCCAGGCGCGCTGCAGCAGCAGGGCCAGCTGCGCGGCACTCACCCGGTCCTCGCGCGAGAGCCCGGAGCCGTTGCCGAGGACGGGCGGCTCGCCGCCGAGGCGCTCGCGCCACCACTGCTGCAGCACCGCGCGCGAGCCGCCCCAGGTGCCGGTGCCCAGACGTTGCAGGCTCAGCGTGAGAAACAGCTGCTGGGCCATCACGTTGTTGCTGTATTTGTTGATGTCGCGCACCACCTCGGCCAGCGGCGGCGACATGGCCTCGACCACGGGCTCCAGCCCGGGCGGCACGCGTCCCTCACGCACCACGCCGTCGATGCGGCCGCCGAGTTCGTGCCAGAGCCCCACCAGCGCGCGGGCGGCGTGCGATGCGCCGTCCGGCGGCGCAACTGGCCAGCTGCGGCTGCCGCAGGCGAGCGGGTAGGCGCCGGCGAAGCGCACCCGGGCCGGGTCGCTGAAGTCGGCCTTCAGGCGTGCGCGCCAGTCGCCGCAGGGCCCACCCACCAGCGGCACGGCGGTGGGCACCTGCACGCCGTTGAGCGTCGGCTCCACCTGCACGCGCGCACTGCCCCCGAGTGGCGTGAAGTGCAACTGCACGGAGCGGAAGTTGACCAGCAGCGCATCCGGGGCTGCGTTGTACGGCCGCAGCGGTTCGCCGTCGAACGCGGAGGGATCCTGCGCGGGGATGTCGAAAGCGGAGCGGTCGATCACGATGTCGCCCTGGATGCGGCGGATGCCGAGGCCCTGCACGCGCCGCAGCACCAGCCACAGCCGCTCCACCACCAGGCGGGGATCGCCGCTCCCCTTGACGACGAGGTTGCCCTTGAGCGTTCCGTCCTGCACCGCGCCGTCCAGGTAGATCGGCGTGTTCCAGCTGTAGGCGGGCCCGAGCAGCTCCAGCGCCGCGAAGGTCGTGGCCAGCTTGGCCAGCGACGCCGGGTTGACCGGCACCTCCGCGCGATGGCTCAGGCGCGGTGCCTGCTGCCCGTCGGCGTCGGCGACCAGCAGCGTCACGGCGTCGGCCGGCAGCCGGCTGCGCACCAGGGCGGCTTCGAGTTCCGGCGGCAGCGCTGGTGTGGCCCGCGCCGGGTCGGACCCGATGGCGAACCATGCGGCGAGAACGGTCGCCAGAAGCAGGTGGGAAAAGGAGCGGGAGACCGGGGAGGCCGAGGGTGCGGCAGGCATGCGCGATTATGGGCGGCAGGGATAATCGCCGGCTCTGCCCGACCTGCCCCGCAGCCCGCCCGTGCCCCACAACCTGCTTGCCTTCGACACCAGCACCGAGACGCTATCGGTGGCGCTTGCATGGCGCGACGGCGGCGGCGCGCGCCTGCTGGAGCACACCGGCGAGGGCGGTCGGGCTTCGTCGGCCGCCCTGATCCCCGCCGCCATGGACCTGCTGCGGCAAGCCGGCCTGCCGCTGACGCGGCTGGACGCCATCGTGTTCGGCCAGGGCCCCGGCTCGTTCACCGGCTTGCGTACGGCCTGCGCCGTGGCCCAGGGCCTCGCGTGGGGTGCGGGGCTGCCGCTCGTACCGGTGGAGACGACGCTGGCGCTCGCGGAGGTGGCGCGGCAGCGCACGGGCGCGGTGCAGGTGCTGGCGCTGCTCGATGCGCGCATGGACGAGGTGTACCGCGCGGCCTACCGGTTCGACGGGCTGCTCTGGCATCGCCTCGGACCAATCGCGGTGGCACGGCCCGAAGCGCTCGAGATCCCGCCCGGCTTCGTGCTGGCGGGGAACGTGTTCGACGCCTATGGCGAGCGCCTGCCGGCGGGCGGCACCCGGGTCGCGGCGCTGCCGACGGCGGCGGCGCTGTTGCGGCTCGCGCCCGCCCTCATCGCTGCCGGCGCGGCGGTGCCGCCCGAGCAGGCCCTGCCGCTCTACATCCGCGATAAAGTCGCCCACACCACGCAGGAGCGCCTCGCTTCGCGCACGTCCGCCCCTGCCGCCCCGACCCCATGAATGCCATCGTCCGACCCGCGGAAGCCGGCTTCGAGCCCATGACCGAGCAGTGGCTCGACGCCGTCCTGGCCGTCGAGACGCAAGCCTACGAGCATCCCTGGAGCCGCGGCAACTTTCAGGACTCGCTGCACGCCGGCTACCAGGCGCAGCTGCTCGTGGCGGGCGACACGCTGCTGGGGTATTTCGTCGCCATGCTGGGCGTGGACGAGGTGCACCTGCTGAACATCACCGTGGCGCCCGAGCACCAGGGACAGGGTTGGGCCCGCTGCATGCTCGAGGCGCTGGCGACCTGGTCGCGCGGCCAGGGTGCGCAGTGGCTCTGGCTAGAAGTGCGCGTGAGCAACGCACGGGCGCAGCGCGTCTACGAGCAGGAAGGGTTCTGCAGCGTCGGGCGGCGCAAGGCCTACTACCCGGCGGCTGGTGGTGCGCGCGAGGACGCGATCGTCATGAGCCGCAAACTATGAAGCCGCAGCACCATGGCACTTGAACTGGATGCACGCCAGCGGGCGATGCTGGCCGAAATGGGCGTGCGTCTGTTCGACGCGCCCTCGGGCGCCGGTCCAGAGGTGCAGGGCGCTGCGGCCGCGGGGCTATCGCAAGCGCGCCGCCGTCCCGATGCGCACGCGGACGGCTCCGCGGCTGAGGCAATGACGGCGCCCGACGCTGCGCGCCCCCTGCGAATGCCGCAGGGCGGTGCAGTCGGTGCTTCGCGGCCACTCGCCGCCGACGAAGCCGGGGCGACGGTGACGGCCGGTGCCGCTGACGGCGCCGAGCCGCAGGCACCTGCGGTCGCGCCGGCCTGCTCGGCCGACACCGCCGGCGGCGCACCTGCGCCGGCCGAGGCCGAAGCCGCGACCGTCGGCACGGCATCCCTGGCGCAACTCGACTGGTCCGGCCTGGAGCAGGCGGTCGCCGGGTGCCGGGCGTGTGGCCTGTGCGAGGGGCGGCGCAAGGTCGTGTTCGGCGCCGGCGACCGCACTGCCGACTGGCTGGTCGTGGGGGACGCGCCGGACGAGCGCGAGGACCTCCTGGGCGAGCCATTCGCCGGCAACGATGGGGTTCTGCTGGACAACATGCTGGCCGCGCTCGGCGTCTCGCGCGAGCGCGGCGCCTACCTCACCAACGTGCTCAAGTGCCGCCCTCCCGGCAACCGCATGCCCGAGCCCGCCGAAGTGGCGGCCTGCGAGCCCTTCCTGCGCCGGCAGGTCGAACTGCTGCAGCCGAAGGTGATCCTCGCGATGGGGCGGTTCGCGCCGCAGGTCCTGGCGGGCTCGGCCGAGCCCCTGGGCCGCCTGCGCGGGCAGGTGCACCGCTACGCCGGAATCCCGGTGGTGACCACCTACCACCCGTCCTACCTGCTGCGCAACCTGCCGGACAAGGCGCGGTCGTGGTCCGACCTGTGCCTGGCGTATTCCGTGGTGCCGGGCGGCGAGCACTGAGCGCGCAGTCGCCGCGCGCGGCCGCGGCCGCTCAGAACCGCGGCAGCTCCGGGTGCGCCAGCCGGCCGCCGCGCACCAGCATCTTTCCATATTCGGCGCAGCGGTTCAGGGTGGGGATCACCTTGCCCGGGTTCAGCAGCCCCTTGGGGTCGAAGGCGCGCTTGATTGCGAACATCTGCTCGCGCTCCTCGGGCGCGAACTGCACGCACATCGAGTTGAGCTTCTCCACGCCCACCCCGTGTTCGCCCGTCACCGTCCCGCCCATCGCGACGCTGGTCTCCAGGATGTCGGCGCCGAACAGTTCGCAGCGACGCAGCTGGTCTGCGTCGTTGGCATCGAACAGGATCAGTGGATGGAGGTTGCCGTCGCCCGCGTGGAACACGTTGGCGCAGCGCAGGCCGTACTTGCGCTCCATCTCCTGGATGGCGAGCAGGATGTCGGCGAGCCGCTTGCGCGGGATGGTCGAGTCCATGCACATGTAGTCGGGGCTGATGCGCCCCGAGGCGGGAAAGGCGTTCTTGCGGCCGCTCCAGAAGCGCAGGCGCTCGGCCTCGTCGCGGCTGACCGCGATGGCGGTGGCGCCGGCCGCGCGCAACACCTCGGCCATGCGGCCGATCTCCTCCTCGACCTCCTCGGGGGTGCCGTCGCTCTCGCACAGCAGGATGGCCTCGGCGGCAAGGTCGTAGCCGGCGTGGACGAAGTCCTCGACTGCGGCGGTCATGGGCTTGTCCATCATCTCCAGCCCGGCCGGGATGATCCCGGCGGCGATCACGGCGGCCACCGCATCGCCGGCGCGGCGCACATCGTCGAAGCTGGCCATGATGCAGCGCGCGAGCTGCGGCCTGGGCACCAGCTTCACCAGCACTTCGGTGGTGACGGCCAGCATGCCTTCGCTGCCGACCACCACGCTCAGCAGGTCGAAGCCCGGCACGTCCAGCGCGGCGCTGCCGAACTCCACCGGCTCACCCTCGACGGTGAACCCGCGCACCGCCAGCACGTTGTGCAGGGTGAGGCCGTACTTCAGGCAGTGCACGCCTCC
Organism: Ramlibacter sp. AN1015; assembly: GCF_037726105.1. Lineage (NCBI taxonomy): Bacteria > Pseudomonadati > Pseudomonadota > Betaproteobacteria > Burkholderiales > Comamonadaceae > Ramlibacter > Ramlibacter sp. AN1015. Next base: position 251,536 of record NZ_JBBJUM010000005.1, read on the forward strand.
GGAGTTCTCGGCGACGTTGCCGCCGATGGTGCAGGCGATCTGGCTGGAGGGGTCGGGCGCGTAGTACAGGCCGTGGGGCGCCGCGGCTTCGCTGATGGCGAGGTTGCGCACGCCGCACTGCACGCGCGCCGTCCGGCTCGCCGGGTCGATGGACAGGATGCGGTTGAAGCGCGCGAGCGACAGCGTCAGGCCCTCGCCGTGCGGCATGGCGCCTCCCGACAGGCCGGTGCCCGCGCCCCGTGCCACCACCGGCAGCTCCAGCGCGTGGCAGGCCCGCAGCACCGCCTGCACCTGCGCTTCGGTCTCGGGCAGGGCCACCGCCAGCGGCCGCTGGCGGTAGGCCGTGAGGCCGTCGCATTCGTAGGGGGTGGTGTCCTCGGGCGTCCAGAGCAGGCAGCCTGCCGGCAACAGCGGGGCGAGCGCCTGCACCACTTCGCGCTGGCGCGCGGCCCGCAGCGAGGCATGGTCTTGCGGTGCGTTCATGCCGCCAGTGTAGAAGCGGCCGCATGCCGCGCCGCGTGAAGCTATTTCAGCGGCGCGCTGAAATTCACGCCAGCGACTTCTTCAGCCAGTCGGCGAAGGCTGCGCATTCCCAGCGCTCGAGGGTGCCGGCGCGCCAGCAGAGGTAGTGCGCGTGCGGGCTGGGCACGCTGCGCTCGGAGATCCGCACCAGCGCGCCGTCCTCGAGCCAGGGCTGGCCGAGCTTGAGCCGCACCAGCGCCACCCCCAGCCCCTGCGCGGCGGCGTCGCACATGAGGCCGATGTCGTTGAAGGAGGAACCGTCCGCCGGTTCGGGGGCGTCGGTGCCGTGGGCGAGGAACCAGGTGCGCCACGGCTCGAGCGGGCTGCGGATCAGCTTGGCTGCCAGCAGGTCCTCGGGCGTCTCGAAGGGGCCGTTCTCGCGCAGGTAACCCGGCGCGGCCAGCGGCGTGACTTCGTCCGTCATGAGGCACAGGTGCTCGACATCGGCGTAGCGGCCGGTTCCAAACCGGATCATCAGGTCGGCATCCTCGGCCACGACGTCCAGCAGCGGAATGGACACCTGCAGCGTGAGATCGACCTCGGGATAGGCGTCGATGAAACTGCGCAGGCGCGGCATGAGCACGCTGCGCGCGAAGGTGGGCGTCACCGCCACGCGCAGCTTGCGCTTGCCGGCCTCGCCCTCGCGCCCGGGAAAGCGGCCCAGGGCCGCAAGCCCTTCGCGCACGTGCGCCAGGTATTCGCTGCCTTCGGTCGTGAGCGAAAAGTCGGCGCGGCCGAACAGCTTGGTGCCCAGGATCTGCTCGAGCTGTTTGATGCGGTGGCTCACGGCGCTGGGCGTCACGCACAGCTCGTCGGCCGCCTGGGTCGCCGAGCGCAGCCGCGCCAGTGCCTCGAAGGTGAGCAGGCACTGGATCGGCGGGATGCGGCTCATCGGGTCACCCGGATGTTTTCGTCTCTGCGATGGTGTGCATCTGCGGCAGCCCGAGCAATGCCGGTGCGCTCAGCGGAAGATGACCGTCTTGTGGCCGTTCAGCAGCACGCGGTGCTCGCTGTGCCACTTGACGGCCCGCGCCAGCACCAGGCTTTCGGTGTCGCGGCCGATGGCGGTGAGGTCTTCCACGGTCTTGCTGTGGTCCACGCGGGCCACGTCCTGCTCGATGATCGGGCCTTCGTCCAGCTCGGCCGTCACGTAATGCGCCGTGGCGCCGATCAGCTTCACGCCGCGTTCGTGGGCCTGGTGGTAGGGCTTGGCGCCCTTGAAGCTCGGCAGGAAGCTGTGGTGGATGTTGATGGCCCGCCCGGCCAGCTTGCGGCACAGCTCGTCCGAGAGGATCTGCATGTAGCGCGCCAGCACGACCAGCTCGGCGCCTTCGGCTTCGATGATCTCGTACTGACGGGCCTCGGCCTGCGACTTGCTGGCGCCGCTGACCGGAATGTGGTGGAAGGGTACGTTGTAGCTGGCCGCGAGTTGGTAGAAGTCGCGGTGGTTCGACACGATGGCGCGGATGTCCAGCGGCAGCAGGCCGCTCTTCCAGCGGAACAGCAGGTCGTTCAGGCAGTGCCCCTCGCGGCTGACCATGAGCACGGTGCGCATCGGCTGCTCGGCGGCGTGCAACTGCCAGTGCATGCCGAAGGCCTGCGCGAATTCGCGCCACTGCGTCTTCAGCTCCTCGTGCGAGCAGCGCTCGCAGGCGAACTGCACGCGCATGAAAAACAGGCCGGTGGCGTGGTCGTTGTACTGCGCGGCCTCTTCGATGTTGCCGCCGCGCTCGAGCAGGAAACCCGAGACGGCGTGCACGATGCCCGGCCGGTCCGGGCACGAGAGGGTGAGGATGTAGGCATGGCTCATAACCGGCCGATTGTCGCAGCGGCCGGCCCCGGCCCTGTCGGCTGCCGCAGGCTCCGCGTTCGGCGGCACAATGGCCGCTCGCCAAGCGAACGCAAGAAGGAGACTGGCATGGCCTACAACGACTTCGACACCGGCAACCACTGGCTGCCTTTCACGCCCAACCGGCATTTCCGCAAGGAGCCACGCGTCTTCGTCGGCGCGGACGGCATGCACTTCACCACGCACGACGGGCGCCAGGTGATCGACGGCATCTCCAGCCTCTGGTGCGTCGGCGCGGGCCACAACCGCTCGCCGATCAACGAGGCCATCAAGCGGCAGCTCGATACGCTCGACTACGCAACCGCGTTCCAGGCCTCCAACGACCGCGCCTTCGAAGCGGCCGGCATGATCGCTGCCATGGCCCCCGGTGACCTGAACAAGGTGCTGTTCTGCAACTCGGGCTCGGAGGCGGTGGACACCGCCCTGAAGGTGGCGCTGGCCTACCACCGCGCGCGCGGCGAGGGCCACCGCAACGTGTTCATCGGCCGCGAGCGCGGCTATCACGGGGTCGGCTTCGGCGGCATGAGCGTGGGGGGCATCCCCGCCAACCGCAAGGCCTACGGCACGGCGCTGCTGCCGCGCGTGGACCACATGCGCTTCATCCACGACCCGGTCAACCACGCCACCATCCACGGCGAAGACCCGGTCTGGAAAGAGGACCCGCTGCTCGAGTTGGAGCAGCGCATCCTGCCGCTGCACGACCCGAGCAACGTGGCCGCCGTGATCGTGGAGCCGGTCGCGGGCAGTGCGGGCTGGTACCTGCCGCCCAAGGGATACCTGCAGCGGCTGCGGGAGATCTGCGACAAGCACGGCATCCTGCTCATCTTCGACGAGGTCATCACCGGCTTCGGCCGCATGGGCACCAATTTCGCCGCCGACTTCTACGGCGTCGTGCCGGACATGCTCACCTTCGCCAAGTGCGTGACCAACGGCGTGATTCCGCTGGGTGGCGTGATCTGCCGCGACAAGCTGTACGACCAGATGATGAAGACCGACGCGCCCGAATACATGGTCGAGTTCTTCCACGGCTACACCTACTCGGGGCACCCGGTGGCCTGCGCGGCGGCCGTGGCGACCCTGCGCCTGTACGAAGCGGAAGGACTGTTCGCACGCGCCGCCGAGATGGGCAAGCAGCTGGGCGACGCGTTCCACGCCACGTTCAAGGGGCTGCCGAACGTGATCGGCATCCGCAGCCTGGGCTGCGCCGCGGCGGTGGAGCTCGCGCCGATCGCCGGCACCCCGGGCAAGCGCGCCTACGACGTCTTCCTCGACTGCTTCCAGCACGGCGCTCTGGTGCGCCCGGCTGGCGACGTGCTCGTGATCGCGCCGCCGTACATCGTGGAGAAATCGCACATCGATCAGCTGGTCAACACCCTGGCCGACGCGATTCGCCGCCACGCCTGATACCGCGATGCCCGCGTCTGGCGGGCCGCCGCCGGACGCTGCAGCGGATTTAGGTGCGCGAGAGCCCGCGCGACCGGCGCGAGACGGGCTGCGTGGCCGGCGGGCTGAAGCAAGCTTGACGTGGGCTGCCGGAGGCAGGACGAAACCCGAGTCGGCGCACCCACGCCGCGGCCTGTGGGGCATGCCTTGCCGATTGCCTGAGCCGGTCGCGTGAAGCCGAACGCCCCTCCAGCTGCGGGGCAGCGTCTGTGCCTGTGCCCTGCCGCTGGCGGATCGCCGGGGCGAGACCCGCCCGCCCCACTTGCAGCCGTGTGCTCAGCGCGCTGCAGGCCGCATGCGCTGGCGCAACTCGGCGCAGTAGTCCTTCTGCGGCGGCTCGGGCGGCCACGCCAGCGTGCCGACGCGCAGGGTGGCAGGGAGATGGCGCGGAATGCCGGCGATCTCGTCCACGTGTGCGCTGCCGGCGACCAGCACCGCAACGGCACCGCGGCGCGCGAGATCGACCAGCGTGTCGGCCATCGCGCGATCCCGGGCGATCTGGATGCGTGCCATGGGAGCCACCTGCGTCTCGGGCAGCAGGCCGCAGTGGCCGCTGCGCATGGCGCTGCGCTGCTGCTCCAGCACCTGCGGTGGCAGCAGGGTGTCCAGCGTGGCATCCGCCATGGCCGCACGCATGGCGTCGCGGGGCAGGTTGGCGCCCACCACCGGCACACCCGCGCGCACGGCCGCCATTACGGCCGGCGCGTATCGCTCCCAGGGCCAGCCCTGTTCGTTCCAGCGCAAGGCCTCGCGTACCGCGTCTTCGGAGGCGTCGCGCGGCAGCCCGGCGGTGGTCGCACCGCGCTCGGCCATTTCCAGGGCAAGCGCCGCGAGCCGGCCGCTGCGGGCGAGATCGCTGACGGTGTCGCGGTGCAGGCGCTGGTGCGATGCCGCATCGTGCTGTTCGCCCAGCAGCAGCAGGTCCACGTCGCCCGGAGCGGGCGCGGCATCGGGCACCGCCGCACACCCTGCGAGGGCGGCAGCGCAGGCCAGCGCCCCAGCCAGCCGCTTCACCGGGTACGTGATTGCAGGGATGCAGGGGAGCCGAAGAATCGGGGAAATGATGAAGGTGAAGGTGGAAAGAGGGCGTGCGATGCGGGGATCCGCCGCGTGGCGGAGCGGCGCGGCGGCATGGATGGTCAGTGCATCACGAGGGGGTTCTGGGCCAGTTCGGCATAGCCGTCCAGCGTCTCCTCGACTTCTTCCTGGGTCGGCGTGTTCACCTGCCAGGCGTTGATCTGGCGCTGGAAGGCCTCGGCCCAGCTGCCATCGAGGTAGACCTCCTTGTTGGAGCGCTTATCGACGATCTCGAAACCGTGGCGCGCAATGCTCGGTTCAGGTTCGCCGTCCGCCGGGGCGTTCGCCTGCATGTGCACGACGACGAACGAATCGGAGTCATAAAGCATTTGCATGGTGCTGGATTCCCTTCTTGCCGCCACAGGTGGCTCCACCCCGTCTGGATTTCAAGGAGGTCCCGGGGGTCCACGAGGCCTGACAGATGCTTTTCAGCGTATTGCCGGGCCGCATCAGGGCCTGTCGGTCCCGGACCATCGCTGCTCGACCCATTCCCCCGTGGCCTGCGTCAGACGCAAGCGCACGGGTGCGTAATCCAGCGCGGGTGCGAGCCACAGCTCGACACGCAGGTCGTGCTCGCCGACGGGTCCGCGCAGCAGCCGCACGGCGCGCTGCGTTCCACCCGGCAACTGCAGCGTCTCGTCGATCTGCTCCACGCTGAAGGTCCAGGGGTCGGCGTCGCGCACGCCGGCGACCTGGAATGCGAACTGGTCGCCGACAGCGGGCAAAGCGCTGCGTCCGGCGAACAGGGCGCCAAGCTGCAGCAGGACGCTGAGCCTGTCCTGCGCCCCGGGTTCCAGGTCGGCCTGCGGACGGTTGTTGCTGAACACGAGCTTGCGGCTTTCGTGCTCGAAATGCACGGCTTCCTCGGAGCGACGCCGCTCGGAAAAACGGGTCGGCGCCAGACCTTGTGGCGTGATGCGGCCGGTGCTGTGCTGGGTGCGGGTGGGAAGGGGCGCGACGCGCAGCTCCAGCCGGGCGTCGTACTGCTGGCCGTCATGCCGCCAGTCGAGCACGGCCTGGCCGGACAGCTCGATGCCGTGCGTGGAGGCGCGGACCTCGTAACGCAGGCGCATGGGGGGCGCCACCTTGGCTGGCGAAGGTGCCGCGGCGGGCGGCGAGACCTCGCCAGAGGCGGTGGCCGGCGGTGACGAAGCACCGGGCGCGGCCGCCATCTGCGGGAGTTGCGGTGGCGCAGCCTGCGCGTGTCCGGGGGCGAAATGGTGTCCGCTATCGGTCTCGACTGCCGGCAAAAGGGCAGCAGCTGCCGGTACCGATGCGGCGTGGGGCTCGGGACGGTGGCCAACGCGGACGATTCCCGGCGGCACGGTGGCGGCGACCTGCGGCGCCGGCGCGTGCAGCTGCCGCACGGTCAGGGGGGCGCCTGCGGGCGCTGGCCCGCTCGCCGGTTGCGGTGACGGCGCCCCTGACGGTGACGCAATCGTTCCGAGCAACGCCACGTGTGCGAGCGCCACCGGCAGCGCCAGCAACGCCACGGCACCCCAGGACCGCACCCCGCCAGTCATCCGCTCCACCCCAGGTCGCTCGACAGCCGCACCGCCGCCGCGCGCAGCGGGGTGGCCACCGCGCCGTCCCAATCTGCGTCGAAGGTGCCGGCCGGGCCCATCGCCACCATGCCTAGCGCGAGATGGCCGTCGGCGTCGAACACAGGCGCGCAGAACCCCGTCACGCCGGGCAGCAGCACCTCGACCACGCGGGCGATGCCGCGCGCGCGCACTTCGGCCAGGGATGCTTCCACTTCGGACATGGTGGCCGGCATGTCGCGCAGCCCTTGCCGGCGCGCGCGGGCGAGTTCGGCTTCGAGCAGCGGCGCGATGGCATCGCGGGGAGCCCAGGCGGCGAAGCAGCGGCCGGTGGCCGAAGCCAGCAGGGGCATGACGTCGCCCAGGCGCAGGTTGACCGTCACGGCGTTGGCCGACTCTTCCCAGTGCACGATGGTCGGCCCATGGTTGCCCCAGACCGCCAGCGCCAGGGTGTGGTCGATTTGCGCAGTGAGCTGCGGCATGCGCTCGCGCGCGAGCTTGACGGCATCCAGCCGGGACAACGACGCGAGTCCCAGGCGCAGCGCGGCGGGCCCGAGGTCGTAGCGCGTGCTCGCGGCGTCCTGCACGACCAGAGCGAGCCGCTGGAAGCTCACGAGGTAGCGATGCGCCTTGGCTGCGCTCATGCCGGCTGCGGCGGCCAGGTCGCGCAGCATCAGGGGCCCGCGTGCCTGGCCCAGCACCTGCAGCAGCGCGAACCCGACCTCTACCGATTGAATGCCTGCGCGTTCCTTCACTGCCGTCCCGTACAATTTCGTTTAGTTAAATGCATTTCGCATAGCGTAACGGCGGGACTCTAGCGCACCGCCATCTCCGGGGACAAGCCGCATGAAGCTCGCCACCTACAAGGACGGTTCGCGCGATGGCCAGCTGGTGGTCGTATCGCGCGATCTCAGCACGGCTCATTATGCGACCGGCATTGCAGCGCGCCTGCAGCAGGTGCTGGACGACTGGAACTTCCTCTCGCCGCAGCTGCAGGACCTCTTCGACGCGCTGAATCACGGCCGCGCACGCCACGCGTTTCCGTTCGACCCCGCCCGCTGCATGGCGCCGCTGCCGCGGGCCTTCCAGTGGGCCGACGGAACGGCCTACCTGAACCACGTGGAGCTGGTGCGCTCCGCGCGCAACAGCGAGGTGCCCGCGAGCTGCGCCACGGACCCGCTGATGTACCAGGGCGCCAGCGACGAGCTGCTTGGCCCCTGTGATCCGGTGGTGGTTGCGCGCGAGGAATGGGGCATCGATTTCGGGGCGGAGATCGCGGTGGTGACGGGCGACGTGCGCATGGGCGCGTCGCCCGAGCAGGCGCTGGACGGGGTGCGCTTGGTCATGCTGGCCAACGAGGTCACCCTGCGTAACCTGGTACCGCCCGAACTCGACAAGGGCTTCGGCTTCGTGCAGAGCAAGCCCGCGACGGCCTTCAGCCCGGTGGCCGTGACGCTGGACGAGCTCGGTGACGCCTGGCAGGGCGGACGCCTGCACCTGCCCCTGCACAGCAGCTGGAACGGCCGCAAGGTGGGCATCTGCGAGGCCGGTGCCGACATGGACTTTCATTTCGGCGAGCTGATCGCGCATTTGTGCAAGACACGCAACGTGCGCGCGGGCAGCATCGTCGGCTCGGGCACGGTCAGCAACAAGGCGGTGCAGGGCAGCGGCGGCAGCATGGACTGGCCCAAGGGGTACAGCTGCATTGCCGAGAAGCGCGCGATGGAGACTCTTCTCGACGGACGGCCCAGCACCGCGTTCATGAAGTTCGGCGACACGATCCGCATCGAGATGAAAGGCCGCGACGGCCAGAGCATCTTCGGCGCGATCGAGCAGGAGATCGTGGCCGCCGCCTGACCGCGGTGGAACTCACAAGCGCAGCCAGGGCGTGCCCGTTTCCTGCGCCTGCGCTTTCGCCAGCGACTGCAGGAAGGTGTCGCACCACCAGTGCACGTCGCAGCGCTTGCAGGTGGCCAGCAGGGCAGCGTGGCGCTCCTTGCGTTCCTCGCGGGGCATCTGCAGCGCGATGTGGATCGCTTCGGCGGTGCCTTCGGCGTCGTAGGGATTCACCATCAGCGCCTCGCGCAGCTGCTCGGCCGCGCCGGCGAAGCGCGAGAGCACCAGCACGCCCGGGTCGTCCGGGTCCTGGGCGACGATGAACTCCTTGGCTACCAGGTTCATGCCGTCGCGCAGCGGCGTCACCAGCGCCACCTGGCTGGCGCGGTAGAGGCCGGGCAGCTTGGCCCGCGCGACCGTGCGGTGCATGTAGCGCACCGGCATCCAGTCGAGCTCGCCGTAGTTGCCGTTGATCGAGCCGCACAGGCTCTCCAGCTCGTGCAGGATGTCCGTGTAGGCGCTGACGTCTTCGCGGCTGGGTGAGGCAATCTGGATCAGAGTGGCGCTGCGGTGGGTGTCGGGATAGCGCTTGAGCAGTTCGCGGAACGCGCGCATCCGGTGCGGCAGTCCCTTGGAGTAGTCGAGGCGATCGACGCCCACCAGCAGCTTGCGCAGCGAGTATTCGCGCTTCATGCGCTCGTGCATCTCGCGCGCTTCGGGCGCCGCGGTCAGGGCGGCGAACTCCTCCACGTCGATGCCGATCGGGAACGAGCCGGCCCGCAGCGTGCGGTTGAATACCCGCCAGAGGCCCTCGCCCAGCGGCTGCGCGTGGGCCTCGCGCGTGATGTAGCTGCAGAAGTGCTCGTGGTCCTCTTCGCTCTGCAGGCCGACCAGATCGTACGAACACAGTCCCTTCATCAGCCAGTCGTGCCCCGGAATGGCAGCGAAGATCGGCGGCGGTGGCAGCGGCACATGCAGGAAGAAGCCGATGCGCTGCTGGCACCCTAGCGCGCGCAACTCGCTTCCCAGCGGGATCAGGTGGTAGTCGTGCACCCACACGATGTCGTCGGGCTGCAGCAGCGGCGCGAGCTTGCGCGCGAACAGCTGGTTGACTCGCCGGTATCCCTCGATGTGGCTGGTCTCGAAGTCGGCCAGATCGAGCCGGTAGTGGCACACCGGCCAGAGCACCCCGTTGGAGTAGCCGAGGTAGTAGGCGTCGTGGTCCTCGCGATTGAGGTCCATGGTCACGAGCTTCACCGGGCCGGCCTGCTGGGTGTGCAGCGCGGTGTCGCCACCCGCGGCAGTCTCGACGACCTTTCCGCTCCATCCGAACCAGATGCCGCCGGTGTTGTTCAGGAACTCCGCCAGCGCCACCGCGAGCCCGCCGGCAGCGGTCTTGCGCGGATCGGCAACGCGGTTGGATACGACGACGAGGCGGGGCATTCGAGATTTCTCCAGGGGGCCGGGTCAGATGACACTGTCCCAGCTGGTGGACAGGCGGGTGGCCGCGTTGATCAGTCCGACCATGGAATAGGTCTGCGGAAAATTGCCCCACAGCTCGCGGGTGGCCTCGTGCGTGTCCTCGGACAGCAGGCCCAGCGGGTTGCGGTTGGCCAGCATCTGCTCGAATATCTCGCACGCTTCGGCGTGGCGGCCCACCCGGGCGAGCGCGTCGATGCGCCAGAAGGTGCAGATGTTGAAGGCGGTCTCGGGACGGCCGAAATCGTCGGGCGCCTCGTAGCGCCGCATGTACGGTCCGTCGCAGAGGTGGCGCTCGAGCGCCGCCAGCGTGGAGATGAAGCGCGGATCGTGCGGCTCGATGAAGTTGACCTCGGCCATCAGCAGCACGCTGGCGTCCAGGTCGCGCCCTCCGAAACTCTCCGCGAATGCGCCGCGTTCTTCGCACCAGGCCTCGCGCAGGATGCGTTCGCGAATGAGATCGGCGCGCTCGCGCCAGTACAGCACCCGCTGCGGCAGCTCCAGCGTCTGCGCGATCTTCGACAGCCGGTCGCACGCCGCCCAGCACATCAGGGAGGACGAGGTGTGCACGCGTGCCCGGGTGCGCAACTCCCACATGCCCGCGTCGGGCTGGTCGTGCACCCGGAACGCCTGCTCGCCCACCGCTTCGAGATAACCGAATTCCATGCGCCCCGAGCGGCGAAACAGGCGGTGGTCGTGAAAGGCCTGGGCGGCACCGAGCACGATATTGCCGTAGACGTCGTGCTGGAAGTGCTCGGCGGCCTGGTTGCCCACGCGAACCGGGCCCATGCCGCGATAGCCGGGCAGGTGCTCGAGCACCGATTCGGACAGGTGGGCTTCCTGCCCGATGCCGTACAGCGGCTGGATGTGCCCGCCGCGCGAACGCACCACCACGTTGTTCAGCCAGCGCAGGTAGTCCTCCATCGTGCCGACCTCGGACACGCTGTTGAGGGCGCGCACCACGAAGAAGGCGTCGCGCAGCCAGCAGAAGCGGTAGTCCCAGTTGCGGCCGCTGTCCGCGGCCTCCGGGATGCTGGTGGTCATGGCGGCCACGATGGCACCGGTGTCCTCGAACAGCGACATCTTCAGCGTGATGGCGGCGCGGATCACCGCGTCCTGCCACTGCAGCGGCACCGACAGCGCGCGCGACCAGTGCTTCCAGTAGGCGCTGGTCTCCTGCTCGAAACCGCGTGCCGTGTCCTCGATGCCGGTGAGCAGGGTTTCGTCGGGCCCGAGGATGAAGTTCATCGATCGGTCGGCGACGAAGAACGACTCGGACAGGATGTACGACAGCGGCACATCGCTGTTCATGCGCAGCGCAGTGTGCGGCCCCACGTAGCGGATGTGGCTGCTGCCTTGCGTAATGGTGGGCCGCTGGCGCCCCCAGTCGAAGCGCGGGCGCAGCAGCACGCGGATGCGCGGGGAGCCGCCGAGCACGCTCACACGCCGCACCAGCGTGAGCGGCCGGAAAGTGCGCCCGCGGTTGATGAACCGCGGCGCGAAATCGCTGATCTCGATACCCTGGCCCTGGCGGTCGTAGAGCCGGGTGCGAAGGATGGCCGTATTCGGCTCGTACTGCTGTTCGCTGCGCTCGAAATCCTCCAGCTCGATGGCCCAGGTGCTGCCGTTCTCGCTCGGATCGAGCAGGGCGTTGAAGACCGGGTCGCCATCGAAGCGCGGCAGGCAGCACCAGACGATCGCACCGCGGGCATCGACCAGCGCGCTGAAGGCGCAGTTGCCGATGACGCCGAGGTCCAGCGACGGCCGCGTCGCCTGCGTCATCGGCGCACCCTCGCCGCAGCCAGCGCCTGCGCCAGGCCGTCGCGCACCTGGCCCGGGTCGTTCAGGCGGTGCGTCGCGACGCTGGCACCCTCGCCGACCTTCACACCGACGCCGCCGAGCCGCTGGACCGCAGAGAACCCGACCTCGTCGGTGATGTCGTCGCCCACGAACACCGGGCGCCGCCCCGTGAACGGCGCTTCGCGCAGGAACTCCTCGATGGCGTGGCCCTTGCTGGCAGCCGCCGGCTTGGCCTCGAGCACCATCTTGCCGCGCAGCAAGGCGAGGCCCGGCGTCCGGTCCACCGCCGCCTGCATGGCCGCCAGGCACAGCGGCTCGAGCTGCGGTGCCTGGCGGTAGTGCAGCGCCAGCGATCCGCGCTTGTGTTCGAGCTGCAGTTGCGGATGCTCGCGCGTCAGCGCCTGCGCAGCATCGATCACCGCGCCCAGGTCCGGCACCTCCACCAGCGCGATGCTGCCGTCGCCGCGCCGGCGCTCGGCGCCGTGCACGCCGGCGGCGGCCAGGCGTGCGGGCTGCAGGAAGTGGTCGAGCTGCTCGATGGGACGGCCGCTGACCACGGCCACGGCACCGTCCAGCAGCGCACGAATGCCGGTGAGCATATCGACCAGCCCCGACGGCACGACCACGGCCTCCGGCCGCGCAGCAATGTCCACCAGAGTGCCGTCGAAATCGAGGAAGAGGGCGCAGTCCGGCCCGAGGAAATCCGAGAAAGTCATCGGTGGCAACAGTACTCCAGCAGCGTCAGGGCAGGCAGCCGGGGCGGACCCTTGCGCACGTAGGAATTCGCTCACAAGCAGCTTCAGCGCGCATACAGCCCTTCCAGCGAACGGAAGCCCTTGACCTCGATCGGATTGCCGCTCGGGTCCAGGAAGAACATCGTCCATTGTTCGCCGGGCTCGCCGGCATAGCGCACCTGCGGCTCCAGCACGAACGGGGTGCCGGCGCTGCGCAGCCGCTCGGCCAGCGCTTCCCAGTCGGGCAGCTCCAGCACCAGTCCGAAGTGCGGCATGGGGACCTTCTGGTCACCCACCAGTCCGGTGCGGCTGGTCGTGAAGGGCGTGCCCAGGTGCAGCGACAGCTGGTGCCCGAAGAAGTCGAAATCGACCCAGGTGTCCGTGCTGCGGCCCTCGGCGCATCCGAGCACGCCGCCGTAGAAGCGGCGCGCGGCATCGAGGTCGCTGACGTGGAAGGCGAGGTGAAAGAGGCTGCGCATCGCACCAGCTTAACAAGGTGGGCCGGCCGGATAATCGGCGCGGCCCGCTCCTGCGACAGTGGCGGCCCACGCAACTCGAGGACCGATCCCATGTTTTCTCACGCCGCGCGCCGCTGTGCGCTCGCCTTGTCCCTTCTCACGGCGGCTGCTGCTACGGCGCAGGCGCCGCTTCAGGTCGAGCACGCCTGGGCCCGCGTCAGCGTTCCGGGCCAGACGAGCTCCGGCGCCTTCATGCGCCTCACGGCGGCGCAAGCCCTGCAACTGGTGGGCGCCAGCTCGCCCGTGGCGGGTCACGTCGAGGTGCACGAGATGAAGATGGATGGCGACGTGATGCGCATGCGGCCCCTGCCGGCGCTGGCACTCCCCGCTGGCCAGGCGGTGGAGCTGCGCCCCGGCGGGCTGCACCTGATGCTGATGGACCTGAAAGCGCCGCTGCAGGCGGGCACCCGCGTTCCGGTCACGCTGCTGCTGCGGGATGCGAGCGGCGGCGAGCAGCGGCTGCCGCTGGAGCTGCCGGTGAGCGCACGCGCGCCTGCCGGTGCGCCGGCGGCCGGCGGGCACCACCACAAGCATTGACCACCGCTGCGGCGCATCCGTCGCGCCCGATCGCGGTGCCGATTTTGTTACGCGGCACCGCGATCGAGGGCTGGCCTGATAAGCTGGTTTTCCGAACACCAGCGAGGGGCTTTCGATGAGCGACGCACAGAATTTCGGCTTCGGCAAATTCGTACCCGGGTTCGACTTCCTGCAGAACCTGGCCAAGGGCGCGTCCGACGCCATGCCCCAGATGCCCGGGCTGTCCAGCTGGGTGGCACCGACCCTGAGTGTCGAGGAGCTGGACCGGCGCATCTCCGAGCTGCGCGCCGTGATGTTCTGGCTCGAGCAGAACGGCAAGGCGCTCGGCGCCACCATCCAGGCACTGGAGGTGCAGCGGATGACACTGGCGACGCTCAAGGGCATGGACGTGACCATGTCCGACCTCGCCGAATCGCTCAAGGTGACGCCGCAGGCGGCACCCCCGGCGCCGAAGTCGGCACCGGCGGCGCCGTCCCCATCGAGCGCGGCCGCAGCGCCTGCGTCCGCAGCTCCTGGCGCAGCCCGCACGACGAGCCCCGCGGGCGGGTCCGATGGCAGCGCCGCGCAGCTGGTGGATCCGCTGCAGTGGTGGGGGGCGCTGACGCAGCAGTTCCAGCAGATCGCCGCCACCGCGCTCAAGGAAGCGAACCAGAACAGCCCGATGGAAGCCGCGCGCGACATGGCCACCGGCATGGCCCAGGAAGCCCTGAAGAACGCCGGCCGCATGACCGAGGCCATGGCGCCCGCCGCCGGTGCCGCACCGGCACCCCGCAGCGCGAAAGCGCCCGCACGCAAGTCCGCCGCGCGCAGCCCCGCCGGTGCCCCCCGCAAGGCGAGCCCGCGCAGCAGCGCCGCGGCCAAGCGCGGCGCCGGCGGCGCGCGTTGACGGACGGCGGGACACCCCATGAAGCTGTTTCCCTTTGGCCACGCCACGCACCCGCAGTGGCCGATGGCGGCCGGACTGGTGCTGGCGCAGTTGCGCGCGCAGATGGCCCGTCCCGAGTACGCCGGCGCCCCGACGCTGGGCCTGATCTACATCACGGACCATTACGCCGAGCACGCGAATGCCATCCTCGATCTGCTGTCCGCGGAGCTGCCCGAAGTCATCGACTGGGCCGGCACGGTGGGAGTGGGCATCTGCTCGAGCAACGTCGAGTATTTCGACGAGCCGGCGCTGGCGGTGATGCTCTGCGCGCTGCCGCCGCACCAGTACCGGGTGTTCTCGGGGGTGGCCCCGCTGGGCACGGGCGAGGGCATGGGCTTCGAGGCGTACTCGGCGCTGGTGCATGCAGATGCCGGGACGCCCGAGCTGCCCGAACTGCTGGCCGAGGTGGCGGGGCGCACCACGACGGGCTACCTGTTCGGCGGGCTGGCCGCCAGCCGCAGCCGCACCGTGCAGTTCGCGGTGGGAGGTAACGGCAACATCCGCGGCCAGGGCGCGGCGAGCGGCGTGTTCAGCGGCGGCCTCTCCGGCGTGGCGTTCGGAGAAGACGTGGCGCTGGTCTCGCGGGTTACCCAGGGCTGCCAGCCCGTGGCCGGGCACAAGCGCATCACTGCGGCCGAAGGCAACGTGATCCTTGCGCTGGACACCGAGCCGGCGCTCGATGTGCTGCTGCGTGAGCTGCGGATATCGCTGGACGAGCCGCAGCAGGCCATGGCGACCCTGCGGGCCACGATGGTCGGCCTGACCTCGGGCGGCTCGCGCGCCGTCGGGCGCACCGGCAGCTTCGGCAACGACGTGCTGGTGCGGCACATCATCGGCCTCGACCCCGGGCGTCGCGGGGTGGCGGTAGCCGACCAGGTCGAAGTCGGCATGTCCATGGCCTTCTGCCAGCGCAATGCCCGCGCGGCACGCGCCGACCTGATGCGCATCTGCGCGGAGATTCGCGAAGAGCTCGAGCCCGAGGAAATGAGCCTTCCGGTGGCGGCGGCGCTGGCGGCACACGAGGCGCTGGCTGCGCCCAGCCCGGTGCGCCGCATCGCAGGCGCCGTCTACGTGAGCTGCGCGGGCCGCGGCGGCCCGCATTTCGGCGGCCCCAGCGCAGAGCTGCAGATCGTGCGCCATGCCCTGGGCGAGGTGCCGCTGGTCGGCTTTTTCGCGGGCGGCGAGATTGCGCGCCACCACCTGTATGGCTACACCGGCGTGCTGACGGTGTTCACCGATCGGGGTTGAGCGGAGGTGGATCTCGGCAGCCTGCTTCTCTGGATCCTGAGCACGGTGCTCATCGTCGCCGGCGTGGCGGGCACCGTGCTGCCCGCACTGCCTGGCACGGCGCTGGTTCTGGCGGGCATCGTGCTCGGCGCCTGGATCGACGACTTCACCCGCGTGGGCGCGCTTGCCCTGACCTCGATCGTCCTGTTCGCGATCCTGAGCTGGGTGGCCGACTACGCAGCCGGCGTGCTCGGCGCGCGTCGGGCCGGGGCGAGCCGCAAGGCGGTGATCGGCGCCGCACTCGGCACGGTCGCCGGGATCTTCATGGGCTTCGTCGGCGTGCTGTTCATGCCGCTGGTCGGTGCCGCCGTCGGCGAGTGGCTCGCATGGCGCGACGAGCACCGGGCGATGCGGGTCGGGATCGCGACCTGGATCGGCCTCATGGTCGGCATGGTCGCCAAGGTGGCACTCGCTTTCGTCATGGTCGGCATCTACTTGGTCGCATTGCTGCTGCCCTGAGTGCCCCCCCTGCCGCCTTCCGGTGGTGCCCGGCTGCTGCGGCGGGGCTCCTTCAGACGCCGCGGGCGCGGTCGGTTCGGAACGCCTGCGCGTACGCGGCGAACCGGCCGGCGTCGAGTGCCTCGCGTACTTCCCGCATGAGGTTCAGGTAGTAGTGCAGGTTGTGGATGCTGGCCAGCATGGGCGCGAGCATCTCGCCGCAGCGCTCGAGGTGGTGCAGGTAGGCGCGCGAGAAGCCGCCCGAGACGCTGCCGTCGGCGGCCGTAGTGCCCTTGCAGGCGTAGCAGGTGCAGGTCTCGTCCAGCGGCCGCTCGTCGCTGCGGTGGCGGGCGTTGCGCAGCTTCAGGTCTCCGAAGCGGGTGAAGAGGTGGCCGTTGCGCGCATTGCGCGTGGGCATCACGCAGTCGAACATGTCCACACCCTGCGCCACACCCTCCACCAGGTCCTCGGGCGTGCCGACGCCCATCAGATAGCGCGGCTTGTGCTCGGGCAGCCGGTGCGGCGTGTGCGCCATGATGCGCAGCATTTCTTCCTTGGGCTCGCCCACGCTGACGCCGCCCACCGCGTAGCCGGGGAAGTCCATCGCCACCAGTGCGTCGAGCGATTCCTGGCGCAGGTGCTCGAACATGCCGCCCTGCACGATGCCGAACAGTGCGTTGGGGTTCTCCAGCCGCGCGAATTCGGTGCGGCAGCGCTCGGCCCATCGCCGGCTCAGCTCCATCGACAGGCGCGCCTCGGCCTCGGTGGTGCGGTGGCCCTTGGTTTCGTAGGGGGTGCACTCGTCGAACTGCATGACGATGTCGCTGTTGAGGATGGTCTGGATCTGCATCGAGATCTCCGGCGTGAGGAACAGCCGGTCGCCGTTCACGGGCGACGCGAACTTCACGCCCTCCTCGCTGATTTTGCGCATCTCGCCCAGGCTCCAGACCTGGAATCCACCGGAGTCGGTGAGGATCGGCTTGTTCCAGTTTTCAAAGCGATGCAGGCCGCCGAACTGCTGCAGCACGTCGAGCCCCGGGCGCATCCACAGGTGGAAAGTGTTGCCCAGGATGATCTGCGCGCCCATCTCGTGCAGCGAGCGGGGCATGACGCCCTTGACGGTGCCGTAGGTGCCCACGGGCATGAAGATGGGGGTCTGCACCACCCCGTGGTTGAGGGTAAGGCGGCCGCGGCGGGCGCGGCCTTCGGTGGCGAGCAGTTCGAATTCGAGCATGGCAGGTGCGCGGATCGGGGGATCAGCGGGCGTTGTCTTCGGAGAGGTCGTGACGGGCCAGCAGCATGGCGTCGCCATAGCTGAAGAAGCGGTAACGCTGCGCGATGGCATGGTCGTACAGCGCCCGCACACGGTCGTAGCCGGCCAAGGCGCTGACCAGCATCATCAGCGTCGAGCGCGGCAAGTGGAAGTTGGTGATCAGCAGATCGACCACGCGAAATGAAAAGCCGGGCGTAATGAAGATGTCGGTGTCGCCGGTGGCCTGCCCGGAGCGCGCCCACGATTCCAGGGTGCGCACGGTCGTCGTGCCCACCGCCACCACGCGGGCGCCGCGCACCCGCGCCGACGCGACGGCCCGCTGCGTGGCCACGGGCACGTCGTACCACTCGCTGTGCATGCGGTGCTCTGCGATCTGCTCGCTCTTGACCGGCTGGAAGGTGCCGGCGCCCACGTGCAGGGTGACGCTGGCGCGCTCGATCCCCGCTGCCTCCAGCGCCGACAGAATGGCCTCATCGAAGTGCAGCGCGGCGGTGGGTGCGGCGACCGCGCCCGGGTGCTTCGCAAACACGGTCTGGTAGCGACGCTCGTCGTCCGCTGTGTCGGCGTGCTCGATATAGGGCGGCAGCGGCACATGGCCGTGACGCTCCATGAGGGCGTGCGGCTCGTCGCTCAGGCGCAGGCGAAAGAGGGGGCCGTGTTCATGGGGCCAGCGCCCGAGCAGCGTGGCCTGGAAGCCGCCGTCCATCGCCAGGACGGTGCCTGTCGGCGGCTTCTTGCTCACCTTCATGTGCGCGACCACCTCCTGTTCCTGCAGCACGCGCTCGACCAGCAGCTCGAGCCGGCCCCCACTCGGTTTGGCACCGTACAGGCGAGCCTTCACCACGCGGGTGTCGTTGAAGACGAGCAGGTCGCCCGCACGCAGCAGCCCGGGCAGGTCGCGGAACACGCGATCGACAGGCGCGGCGCCGGTGCCATCGAGCAGCCGCGAGGCGCTGCGTTCGGCGGCGGGGTGCTGCGCGATGAGGTCAGGGGGCAGGGCGAAGTCGAAGTCGCCGACGGTGAAGGAGGTGCGCATGCTTGAGGGTCGGACGGACCCGTGCCAAGGTGGGTGAGGAAGCCGGGCAGGCGAAGCGGGCAGAATTGTTGCATGCCCGGCAGTGCGCCTCTTTCCGCTCCGCAAAAGGCCTTGCGCAAGCTGGGCCTGTCGCGCGACATCGATCTGGCGCTGCACCTGCCGATGCGCTGGGAGGACGAAACGCGCATCACCGCGCTGCGCGATGCGCGTGAAGGCGAGCTCGCGCAGATCGAGGGCACGGTGACCGGCAGCGAGGTGGCGTTCCGCCCGCGCCGGCAGCTGGTCGTCACCCTGGACGACGGCACCGACACCTGCCAGCTGCGTTTTTTCAGCTTCTATCCCTCGCAGCAAAAAGCCATGGCCATCGGCACGCGGCTGCGGGCCCGCGGCGAGCTGCGCGGCGGCTTGTTCGGCTGGCAGCTGGTGCACCCGACCTGCCGCCCCGCCCACGACCCGTTGCCCAAGGCCCTTACGCCGGTCTATCCCACGGTGGCCGCCCTGCCCCAGGCCTACCTGCGCAAGGCGGTGGCGGCGGGGCTCGCACGTGCGGACCTGTCCGACACGTTCGCGCCGGGGCTTGCGCAAAGCCTGGGACTGGCTCCCGGCTGGAGCCTGCGTGAGTCGCTGGCCTTCCTTCATCATCCCAGCCCCGAGGTGCCGATGGCGCTGCTGGAGGATCGCAGCCACCCGGCGTGGCAGCGTTTGAAGGCGGAGGAACTCCTTGCGCAGCAGCTGTCGCAGCTCGTGACCAAGCGCGAGCGCGATGCGCTGCGCGCTCCGGCGCTGCTGGCGCAGCCGGGCGGGCTGCACGAGCAGCTACTGGCCGCCCTGCCGTTCCAGCGTACGCAGGCGCAGTGCCGCGTCGGTGAGGAGATCGCCAGCGACCTGGCGCGCGCGGTGCCCATGCACCGCCTGCTGCAGGGCGACGTGGGCTCGGGCAAGACCGTGGTGGCTGCGCTGGCGGCGGCCATCGCCATCGATGCCGGCTGGCAGTGCGCGCTGATGGCGCCGACCGAAATCCTGGCCGAGCAGCACTTTCGCAAGCTGATCGGGTGGCTGGAGCCGCTGCTGGCGCCGCGGGCCCTGCGGGTGGCATGGCTCACCGGCAGCCAGAAGAAGAAGGAGCGCGCCGAGATGCTCGAGCAGATCGCGTGCGGCGCGGCGGCGCTCGTGGTCGGCACGCACGCGGTGATCCAGGAGCAGGTGCAGTTCCCCAGGCTGGCGCTGGCGATCATCGACGAGCAGCACCGCTTCGGCGTCGCGCAGCGGCTCGCGCTGCGCGCCAAGATGCAGGCGCAGGAGCAGGAGCCGCACCTGTTGATGATGTCGGCCACCCCGATCCCGCGCACGCTGGCCATGAGCTACTACGCCGACCTGGATGTCTCCACGATCGACGAGTTGCCGCCGGGGCGCACGCCGGTCCTCACGAAGGTGATCGCCGAGAGCCGCCGCGCCGAAGTGGTGGAGCGCATCCGTGCGCAGGTGGCGCAGGGCCGGCAGGTGTACTGGGTCTGTCCGCTGATCGAGGAAAGCGAGGCGCTCGACCTGAGCAATGCCACCGCCACCCACGAGGCCCTGAGCGCCGCGCTGCCCGGGGTGGCGGTGGGGCTGCTGCATTCGCGCATGCCCACGGCGCAGAAGAAGTCCGTGATGGCGCAGTTCGAATCGGGCGAGACCGGCGTGCTGGTGTCCACCACCGTGATCGAGGTCGGCGTCGATGTGCCCAACGCTTCGCTGATGGTGATCGAGCATGCCGAGCGCTTCGGCTTGTCGCAGCTGCACCAGCTGCGCGGGCGCGTCGGGCGCGGCGCCGCGGCGTCGGCGTGCGTGCTGCTGTACGCGCCGGGCGAGCAGGGCCGGGTGGGCGAGACCGCGCGGGCCCGCCTGAAGGCCATGGCCGAGACCAACGACGGCTTCGAGATCGCCCGGCGCGACCTCGACATCCGCGGCCCGGGCGAGTTCCTGGGGGCGCGGCAATCGGGCGCTCCGCTGCTGCGCTTTGCCGACCTGCAGGAGGATCGGGCCCTGCTCGAGGCGGTGCGCGCGGCGGCGCCTCGGCTGCTGGACCGCCACCCCGAGCTCGCGCAGCGGCACCTGGCCCGCTGGCTCGGTGGAAAATCGGAATACCTCAAGGCCTGAGCCCATCCCTCCATGACCCTCACCGAACTCAAATACATCGTCGCAGTCGCGCGCGAGAAGCATTTCGGCAGGGCCGCCGAAGCGTGCTTCGTGTCGCAGCCGACGCTGTCGGTCGCGATCAAGAAGCTCGAGGAGGAGCTGGAGGTCAAGCTGTTCGAGCGCAGCGCCAACGAGGTCTCGGTCACGCTGCTGGGGGAGGAGATCGTGCGCCAGGCACAAAGCGTGCTGGAGCAGGCGGCTGCCATCAAGGAGATCGCCAAGCGCGGCAAGGATCCCCTCGCCGGCCCCTTGCGCCTGGGGGTGATCTACACCATCGGCCCCTACCTGCTGCCCGACCTGGTGCGCCAGGCGATCGTGCGCACGCCGCAGATGCCGCTGATGCTGCAGGAGAACTTCACCGCGCGCCTGCTGGAGATGCTGCGCACCGGCGAGATCGACTGCGCCATCATGGCCGAGCCGTTCGCCGACACCGGGCTCGCAGTGGCTGCGCTGTACGACGAGCCGTTCATGGCGGCAATTCCCAGCTCGCATCCGCTGGCCAGCCGCAAGAGCGTCACGGCGCAGGAGCTCAAGAGCGAGACCATGCTGCTGCTCGGCACCGGCCACTGCTTTCGCGACCACGTTCTCGAGGTGTGCCCCGAATTCGCGCGGTTCGCGAGCAACGCCGAAGGCATCCGCAAGAGCTTCGAGGGCTCGTCGCTGGAGACCATCAAGCACATGGTGGCGGCCGGCATGGGCGTGACCCTGGTGCCGCGGCTGTCGGTGCCCAAGGAGGCGCTGGAGGTGCGGCCCAAGCGCCGCCGCGAGGACGCGTCCTTCGTGCGCTATCTTCCCTTCGAGGACGACGTTCCCAAGCGCCGCGTGGTGCTGGCCTGGCGCCGCAGCTTCACCCGCTACGAGGCCATCGCCGCATTGCGCAACGCGATCTACGCCTGCGAGCTGCCCGGCGTGCAGCGTCTATCTTGAAACGCTGGGCCACACGCTGTGGCGCGCGCGGCTACAGTTTCATGTTCGACACGCATCGATAGACAAGGAGTTCCGATGAGCAACACCGATGTTCCCGCCATCAATATCGGCATCAGCGAGCAGGATCGCACCGCCATCGCCCAAGGGCTGTCGCGGCTGCTGGCCGACACGTTCACGCTCTACCTCACAACCCACAACTTCCACTGGAACGTCAAGGGACCGCACTTCAACTCGCTGCACGCGATGTTCATGGAGCAGTACACGGAACTGTGGAATGCCGTCGATCCGGTGGCCGAGCGGATCCGCTCGCTCGGTGCTGCGGCGCCCGGCTCGTATGCGCAGTTCGGCAAGCTCACCACATTGCCGGACGTGCCTGATACGCCGCCTTCCGCGATGGAGATGGTGCGCATTCTCGTGAAGGGGCACGAGGGCGTGGCCCGTACCGCGCGCGAGCTCTTCCCGTTGGCCGACAAGGCCAACGACGAGCCCACGGCCGACCTGCTCACGCAGCGACTGACGGTGCACGAGCAGACCGCCTGGATGCTGCGTTCCATCCTTGAAGGCTGATACCGTGGGCGCTGCGCCGGGGGCGCAGCGCCTGCGGACCTGGCTGGACCTGATCCGGTGGGATCGACCCGCCGGATGGCTGCTGCTGCTGTGGCCGACGCTGGCCGCCCTGTGGGTGGCGGCCGGCGGCTTTCCGGGCTGGCACCTGCTGGCGGTGTTCGTGTTCGGCACCATCCTGATGCGCAGCGCCGGTTGCTGCGTCAACGACGTGGCCGACCGCGAGTTCGATCGCCACGTCAAGCGCACCGCACAACGGCCGGTGACCTCCGGACGCGTGTCGCCGCGCGAAGCGCTTGCCGTGGGCGCGGTGCTGGCCGCAACGGCTTTCGCGCTGGTGCTCACCACCAACCGTGCCACGGTGCTGTGGTCCTTCGCGGCGCTGGCGATCACGCTGCTGTATCCCTATGCCAAGCGCATCGTCTCGATGCCGCAGGCCGTGCTGGGGATCGCCTTCAGCTTCGGCATTCCGATGGCGTTTGCGGCTGTGCAGTCGCAGGTGCCGCCTCTGGCCTGGGCGCTGCTGGTGGGCAACCTGTTCTGGGTGCTGGCCTACGACACCGAGTACGCCATGGTCGATCGCGACGACGACCTGCGCATCGGCATGAAGACCTCGGCCATCACGTTGGGCAAGGCCGATGTGCCGGTGGTGATGGCCTGCTATGCCGCGTACCTGGGCGTGTGGGGCGCCTTGCTGCTGCCCCGGGTAGCTGCGGTGCCGCTCGCACTGGCGCTGCTCGCCGCCGCAGGCCAGGCGGCGTGGCACTACCGGCTGATCCGCGAGCGCACGCGCGATGGGTGCTTTCGCGCATTCCGCACCAATCACTGGCTCGGCTGCACCGTGTTCGCCGGCGTGGTTGCCGGCTACGCCTTGCGCTGACGGCAGCAGCCCCTCCGCTCAGGTGGCGCCGAACGCGTCGCCCAACTCCGTCGCCCGAGCGCAGGCGGCGTGCAGGGCGCGCTGGAAAGCCTGCGGCACACCGTCCGCCTCCATCGCGCTGATGGCTGCGTGCGTGGTCCCGCCTTTGGAGGTGACCCGCTCGCGCAGCACCTGCGGCGGATCGTCCGCGTCGCGCGCCAGTGCGGCCGATCCGGAGAACGTGGCGATGGCAAGCTGCGCAGCCTGCGCCCGTGGCAATCCCATTTGGACACCCGCCTCGATCATCGATTCAAGAAACAGGAAGACGTAGGCCGGCCCGGAGCCCGAGAGCGCCGTCACCGCGTCGAGCTGTTCCTCGGCGGATACCCACAGCCACTCGCCCGTCGTTGCCACGACCTGCTCCACGCGCTGACGCTGCGACCGCGTCACGGCGTCGCGCGCGAACAGGCCGGTGATGCCCTTGCCGACCAGCGCCGGCGTGTTCGGCATGGCCCGCACGACGTGTTCGGTGCCGAGCCAGGTGGCGATGCTGCCGGACCGGATGCCCGCGGCCACGCTCAGGTGCAACGCGTCGGGTGCGAGGTGCGCACGAGCCTGCTCCGCCGCCTCGGCGAAGCTCTGCGGCTTGACCGCCCAGACCACCAGGGAGGCGCGCCGCAGGGCGTCTTGCGCGGCGGGCAGCGCGCGCACGCCGTGCACCTGCAGAAGCCGCTCACGCGTCGGCGCGAAGGGCTCCACTACCTCGACCAGTGAGGGGTCGAGGCCGCGGCGCAGCAGACCGCCGAGGATGGCGCTCGCCATGTTGCCGCCGCCGATGAAGGCGAGCGGTGCGTGCTGGGGAGGCGGGCTTGCGGACGTCATCGGGCGAGTCTAGCCGCGCCGAAAGCGGTATCCGTGCCTGCGAGAATCAGCTCATGCGCAGACAAGACATCCTGGCCCGGCTGGGCCGACCGGAGCCCTATGACATTGCCGTCGTCGGAGGCGGCGCCACGGGCCTCGGCGTTGCTCTGGACGCGGCTGCGCGCGGGCTCTCGGTGGCGCTGGTGGATTCGCACGATTTCGCGGGCGGCACTTCCTCGCGCGCGACCAAATTGGTGCACGGCGGGGTCCGCTACCTGGCCCAAGGCCGTATCGGACTCGTGCGCGAGGCCCTGCACGAACGCGCCACCATCTTGCGCAACGCACCCCATCTTGCGGCCCGGCTGCCCTTCGTGATGCCGTCATACGGGCTGTGGGAAACCCCGTTCTACGGCGCAGGCCTCAAGCTGTACGACCTTCTGGCGGGGCGGGCAGGCTTGGGCACGACGGAGTTGCTGGGGCGGCGTCAGACGCTGGAGCGGCTGCCCGGGTTGCGCGCCGACGGGC
Source organism: Ramlibacter sp. AN1015 (assembly GCF_037726105.1). NCBI lineage: Bacteria > Pseudomonadati > Pseudomonadota > Betaproteobacteria > Burkholderiales > Comamonadaceae > Ramlibacter > Ramlibacter sp. AN1015. The sequence goes on from NZ_JBBJUM010000005.1 coordinate 275,745, forward strand.
TCAAGGGGGGCGTGCTGTACTGGGACGGTCAGTTCGATGACGCGCGGCTCGCCCTCGCGCTCGCGCGAACCGCGGTGCAGCATGGGGCGACGGTGCTGAACTACTGCGAGGTGACCGGGCTGCTGCACGAGGACGGCAAGGTCGCCGGGCTGCACTGCCGGGATCGCGAAGGCGGAGGCGCGTTCACTGTGCGGGCTCGGTGCGTGGTGAACGCCACGGGCGTCTGGGTCGATGCCTTGCGGGCCATGGATGGCGCCGGTGCGGGCCAGCTCGCCCGCCCCATCGTGGCACCGAGCCAGGGCGTCCACGCCGTCGTGGATCGCGCGTTTCTGCCGGGCAACCATGCGCTGATCGTGCCCCGCACTGCAGACGGGCGGGTGCTGTTCGCCGTTCCGTGGCTCGGCAAGCTGATCCTGGGCACCACCGACACGCCGCGTCAGGATCTGCCGCGCGAGCCGGTGCACCTGCCCGAAGAGCTCGACTTCATCCTGCGTGAGGCGGGCCGCTATCTCGCGCGGGCGCCGAGAGTGGCCGATGTCCGCAGCGTCTGGGTCGGCCTCCGGCCGCTCGTCAAACCGGCGGGTGAGGATGGCGGAGCCACGGGCGCGATCAGTCGGGAGCACACCGTAGAAGTGCGGCGCAGCGGCCTCGTGACGGTCACCGGGGGCAAATGGACCACCTACCGTTCGATGGCCGAGGACGTGCTCGCCCGTTGCGTCCACGCTGGCCTGTTGAAAGGGCTTGGAGCCGGAGTAACTGCTAACTTGCCGCTCGTCGGCGCCGAGCCGCGCAGCGCCGATCCGGTGGACCTGAGCCAGCCGCCGGGCGTGCACCTCTACGGCAGTGAAGCGGCCGACGTGCAGGCGCTGCCGGGCGCCGACCGGGAGCTGGGTGGTGGGCTGACCGAGGCCATGGTGCGCTTTGCCGCGCGCCGCGAGTACGCACGCACCGTGGAAGACGTTCTCGCTCGACGCTCGCGCCTCCTGTTCATCGATGCCCACTTGGCCGCGAGGCTGGCTCCTGCGGTGGCCGCCGTGCTGCAGGAGGAAACCGGCATCGATCCCGCGCGCGAGGCCTTCGACGCGTTGGCGGCCACGTACGTGCCCACTGCCGCTGTTGCAGGCGCTTGACAAGATTTGCACTTGTGCCAAAATCGCGGGCTCGCCTATTTTTGGGCGGGACATCCGCGAGACATCTGCCTACTCGGAAGTCGCGGGGGCCCTGGGGCCTCGGCGGCACACGACAGGCCCAAGACTGACTCGATGCATCTGCCGCAGCGTGTGGCGGGCATTGGGTACAAGTTGGGAACTACTTGAAATGATCCAAACTGAATCCCGGCTCGAAGTCGCCGACAACACAGGTGCGAAGTCCGTCCTGTGCATCAAGGTGCTCGGTGGCTCCAAGCGTCGCTACGCCAGCGTCGGCGACATCATCAAGGTGAGCGTTAAAGAGGCCGCTCCGCGCGGTCGCGTCAAGAAGGGCGAGATCTACAGTGCTGTCGTGGTCCGCACCCGCAAGGGCAAGCGCCGCGCCGATGGCTCTCTGGTCAAGTTCGACGGCAACGCCGCTGTACTGCTCAACAACAAGCTGGAGCCCATCGGCACCCGCATCTTCGGCCCGGTCACGCGCGAGCTGCGCACCGAGAAGTTCATGAAGATCGTGTCGCTCGCTCCTGAAGTTCTTTAAGAGGACGCGTTCATGAACAAGATTCGCAAAGGCGACGAAGTGATCGTGCTCGCGGGCCGCGACAAGGGCAAGCGTGGCCGGGTGGTCCTGCGCAAGGATGACGACCGCGTCGTCGTCGAAGGTATCAACCTGGTGAAAAAGCACACCAAGCCCAACCCCATGAAGGGCACCACCGGCGGCATCGTGGAGAAGGCCATGCCGATCCACCAGTCCAACGTGGCGATCTTCAACCCCGCTTCCGGCAAGGCCGACCGCGTGGGCATCAAGGTCGAAGGCGACAGGCGCGTGCGCGTCTTCAAGTCGTCCGGCGAAGAAATCAAGGCGGGCTGAGGGGTATCACATGGCACGATTCAAGCAGCATTACCTCGAGAAGGTGGCTCCCGAGCTCACCTCCAAGTTCGGCTACAAGTCGCCGATGCAGGTGCCGCGCATCACGAAGATCACTCTGAACATGGGTGTTTCGGAGGCGGTGGCCGACAAGAAGGTCATGGACAACGCCGTGGGCGACCTGACCAAGATCGCCGGCCAGAAGCCGGTGGTGACCAAGTCGAAGAAGGCGATCGCCGGATTCAAGATCCGCGAGAACCAGCCCATCGGCGCCATGGTCACCCTGCGCGGCGAGCGCATGTACGAGTTCCTCGATCGCCTGATCACCGTGGCCCTGCCGCGAGTGCGCGACTTCCGCGGTATCTCGGCGCGCGCCTTCGACGGGCGCGGCAACTACAACATCGGGGTGAAGGAACAGATCATCTTCCCCGAGATCGAATACGACAAGGTCGATGCCCTGCGCGGCCTCAATATCAGTATCACGACTACGGCCAAGACCGACGACGAGTGCAAGGCGCTGCTCGCTGGCTTCCGTTTCCCGTTCAAGTCCTGAAGGTGCATCGTGGCTAAAAAAGCTTTGATCGAGCGCGAGCTCAAGCGAGAAAAACTGGTCGCCAAGTTCGCGAAGAAGCACGCGGAACTGAAGTCGATTGCCGACGATGCGCAAAAGAGCGACGAAGAGCGCGCTGCAGCGCGCCTGGCACTGCAGCAGCTGCCCCGCAACGCGAACCCCACGCGTCTGCGCAACCGCTGTGAGATCACGGGTCGCCCGCGCGGCACCTTCCGCCAGTTCGGACTGGCGCGCAACAAGATCCGCGAGATGGCCTTCACCGGCGACATCCCTGGCGTGATCAAGGCCAGCTGGTAACCCCAGGCAGGAGATACAGAACATGAGCATGAGTGATCCCATTGCCGACCTGCTGACCCGCATCCGCAACGCGCAGATGGTGGCCAAGGCTACGGTGAGCGTGCCGTCTTCCAACCTGAAAGTGGCGATTGCCCAGGTGCTGAAGGACGAGGGCTACATCGACGGCTTCCAGGTGAAGCAGGACGGCGGAAAGAGCGAGCTCGAAATCGCGCTCAAGTACTACGCCGGCCGCCCGGTCATCGAGCGAATCGAGCGCGTGAGCCGCCCCGGCCTGCGCATCTACAAGGGCCGCGACGCGATTCCTCAGGTCATGAACGGCCTCGGTGTCGCCATCGTCACGACGCCCAAGGGCGTGATGACGGACCGCAAGGCCCGCGCCACCGGCGTCGGCGGCGAAGTGCTGTGCTACGTCGCCTGAAGGGTAGGAGCCAACAATGTCCCGAGTAGGAAAAAGCCCGGTCACCGTCCCGCAGGGCGTGGACGTGCAGATCAAGGAAGACCAGATCAGCGTCAAGGGTGCCGGCGGCCAGCTGGTGCTGTCTGCCAACGAACTGGTCAAGGTCGCCAACGAAGATGGCAAGCTGACCTTCACGCCCGTGGATGAGTCCCGTGAAGCCAACGCCATGAGCGGCACCATGCGCCAGCTGGTGAACAACATGGTTGTCGGCGTGACCAAGGGCTTCGAGAAGAAGCTGACCCTGGTCGGCGTCGGCTACAAGGCCACTGCACAGGGTGCCAAGCTGAACCTCGCGGTCGGCTTCTCGCATCCCGTCAACAAGGACATGCCCGCGGGCATCACCGTCGCAACCCCCGCGCCCACGGAAATCGTGATAAAGGGCGCCGACCGCCAGCGCGTCGGCCAGGTGGCTGCAGAGATTCGTGCGATTCGTCCGCCCGAGCCCTACAAAGGCAAGGGCATCCGCTACGCGGACGAGAAGATCACGATCAAAGAGACCAAGAAGAAGTAAGGGGCAGCACGATGTTGACCAAGAAAGAGCAGCGCCTGCGCCGCGCACGCCAGACCCGCATCCGCATTGCCCAGCAAGGCGTTGCCCGTCTGACCGTCAATCGCACCAACCTGCACATCTACGCGACCGTCATCTCCGACGACGGCAGCAAGGTCCTGGCGTCCGCCTCGACCGCGCAGCCCGACCTGCGCCAGTCCCTTGGGGGGCACGGCAAGGGTGGCAACGCGGCGGCCGCTCAGGCGGTCGGCAAGCTTATCGCCGAGAAGGCCAAGGCTGCCGGAGTCGAGAAGGTGGCCTTCGATCGCTCCGGTTTTGCCTATCACGGCCGCGTCAAGGCGCTGGCCGATGCGGCTCGCGAAGCCGGCCTGCAGTTCTAACGGACACGGATATTCAAGATGGCAAAGATGCAAGCTAAGCCCCAGGGTGACGGTCCGGAAGACGGCCTGCGGGAAAAGATGATCGCGGTGAACCGCGTCACCAAGGTGGTCAAGGGCGGCCGGATCCTCGGCTTTGCCGCGCTCACCGTGGTCGGCGATGGTGACGGTCGCGTCGGCATGGGCAAGGGCAAGTCGAAGGAAGTGCCCGCGGCCGTGCAGAAGGCGATGGAAGAAGCGCGCCGGAACATGACCAAGGTGTCGCTCAAGAACGGGACCATCCACCACAACGTGTTCGGCCACCATGGTGCGGCCCGCGTGATGATGGCTCCAGCACCGAAGGGTACCGGCATCATCGCCGGCGGTCCGATGCGCGCCGTATTCGAAGTCATGGGCATTACCGACATCGTGGCCAAGAGCCACGGTTCGACCAACCCGTACAACATGGTTCGCGCCACCTTCGACGCGCTCAGGAACGCCACCACCCCTGCGGAAGTGGCGGCCAAGCGCGGCAAGTCGGTCGAAGACATCTTCACCGCCTGACCGGAGCTAGACACACATGGCAAACCAACAGACCGTCAAGATCCAGCTGGTACGCAGCCCGATCGGCACCAAAGAGTCGCACCGCGCCACCGTGCGTGGCCTGGGCCTGCGCAAGCTCAATAGCGTGAGCGAGCTGCAGGACACCCCGGAGGTCCGCGGCATGATCAACAAGATCAGCTACCTGGTCAAAGTCCTCTGAGAGGCACACCATGCAACTGAATGACATCAAGCCCGCAGCGGGCGCCAAGCATGCCAAGCGCCGTGTCGGTCGTGGCATCGGCTCGGGCCTGGGCAAGACCGCCGGCCGCGGCCACAAGGGGCAGAAGTCCCGCGCGGGCGGCTACCATAAGGTTGGCTTCGAAGGCGGGCAGATGCCGCTGCAGCGGCGCCTTCCCAAGCGCGGCTTCAAGTCGCATCTGCTGAAGTACAACGCCGAGATCACCCTGTCCATGCTGGACACGCTGGGAGCGGATGAAGTCGATCTGCTGTCACTCAAGTCGGCCGGGCTCGTGCCCGCGATGACCAAGGTCGTGAAGGTCATCAAGTCTGGCGAGGTGACGCGCGCGGTCAAGCTCACCGGCGTGGGCGCCACCGCAGGGGCCAAGGCCGCGATCGAAGCTGCCGGCGGCAGCCTGGCCGAGTGATCGGATACGAGGTAGTACCCGGTGGCAACTAGCGCAGCCCAGATTGCACGGACGAACAAGTTCGGCGACCTCCCTCGCCGGCTGACGTTCCTGCTGCTCGCCTTGGTGGTCTACCGCATTGGCGCGCACATTCCTGTGCCGGGAATCGACCCGGCCCAACTGCAGGCCCTCTTCAAGGGGCAGCAGGGCGGCATCCTGAGCCTGTTCAACATGTTCTCGGGTGGCGCGCTGTCGCGGTTCGCGGTTTTCGCGCTGGGGATCATGCCGTACATCTCAGCCTCCATCATCATGCAGCTGCTCACCTACGTCGTTCCGACGCTCGAGCAGCTGAAGAAGGAGGGCGAGGCCGGTCGGCGCAAGATCACACAGTACACCCGCTACGGCACGCTGGGTCTGGCGCTGTTCCAGTCGCTGTCGATCTCGATCGCATTGGAGTCCTCGGCCGGTCTGGTGATCGATCCTGGCTTCGGGTTCCGCATGACGACGGTGGTCAGCCTCACGGCGGGCACGATGTTCCTCATGTGGTTGGGCGAGCAGATCACCGAGCGCGGTCTGGGCAACGGGATTTCGATCCTGATCTTTGCGAGCATTGCGGCCGGCCTGCCGGCGGCGATCGCCGGACTGCTGGAGCTGGTGCGCACCGGCGCGATGAACATCCTCGTTTCGCTGTTCATCGTCGCGCTGGTCGGCCTGGTGACCTGGTTCGTGGTGTTCGTCGAACGTGGGCAGCGCAAGATCCTGGTCAACTATGCGCGGCGGCAGGTGGGCAACAAGGTGTACGGAGGCCAGTCCTCGCATCTTCCCCTGAAGCTGAACATGTCGGGTGTGATCCCGCCGATCTTCGCTTCGTCGATCATCCTCCTGCCCGCAACGGTGGCCGGGTGGTTTGCGACGGGAGATTCGATGCGGTGGCTGCGCGACGTCGCAAGCACGCTGTCGCCGGGGCAGCCGATCTACGTGATGCTGTACGCCGCGGCCATCATCTTCTTCTGCTTCTTCTACACCGCACTGGTGTTCAACAGCAAGGAGACGGCCGACAACTTGAAGAAAAGCGGTGCGTTCATCCCCGGCATTCGTCCGGGTGATCAGACCGCCCGCTACATCGACAAGATCCTGGTTCGCCTGACGTTGGCCGGTGCGATGTACATCACGCTGGTGTGTCTGCTGCCGGAGTTTCTGATCCTGCGCTACAACGTGCCGTTCTATTTCGGTGGCACGTCCCTACTGATCATCGTGGTGGTCACGATGGACTTCATGGCACAGGTGCAGAACTACCTGATGTCGCAGCAGTATGAATCGCTGCTCAAGAAGGCCAACTTCAAGACGTCCGTGGGCGGCTGACAGGTAGCAACAGACGAGTTTCACGCGTCGATTGGGCGCGAAGGGTTTTAGGAGAAAAGCACATGAGAGTTTCGGCTTCCGTCAAGAAGATCTGCCGCAACTGCAAGATCATCCGCCGCAAGGGCGTTGTACGCGTGATCTGCACCGATCCGCGTCACAAGCAGCGCCAGGGCTGACCAGAGAGTTTCAGGAAAGACGCACATGGCACGTATTGCTGGCATCAACATTCCGCCGCACCAACACGCCGAGATCGGTCTCACGGCCATCTTCGGGATCGGACGTACCCGCGCTCGCAAGATTTGCGAGGCCTGCGGCATTGCCTATTCGAAGAAGGTCAAGGACCTGTCGGACGCCGATCTCGAGAAGATCCGTGACCAGATCGGGCAGTTCACCATCGAAGGTGACCTGCGCCGTGAGACCACGATGAACATCAAGCGCCTGATGGACATCGGCTGCTACCGTGGCTTTCGCCACCGCCGCGGCCTGCCGATGCGCGGTCAGCGCACCCGCACCAACGCACGCACCCGCAAAGGTCCGCGCAAGGCCGCCCAGGCACTGAAGAAATAAACGGGAAAGAGACTGAATATGGCCAAGGCTCCCGCCAGCAACGCCGCGCAGCGTGTGCGCAAGAAGGTTCGCAAGAACGTGTCCGACGGTGTCGCGCACGTCCATGCCTCCTTCAACAACACGATCATCACCATCACGGACCGCCAGGGCAATGCCCTGTCGTGGGCGTCCTCGGGCGGCCAGGGGTTCAAGGGTTCGCGCAAATCGACGCCCTTCGCCGCCCAGGTGGCTTCGGAGGTTGCAGGCCGCGCGGCCATCGAGCAGGGCATCAAGAACCTCGACGTCGAGATCAAGGGCCCGGGCCCGGGTCGTGAGTCCTCCGTTCGCGCCCTGGCAGCCCTGGGGATCCGCATCACGTCCATCGCCGATGTGACGCCGGTGCCGCACAACGGCTGCCGTCCCCAGAAGCGTCGTCGCATCTGAGCGGCGGGCACCTGGTTTCAACAAAGCCCACCGCCGGCATCTCCCGATGACCGGCTCCCGCGGCAGACGGCCGCGGCAGATCTAGCAAGAAGGACACACAGTGGCACGTTATCTCGGCCCCAAGGCCAAACTCTCCCGCCGCGAAGGCACGGACCTGTTCCTCAAGAGCGCCCGCCGCTCGATCAGCGACAAGGCCAAGTTCGATTCCAAGCCTGGTCAGCACGGTCGCACCTCGGGCCAGCGCACCTCGGACTTCGGCCTGCAACTGCGTGAAAAGCAGAAGGTCAAGCGCATGTACGGCGTGCTCGAAAAGCAGTTCCGCCGTTACTTCGAAGAGGCTGCTCGGCGCAAGGGCAATTCCGGCGCGAACCTGCTGTTCATCCTCGAGTCCCGCCTGGACAACGTGGTGTTCCGCATGGGCTTCGGCTCGACCCGTGCCGAGGCGCGCCAACTGGTGTCGCACAAGGCCATCACGGTCAACGGCCAGCCGGTGAACATCCCTTCGTACAAGGTCAAGAGCGGTGACGTGGTCGCCGTGCGCGAGAAGAGCAAGAAGCAGAACCGCGTCGTCGAGGCGCTGCAGCTTGCGCAGCAAGTCGGTCTGCCCGCCTGGGTCGAGGTCAACGCCGACAAGGCAGAGGGCACCTTCAAGAAGGTCCCGGATCGCGACGAGTTCGGCGCCGACATCAATGAGTCGCTGATCGTTGAACTGTATTCGCGCTAATTTTTCGTTCCTGGCCATGGGGCACCGTGGTCGGGTGCTTCACCAGCCTTACCGGTGTAACGAGCCGGGGGTATTGAGAGGAAGTCCTGCATGCAAACCAATTTGCTGAAACCCAAGTCCATCAACGTGGAGCAGCTTGGCGCCAATCGCGCCAAGGTCACGCTGGAGCCGTTCGAGCGCGGCTATGGTCACACGCTGGGCAACGCCCTGCGCCGCGTGCTGCTGTCCTCGATGGTCGGGTATGCGGCAACCGAAGTCACGATTGCCGGTGTGCTTCACGAGTACTCCTCGATCGATGGCGTTCAGGAAGACGTGGTCTCGATCCTGTTGAACCTCAAGGGCGTGGTGTTCAAGCTCCACAACCGCGACGAGGTCACGCTGTCGCTGCGCAAGGACGGTGAAGGCCCCGTGACGGCGGCTGACATCCAGACGCCGCATGACGTCGAGATCATCAACCCCGAGCATGTCATCGCGCACCTGTCGCAGGGCGGCAAGATCGATATGCAGATCAAGGTGGAAAAGGGCCGCGGCTATGTGCCGGGCACGATGCGCCGCTATGCCGACGAGCCGACCAAGTCGATTGGGCGCATCGTCCTCGACGCGTCGTTTTCCCCGGTGAAGCGCGTCAGCTACACCGTCGAGAGCGCCCGCGTGGAGCAGCGTACCGACCTGGACAAGCTGGTGGTCGAGATCGAAACCAACGGCGCGATCACTGCGGAAGACGCGGTGCGTGCCTCCGCCAAGATCCTGGTGGAGCAGCTCGCGGTGTTTGCACAGCTCGAGGGCAGCGAACTCGCCGCATTCGACCAGCCGGTGCAGCGCACCTCGCAGCAGTTCGACCCGATTCTGCTGCGACCGGTCGATGAGCTCGAACTCACCGTTCGCTCGGCGAACTGCCTGAAGGCCGAAAACATCTACTACATCGGCGACCTTATCCAGCGAACCGAAAACGAGCTGCTCAAGACTCCCAACCTGGGCCGCAAGTCGCTCAACGAAATCAAGGAAGTGCTGGCCTCCCGTGGCCTCACCCTCGGTATGAAGCTCGAGAGCTGGCCCCCCGCCGGGCTCGACAAGCGTTAATTACATCAATGGTGAACTGGCAGTACCTGATCCGGCTGCCTTTTAATCGATAAGGAAAGGACCCCACCATGCGTCACGGACACGGTCTCCGTAAACTCAATCGCACCAGCGAGCACCGCCAGGCGATGCTGCGCAACATGATGAACTCGTTGCTTGAGCACGAGGCCATCAAGACCACGGTCCCCAAGGCCAAGGAACTGCGCCGCGTCGTCGAGCCGATGATCACGCTGGCCAAGGAACCCACCGTCGCCAACAAGCGCCTGGCATTCGACCGCCTGCGCAATCGCGACATCGTCTCCAAGCTGTTCAATGATCTGGGCCCACGTTTCAAGGCGCGTCCAGGTGGCTACACCCGTATCCTGAAGATGGGCTTCCGGGTCGGCGACAACGCCCCCATGGCGCTTGTCGAGCTGGTCGATCGCCCCGAAGTTTCCGCGGAAGAACAGCAGGCCGGCGAGTAACCGGCACGTTTCTGACCTATAATCATTTTCTTCTGACGCGCGGTGGAGCAGCCTGGTAGCTCGTTGGGCTCATAACCCAAAGGTCGCAAGTTCAAATCTTGCCCGCGCAACCAATTCAAACCGCCCACCATCTGGTGGGCGGTTTTTTTTGAGACCGCGCCTTGCGTCGAGATGCGGACCGCCGGACGAACATCGATCCTTTGCGCGGCCCATCGGCGCCAGCTCGCCGCGACGGCATACGGCAAGCGCAGTACGGCTCGCGCAGAGGATCCGCGCGTTCACCCGCGCACTTGCGATGTGCCCCTTGGCGTTCGATCACCTGTCTGGCGCACAGCGCGGCGACCGCGGTCGTCATCAACGCGCTGTGCTGTCTTCACCTTCAATGGCGAGTCCGCTGCTCGCTGTGCTCCTGAGGCGGTTGCGGTGTTTGCCGACCGGCATCGGGCGCAGCCAGAGCCTGCTGTGACGCGCCTCCCGGTCGGGCGTCTTCGGTCTGCCCATCGCTCGCTTGAATTTCGATCCGGCGGCTGCGTTCCGGCTGAGGTTGCTTCGGCACGTGGACCGTGAGGACTCCGTGCTCGAACTCGGCGCGAACCTGCTGGGCATCGGGCTCGAAGGGCAGCTGGATCGATCTCTGGAAGCGCCCGAAGCTGCGCTCTATCACGTGGTAGTCCTGCTGCTGCTCCGCGGCTGCGTTCTTCTTTTCGCCACGTATGGTGATCACGCTGCCCTCGATGCGCAGGTCGAGCTCGGACGGCTTGACTCCTGGGACCTCGGCGTAGATGCAAATCTCCTGCTGGTCCTCACGCACGTCTAGCCGCGGCATGGACATCAACTGCCCTGACACGCCGGGCGGAGCTGCGGAACCGCCGAGCCCGATGAAATCATCGAACAACCGGTTCATCTCCCGGTGCAGGTCCGAGAACGGATCTTGCGCAGATCGGCCGCGCCCTGTCGGGAACGGCCCCATCAATCGCGACATCATGTTGGCCTCCTTTCGTCGTCATGCGTCACGTCGATGGGCCCAAGCTGGTTGCCGCGACCGAGCGCTTCACGTCAGCCGAGTGCGCGTACCTGCGTCAGTGCGTTCTGACATCGTGGCGCGGCTTGCCAAGACGGACGACGCCATGGCTGGAGGGCAGGTCGCCCCCTCAGGCAGCCCACAGCAGTGAGCGCATCGAAATCGATGCTGCCTGGAACGATGCGTTGAATACCTGCATGGTGTCGCCGTCCTCGCTCGCGCCGGCTGCGTACAGCAGCGGCAGGTAGTGCTCCCAGCTGGGCTGCGCGAGCCGCGCAATCGCGCCCAGTTGCTGAAACTCGGCGAGTGCCGCCAGGTCCCGTCGGTCGAGCCACTCCTGCACCTGGGCGTCGAAGGCGACGGCCCACTCGTACGCCTGGTCGCTTGCCGCTTCGCGGCGCATGGTGCGCAGGTTGTGCACGATGTTGCCACTGCCGACGATCAACACGCCTCGATCCCGAAGGGGCCGCAGTTGCCGTCCAAGCGCGAGGTGCGCGGTCGCAGGCTGATTGAAGTCCATGCTCAGTTGCACCACCGGGATATCGGCGGCGGGAAACATGGGCTTTAGAACGGACCAGGCCCCGTGGTCCAGCCCCCATGCCTGCGCATCCACGCCGATCGGCGGGTTCCGCATCGCCGCGCCAATGGCGGCTGCGACCGCCGGCGCGCCAGGAGCGGGATACTGCTGTGCGAACAGCTCCGCCGGGAACCCGCCAAAGTCGTGGATCGTCGGAGGGCGCTCCTGCCCGGTGAGCCACCAGCCGTCGGTAAGCCAATGCGCCGAAATGCACAAGATCAGCTGCGGCATCGGGTAGCGTGTACCGAACTGGCTGCCGAGCTGCTGCCAGCTGCGCCGATAGACGTTGTCCTCGATGGCATTCATCGGGCTGCCGTGTCCTACGAACAGCACCGGCATGCGGGCCGTGGACGCAAGCGGGGAGAGGCTCTCGAGGGGCGCGGAAGCGGATGGCGAGGTCACCGACGTATCGTAGCGAACGCGCGCGCGGACGGCGTGGCGTCCTGCCGCACGCGCAAAAAGCGCATCACGCAACGGGCATTCGCCCTCGTGCGAACCCTCCATGGACGCGAGGCCGCGTCGCCCATGGCGCGGGTCGAGCGGCCGCGGTGAATTCCGCTGGTGCAGCCACAGTCCACCCAAGTCGCGGCGCATCTGCTCGGCTTGCTGACCTTTGGGCGCGGGCGCACCGCAGCCGGGCCGATCGCCTCCAGCGACGCTGCCGTTGGCACGGGGCAGGCGCTCAAGTGCTGCAACAATGCTGCGATGCCCTCACCGCAGAGTCCCGAGCCAGTCAATCCGCAGAAGCTGCGTCGTGGCGTGGCGCGCGTGTGGCATGCGACGGGCTACTCCCTCGCCGGGCTGCGCGCGGCATGGCTGCACCCGGCGTTCCGACTGGAGGTTTTGCTGGCGCTGGTGCTGCTGCCCGCCGCCACCGTGCTGGCGCGCAGCTGGGTCGAAGCGGCGCTGCTGGCCGGTTCGGTGCTGCTGGTAATGATCGTCGAACTACTCAATACGGCGATCGAATCCGTGGTGGACCGCACGGGGCTCGAGTGGAACGCGCTGTCGAAGCAGGCCAAGGACATGGGAAGCGCGGCGGTGTTCCTGAGCGTCCTGCTCGCCTCCGGTGTGTGGATCGCAGCCCTGGCTGAGCGCTTTATTCCCTGAGAGCCGGCGCGAAAGCGCAGAGCCGAGGTCACCGGTGTCCGCGTGCGCCTCTCGATTCCGGTGTCCTTGGCGCACGCTCGCCTGACCGCGTGGGCTCATTCGCGTGGTGGAGAGGCAAAAAAACGCCACCGCGAAGGGTGGCATTCATGTCTTTGGCGCGGCTGGCGGGGATCGAACCCACGACCCTTGGCTTCGGAGGCGATGAATCCGGACATGGATCGACATGGATATGAATTGATTTCTCTCGCAGAATCAACAACATAGGCGACTCCTGCACGCTTGGGATGTAGACTTGGATGGATCGGAATCCGCCGATTCCGCTTACACCAGGGCTTACATGGCGAGAGTCAATCTGACGCCGGCGCGCGTTGCCGAGTTCGAGTGCGAGAAGGGAAAGAGCCAGACATTCCTCTGGGACATCAAGTCCCACTGCCTCGGCGTCCGCGTGACGCGAATGGGCGCGAAGGCGTATGTCTGCCAGGCCAAGCTTCACGGCAGGGACATTCGAGTGACCTTGGGTTCTCCTGACGCGTGGACCATCCAGGATGCACGGGAGGCGGCCAACCGGTTCAAGGTCACCGTGGACCAGGGGATTGATCCGAGAGTCTTGGCCGCCAAAGCTAAGGCGGCGGCGGATGCTTCGGCAGCGGAACGCCAGGCCAAGCAAGTCGTGGCACGCACGGCCTGGAACGTCTATCTCGCGGCGCCTCACCCGAAGTGGGGGAAGACCCACCGTCACGACCACGAGATTGCTGCTCAAGTTGGCGGCGAGAAGCCCAAGCGAGGAAAGACGCTCACGAAGGCCGGACCGCTTGCCAGTCTTCTGGAGCGGCCCCTCAACGCGATCACGTCCGAGGTGGTCTCCGCCTGGCTAAAGGCCGAAAGCTCCAGCAGGCCCACCGCGGCTGGGAATTCCTTGCGCAAGTTCAGGGCGTTCATCAATTGGTGCATGGAGCACCCGGTCTACCAAAGGGCTGTCCACGCGGATTGCGCCACCGCACGCGCAGTGACGGACTTCTCTCCACCCAAGAACACCAAGGAACACGACGCATTACAGCGCGAGCAGTTGGAACCTTGGTTCCGGGCGGTGCGCGCCATCAACAACCCGGTCGTGAGTGCATACCTTCAGGGCCTCCTGTTGACGGGAGCCCGTCGCACTGAGTGGCAGCTGCTGAAGTGGGTGGACGTGGATCTGCGAGGCCGGAAGCTGACGATCCGCGACAAGGTCGACGGCCAGCGCACGATTCCACTCACGCCGTATCTCGCATCGCTGCTGGAATCGTTGCCGCGAGTGAATGAGTACGTCTTCAGCAGCGTAACCTCCAAGGCGGGTCATCTCGTGGGCGTCAGCAAGCCGCACGCACAAGCCTGTGCAGAAGCCGACCTGCCGCACGTGTCGTTGCACGGACTTCGACGCTCGTTCGCGACGTTGAGCGAGTGGATCGAGGTGCCAGTTGGTGTAGTAGCGCAGATCCAGGGGCACAAGCCTAGTGCGATCGCCGAGAAGCACTACAAGCGTCGCCCCATTGACCTTTTGCGGATGTACCACGACCGTTTGGAGTCGTGGATGCTGCAGCAGGCCGGTGTTCGCTGGAACGCTCGTGAGCACGCAACACTACTGTTGGAGCCGAACGAGCCTGCAGTCACGCACGAGGCGGAGGTTGGTCAGCCTGCTTCTTTCATGGGAGAAGCATTCGCGAAGATTGACACACGGACTCGACACTTTGAAAAGAAGAAGGCGAGCCCGGTTGTGGCCACAGTCGCTACGCAGCCGCTGCGTACTGAAGGCATGGGAGCTGTCATGGCCCGCGGCATTCCTGATCTCGTGTATCGGTCTCCTGCGCAACGTCAGAAAAAAATGGATGCTGGCACGTCCGAGACTTAGCGAGTTCTCGAATCGAGAGTACGACTGCCTCCTGCTCCGCCAAGACCTCTGTCCACAGAGGTCCACCAGAGTCCCCCAAGCAGCATAAAGCCCTGAGAAATCAGGGCTTTATGTCTTCTGACGTCCACGGACGTCCATGACGATCCAAGACCTTATCGGGGTACGAATCGGGGTATGGAGACAGCGGCTATCGGGGTACTTTTCTTCCAACAGAAGGACCCGAAAGATGTCTGAAACGACCGCAACCACCACCACTCAACGTCGACCCCGGCAGCCAGACTGCCGTCTCACCGACCAGCAACTGGCCGACCTGATCACTCGAGAGCGCCCGTACAAGGTGTTCGACGGCAACTCACTCTTCGTCCTTGTCACACCGAGCGGGCAGCGCTCCTGGCGGTGGCGGTACTACATCCGGGGGCGGGAGAAAGTGCTGCTCCTTGGGTCGTACCCGGAGGTCAGCCTTGAGCAGGCGCGCGCCGCCCGAGACCAAGCACGCGAGAAGGTGCAAGCCGGCATTGATCCTGCGGACGAGAAGCGGGAGGCGAAGCTTGCTCTGCTGATCGCGCAGGAGTCATCGTTCGAAGCCGTCGCTCGTGCCTGGCACTCGAGGTGGTCCACAGGGCGGCATGCGAGGTATGCGGAGGACGTCATGAGCCGGCTGGAGCGGAACGTATTTCCGGTGCTTGGGCACAAGCCAGTGGACCAGATCGAACCCAAGCACGTCGTCGCAATGATGGAGCGTGTCCAAGGGCGCGGAGCCACGGATGTCGCGCGCCGAGTGCGGAATACCTGCAGTCAGGTGTTTCGGTACGCGATCACGCGAGGGCTGTGCAGCCGCAACCCCGCCTCCGAGTTCAAGCCCTCGGACGTCCTGCCCCAACGCGCCGCAGGGAATCACGCCCGGATTGACGAAAGCGAGCTGCCTCAGCTCCTGAGAAAGATTGAAGCATACGAAGGTTCACAGCTTACCCGGCTCGCGATGAAGCTGCTTGCATTGACGTTTGTCCGCACATCTGAACTGATCGAGGCCAAGTGGGACGAGATCGACTTTGACGCAGCGGAATGGCGGATACCCGCCGAACGCATGAAGATGAAGCGGCTGCACATCGTGCCGCTGGCGCCGCAGGCTGTTCAGGTCCTTCGGACGCTTCAGGTGATCTCAAGGGGATCGGAGTTGCTGTTTCCCGGTGACCGTGACCGAAAGAAACCGATGAGCAACAACACGATTCTGAAGGCCCTCGAGCGCCTTGGGTACAAAGGGAAGATGACGGGCCACGGCTTCCGCGGGCTGGCATCCACTGCGCTGTACGAGCGGCAGTTCGCTTCGGATCACATCGAACTCCAGCTGGCGCACGTGCGGGGCAAGGTAAGAGGCGCATATGACCATAGCAGGCAGCTGCCGCAGCGGCGGAAGATGATGGAGTTCTGGGCGGATTTTCTAGAGGAACGTCTCCGCGCGCAGTAGGAGTTCTTGCCCTTGGCTTTCAAACGCCACGAGGATGTCCGCTAAGGGGTCGATTGCCGCCATCAGCTACAACCGCGCTGGCGGCGTCCTCTTAGACCAGACATAGGGTTACGCGCGGCGAACGAGTGACCGCTTCAGACTGTGTGCTGCCGGTCAGGTTGGAGTCGCCCGATGACGGCAGTCGCCGATACCTGACATTGGGGGCCAGGCGCGACGAGCCATCGTGATTGGCCGGAAGCAGACATGCCGCTCCTCCGAGCGATCGCTGACGGCGGGGGGCGCCCGCCGCATGTGCGCGGAGAGACTACGCGGCCTTCGTAGCTGATTCCACGATGAACTTGCTTCGTTCGTAGAGCTCGTCGAAGGTGATGATGTCGATACCGTTCACCGAGTTCCGATATAGCTCGAACGACCGAGCCTTTTCCGCATTCACGCCGGTATCAGTCACGAATTGCCCCGTCGAGCCGATTACGATGAATGCCCTGGGTTTGTAGTTGAACACCACCTCGCCCGTGGGGGTGCCGTCTTCGTCCGCGGGTCGAATGAGCCCGTAAAGATGCTGCATGGCTGCCGAGACCGTTCCCTGGACCTGCGATACCGCGCCTGCGAGCTCGCGAGATGGCGCCCAGCAACCGGGCCTATAGGCAGAAGACTCGAGCAAGGGAGTGTTGTGCGTTTTAATCTCGACGAAGCAGAGCGAGTTGATGACGCCGCGCGTCTTCATAAGTCCGTCCGATCGCTTCCCCCGCTCTAGAAGGTTGTGACCTTGCACGACCTGTTCCAGTTTTCGACCTTCGAAGCCGGTCACAAAGAAGTAGCTCAGTCCATATCCAAAGACCCAGCGATTCCTCTCGAAGAACATCTGCCAAAGAGCCTCATCGCCGGCCGCGCCCTTTTGCTGGCGCACTTGCTCAAAGTATTCCCGGCTGCTTAACAGCTTTGAGAAGGTGCCCAGCTGGCGTTTCCGATACCCCAGTGCAACAACGTCTTCCTTCGTGAGGTCAGACTGCATCGCCTCCGCAAAAGCCTCTTGGTTATCGTGAACTAGGCTCTTGGCCTGTTCCTTGGACACTATCAGCCGCTTCAGGTCCTTATCAGTCAGGTTCACTTTGCCTGGGCCGTCGAACTCCACGGATGCGATGTTCTGGAAGAAGTCCAGAAGCTTCGCAATCTCGGATCCGACGAACGAGAAGTGCGTGTGGTGCGGGGCACCGGACTTAGGAGTGAACGCCTGCAGCGTTACGACGCGCAGTTGCCTGTCGGATTCGAGGAACTTGGCGACGATTTCCGTGCGGCCGCTAGCAGTATGGCGAAGGACGACTTCATTTTTCACCTTAACGAAGTGCAGGCCTTCTGAGTCAATCACCTTCGAGGCAATCCGTAGTGCTCCGTCAGGAATCTGCACTGCCGGGCTGATGTAGGTCTTGCCAGGCAGCTTGTTCTTGTGAATCTCTACTTCGTCGTCCATGGCCCCTCCTTGGCGCCATGTTACAGAAATGGCAGCTTTCGACCCAGCGCGGACGTGCGCCTCTCAGCTTACGTGGGCAGGCAGCTGATGCCCGCGTCGTACTCGCCTGCCCGCTGGGCGAAATAGGCCTCTCTGGAGCGTCAGCTCACGCCCAATCACTGTCTCGCAGCGGCCCACTTGGTTGGACCGGGCGCCCTCACGCAACGACGGCGGCAACCGACCAAAGAAGACTTCGCAGCTAAGGGTAGACCCGAATCATCTCCGGCCGGCGCCCGGCGACGTGCAGACGAATCCAGAAAAAGTGCCCGACGCCCCAGTCGAAGTGGTCTTCCTCGGCAAACGTAAGGCGATATGTGGAGTGCGAGTCCAGTTTCACGTCTTCTGAGTCGAAATCGGCACTGTAAATTTCGTTCCGCCTCACGAATGGCCACCGAGTGGTCCCGGCCAGGAGCTCCCAGTGAGCGAGGATGAAAGGCCGCGTGCCGAGGTTCCTGATCTGGATCTGGTTCCCGATCTCTCTGCTGCCACTGAATTTGTAGCTTATGTCTACCTGGAATCGGTCTCGCCACAACTCCCAAAGCTTTACGGCTGCCAACAGCGTTGAGAGACCTGCGCCCCATATGGCAAGGAAGGAGGAATCGATGGATATCACGACCCAAGAGCATACCGGGCTCAAGGATCAGCAGCACAGCACCGGCGAGGTCCCCGAGAAGGGCGCGTGCACGGCTTCCCACCTCGAACGCGTTGAACGCAGGACGTCAGCTTCCGACCCACTGGCGTCGTTCATCCGTCTTCGGGTCCGGGTGTGGCTCAATGACCGCATTGACGCCGAGACCCCGCACTTGGCGGCCTCCGTCGACCGACAGCAACCGCTGCAAAGCGGTCCTTGGTCCCGGGTGCAACACCGGCAGCGAGAGGTGCTGCCGTCGCACCTAGGGAAAGTCCGTTCGGGTGCCAGAAGAAGACATCCGGGGTACGCGCCGGGGTATCAGACCGACAGTTCACCCGTGTCGATGGGGCGGTCAGCGGGGATGCTGCTGCTGACTGATCCGCCGACTAACAACGAAACGTCGAAGTCGAAGTCAGCGCCGCGCAGGCAACTGGCCCACAGCGCTGCGGGATCGTCAGCCTGGTGCACGCCGGCTTCGGTGGCGCCGACCTACTTAGCTCTGTTTCACCGTGCTCAGCGCGACAATGCTATCGGCTGATAGTTTGTGGAAGCGGAGTTGTTTTTCCACCTCCTTCGGATCATTAATCCCGGTAGATGCCGCCAAAGCTACTGCATAGCAATCAACTGCTTGCCTCCCACCTCCGCTTAATCTTCGAGGTTGTCATTGAACACCACGTGGACGCCTGCGGCTCGGTCAGAGTTGGGAAAAGTGAATTCGTCTATGAACAATCTGATGCTTGCGTCGCGCGCACAAGGGGCTAAAGTTGCTCCCGACGCCGCGCAACTCTCGTGGACAAAGGGCTTATGACGAATTCATCCGACTCTCTACGCAGACTGAGCATCGCAGAGATAAACGCCTTGAACGCAGAAATAGCCGAGTCCACCGATTGGCGCGCGTTTGATGCGCGCATCAATCGTGACACGGCGAACTGGAAGCGCTCCGTCGCGCTAACTGGTATCCCGAAGCCCCTTGAGGTAAGGCAAAAGATCAGCCACGCTTTGAGGGGCCGGCAGTTACCAGCTGCAACACGGCTCCGGATATCTGCCTCACTCCGGGATTACCACGCGTTCCGCCGGGCGTTCAGTTAGAGCGCACGTCTCGCCGCTTCCTCGACGGCAATGCCGGGATCAAAGACAAGTTCTTGAGTCAAGGCGCCCGTGGTAACAGAGGTCCTTCCAACTTGTAAGCGGAGGGCCGCCAAGCGACTTGCCGCGGCAACTGCCCCAGCACCGGCGGCAGTCGCAAGCTGTCGAAAACGCTTCCTTTAGGTCCGATGCGATCACTTCGGGACCAGATCGGGTACTCGCGCTGATCGCGCCAAAGAAGCCGTCATTGGACGGGGTCGCCAGCCCGTTATTGAGGCTGACTGTTCCGCAGTATCAGCCCTATCGGAATACGAGCTTCGTCGGGCCAGCAGTTCTGTGCCGCCACACGTCCGCCGCCGCTGCATGGGAATGGCTTCAGGTTCGACTTCCCCCGCGCGGTATCCTCGGGCGCCTCGCGTCACCCGCCGTCAGAGGCGCTGCTCGCTAACGCAGCCATAATGCTCGGCATGCCAAACATTGCAGCAGTTCTTAAGACCGAGATCGCGCGCGTTGCACGCAAGGAGATTCGTGCCGAAACAGGAGCTTTTGCCAAAACGAACGCGGAGCAGCGGAAGCAAATTTACGCCTTGCGGCGCCAGGTCGGTGAGCTCCAGCGAGCTCTCAAGCAACTGCAGCGAGGCCAACGATCATCAGCCTCCACCAAGGAAAACCCCCAGTCGGAAGTCGGACCGGCACTGCGCTGGCGTCCAGAAGGCTTTGCCCAGCATCGCAAGCGGCTAGGCGTTAGCGCAGAGCAGATGTCGCGCCTGATCGGATGTTCGGCTCTGTCGGTCTACAAATGGGAAGCCGGGAAAGTCCGGCCGAGGCAAGCGCAACTTGACGCCATTGCGCGAGTGCGGAAGCTATCGAAATCCGAGGCGATGCAGCAACTCGAAGCATCCGCCTGACGCGCAGGCGTGTGGGTTGCGAGCAGTGGTTCGCCGCCGCCGCATGGCCGGGGTTTTGACCACGAGCGATCGCCGACCTCATGGGTGGGCACCCTGCCAAGGGCGCGATCCGCTGAAATTCACCCGAGCACGCCTCTCGAGTTCCCTAGAGAGGCGTGTCCTGGTTAATGCTGCTGCTTGCGGCTCATTCGGCGGAAGTCCCACGGCGCTTGTGGGGAGGGTTGACTCCAGATGGAGCGGTGGGAGGTGCGCGCCTCTTCTTCTGCTTCGGCATAGGCAGTTGTACTCTTGATCGCGACGGGATCAAACGAAGCGGTTCTCGATTTCGCCCAAACCTTCGACCTCGACGCGCACGACGTCACCGGCCTTGAGGAAAACGGGCGGCTTCAGGCCCATGCCGACACCCGCTGGCGTTCCCGTGGCAATGATGTCGCCCGGGTACAGCGTGATGCCACGGGAGATCGTCTCGATCAGGGTCGGAATGTCGAAAATCATGTTGTCGACCGGGCTATCCTGCCGCTGCTCGCCGTTGACCCAGCAGCGTACGCGCGACTTCAGTGCGTCGAACTCGTCGGCGGTCTGAATCCACGGCCCCATGGGGCAGAAGGTGTCGAAGGACTTACCCATGTCCCACTGCTGGTGGCGCATTTGCACGTCGCGCGCCGTGACGTCGTTGATCACCGTGTAGCCGTAGACATGGTGGAGCGCATCTTCGGGGCGAATGTTCTTTCCCTGGCTGCCGATCACCACGCCCAGCTCCGCTTCGTAGTCGATCTGCTCGGACACGCCGCCGGGCAGCTGGACATCGGCACGGGGGCCGACCACGCACTCGGGCGCTTTTGTGAACACGATCGGCCATTCATCCGTCTTGCCGCTGTTCGCCTTGAAGACGGATGAAGACAGCTCTTTGGCGTGGGCGTGGTAGTTTCGGCCCACACACCACACGTTACGACGGGGGCGCGGAATGGGAGCCTCGAGTTGGACGGACTCGATGGAGACGGCCTGCGCAGACAACTGCGGCAACGGTTCACCGCGCGCGGCGCTCTCCACCAAGGCGAGGACGCCAGAGGCGGCCTGCGCCTCCATCAGCGCAAAAGGGGTCACCTTCGTTCCGTCCGAAGAAACTTGGCCGACCTGGCGACGGCCGTTGAGCTGGAAAGTTGCGAGTCTCATGATTCTGGCGTTGCTTGAATGAACAGGAGTTGGGAGCAGTCTGGCACGCACTTCACAGCAATTCGCGAGGACACTTCCGAGCGTGCGAGCAGTTTGGAACCGGCCGGGCTCCGATCAACTTGGCAATAGCCCGACACGAGCGGCCTCGAGCAGGACAGCTGCCACCAAGAAGGGACGCGTAGGCGCGGTTGACGCCAGAGGCAAGGATCGGGGTTAGTCCTTTGTGCTACCGGAAAGATCATCGGCTCGACGCACGAAGTGAATAGTCGCGTCCGACGAGGACAAGGTGGCGCCACTGGAGCAGATGCGGCAGCTGGCACGTGCCATCCCAGGCGCGCGGCTGGCCATCGTTGAGGGCGCAGGGCACCTGATCAACCTGGAAAAGCCCGACGACTTCAACCGGGTGCTGATGAATTTCCTGCAAACGGTAAAGGGCAGCTGACATGGCGCGAACTCGTATGAGCATGGGGCGCCGCATCGTGGAGTTGCTGCGGCAGGAAGGCGTGCAGGCTGTCTTCGCCCAGGGGGACATCACCACGCGTGACGTGCTGCTGCACGCTGAACGCGCCGGCCTGCACGTGGTCGGACCGCGTCACGAGGCGGCTGCTGCCTTTGCAGCAATGGGCTACAACGCCGTCACTGGACGCCCGCAGGCCGCGTTCGGTGCGATGGGTCCGGGCGTGGCGAACCTCCTGCCGGCAGCCGTTGCTGCATCGCGTGAGCACATTCCCGTCATCTTCTTCGGGGCTCGGCGCCACCAGGGGGCGGCGCACGCGATCCGGCGTGGGCAGTGGTTGTCGGCACCGATGGAGCCACTGTTCGCGCAGATCTGCAAGTTCGCGGTCGTGGTCCGCCATCCGGCTGAGATTGATGACGCCGTGCAGCAGGCCTTCCGCGAGGCGCTCTCCGGCACGCCGGGTCCTGTGTACGTCGAGTACGACGCCATGATGCACACCCAAGAGTGGGACTTCCCACCATTGGTACCGCCCAGCCGCTACCGCGCCGGTCCGCAGCCGGCGCCTGAGAGTGCGGTGCTAGCGGCGGCGGCGCTGCTAAATGGCGCGTCGCTGCCGGTGCTGAGGATCGGCGAGACGGTGCAGCATCGCCGCTGCCAGGCGAGGATGCTGGCGCTGGCCGAAAAAGCTGGGCTGTCCGGTGGTGACCACCTTCGCCGGGAGCGGGGTGGTGGCGACCTCCCATCCTCAGGCCCTGCTTTTCCAGGTCGAGGCCGCGCAAGACGCGATCGCCGCGTGCGACGTGCTGCTGGCGGTGGCGGGCGGCAACACGGTAATCGGCGCGCAGTCGGTGGCGACTGCTAAGCCGGACGGCTACACCTTGCTCGCAACCCTGGACATGACGGCCACGATCCTGCCCGCCGTCTACAGCAAGTTGCCGCTCGACCCCCAAAAGGATCTGACGCCAGTTGCCTTGCTGGCGCGCGTGCCCGCGCTGTTCGTCGCTCACCCGAAGGTGCCGGCCAACAACCTGAAGGAACTCGTGGAGTACAGCAAGCGCAATCCAGAGAAGCTGAATTACGGATCGGCCGTGCTTTACGGCCAGGTGCTCGGCCAGCAGCTCAAGGGCGCAAGCGGCTTGAGCTACACGTATGTTCCCTACAAGGGAGCGGGGGAGGCGGTGCAAGCGTTGCTGGGTGGTCACCTTGATTTCATGATGCTGGACATCGCCACCGGGCTCAATTTTCTGAAGGATGGTCGATTGAAGGCTTTGGCCATCACGTCGCCGCAGCGTAGCTCGCAACTGCCGAACGTTCCGACAGTGGCGCAGATGGGCTGGCCGGAGCTCGAAATGAGTGTCTGGTACGGCCTGTTCGCGCCAGCAGGCACGCCGGCGCCCATTGTCGAGAAGCTGAATGCCGGCGTGGCACAGGTCGTCGCCGATCCAGCGATCCGCAAACGTCTTGCCGACCTCGGTCACGAGGTCTCTCCCATGTCACCTGCGCAGATTCAGGCTCTGGTGCGAAAGGATGGCAAAGTGGGAGAAGGCTGCACGTGAAGGCAACATCAGACTGGACTAGGCGGGTGCCGCTGATTGCGGCACCTCGGGTGGAGCGTTACTAAACCTCAATGCCCACTCGAACGGCCGCCCTGCCAAAAATGGATCATCTTGGTTCAGGCAACGCTCCCTTGGTCTCGTCCCTCCGGCCATCGCTGCCTGCGAGTATCAGGAGGGAGGCTCCTTCAGCGGCCCCGTCGATGGCCGAGTCCCTGGGCGCGTGATGCTGGCTAGCATAGCTCGCGATGTGGCGAACGCTGACGCGCCGGGGCAGGTGCGACATAGACAGCTTCGTCTAGGATTGCTAACTATCGATGCGAGACTAAAGAGATTGGACCAGTTTCGGCACGGCCGTAAATAGATCGGCTTCGAGGCCGTAGTCGGCCACGCTGAAGATCGGCGCCTCGGCGTCCTTGTTGATCGCCACGATCACCTTGGAGTCCTTCATGCCCGCCAGGTGCTGAATGGCGCCCGAGATGCCGGCGGCCACATACAGCTGCGGCGCGACGACCTTGCCGGTCTGGCCGACCTGCCAGTCGTTGGGGGCATAGCCGGCGTCCACGGCGGCGCGGCTCGCGCCGAGCGCGGCGCCGAGCTTGTCGGCCAGCGGGGTCATGACCTCGTTGAACTTCTCGGCGCTGCCGAGCGCGCGGCCGCCGGAGACGATGACCTTCGCGGCGGTGAGCTCGGGCCGGTCGCTCTTGGCGATCTCCTGGCCGACGAAGCTGCTCTTGCCGCTGTCCGCCACGGCATCCACCTTCTGCACCGAGGCGCTTCCGCCCTCGGCCTGCGCAGCGTCGAAGCCGGTGGTGCGCACCGTGATCACCTTCACCGCATCCTGGCTCTGCACCGTGGCGATGGCGTTGCCGGCGTAGATCGGGCGCTCGAAGGTGTCCGGGCTCTGCACGCGCGAGATCTCCGAGATCTGCGCGACGTCCAGCTTGGCGGCCACGCGCGGCGCGCTGTTCTTGCCGTTGGAGGTGGCGGGGAACAGGATGTGGCTGTAGTCTCCGGCCAGCGCCAGCGCCAGCACCTGGGCCGCGACGTTCTCGGCCAGCCCGTGCTCGAGTGCCGGGCTGTCGACGTGGATGACCTTGGAGACGCCGGAAATCCGGCCGGCCGCTTCGGCGGCGGCGCCGGCGTTCAGTCCGGCGACCAGCACATGCACCTCGCCCGCGCCGCAGGCAGCGGCGGCGGTGACGGTGTTGAGGGTGGCTCCCTTGATGGAGGCGTTGTCGTGTTCGGCGATGACGAGGGCTGCCATATCAGATCACCTTGGCTTCGTTCTTGAGTTTGTCCACGAGGGTGGCCACGTCTGGCACCTTCACGCCGGCGCCGCGCTTGGGCGGCTCGCTGACCTTGAGGGTCTTCAGGCGCGGCGTCACGTCCACGCCGAGGTCTTCGGGTTTGAGCGTCTCCAGCGGCTTCTTCTTGGCCTTCATGATGTTGGGCAGCGTCACGTAGCGCGGCTCGTTCAGGCGCAGGTCGGTGGTGACCACCGCCGGCAGCGTGATAGCCACCGTCTCGAGGCCGCCATCGACTTCGCGCGTCACCGTCGCCTTCCCGTCGGCGATCTCGACCTTGGAGGCGAAGGTCGCCTGCGGCAGGTCGGCCAGCGCGGCCAGCATCTGGCCCGTCTGGTTGCAGTCGTCGTCGATGGCCTGCTTGCCCAGGATCACCAGCTGCGGCTGCTCCTTGTCCATGACTGCCTTGAGCAGCTTGGCGACCGCCAGCGGCTGGAGCTCTTCGCTGGTCTCGACCAGGATGGCGCGGTCGGCGCCGATGGCCATGGCCGTGCGCAGCGTCTCCTGGCACTGTGCGACGCCGCAGGAGACGGCGATCACCTCGGTCACCCCGCCCTTCTCCTTGAGCCGCACGGCCTCTTCGACGGCAATCTCGTCGAAGGGGTTCATGCTCATCTTCACGTTGGCGATGTCCACACCCGTGTTGTCCGACTTCACGCGGACCTTCACGTTGTAGTCCACCACCCGCTTGACCGGTACAAGTATCTTCATCTGTGGTCCTCTTCAGGGTAGGGGCAGCGCAATCAGTTGAAGGCTGCGATGCCGGTCTGCGCGCGGCCCAGGATGAGTGCATGGACGTCGTGTGTGCCCTCGTAGGTGTTCACCACCTCCAGGTTCACCAAGTGGCGCGCCACGCCGAATTCGTCGCTGATGCCGTTGCCGCCCATCATGTCGCGGGCCAGGCGCGCGATGTCCAGCGCCTTGCCGCACGAGTTGCGCTTCATGATCGAAGTGATCTCCACAGCCGAAGTGCCTTCATCCTTCATCCGGCCCAGACGGAGGCAGCCTTGCAGGCCCAACGTGATCTCGGTTTGGATGTCCGCCAGCTTCTTCTGGATCAGCTGGTTGGCCGCTAGTGGCTTGCCGAACTGCTTGCGATCGAGCGCATACTGGCGGGCGCGGAACCAGCAGTCTTCGGCCGCGCCCAGCGCCCCCCAGGCAATGCCGTACCGCGCGCTATTGAGGCAGGTGAAGGGGCCCCTGAGCCCGCGCACCTCCGGAAACGCGTTCTCCTCGGGACAGAACACGTTGTCCATAACGATTTCCCCGGTGATGGATGCGCGCAGGCCGACCTTGCCGTGGATGACCGGTGCGGTCAAACCTTTCCAGCCCTTCTCCAGGACAAAACCCCGGATCTGGCCGCCATCGTCCTTGGCCCAAACGACGAACACGTCGGCGATCGGGCTGTTGGTGATCCACATCTTGCTGCCGGACAGGGAGTAACCGCCGTCCACCTTCCAAGCGCGCGTAATCATGCTGCCTGGGTCGGATCCGTGGTTCGGCTCCGTTAAGCCAAAGCAGCCGATCGACTCGCCGGTAGCCAGCCTGGGCAGGTACTTCTCCCTTGTCGCTGCGTTTCCGAACTCGTGGATCGGCACCATCACCAGGGAGGATTGCACGGACATCATCGAGCGGTAGCCCGAGTCGACGCGCTCCACTTCACGGGCCACGAGGCCGTAGCAGACGTAGTTGAGGCCGGCTCCCCCATACTGTTCGGGAATCGTCGGGCCCAGCAGGCCCAGCTCGCCCATCTCGCGGAAGATGGCGACGTCGGTCTGCTCGCTCCGGAAGGCCTCCAGCACACGGGGTGCGAGACGGTCCTGGCAATACGCTTGCGCCGCATCACGAACGGAACGCTCGTCGTTTGTGAGCTGCTGCTCCAGCAGCAAGGGGTCGGTCCAATTGAATGGGGCTTTGGGGACTGGCATGGGATCTTCACGTTCGATTGCAGGGAAGGGCGCGCACGGCGATCACTCGCGCATGAGGTGGCGACCGATGATGAGTTGCTGGATCTGGGTGGTGCCTTCGTACAGACGCAGCAGCCGCACGTCTCTGTACAAGCGTTCGACCTTGTATTCGCTGATGTACCCCGCGCCGCCGTGCACCTGCACTCCTCGGTCGGCCACGCGTCCGGCCATTTCTGTGCAGAACAGCTTGGCGCACGAGGCTCGCATACTCACGTCCGCATTGAAGAGGCCTGGGGACTTGGCGTCGTAGCGTTGCGCGCAGTCCTGCACCATCGACCAGCCGGCATAGAGCTCAGCCTGGCTGTCTGCCAGCATCGCTTGCACCAGCTGGAAGTCGCCGATGCGCTCGCCGAACTGCCGCCGCTCCCTTGCGTACGCCACGGATTCGTTCAGGACCCGCTGCGCCACCCCGCAGGCCAGCGCCGATAGGTGAAGGCGCCCGCGGTCGAGCACCTTCATCGCAGTCTTGAAGCCGACACCAGGCACGCCCCCGATGATGTTGGCTGCGGGCACTCGGACTTGCTCCAGCACCACGTCGCACGTCTTGGTGCCGCGCTGCCCCATCTTCTTGTCCGGCTTGCCTAGCGAGATGCCCGGGGAGTTCGCCGGTACGATGAAGGCCGAAATGCCGCCCGCGCCTGGACCACCGGTGCGTGCCATCAATGTGAACGCACCCGCGCGCGGCGCGTTGGTGATGAAGCGTTTGGTGCCGCTCAATACGTAGAAACCGCCGTCGATTTCCGCGCGCGTCTGGAGCGCCGAAGCGTCGGAGCCGACATCAGGCTCCGTGAGCGCGAACGACATCACCAGCTCGCCGCTGGCAACACGCGGGAGGAACTTGCGCTTCTGCTCCGGCGTGCCGTCCATCAGGATGCCTTGCGAGCCGATCCCGACGTTCGTCCCGAACACCGACCGGAACGCAAGGGAAGTCTGGCCAAGCTCGAACGCGATTCGGCATTCCTGGCGCATGGACAGGCCGATGCCTCCATACTCTTCCGGGATCGAGAGTCCGAAGAGCCCCATCCGTTTCATCTCTTCGACGATGACCGCGGGAACGTCGTCGGCTTCCTCGACTGTGTTTTCGGCCGGGACGAGCCGTTCAGCAATAAAGCGCTGCACGGCAGTCAGCAGCAAGTCGAATGATTCGGTGTCAGGGGCCATGTTTTTCGCTGTAGCAAATGGGGTTTAGGCGGCTCCTGCGCGCCACGGCGGCCATTGTTCCCCCTCGCAATTCGTTTGACAATGACAAGGAGACTGGACGGAACGTCAAACCTTCCTTGACAATTGCGCATGAATTCGGAGAGCCTTCTTCTCTTCCTGGAAATCGTCGACAGTGGGAACCTGAGTGAAGCCGCCCGGCGCCTGCGCATGACGCGGGCCAACGTCAGCTACCGATTGAAGAACCTCGAGAAGGATGCGGGCGTGCAGTTGCTGCGCAGAACCTCAAGGCGTGCGGAACCGACACAGGCAGGGCAGCTCCTGTATGACCACAGCAAGGCCATCCAGCTCGAGCTGCTCGCTGCCAAGGAATCCCTGGCCAAGCTTTCGGGGACCCTGCAGGGCAAGCTCCGCATCGCGGTCCCGAGCGGATACGGCAAAGTTGTAATGGCCGACTGGTTGATCGAGTTTAAGCACCTCTACCCCGGAATCGTGCTCGACCTGGCCTTCGAGAGCAGGGTGGGAGATCTCGTTCGTGAGGACCTGGATTTCGTCGTCCGCATTACGTCCGCGCCTCCGGCAGAGCTTGTTGCCCGCAAGCTGCGGGACGTACGCTACGTAGCATGCGCCTCGGTCGCGTACGTCCAGTCCAACCCGATGCCCGTGAGTTTCGCCGCCCTGAGGGGACTTCCCATCGTCACCTCCGACGTCGTCGGGCGTGATTTGCGATTGGCGGGATACAGGGGCTCGGTGCGCGAGGAAGTCCTGCTGTCTCCGACGCTGCTGTCCGAAGACTTCGTGTTCCTTCGGCAGGCCACGTTAGCCGGGCTCGGACTCGGGGTCCTACCGGACTACATGGTGCAGGAAGACATCGACGCAGGTCGCGTGATCACCTGCCTGGACGAATGGCGGCTAAGCATCTTTGGAACGCAGATGTACTTGCTATACGTGCCTAATCGCCACCCCACGCGCGCAGCGTCAGCTTTCATTGAATTCGTCGTGGGCAAATCGCGCAACAAAGCTTGAACGGTCTGCCCGGTGGAACTGCCGTGGGATGCGCGATGCCCGTCCTGCCGAAAAGCGCGCGAGCTCAAGCTCAGAGTTGAGGTAGTGCAAGTACGCGAATCTCCGGTGTGACCACGCGTGCCCAACGTCACATGCCAGCTGCCGTCATTGGAGGCAGAAGCTCGCGCTGAACGCGACCGGCGATTGCGAAGGAAGCGATCGGCGGATTCGGATGGGCGGGGGGAAGAGATGCCCAGCTTGAGTGGTGCGCCAACCGACGCGGTTTCCTGCCGATCGTCAACCGGGCTGCTCACCTTGTAGTAGTCGGTCCGCGTGGCGTAAACTAGAGCAACGTATTGTTATAAAGGAGATTGACATGCGCTCCAGCGTGGCTCTTGCCCAGGATCCGGGTCCATGAATCGGTCACCCTCGGCGTTGACCGGAATGCGCGTGCTCGACCTCAGTCGGGTGCTCGCCGGCCCGCTCTGCGCACAAATGCTCGCTGACCATGGTGCGGAGGTCATCAAGGTGGAGTCGCTGGCTGGCGATGAGACGCGCAAGTTGGGACCGCCATTCACGCCCGCCGGTCCGTCGGCCTACTTCGCCGCGCTCAATCGTGGCAAGCGCAGCGTGCGCCTGGATTTCAACGATGAAGGCCAGCGCGAAGCATTGGTCGGCTTGATGGCGTCCGCCGACTTGCTGATCGAGAACTTCCTGCCCGGGACGATGGAGCGCTGGGGTCTCGGCTACGAACAGATCTGCGATCGTCATCCAGGCCTGATCTACTGCTCCGTGACGGGGTTCGGCGAGGATGGACCCTTGGGCGGCTTGCCGGGCTATGACGCGATCCTACAAGCCATGAGCGGCCTGATGAGCCTGACCGGCAACCAGGATTCCGGTCCCCTTAAGGTGGGTGTTCCGGTGGTCGATATCCTCACCGCCCACAACGCGATGATCGGAGTGTTGCTCGCCCGAGTCGAGCAACTGCGTTCTGGCCGCGGGCAGAAGGTTGAGGTTTCGCTCTACGACAGCGCCCTGAGCATGCTGGTGCCGCAAGCTTCCAATTGGCTGCACTCCGGTGTGGAGCCGCGCCAGATGGGAAATGGCCACCCGAACATCTACCCCTACGACCTGTTCAGGGTCAGCAATGGCGAGATCTACATCGGCATACTCAACGACGCGCAGTTCGCCAGGTTTTGCAACGAACTTCGAGTGCCGGAACTTGCTGCCGACGAACGCTTCAAGAGCAATCCGCAGAGGCTGGCGAACAGGCAGGCGCTGCGCGCCGAGATAGAGCGCGCGGTGGGCGCTTCCCCGTCGCAGGCGCTTTGCGAGCGGCTGATGAAGGTCGGCGTTCCGGCGGCACCCGTGCTGTCGGTGTCCGCTGCCCTGAACCATCCGCATACGGCTCACAGGGAAATGGTTGTGCGCGATGGCGACTACCAGGGGCTGGGCGTTCCCGTGAAGCTGTCGCTAACCCCGGGCCGGCCGGCCGCGCCGCCTTCGGACATGGGAGCTGAACTCCCGCGCTTCGCGCCTGCCCGCTAGAAGGCGAGGAGAAAGCGACCTGGGCTCGAGACAGATGCTACGCGTGCGTCAAACAACCATCGCGCCATGAGAGCGCTCGACTCGCTGTCGCTCACCGCGCTCCCCGCCGCCGACGAGGCGCTGCGCGGGCCGGTCCGCGCATTTGTGCAGCACGCCGTGGCACAGCTGCCCGCGCATGTACGGGCCCGCTCCTGGGGCGGCTACGACGACCATTTCACCCGAGAAGCCGGCCGCCGCGGATTTCTCGGGCTGACCTTGCCGAAGGAATACGGCGGCGGCGGCCGCAGCGCGTACGCGCGCTACGTTGTCGTGGAGGAGTTCCTGAACCATGGAGCTCCCGTCGGGTCGCACTGGATCGCGGAGCGCCAGAGCGCGCCCCTGATCTTGAAGTACGGAACGCAGGAGCAAAAGCGCTTCTACATTCCTCCCGTCTGCAGGGGCGAATCGTACTTTTGCATCGGCATGAGCGAGCCAAATGCCGGCTCCGATCTCGCCAGCGTGAAGACGCGTGCCACCCGCAACGAAGCCGGCTGGACGCTGAACGGGCAGAAGATTTGGACCACGAACGCCCACCGCTGCCACTACATGATGGCGCTGGTTCGCACGTCGGGCAGCAGCGAGGACCGGCACAAGGGCCTGACGCAGGTCATCGTGGACCTCAAGTTGCCGGGCGTGACCGTGCGGCCAATCATCGACCTGTCCGGTGACTCGCACTTCTGTGAGGTGTTCTTCGACGACGTTCAGCTGGCCCCCGGCGCTGTGCTGGGAGGGGAGGGCGATGGCTGGGAGCAGGTGATGTCAGAGCTGGCCTTCGAGCGCAGCGGGCCGGAACGCATCTACTCCAGCATCGTCCTGTTCGACGAGTGGCTCGCCTACGTTCGCACGCCGCCGGGCCGCACGCCCGAGTCCGTGCGGCTCGCCGGCAAGCTGCTGTCGCAGCTGGCGCCGCTGCGTGCGATGTCTATCGCCGTGACAGGCAAGCTGACACGGGGGGAGAGCTCCGCGGTCGAGGCGGCCTTGGTCAAGGACCTGGGCACTGCCGTGGAACAGGCGATCCCCGCCCTCATTGCCGACGATCTGTTCCGGCGGCCGGAGGGGGACGTCCCACTCGAATTGCTGCGCACGCTGACCTATGTCACCCAGGTGGCGCCCGCATACTCCTTGCGCGGCGGCACGCGCGACATCCTGCGGGGCATGATCGCTCGCGGCCTGGGCCTGCGCTGAAGGGACACGAGGGTGCACGATTTCCTCACTGAAGGCCTGCAAAAACTGCTGCAGGATGAATGCACTCCGCACCTGGTGCGCGCGATCGAGGCAGGAGAGCCCGCAGGCACGCTCTGGTCGAAGATCGAGGTGTCCGGCTTCGCCGATGCCTTGCTGCCCGAGTCCGCCGGCGGCGCCGGCCTAGCGCTCGGAGAGGTGTACCCTCTGCTGGAGCTGTGCGGTACTTTTGCCGTGCCGGTCCCACTGGCGCACACCATGTTGGCGCGTGCGCTGTTAGCGCAGGCAGATGTAGAGCGCCCGCTGGGCAGCATCACCATCGCTGCTGGCGTCCCGGGCGGGTCCGGGGGCGTGCGCTGCACAGAGGTTGCCTTTGGCCGCGTGGCGGATTGGGTGCTCACGTCCGCCGAGGACGCAGCTGTCCTGCTGCCGGTGCATCAGGCGCTCGGCGCTCGTGGAGTTTTCCCGCTGGACGCGGCGCTCGAATGGAGCGAGGCCTCAGTCGCGCAGTCCGTGCGGGTACCCGGCCGATACGACCTGCAGGTGCATCACGCCTGCGCGACCGCGGCGCAAATCGCTGGGGCTTTGGCGAGCGTTCTTGCGCGAAGCCTGCAGTACGCTAATGACCGACAACAGTTCGGACGCCCCATTGGGAAGTTCCAGGCCATCCAACACCAGCTGAGCGTGTTAGCCGAGCACACGTTTGCCGCGCGCATGGCGGCGCAGATCGGATGCCAATCGGAAACGTGCACGCCGGAGCGCTTGAGGGTCGCCGTGGCGAAGGCTCGCACCAGCGAAGCCGCGCTTGAAGCGGCTTCGATCGCCCATTCGGTTCATGGGGCTCTGGGCTTCACTGCCGAGTTCGACCTGCAGTTGCACACACGCCGGCTTTATGCATGGCGCGGCGCCGCTGGATCCGAGTCGTACTGGCACATGGTGCTGGGCGACGAGCTGGTGAACCGGCGCGAAGGATTGGCACTGGACCTGATACGGGCCACCACGGACAGCCATTGATGAAGCCCGACGACCTGAAACCTCCCACGTGTTGGACCCTGGCGCGCCGTGCCGAGCGGATGAACGCCTCCGTGATCCGGGAAATCCTGAAGGTCACGGAACGACCCGGCCTCATCAGCTTTGCGGGTGGACTGCCGTCGCCGAAGACCTTTCCCGTGGATGCCTTTGCGCAGGCGTGCGCCGAGGTGCTGCACGAAGACGGGAGTGGGGCGTTGCAGTACGCCGCAAGCGAAGGCTACGGCCCCCTGCGGGAGGCCGTGGCAAACATGCTGCCGTGGGATGTCGATCCCGCGCAGGTGCTGATCACCACGGGCTCCCAGCAGGGCCTTGACCTGGTTGCTAAGGTGCTGGTGGACAGCGGCAGCCGCGTGTTGGTGGAGACTCCGACGTATCTTGGCGCACTGCAGGCCTTCGCGCCCATGGAACCCGAGGTGGTTGGCGTTGCTGCCGACGCCGAGGGACTCGACGTGGCCGACCTGGCCGCCAAGACTAAGGGTGCGCGCTTCGTGTACGTGTTGCCGAATTTCCAGAATCCCACCGGCCGCACGACGAGCGAGCCGCGCCGCCAGGCGCTGGTGCAGACCGCGCGTGAGCTCGGCCTTCCAATCGTCGAAGACAACCCTTACGGCGATCTCTGGTTCGACGCGCCCCCGCCGGCGCCGTTAACCGCACGCAATCCGCAAGGGTCGATCTATCTCGGCTCGTTCTCTAAGGTTTTGGCGCCGGGGTTGCGCCTGGGGTACGTGATCGCGCCAGCCGCGATCACGTCCAAGCTGTTGCAGGCGAAGCAAGCGGCCGACCTGCACAGTCCCAGCTTCAACCAGCGGCTGGTCGCCAAAGTTCTGCGTGACGGCTTCCTCGATCGTCACGTGCCGACCATCCGGGCCTTGTACCACGCGCAGCGTGACACCATGCTGGCCGCCATGGAGCGCGAGATGCAGGGTATGGGAGTGAACTGGAACGTGCCGGAGGGTGGCATGTTCCTCTGGGCGCGGCTGCCCCGCGGCATGGATTCCGCGGCTCTGCTGTCCAAGGCTGTGGAGAAGAACGTGGCTTTTGTTCCGGGCGCGGCGTTCTACGCGAGTGAACCTGACCCCCGGACGCTGCGGCTTTCCTTCGTCACGGCCAGCGCGGAGCAGATCGACATCGGCATGAAGGCGCTTGCCGCCGCCGTTCGCGAGAACCTGCCTTCGCAGGCGTGCTGAAGCCAGCAGGCAGTGTCCAGTTTTTCAAACAAATGGAGACGCATGTGACTGCAAAGACTGGGCCGCTCAGCGGCCTGAAGGTCATAGAGATGGCCGGGCTCGGACCGGCTCCCATGTGTGCGATGCTCCTGGCGGACCTGGGCGCGACGGTGATCCGGGTCGACCGGCGAACGCCGGCCGACCTTGGCATTCAGCGCCCCCGGAAGTACGACCTGCTGCTGCGCAACCGCGACGTCATTGGCGTGGACCTCAAGGATCCAGCGGCAATCGAGCTGGTCCTGACGCTCGTGGACAAGGCCGACATTCTCCTGGAAGGGTTCAGGCCGGGGGTGATGGAGCGACTCGGCCTGGGGCCGGACGTTGCGCTGGGTCGCAATGGAAGACTGGTCTATGGGAGAGTGACGGGCTATGGCCAGGATGGTCCCTTGGCGCAGGCCGCCGGACACGATTTGAACTACGTCGCCATGGCGGGCGCTATTGCAGCGCTGGGTCGCCCGGGACAGAAGCCGACCGTTCCGATCAGTGTCATCGGTGATTACGGTGGCGGCTCGCTATACCTGGCCTTTGGCGTGCTGGCGGCCCTGTTTGAAACAGGTCGATCCGGGAAAGGCCAGGTGGTCGATGCAGCGATGGTGGATGGCGTAGCGTCGCTCCAGACGATCTTCCTCGGTTTACTGGGAGCGGGGATGTGGCAAGGCGAGCGCGGCAACAACCTCCTGGACGGCGGCGCGCATTTCTATGAAGTCTACGAGTGTGCCGACGGCGAGTTCATATCGGTTGCTGCGGTGGAGCAGCGCTTCTATGACGAGCTCCTTGAACGACTGGAAATCTCCGCCGAACAGATCGGGCCCCACACTGATCCGCACAACTGGCCCAAGGGCAAGGCCATCCTCGCCGAGCGCTTCAAGCGTCGCCCGCGCGCCGAATGGTGCGAAATCCTGGAAGGCACCGATGTCTGCTTCGCGCCGGTGCTCTCCTGGGGGGAGGCGGCGAAGCACCCGCACCTGCAGCAGCGTGGCACCTTTTGCGAAATCGAAGGAGTGCTGCAACCCGCCGTCGCTCCCCGCTTCAGTCGCACGGCCCCGGGTGCGCCCGTGGGGCCGAAAGAGATCACCTCCCGGAACAACACCGCCGCACTCGAACAGTGGCTCGACGCAGATGCAGTCGAAGCGCTGCGCCGGGCTGGCACCATTTCCTGAATTCCGATGATCAATCCCGCTGCGGTCCGGAGCTGGCCTTTCGGCGACATCGTCCATTCGTACGACGAGCGCGATGTGATGCTCTATGCGCTGGGCGTGGGCCTGGGCGCCGACCCCACCGACGAGCGCCAGCTGAATTTTGTCTACGAGAAGTGCCTGAAGGTCGTGCCCACCATGGCGGCGATCATCGGCAGCCCAGGCACCTGGTACCGGGATCCGGTCTCGGGAATCGCCTGGGAGCACATGCTGCATTCGGAGCAGGACCTCCAGCTGTTCGCCTCATTGCCTACAGCGGGCACATTGATAGGGAGAAACAGGGTTCATGCGCTGCATGACCGCGGCACCGGCAAGGGCGCATTGATGGGAATAGAGCGTGACATTGTCGATAGGGAAGGCTGCATCCTTGCGCGCGCGCGGCGTATCGATGTGCTGCGCGTCGACGGCGGCTTCGCTGCGACGGACACACAGAATGATCCCAGGCCCGAAAGGCTGCCGGAGTTGCCCGAAGACATGGGCCCGGCAGCGGCGGCAGTGGACCTGGACCTGCTGCCGCAGGCCGCACTGATCTACCGCCTCAGCAGCGATCGAAACCCGCTGCACGTCGATCCCGCCGTTGCGCGGCGCGCAGGCTTCGAAAGACCCGTGATGCATGGGCTTGGGACGTTCGGGCTGGCGGCGTGCGCCGTCCTGCGCGTGTGCTGCGGGTGGGATCCCGTGCGCCTGCGTCGCCTGGCCGTGCGCTTCAGTTCTCCTGCCTTCCCCGGCGACACGCTGAGGGTCAGCTTCTGGCCCACGGGTCCAGGGCGGTTCGCCATGCGAGCGGAGGCGATCAATCGCAGTGCGCGCATCCTCGACAACGGCATCGTCGAAGTCGCCAGTCCTTCTACTGCCACGCCGCCACTGCGGAGCGTCTGACCGGCGGACGGGCGGACACCCCGGCAGGTCAGCGATGGGTGAAGTCAGGGAGGCGCTTTTCGAGAAATGCCTTCATCCCCTCGTGTGCGTCCTCACTGGCAAAGCGCGCATGCAGCTGGCGTCGTTCGAATCCTATGCCTTCCGAGAGCGATGCCTCCCAAGCGCGGTTGACCGCTTCCTTCAGCGCCATCAACGCGGGCAGGGAGAACCCGGCGACGCGAGCCGCTAACGCATGGCTTTCCTCGCGCAGTTTCTCGTCGGGCACCACGCGTGACACCAGGCCGAAGCGATCAGCTTCGGTCGCGTCGATCACCCGCGCCGAGAGGCACATGTCCATGGCCTTGGCCTTGCCGATAGCGCGTGGCAGGCGCTGCGTACCGCCGGCCCCGGGGAGGAGCGCCAGCTTGATCTCCGGCAGCCCGAACCTTGCGCTTTCGGCGGCGATCACGATGTCACACGCCAAGGCCAGTTCGCAGCCGCCGCCCATGGCGACGCCAGCGACAGCGGCGATCACGGGCTTTCGCACCTTGCGGATCGTTTCCCAGTTGCGAGTGATGAAGTCGCTGCGGTAGACGTCCATGTAGCTCCAGTGCGCCATGGCCGAGATGTCCGCGCCGGCGGCGAAGGCTTTGTCACCGCCGGTGATCACGATGGCGCCAATGGTGTCATTCGCGTCGAAGTCGAGCAATGCTGCCCCCAAGGCATCCATGAGCGCGTCATCCAGTGCATTCAACTGGCGCGGGCGATTCAAGGTGAGCACGCCCACACGCCCGATGGTCTCGATCAGTACGACAGGTTCGGTTATGGGCATGGTGGCAGCGGGCGCAGCGCGAATCGATCTACTTGGCGTACTTGCGGAAGTCAGGTTTACGCTTTTCCATGAGCGCATTGACCCCTTCCCGCGACTCTTCGGTGTCGTAGTAGAGCCTGAGCGCGTACATTCCCATGCCGGCGATACCGCTCTGGTGCGCGGTGTCCATGTTGAAGCTGCGCTTTGCGATGGCGATCGCGGTGGGGCTGCGCTCGCAGATCGTCTCGGCCCACTGCTGAACTTCCGCGTCGAGCTGCTCGTGTGGCACGCAGGCATTCGCGAGCCCCATCGCGACTGCTTCCTGGCCCGAATAGCGCTTGTTCAGATACCAGATCTCGCGCGCCTTCTTCTCGCCGACGACGCGGGCCAGGAAAGCCGTGCCGTAACCGGGATCGACCGAGCCCATCTTGGGGCCCACCTGCCCGAATATCGCCTTCTCGGAGCAGATGGTGAGGTCGCAAATTGTGCACAGCACGTTCCCGCCACCGATGGCATAGCCTTGCACCCGGGCGATGACCGGCTTCGGAACGTCACGGATCGCAGTGTGCAGTTCCTCCATTGGGAGCCCGATAGTGCCGCGTCCGTCGTAGTTGCCGTTGTGCGCCGACTGGTCGCCGCCGGTGCAGAAGGCACGGTCGCCGGCGCCGGCCAGCACGATGCAGCCCACGTTGCGGTCGTAACCTGCCTTGTTCAGCGCCTTGATCAGCTCGTCGCAGGTCTGCCCGCGAAACGAGTTCATCTTCTCAGGGCGGTTGATCGTGATCCAGGCAACGCCGTTGCGAATCTCGTAGAGGATGTCTTCGAAGTCCATGCAGTGTCCTTGGGAAAAAAAAGGAGATCAGCCAGCCATGGTCAGTCCACCGGATACGCTCAGTACCTGTCCGGTGACGAAGGCGGCGTCATCGCTCGCAAAGAACGCAATGGCGCCGGGCAGGTCATCCGGCTGGCCCAGGCGGCCCAGCGGAATGGAGCGGCGGAAAGCCTCCTCCAGCTTGACCGGGTCGCCGGCGCCTTTCTTGTAGTCGGCGAACAGCGCGGTGTCGGTGGGGCCGGGACAGACGACGTTCACAGTAATGTTGTGGCGCGAATGCTCGCGCGCGAGCGTCTTGGAGAACGCGACC
Source organism: Ramlibacter sp. AN1015 (assembly GCF_037726105.1). Classification (NCBI taxonomy): domain Bacteria; kingdom Pseudomonadati; phylum Pseudomonadota; class Betaproteobacteria; order Burkholderiales; family Comamonadaceae; genus Ramlibacter; species Ramlibacter sp. AN1015. Next base: position 313,592 of record NZ_JBBJUM010000005.1, read on the forward strand.
AGTCCGCCCTTGCAGGCTGCGTAGACAGCCTCGCCGGAGGAGCCCACCCGCGCAGCGTCCGAGGCGATGTTGACGATGCGGCCTGCCTTGCGTTCGACCATCCCAGGCAGCACCGCGTGGTGCATGTGCAGCGCCCCGGTGAGGTTTACGGCGATCAGCTTGTCCCACTCGTCTGGCTGGGTCTTCGTGAATGGTTTGAAGATGTCCCAGCCAGCGTTGTTGACCAGCACGTCGATAGGCCCGAGTTGCGCCTGCGCGGCCGCCACCGCTGTGTCAACCTCGGCACGGCTGGTGATGTTGCAGCGAAAAGCGTACGCCTGGTTGCCCGCGTCGCGAATGGCTGCCGCCACGGATTCGGCGGCGTCCAGGTTCATGTCGAACACGGCAACGCGCGCGCCTTCCTGCGCCAAGCGGCGGCAGGTGGCGCCGCCGATGCCGCCGCCGCCGCCGGTCACGATAACGGTCCTTCCTTCAAATCGTTGCATGCTGCTCTCCATAGAGGTTCAGGTAGTGCCTTGCGAGCCTGCGGCCGACAGCCGAAACGCGCTAGATATGACAATTAGTTGTCCTAGTATAGGTGCTGGCCACATTGCTGACAAGCGGTTCATTCGGACCTGGTTGGGCTCGACTTTGCTAGCTTTGCTAGCTTTGCATGCGCTGCAGCGCGGGCTACCGATCTTCATCTGCATCGGTGCAGATGAATTGCAAACCAGACAACCCGTTGCTCAGGCTATCTTTGGGTGCGGCAGACGGCCGGAAGCCGTGCGCGCCAGACGCGGGCACGGCTCCCCATCGGCGGTCCTGTCGATCTACTTGGGTGCGTTTGCCGTCCCCGTGTCCTTCACGACCTTGGCCCACTTGACGACCTCCTTCTGCACGAAGTTCTGCAGCTCGGCAGGCGTGCTGGGGGTGATGTCCACACCTTGTGCCTGCAGCTTCTGCGCCGTAGCCGGATTCGCAAGGGCAGTGTTCAGTGCTGCGTTGAGCTGCGTGACGACCGGAGTTGGTGTGCCGGCGGGAGCGAAGAGGGCGTACCAGGTGGTGGCGACATAGCCGGGCAAGGCCTTTTCCGTGACGGTCGGCACGTCCGGGGCCAGTGGAGAGCGGCGGGCGCTGGTGATCGCGAGGGGACGTACCTTGCCCGTTTGCACGTGCGGCAGCAGGGTGATTGCGCTTGACAACAACACCTGCACGTCACCTGCCATCACGGCGGGCACCGCTTGGCCCGACCCCTTATAGGGGATGCGGGTCATCTTGATTCCGGCCATGTCGCTGAAAAGCTCGGTCGCGAGCATAGTGATGCTTGCTGAAGAGCCGTAGTTCAGATAAGTCGGCTTGGACTTGGCCAACTCGATCAACTCCTCCGTGGTTCGAGCCTGCACGGACGGGTGAACCACCAGCAGATTGGGCGAGTCGCCGATCATTCCGATGGGTGCGAAGTCCTTCACGGGGTCCACTTTGGAGTTCGTATATAGGCTCGCGTTGATCGCATGGCTGCTGACACCGACCATCACCGTGTAGCCGTCCGGCTCGGCTCCGGCGACGAACTGCGTCGCGATGAGGCTGTCGGCCCCTGGCTTGTTGTCCACGATGATCGGCTGCCCCAGGATGTTGCCCATGGATTCCGACAAGGTGCGTGCGACCACGTCAGAGGCTCCGCCGGCGGCGAAGCCGACTACGAAGCGGATGGGTTTGCTGGGATACCGCGCTTGGGCCACAGCCGACGTCGTGAGCGAAGCTGCGATGAGGGAGCAGGCCGCTAGTTTGGCGAACTTGAACATGGTGTCTCCTGAGGGGTGATGAGATGATGGAAGGCTCTTCAAATACGGGAGTGCGCGAGCCGCGCATGAGCCCCTTTTCAGGGGACCAGCCACACTCCTTCTGTCTTGCGCGTTCGCCACGGTAGGCGCGGCTATAAGCCTTGTTGCGAATGAAGCCGTGGAGCCGCCGCGCATTTGTCTCTCCTAAGTGGCGCTAAGCACCCCGCACGCGTGCGATGAGGGCGTCAAGGGCTGCGCGGTGTTCCGCTGTGTCCTCGAGCACTGCCATGTGCGAGGACACCATGTCCAGGTGCGTTGCCAGGGGCAGCGTCTGGCTCTGGTAAACAGCTCTCTTGAAAAACCGGACCGCCTGCGGCGATTGGGACGCGATCTGCCGGGCGAGCTCGTAAGTGGCAGGAAGAAGGTCTGCATCATCGACCACGCGATTCACCATGCCGATGCGCTCCGCTTCGTCCGAACGAACTTCACGACCCGTCCAGAACAACTCCAGTGCGCGCGCGACGCCGATCAAGCGCGGCAGGAAGTAGGTGCCGGCGTCACCGGCGATCAATCCGAGGCGGATGTAGCTCTCGCTGAATACGGCAGATCTGGCCATGATCCGCAGGTCGCACATCAGGGCCATGTCGCAACCGGCGCCACTGGCTGCACCGTTCACGGCTGCGATCACCGGCTTGTCCGCCCGTTCCAGGGCGAAGGCGATCTTGTGCACGTGCTCCCAGAGGAAATTTTTCCGGGCTAGGCTGTCCTGGGTACGGAATTTGATGACTTCGTCCAGGTCACCGCCCGCGCAGAATGCCTTGCCCGACCCGGTGACTACGATGACGCGTACCTCTGGATCGGCCAGAGCGCTCGAGAGGCGCTCGTGCCAACGGTCGATCATCTCGACGTCGAACGCGTTGCGCCGCTCGGGCCGATTGAGCGTGAGTGTCGCTACGCCGTGGTCGTCGGTATTCAGAATGACTGGACCGTCGGTTTTCATGCGCTTAACAGGTCGGGGCTATCTGACAACATATTGCCCCAATATAGGCGCCGCAGATTGGAAAGGCAAGCCGTACGGGTGTATACCCGTAGCGCGAGGATCGATCGGCTCGCCCGTGGGTGTGCGACAACCTATTGCACTACAAGTTCCGGCCGCGCCGCAACCTCTACAGGGCTAAGGTACTGACGAAGTTCTGCGCGAGCCGCTTCTCGCGGGCTGCGCTGAAGACAAGGGCGAGACCGACTTTCAGCAGTTCCTTGTGGTCGGCGAGCGGGCGGAACTCCACTGCCTGTCCGGAGCTCGCCCTGGACGATTCAGGCACCAGTGCAACGCCAAGGCCGCTCTCTACCAGACTGATGATGGTCTGGATTTGGAGCGCCTCCTGGGCGACGTTCGGCTCGAAGCCCGAGCGCCGACAGGCCAAGGCGATGATCGCGTTCAGTGACGGCGCTCGTGTCCTCGAGAACTGGATGAACGGCTCTTTCGCCAGGTCGTGCAGACAAAGACGGGGTTTAGAAGCGAGGCGGTGGCCGCGCGGAATGGCTGCCACTAAAGGATCGTCCTCCAGCAGCCGGGTGGAGAGCCCGGCTGCGTCTATCAGGGGATGGCGCACGATTCCGCAATCAACTAGGCCACTGCGTACGCTCTCGACTATCTCCAGCGACGTGCTCTCGAGCAGCTCCAGCTTGACCTCCGGATAGCGGCGACGGAACTCCGGCAGATATCTCGGCAGGATGCGATAGCTGGCACCCCCCACGAACGCGATCCGCAGCAGGCCCGCTTCGCCCCTCGCAACCGCCGTGGCAAGGCGGCTGATGTCGTCGATATGCGCCAGCGCACTGCGGGCGGATTCAAGAGCGATCTGCCCGGCTTCGGTCAGGGTGGTGTTCCTCGTCCCGCGCTCCAGGAGTTTCGCGCCAATCTCTTCTTCCAACTTCCGGATTGAGATCGAGAGTGCGGGCTGCGCGATGTGCAGCGTCTGCGCCGCTCGGCTGAAATTTCTCGCCTCGGCGACTGCCAGGAAATGGCGCAGCTGTCGCAGTTCCATTATTAATATCGCTTATGACGAATGCCCTAACTTATATTTTACAGCGACGAGTTCCCTCTCTACCATGGGTGCATCAGGAGACCTTGCATGAAGACTTTGGACGACCTTCAGGGGAAGGTGGCGCTGGTGACCGGCTCCACGGAAGGGCTGGGCCTGCGCATCGCGGAAAACCTGGCGCGACGAGGCGCTCGCGTGGTCCTGAACGGACGCAACACGACCAAGGGCGCCCACGCGGTTGACGAGTTGCAGCGCGCCACCGGCAGTGAAGTGGCTTCGTTCGTCGCAGGCGACTGCGCTGACCATGACGCCGCAACACAAGTGGCGCAGCGCGCTGCGCAGGGAGGGGCCATCGACATTCTCGTGAGTTGTGGAGCGACAGGCGCGGTACGTCCGATGCCATTCGCCGAAATGTCCGGCCGCGAAATCTTCGACAGCTTCAACTCGCGTTTTTTCGCGCGCATTAACCCCGTTCATGCCGCCTTGCCCTATTTGCGGCAGCGTGGCGGTGCGGTGGTTCTCATGGGCACTGACGCGGCGCGACACCCGACTCCGGGCGAATCAATGGTGGGGGCTTTCGGCGCAGGCGTCATCCTGCTGACGAAGGCTCTGGCGCGAGAGTTCGCCCGCTGGAATATCCGGGTCAACGGGTTGGCCCTGACGATTACCTCGGAAACCGCGAGCTATTCCCGCGTGTTCTCCGAGCAGACCTTTCAGACCCGCCTCTTCGAGAAGGCGCTGGGGAAGTTTCCGTCGGGCCGCCCGCCCAATGCGACGGAAGTGGCGAACGTGGCAACTTTCCTCGCGACAGACGACTCGGCGCAGGTGACGGGCCAGACGATCAGCGTTAACGGTGGACTTTCCTTTGGAGGCTGGTAGGCGCAGGCCGCAGAACAATATGACTACGAGAACCGGAGCCATTGAGGGCGTGAGGATCATCGACCTGACGCGGGTGATCGCCGGCCCATTGGCGGGGCAGGTCCTGGCGGACCTCGGTGCGGAGGTGATCAAGGTGGAGCGTCCAGTCGTCGGGGACGACGTGCGACACCTCGGTCCTCCATGGATGAAGGACAAGGAAGGCAACGTCCTGAAAGAGGCGACTTATACAGCGGCGGTGAATCGGGGAAAGCGGTCCGTGACGCTCGACTTCGCGCAGCCTGAAGGCGCGGACTTGCTGCGGCGGATGATTTCCGGGGCCGATGTTCTCCTGGAAAATTTCCGCCCCGGAACGCTGGACAAGTACGGGCTGGACTATGCAACGCTCGCCCGCGACAATCCTCGGCTGATCTACTGCTCCGTAAGCGGCTTCGGCCAGACGGGCCCGTACAGAGAGCGGCCGGGGTACGACTTCCTGATGCAGGGCATGGCCGGTGTCATGTCCGTCACCGGCAAGCCGGGCACGGGGCCGACTCGCGCGGGGCTGCCGATCGCCGACTACGCGGCAGGGTTGACAGCTGCAATCGGCGTGCTGGCGGCATTAAACCACCGCCATGTTTCCGGCAAGGGCCAGAGCATCGACGTCGCACTGTTCGACTGCCAAGTTTCGATGATGCTCAACGTATTCTCCGCTTGGTTCAACAGCGGTGTGACGATCGAGCAATCGAATGACCACCCCAGCGCATGCCCGCACGGCGTGTTCCCCACCGCGGACGGCCACATCATCATTGCAACTATGAACGACACGCAGTTCGGACGCGTGGCGACGCTCCTGGGACACCCCGAGTGGGCGTTCGATTCCCGTTTCGCCAGGAACGGCGGGCGCGTGGAACACCGGGACGATCTGATTGCGCTCATGTCGGCTCGGCTGAGGACTTGCGAAAGCCGTGTCTGGCTGAGCGAACTTGAGGCAGCCAACATCCCTGCCGGCCCGATCAACCGGATCTCGGATCTAGCCGGCGACCCTCAACTGTCTGCCCGGGAGATGGTTGTCAGTTTCCCGGATGCGGTTAAAGGAGTCGTGAAAACCGCCGGTAATCCGGTAAAGCTCTCCGGGACTCCGGTGCGCTACACCCTGCCACCGCCCGCTCTCGGCGAGCACACCCATGAAGTGCTCGCGCGCGAACTGGGAATGTCCGACATCGAAATTGCCGCGCTGCGCGAGCGATCCATCATTTGAAAGCGGTATACAGATGCTGAACGAAGACCATCGCCAAGTACAGGATCTCCTGCGCAGGGTCGCAAGAGAACAGGTCGCCCCGCGGGCGGCCGACATCGATCGCACCGCGGAGTATCCGCAGGATATGTTCGATCTACTGAAGGGCTTGGGGATCTTTGCCCTGCCCTTTCCGGAGGAGTACGGCGGCGCAAACAGCACTTTGAGCGCCTGTCTCGCGGTGGAGGAGCTCGGCCGCGTTTGCTACAACACCGCGTACCTCTTGGTGGTGCAGTGGACCGCCTTCGGCGCGGTGCTTTCCGGCGGGACGGACGACCAGAAGCGTCAGCTTCTTCCTGACCTCGCCAGTGGGGCGCGCCGCGCATCGATTTCGGTCACGGAACCCCAGAGCGGCTCGGACGTGAATGGAATTAAGACACGCGCGCATCGGCGCCCTGGCGGCTACAGCATTTCGGGTGCCAAGGTTTGGTGCACAGGCGCGCCAATCTCCGACTATATCCTCGTGGCCGCCCGCACCGGCGACGACAACACGCCGGCCGGAATCAATTTCTTTCTCGTGGAACGCGGGACGAAGGGCTTCGAGATCGGGCGCAAGGAAGAGAAGATCGGTGCCCGCGGCATCCCCTCGTGTCCACTCTTTCTCGATGACGTTTTCGTCCCCACTGAGAATTGCCTCGGCCTAGAAAAGGGCGGGTTCAAGCGGGTGATGGAGGCGTTCAACACTGCTCGTCCGATTCACGCCGCGCGCGGCGTCGGACTGGCGCAAGGTGCGATGGACCACGCAATTGAATTCACCCAAAGCCGGCGTGCGTTTGGTCAAACGGTCGACAATTTTCAAGGCGTGCGCTGGATTCTGGCCGATATGTCCATCCAGATCGAAGCAGCTCGCAGCCTTGTCTATCGCGTTGCCCAGATGATCGACGATGGTCTGTCGGGCAAAGCTCTGGCTCCGATGGCCGCGACTGCCAAGACGTTTGCCACCGACACTGCGATGAAGGTGAGCATTGACGCAGTCCAGCTCTTCGGCGCCTCTGGGATCACGGCGGAATACCCCATAAACAGGTATATGCGTGATGCCAAGGTCCTGCAGATCATTGAAGGTACAAACCAAATTCAGCGAAACATCGTCGCCAACGCCCTGTTAGGGCCGGTGCGCCACTAACAAAAGGGAGCTAGCATGAAAACAGTTGGCCTGGGCTTCTATTACGAAGACATGCCTGTCGGGCTTAAGTTCAAGACGATCGGTCGAACTGTCACGGAGACGGATCTCGTTAACTTCGTGAATTGCACCGGAATGGTCGAAGTGTTGTTCACCAATGCGGAGTTCAGGCAGAAGGAGTCAGACATTAAGAGCAGGCTCGTGCCCGCAATGCTGGCGCAAACTTTCGCTGAAGGGCTGCTGGTGCAAGCGACCATGCAACATACGGGGTTTGCCTTTTTAGGCATGGAACTGAACGTGGTTTCGCCCACCATTGTCGGAGACACGATCCACGTGGAGGTGGAGGTGCTTGAGGCGAGACTTTCCAAAAGCCGGCCCCATCGCGGGCTGGTGCGCACCCGCAATCAGGTGGTTAAGCAGACCGGCGAGGTGGTCCTGACCTACACGCCCACACGGATGATCAAGTGCCGTAGTGGAGTTTCTTGAGCGATACGATGGTTAACTTCCGGTGGTTTCCGGCGAGTGATGGAAGCGAAGTGCTCAATCCGTTGCTTTCGATGAGACGCGGCGCATAATTGCGATGTCAGTCCGTTGGCTCGCCAGAGGTCTCGTCATCGACCTTCTTCATGTTTTCGAGCAACTTGAGCATGTAGTGCAGGGCGTGAGTCAGGTCGTTAGTCGAGAAGTCTTTGAGAGCCTTCTCGTAGTACACGCGTATTTTGGGAAGTGCATCCTGTTCCCAAACCTTGCGGCCCGGAGTTGTCATGACGATCAGGCGCGCACGACCGTCCGAAGGATCGGCGGCGGATTGCACGTGCCCGTCTCGTTCCATGCGGCTGAGAACTCCCGCAAGGTTCTGCCGACTCACCATTAAGTATCGCGCAAGATCCCCGACGCTCATGCCGCCTCCGGCTTCAGCCCTGGAGAGCGCACCGAGAATGGCCCACTGTTGAGTTGTCAAACCCTCGTCGGCGACGGCGCGGCTGCCGGTCTTGTGCAGCATATTCGCGCATTGATAGAGCCTAAAGAAGAACCGGTTTGCGAGTTCGAGACGGACTTCCTTCATCACAGGTCCTGGTTGTGTTGGCTGGTATGACATGCTAGTCAGGGTGTGCGAGCTTCAATCCGAGTCACGTACTTCCGCTCCGCGTGACCGTGAAGAGCATACCAAGCTGTTCACAGCGGCCGCCCAGCAACCAGGTTGAGATCAAACTTGTTCCTCGAGCGGATCCGCCACCGCTGGAACCCACCCCTGTGGACAAACCTGGTCTCTGCAATCCGCTGGCGCATCATTCAAGGCCGGAGCGATGGTCGTTGTGCAGCGGCCCTCAGCTCGTGAGGTCGCCAGGGAAGCCATCCCCATCCGATTCGCATACGCGCGCGAGCTTCATCAAGCCCTCTTCAGCGCACCTTCCCCGTCATTCCGGTGTGCCGCACGTGTTCAGTGAGCGCCCGTGGCCGCCGCCCAAGAACTCCGGCGGTAGCGCTCAAAGTGCGGGTTCTCTGCAAGTGGTCGGGTGTAGCTAATCGTTGTTGTCCTACGCGGGCCCAGCTTGCCCCGCGATCTCTCGCTCGTTCCGGTGATCACCGGTTCTTGTGAGTCTCATTGCGTTAGCTTAATGGTCACGGATTTGGTTTCAAGAAAGCTCTCGAGGTGCTGCGCGCCCGACTCGCGCCCATACCCGCTCATCTTGTAGCCGCCAAAAGGTACGGCCGGGTCCATCGCTGAATAAGAATTGACCCACACGGATCCGGCCCTGACGCCCCTGGCCACCCGATGCGCCGTGCTGATGTCGCTCGTCCAGATGCCGGCGGCCAATCCATACGCGGTGGCATTAGAACGTGCGATAACTTCCTCCACACTGTCGAACGGGAGCGCGGAAAGCACCGGCCCGAAGATCTCCTCGCGTGCGATTGTCATGTCGTCAGTCACGTCGGCGAATACGGTCGGCTGCACGAAGAACCCCATTCCACCTGCCACTTCCACCGCACGTGCGCCACCGTGCAGGAGCCGGGCCCCTTCCGAGACCCCGGTTTCCATGTACGCGATGACGCGGTCCACCTGGCGCGCTGAAATCAGCGGGCCCATGTCGGTAGCTGGGTCCATGCTATCGCCGACCTTTAGGGTGCGAGCGAAGTCCGTCACGCGCGCGAGGAAGTCCTCGTAGATACTTCGCTGAACGAAAAGGCGGGTTCCTGCCGCGCAAACCTGCCCTGCGTTGGCAAATACAGCCATGGCCGCCGCGGGCACTGCGGCGGCGATGTCCGCGTCCGCGAAGACGATGTCGGGCGACTTGCCTCCGAGCTCCACCGTTACGCGCTTGAGGTTGCCAGCGGACGCGCGGACGATGGACTGGCCGACGGCGGTGGAGCCGGTGAAGCTAATCTTGTCCACGCCTGGATGCTGCGCCAGCGCGGCGCCTGCCTCGACCGCGCCGGGCACCAAGTTCACCACGCCGTCCGGGACACCGGCCTCGAGTAACAGTTCCCCGAAGCGTAGCGGGGTGAGCGCTGCTTCAGTTGGAGGCTTGATGACAATGGAGCATCCAGTCGCTAGCACCGGCGCAATCTTCCAAATCAGCATGTCCAGTGGCGCGTTCCACGCGAAAATTCCTCCCACCACGCCGACGGGCTCTTTAACGGTGTAGCTGAACGCTTCGCCGGGCACAGAGTTCTCGATGGTGGAGCCAGTGATATTGGTCGTCAAGCCAGCGTAGAAACGCAGCAACCCGATGTGTCGGCGGCGCCGACCAAGCGTCCGGCTGAGTGGGCCGCCGTAGTCCAGAGAATCCAAGCGCGCAAGTTCCTCATAGTGCTTCTCGACCAGGTCAGCCAGCTTCAGCAGGATCTGCTGCCGCTCGAATGGTTTGAACTTGCTCCAGGGACCCTGGAAAGCTCTGCGCGCCGCGCATACGGCGAGGTCTATGTCCTCTGCACCGCCATACGCCACATCCGCCAGAACAGCACCGGTGGAGAGATCAATAGACTGAAAGACCTTGCCGCTGAGGGAAGTGACCCACTTTCCGTCAATAAGCATCAGCTTGACCTTGCCATCGATGTACGGGTGTGAGCGGTTTATGGCGGGTGAAGTCATCATCAGCTCTGTGCTTTTTTTGCTATCGGGGCAGGGGGACCTCGTTCCGGTCGCCATTCATCTTGCGTTGGTGGGATGGTTGCGTATACCTACTCCTGGATCCGGAGCTTGTTTTCCAACGCGATTCTCGTGAACCTTGTGATTGCGTCGTCCACTCGCTCAGAGAACTGTTGTGATGAACTGCCTACCGGTACGTATCCCATCTCCGTGAGCCGGTTACGCATGCCGGGGCTCTTCACAATTTCGGTGAGGACGGCGTTGAGCTTCGACACCGTCGCTGGCGGCGTACCCTTCGGTGCGAAGACGCCCATCCAAAAACCGAAATCAAGATCGGGGACGCCAGCCTCCTTTGTGGAAGGCACTTGCGCCAGCGGTGCGTACCGCGAGTCACCCGTAACCGCCAGTGCCCGCAGCTTCCCATCCTCCACCTGACTCTTTACGAGCGCCGGGGTTTCCATAAGCAGGTGGACGTCACCGCGCAGTGCGGCCTGCAGGATCGCCGGCGCTCCCGCATAGGGGACATGGGTCAGATCAGCTCCAGTCCGTGATTTGAAATACTCCGTGACAAAGTGCGCACTGCTCCCGATGCCGACACTACCGAAGTTAACCTTGCCAGGGTTTGCTTTGGAATATGTGACTAATTCATCTAAGTTGAGAACTGGCAAGCTGGGGTGTACTGCTATGACAAGGGGCCGCGGACCACTTCGGCCACTGGCACTAGGTCCTTGCGCACCGCCTCCTCGAACTTTGCATTGGTCGCCGCCTGCCCGACCATGTTCGAGGCCCCGAACATGAGCGTATGGCCATCGGCGGGCGCTTGGGACAGCGCGGCCATTGCTACCCCGCTCGAGGCTCCTGGCTTATTCAGCACGACGACCGGCTGTTCTAGGCGCTCGGCCAGCTGCGCGCTGATAACCCTTGCAACCGTGTCGGTCACCGACCCGGCGGGGAGAGTCACCACCATGGTGATTGGCTTCGTGGGAAATCGCGATTCGGCTGGCGACTGCGCGTGTGGCGTGGAGAGGCCGCCGCATAGGGCGACGGTGAGCAGCGCGCGGACAGTAGCAGACTTTGTGTTCATTGCGGGCTCCAGTACAGGGGTTGGATATCAAGCTAATGCGCGGCGCATGCGACCTCCGCACGCTTGTAGCTCTTCAAGACTTCCTTGCGAGCACGTCTGCTCGGAGCCGCCTTCCGCGCGGCCGCAGAGTTGAGCAGATAAGTAATCGTGTTGTCCAATATAGGGTGCTCTGACAGGTGAAGGCAAGCGGTCTTCGGGTATACACGAAGAGGCGAGCATGGCGGTGCGGTTCAGGCGCTTATATAGCAACGTGATGACCTATGGCTGGCCGCGGAAAGCAGAGGTGCGCGCCGGGACAAACACCAAGCAAACCTGCTTTGCAGGTACCTGGGATATGGCTGACCATGCGACTCGTGCATGGTCGGAGTCCACGGAGAACGCATTTCCCCAATCACGACGAGGGTCGGCAGCAGCCCTCTATAGTCCCGATCCGGGAGGCCCACTAACAGTATTCCCGCACTAAGGAGCCCTCGTCACGGTAGGGAGGCCAGACGCCGCTATAGCGTGGCCTCTATCAGTTGCCCCACGGTCGGCGCGAGCACACGCGTGCCGAGCTACTCTAAAAGCGTCAGTTTGGGCGTTCGCCGATGATGGTGGCACGCATCATGCTGCGCACGTTCGGGTAGTAGTCGGAGATCGCGTAGTGCTGCACCGAGCGGTTATCCCAGAACACCACGGTGTCTTTCTCCCACTGGATGCGCACCTGGTACTCGGGCGTCCGTGCCTGACGAACGAGCAACTCGAATAGTTCACGTGCCTGCGTCGGAGCGTCGCGGTTCCAAACGCCTTCGTTCACTTGCCGATAGTTGGCGAAGTGGCTCGTGAATGCCTCGTTGACGTACAGAATCTTTTCGCCGCTTTCCGGGTGCGTTCGCACCACTGGATGCTCAACCGGCGGAAGCTCCTTGCGTAACTGCTCCCGACCCTCTGGTGTCGGCGTTCGGTTTCCGAACGCAACCGACGCATCATGGATCGCGCTCAGCTTAGCGATTTTTTCCTTCACGACGTCAGGAAGGCCTTCGAACGCGGCCACCATGTTAACGAAGATGGTGTCACCGCCGACTTCGGGACATTCGACGCAGCGCAGCACAGAACCCATGGAGGGCTTTTCGTTGAACGAGGTGTCCGAGTGGTAGACGTTCTCCGTCCCGACGCTGTCGCTGTTGTGCACGAATGTCACCAGCTCCGGCTGCTCGGGATGACGTTGGAGAATGGGATGCACCTCCAGGCTGCCGAAACGTCGAGCGAACGCGACGTGCTGCGCGGGCGAGATGTCCTGCCCGCGGAACACGAGCAGCTTGTGACGCACCAGAAGTTGGCGCATGGCGGTTAGGTCCGGTTCGCTAAAGGTCTCCGCAAGAGAGATTTCGGAGAGCTCAAGCCCGATGGCCTGGTCCACCGCGGCTTCGCAGCGCAGCAGGACGTTGCGGCCCTCGGCCGTGGAGGCTAACAGCAGGACGCGCCGGTTGGCCGGGTCGCCGCGCCGCTCGATCCAGCCGCGCTGCTCCAGGCCTGATGAAGTCGCCCATGCATCGGGCGGTGATGCGCGATTGTCGCGCCAGTTCGGCGGAGGTGGACGGCTCATCGTGCGCCACCAGGCTCGGGAACATGTACTGGCCGGCAGTGAGGCCGCGCGGCGCAAGCGATGAAAGCAATGGAACTGGTCGGGGCATGAGCCTCTTTGCGTGCCGCGGGGTGCGCATGAAGACTTCAGAAGACTCATATCGGCCTTCCAGCGCTTCTGAGTGACCTGTATGAACTCGGTCGCGATCCGGCCACCCACGCCATCGCCAGGCAAATCGAACACGAGTGTTTCCACACAGCCTCGGCCAGAAGCAGACATCCCGGTGGGCGCCTGCGAACTCCTGTCGCAGCTCGCGCAACTGCCGTCCCAGGTCGGCAGTTCTATCCTAGGCGAAATCAATCGTCACGAACAGGAAGCGATGAAGCGGAGCATGCGGATTTTCTCTGGGAAGGGGGCAGTGCGGGGTCGACATAACGGAACCCGAGCACCGTCTTGTGATCGACGAGCATGGCCGGCGAGGACGCTGTCTATGAAGACTTCGAGGAGAAGCTGAGCTGGCGCGCGCACGGTGCGATTCCCCCTCAGATGCTGCGCGAATCGGCCGGCGACCCCGAGCAGTGGTCGGCGAACCTGAAGGCCTATCCCTTCACCGATCCGGTACTGATCTCGACCTTCGCCGAAAGTGCGCCCCCGACGATCGCTTGGCTGAAGTCCAAGGGCGTGCAGTTCACCTACGGCAGTCCGATGCTGCTGCAAAAAGGCGGCCAGCGCCTCGCGCCCAGCTGCGGCGGACTAGCCATCGTGGAGGCGCTCGCCGCGTCGGCCGAGCAGCTGGGCGTCGAGGTGCGCTACGAGACCACCGGCCGGTCGCTGCTGCTCGACGACCGGGGCGATGTGTGCGGCCTGCGCGCATGGTCGAAGGAGAAAGGCGTGCACTCCATCGACGCCGGCGCGGTGGTGCTCGCCAGCGGCGGCTTCCAGGGAAACACAGAGATGCTCACGCGCTATGTCGGCGCGAATGCCTACTTGTCGCGTCCTGTATCGCCGGGCGGCATCTACAACAAGGGTGAAGGAATCGAAATGGCGCTCGCCGCGGGTGCGGCCGCAGCTGGCCAGTACGAGATGTTCCACGCCGAGCCGATTGACCCGCGATCGACCCGCCACGAGGCGCTGGTGGGCGCCCTGAATTACGGAATCCTCGTAAACAATGGTGGCCAGCGATTCTTCGACGAAGGCTCGGACGTGTATGAGTACATCTACGACGAGGTCAGCTGGACCATCATGCGGCAGAAGGGCGGCATTGCGTACTTTCTATTCGACACCAAGCTCTACGACGTTCCCAACGTGCGGGTGCGCCTGAGATCGGAGGTCGCTCCCATGCGGGCCTCGTCCGCGCGTGAGATGGCACAGCAGCTCGGCGTCCGGCCCGACGTGCTGGAGGCGACCCTGCGCAGCTACAACGCCGCCGTGCAAGACGGCGAGTTCGACCCGAAGGTACGCGACGGCAAATGTGCCGTCGGCATCACGCCACCGAAATCCAATTGGGCCCGCACGATCGACGAATCGGACCTGCATGCTTACCCGGTCATGTGCGCCAACACCTTCACTTGCGGCGGCGTGAAGATCGACAAGGACGGGCAAGTTCTCAATCGCGACGGCCATCCGATCCCAGGACTGTATGCCGCCGGAGAGATGGTCGGCTTCTACTACGGCCTGTATGTCGGCGCCACCTCGGTCCTCCGCGGTTTGGTGTTCGGTCGCCGCGCCGGGCAGCACGTCGCCGGTGCCCTAGGGCGCTGAGTGCCTCTATTGGCCTTGCCGGCCGGGTACGACCCTGCCGGCAAATATCGCGCCGGGTTCACCGTGCTGGCTCTGGCGGGCTCGGGCTTTTCTGCTACTGCACGGCTGCTTCCGCCCGAAAGCGGACCTTCGAGCCGACGCAATCCGGCGGGAAGTATGGCGGACTTAGCCTCTGCCAAAGTCAACTGCAATACTCGGATGGGGATGTGGCCAAAGAGGCGATGGCCGATGGGGGGCTCAAGGTGATATCGCGCAGGGCGAGGCCATCTGAAGCACCGGCGGCAGTCGCACCCGGCGCTAAGACGAGCCGGCCAGACCACCTCGCGGGCCTGCAGGAACTCGCCCCATTGCGCGAGCAAGGCGCGGCGCGCAATACGAGGTGGCGTAGCCAGGGTTCATGTGGCAGCGGTTGGTAGGTTCGCTACTAGCAGCCGGCAGGATGGCGCGCGCTTGCTGAATCTGCCGGTACGCGCTCGGAAGCGGATGGGGGTACCTGTCGGGAAACTCCAGCAAGTCGTTAGCGCAATAGGTCCACTTCCTTATGGGGTATCGTCTGGGGTACTAGACCTGTGCTCATCCTGTCGGAGAACGCATTCCTCTAGTAAAACTGGCGCCCGATATTGCTGCCTCCTGCTCCGCCAGTAAAACTAAGCGCCATACCGGCCCCAGCCTCATGGCGCTTTTTTACCCCATACTCTACCCCCTTTTCGGTTTGGACTGCGTTGGACGGTTGTGGATGGCGCGGTTAAACAAAAGTACGACGGTTTACGACCCAAGCGCAGCGCGTACAGTGCGCAATTTAAACTGCAGATGCCATCCCATCAGGACCGCGAACAGCTTTTCGAGCCGCGAGGTTGCTATGCCCAGGTTGCGGCAGAAGGTGCAGCAGCATCGCGAATCGTGTCGATCTCTCGACTAAGGAGCCAATGGCTGAGCTCTCGCATTCGAATGCATCGCGCGTTCACGAAACCGGGCGCGGTGACTCTGCTGCGACCGTCCCCGCGATCACGTCCAGAAAATTCTGCACCAGCTTATTGGATGAATGACCGCTCCGGACGAACGCGAGTCCGACGGTCAGCTGCTCGCGGTGGTCGCGGATCGGGATGAACGTGGCCCCGCGGCCGATGAGCTCGCTGCACGATTCCGGCACCAGGGCGACACCGAGCCCACTTTCCACCAGGCTGACGATGGTCTGGATCTGCACCGCCTCCTGCGATACGCGCGGGGAGAATCCGGCGCTTTCGCAGGCGAGCGAGACCAGCGCGCTCATCGATGGGGCATGGATGTGCGAGTATTGCACGAATGACTCCGTCGCCAGCTGCTTAAGCCGCAGGCTGCCTCGCCGCTGCAGGTGGTGCCCTCGCGGAACGACCGCTACCAGCGGGTCCAGTTCCAAGACGGCGGTCAACAGTTGTTCCGCCCGGCCGAGCACCGGGTGGCGCAGGATTCCCCCATCGACTTCGCCGCTGCGCACGCGCCGCAGCACCTCCAGCGTCGTGGCTTCCGTGAGCTCCAGTTCGACACCAGGGTAGCGGCGGCGGAACTCAGGAATGACGCGAGGCAGGATGCGGAACGTCGCCCCGCCGACGAATCCGATTTTCAGGAGGCCGGCTTCGCCTCGGCCCAGCGCCTTGGACGCATTCCCCACGTCGTCGATGTGCGCCAGCGCCGCGCGTGCGGAGGACAGGGTCACACGACCTGCCTGCGTCAGCACCACGTGCCGTGGGCCGCGGTCGAACAGCTGCAAGCCCAGTTCTTCTTCCAGGTTGCGGATGGAGATGGAGAGCGCGGGCTGCGCGATGTACAACTGCTCGGCCGCACGGCTGAAGTTCAGCACCTGCGCTAGGCAGACGAAGTGACGGAGCTGGCGCAATTCCATGATTGGCGCGATCAATAATGCAAGCGCCATCTTATATTTCTCGGCGACCGGGCGCCGGCTTAAGATGGCGCCAATGGACCATGACGAACAGCGCCTGCAGTCGAACTCCTACCAAGGTCCGCTGCGTGGTATCCGGGTGGTGGACCTCACGACCGTCGTGATGGGGCCGTACGCCAGCCAGACGCTTGCGGAGTACGGCGCCGAAGTCATCAAAGTGGAAGCGCCGGGAGGCGACGGCACTCGCCAGATTGGCCCGGCCCGCGAGGACGGCATGGCCGCCTTGTTCCTGGGCATCAACCGCAACAAGCGCAGCGTGGTGCTGGACCTCAAGACCCCGGAAGGACGCGCCGACCTGTTGCGGCTGGCGGCCGGGGCAGACGTGTTCATGCACAACATGCGGCCGGAGAAACTGTGCGCGCTGGGACTTGGGCCCGAAGCCATACACCAAGTAAATCGGCGCATGGTATTCGCAGCTCTCACGGGCTTCGGGACCGGGGGGCGCTACGCGGGCCAGCCTGCGTACGACGACGTCATCCAGGGCTTGTCGGGGCTTGCTTCCATGATGGAAATGCAGTCCGGCACGCCGCGCTACCTGCCCACCACCGTGGCCGACAAGGTCGGGTCCTTGACCGCCGTGGGCGCGATCCTGGCAGCCTTGTTGCAGCAGCGCGCGACGGGAAAGGGTGCCGTCGTGGAGGTGCCGATGTTCGAATCGGTGGTCTCCTTCGGCCTCGTGGAACACAGCCAGGGCGACCTGTTCGATCCGCCGCTGGCACCACCGGGCTACCGGCGCGCGCTCATGCCTGCGCGGCGACCGCACGCGACCCGCGACGGCTTCGCCTGCACTATGCCATACAGCGACGCGCACTGGAACTCACTGCTGCGGGAGCTCGGCGACGCGGAGGCTCTGAACGACGACCGTTTCTCGTCGCTGGCACAGCGGACCCGGCACATCGAACTGCTGTACGAACGCCTCGCGGAGCACGTGAAGTCTCGCACCACGGATGAGTGGCTGGCCCTATGCCGCCGGCTGGACATCCCGGCAGCCCGGATGAACCGCCTCGGCGAACTTCGCAGCGACCCTCACCTGCGGGATGTCGGCCATTTCGTCGAGCTGCACGATCCCGAGATGGGGTGCGTCGTGTTCCCGCGGAATCCCGTGTCGTTCGACGGGTGGAAGTCTCCCGTGCGTGTGCCGCCGCGGCTTGGCGCTGACACCGACCATGTGATGGGCCAAGCACGCCGGGAGGCGGCCCAGTGAGCGCGCTGGGCGGCGTCCGCGTGCTGGAGGTTGGCCGAGTCCCGCCTCTGGAGCTGCCAGGCATGATGCTCGGTGATATGGGAGCCGACGTCGTGAAAATCGACATGCCGCCGACCGAGGCGACGACGCCCGCAGCTTCAAGGCTCCAGCGCCATTCGCACACCAACCGGAACAAGCGCTCCATCGCCTTGAACCTGAAGTCGAAGGACGGCCTGGCAATCTTTCGGCAGCTGGCGGCCGGGGCGGATGTGCTGGTGGAAGGTTTTCGGCCGGGCGTGATGCAGCGGCTGGGGGCTGGCTATGAAGAACTTGCCCCCGGAAACCCACGGCTGGTCTATTGCTCCATGTCGGGTTTCGGCCAGGGTGGCCCTTACCGGGACCGCCCCGCGCATGACCTGAACTTCCTAGCGCTGTCGGGCGCGCTTTCCCTCTGGGGCAGGCCTGGCGGATCGCCCGATGTTCCCCTGAACCTGGTCGCGGACTATGGCGGTGCCGCGATGCACGCGACACTGGCCATTGCGTTTGCCTTGCTGGCACGCCATGCCACCGGGCGTGGCCAGTACATCGACATCGCCTATCTCGATTCGACTATAGCATTACTGGCCGCGACGCCGAACCTGCGCCATCTGTTCCCCGATGGCCATCAGCCTGCCGCTGGCGAAGGTGTGTTCTGTGGCGGGTATCCGTACTACGGAACCTATGCGGCGCGGGACGGCGAACTGCTCGCCGTCGCCTGCTCGGAGCCGCACCTCTGGCGCAATTTCTGCGTAGCCATCGGCAGGCGCGACCTGTCGTCCTTCTCGCGCAGTGCGGCGCACTACACGCGCGGACCCGATCGCGAGGAAGTAGCGGCACGGTCGCAGGTGGCACAGGTGCTGGCGACGCGCGATCGCGAGGACTGGCTTCGTCTATTTGACGGACACGACGTCTGCGTGTCACCGGTTCTGACCGTCGCCCAGATGCTGAAGGACCAGCAGGTCGAGGCGAGGTGCAACGTTGCCGGCGTGGCCGATCAAGAAGGCGAGGTGCCGCAGTTCACTTCACCACTGCGCATGTCCGCGACGCCACCCGAACTGCGCCGGCCCGCACCGCGCGTCGGCCAGCACACTCGCGAACTGCTGCTCGAGACTAGCGTGCAGCCCGACGAGATCGACCGCCTCATCCAGACCGGAGTCGTGGCGTGAGCGACGGACTGGAGCCGATAACCAATGGAGACGATATGAAACCGATTAAGAGGCGCACCGCCCTGGCTCGCCTGGCCGCTTGGCCGGTCCTGGGCTTGTTGGCCCCCTCCGCGCTGGCACAAGGGCCGACATTTCCGGTCCGCCCGGTCCGGCTGATCGTTCCCTACGGTCCGGGCACCGTCAGCGACGCTTCCGCGCGTCTGCTGGCCGAACGGCTTGCAGAAGCCTGGGGCGTGGGCGTGGTGGTCGAGAACCTCACCGGCGCTGGTGGCGTGGTGGGAGCGCAAGCTATCGCGAAGGCGGCACCCGATGGGTACACGCTAGGCATGCTGGCCAGCAACCACGCCATGAATGCCGCGCTGTACGGCAACCTGCCGTTCGACGCGGTCAAGGATTTCCAGCCGCTGCTGCACACAACCTACAACCAGTTCGCTTTTTGCGTCCATCCATCGGTCCCGGCGCAGACGCTGCGTGAACTGATGGCGCTCGCGAAGGCAAAACCCGACTTCGTCACCTACAGTTCCAGCGGCAATGGCGGATCGCCGCACCTCGCGATGGCAAAGCTCGCCTACATGGCGGGCGTGCAGATGCTGCACGTGCCCTACAAGACCAACGGCGCGGGCGTGACGGACCTCCTGTCGGGCCAGGTGATGGCGATGTCTACCTCCGTTTCAGTCCTGGCACCCCACGTCAACTCCGGAAAGCTCCGGGCCCTTGCCGTCTCCGGCAATGCGCGATCGCCGCTTCTGCCCAACGTCCCGACCGCCAGCGAAGCGGGCGTGACCGGCTACACCATGACCAACTGGAACGGCATCGTGGCGCCCGCGGGGTTGCCCGCGCCGCTGGCGGACCGGCTCGTTGCAGACATGGCCCGCGTGATGAAGGATCCACGCACGCTGGAGAAGGTCGCGGCACTCGGCGCCGAGGTCGAACTCCTGGCCGCGGACGATTTCGAGCGGAAGTTGCGCCAGGAGATCGTGTCCTGGACACAGGTCGTCAAGGCAACCGGCGTGAAAGCCGATTGATCAGAAGCAGGATGAGCGCCGCCAGGAGCGCCGACGCCGTTGGGCGGGCCGGCGCGCCTCATCCGCGTTTCAGGCCCGAAGCCTTCACCACCTTTCCCCACTTCGCGTGGTCGGCGCGAATGAACGCCTGGAACTCGGCCGGGACCATGGTCCACGGCTCGTAGCCCATCGTCTTCACGGTCTCGAGCATCTCGCGTGAGCGCATGACCTTCACCGTCTGTCCATGGATGCGCTCGACGAGCGCAGCCGGAAGTTGAGCGGGCCCGACAAGGCCGAACCAGAGATCGCTTCCGGCCTCCTCGAAGCCGGGAAAACCCGCCTCGCGCAAGGTCGGGACATCCGGCAGAACCGAGCTTCTGCGCGAGCTCAGGATCGCCAGTGCACGAATGCGGCCGGATGCAAGCTGGGGCACGACCGTCACGGGTATGTCGAACATGCAGGGCACGTTGCCTGCGATCACATCGGTCATCGCAGGGCCGCTGCCCCTGTACGGAATGTGGACCAGCGGTGCCCCCGTGAGCGCCTTCAGCAGTTCGCCTGCGAGGTGGTTGGTGGCGCCATTGCCCCCCGAGGCGAAAGTTGCCGCCGACGGGTTCGCCTTGGCCCATTGGACGAATCCGCCCACGGTATTCGCCGGCACGTTCGCGTTGACCACGAGCACGTTCGCGTACGAGACGATGGGCGTGATTGGCGCCAGGTCGGTGAGGGGGTCGTACGGCATGCGCTGCAGCACATGCGGGTTGATGGCTGTCGTGCCGGTGTGCCCGAAGCCAAGCGTGTAGCCGTCGGGCGCTGCCTTGGCCGCCATGTCGATGCCGATCGCACCTCCCGCGCCTGACCGGTTGTCGATAACCACCGGCTGGCCAATTACATCGGCCAGTTGCTTCCCGAATGCGCGCGCCAGCACGTCGCTGGGACCGCCGGCCGCGAATGGAACGATCAGGCGAACGGCTCGCTGCGGCCAATTGCCTTGCGCGAGCGTTGCGGTAGCCGGGCATGCCAGCGGAGAGACGAGCGCTGCCTTCAGCAGCGCCCTGCGGGTAGTGGTCATCGATGTCTCCTTGAGGTCATGGGCCGGCTTGGTGGGCGGCTCCTGTGTTGAACAGTGTCTCAATCTCTTCCGGTGCAATGCCGATCTCGCGCAGCACCTCGCGCGTGTTCTCGCCGGGCAACGGGGCGTGCGAGCGGTGCCGGGGCACGGACTCGGACCACTCGGTGGGGATCGCGGTGATGCGAACGGTGCCTTCTGTCGGGTGCTCGACCTCCCTTACGAAGCCGGTCGCTTGCACGTGTTCGTCGATGAGCATGTCCTCGATGCTGACCATGCGCGCGGCCGGGATGTCGGCCTGTTCGAACAAGTGCAGCCATTCGTCCGAGGTTCGCGTCGCGAGCGTGTCCGCGAGGAAGCCGTACACGTGGTCGATGTGCGTCAGGCGCGAGTTCTGGCTGTGGAAGCAAGCGTCGCCGGCGAACACCTCGGGCCGGCCGATGGCGTCGAAGAATGCGCCCCACTGCTTGTCGTTGTAGACGATGGCGCACAGCCATCCGTCTTTCGTGCGGTACGGCCGGCGGTCCTTGGCGAGGCTGCGCTGGTAGCCTGTCGGCCCCACCGGAGGCTCAAAGGCCCGGCCCGCGAGATGTTCGCCCAGGATGACCGACAGCATGCCCTCGAACATCGGCACGTCGATGCGCTGCCCGCGGCCGCTGCGCTCCCGGTAGTACAGGCCCGAGGTGATGGCGTTTGCCAGCTGCAAACCTACCATGCGGTCCACCAGAACTACGGGCGAATAGCGCGGCTTGTCGGCACCCGCCTGCTGCGACAGCCAAGGAATGCCGACCATGCCTTGGATCAGGTCGTCGTACGCCGGGCGTGCCGCATACGGCCCCTTCTGGCTGAAGCCATAAGCGCCCACGTAGAGCAGGCGCGGGTTCGCTTCGCTCAGCACCTCGTAGCCCAGCCCTAGCCGCTCCATCGCCTGCGGGCGGATGTTGTAGACGAGCACGTCGCTGGCCGCGGCCATGCGCAGCAGCAGCTTGCGCGCTGCTTCCCGCTTCAGGTCGAGCACCACCGAGCGCTTGTTGCGATTGATCGCTAGGTAGAAGTGGCCCATATCGTCATGGCGCATCGGGCCCGACTTGCGCATCACCTCTCCGCCCGGAGGCTCCACCTTCACGACGTCGGCACCGAGTTCGGCTAGCACCGACGTGGCGTACGGACCCATTACCACGCTGGTCAGGTCCAGCACGCGCACGCCGTCGAGCGGTCCTGGCATGGGAGGCCTCAGAGTCCGGCTTCGCGCAGCATCTCGCGCGCCGTGATGATCTGCAGGATCTGGCTGGTCCCTTCGTAGATGCGCAGCAGCCGCACGTCGCGGTACAGCCGCTCGATCGGGTACTCCTTGATGTACCCGTTGCCGCCGTGGATCTGCAGCATGCGGTCGGCAATGCGGCCCGCGGCTTCCGTGGCGAAGTACTTGGAGCACGCCGCCTCCATCGTCGTCTTCCTGCCCGCGTCCCGGTCACGTGCCGACTGCTCGACGAGCGCCTTGGCCGCCAGGTACTCGGCCTGGCTCTCAGCGAGCATGGCCTGGATCATCTGGAACTTGCCGATCGGCTGTCCGAACTGCTTGCGCTCAACGGCGTACTTCGTGCCCTCGTCCAGCAGGCGGCGGGACACGCCCACGGCCACTGCTGCCATATGGATGCGTGCGTGGTCCAGCGACTTCATCGCGTTCTTGAAACCCGTGCCCTCCGGCCCCAGCATCGCGCTTGCCGGCAGACGCACGCCGTCGAAGGTTACGTCGGACTCGTGGGAACCGTCAAAGCCCATCTTCTCGTACGGCTTGGCGATGGTGAGCCCGGGCGTGCCGCGGTCGACGAGGAATGCCGAGATGCCGTTCGATCCGGAGTCCTTCGTGCCCGTGCGCGCGAAGACGGTGAACACGCCCGCGTGGACGGCGTTGGTGATGAAGCGCTTGGCGCCGTTAATCACCCAGTGGTCACCTTCGCGCGTCGCCTTGGTCAGCAGCGACGCAGCGTCTGAACCGCTGTCCGGCTCGGTGAGGGCGAAGGAGGCCAGCATCTCGCCGGAGGCGAGCTTCGGGAGGTACTTGCGCTTTTGCGCGTCCGTGCCGAAGTTGATAATACCCAGCGTTCCCACCCCATTGGTGGTGCCAAAGTAGGAGCGAAAGGCGGGTTGGGCATAGCAGATCTCCTGCACGACGCGCACCTCCTCGTACACGGACAGGCCCAGGCCGCCGTACTCATCCGGGATGGTCATGCCGAACAAGCCCAGGTCCCGCAGCCCTTGCACGACGTGCGGGGGGATCTCGCCTTCGGCCCGTACCTGGCCCTCGGCGGGCACGAGCACTTCACGCGCGAATCGGCGTGCTGCGTCGACGAGGAGGTCCAGGGTGTCTTCGCGTTCTGTCATCGGTGGTTCCCTCGAAGGATGCATCGCAGTGTAGGAACCGGGGCGATATCCGTCCAATACTCTTTTCGAAGGGCGTGATATCTTTCTGTAGTGAACCTGCAGCAGATGAAGCAACTGGTCGTGCTCGCGGAAACGCTGAACTTCCGTCGCGCGGCCGAACGGCTGCACATGGCTCAGCCACCGCTCTCCGTGTCGATCCGCCGCCTCGAGGAAGAGCTCGGTGCGCAGCTCGTCTTGCGCGAGCGCCGCGGGCTGTGGCTCTCGCCGGCGGGCGAGGCGGTGCTCGCGCATGCCCGGCAGATCACGTTCCACGCCGAGCAGGTCAAGCGCGCTGCCGCCAGCGCGAGCAGCGGCACATCGGGGCGGCTGCGCATCGCTTTCGTCGGCTCGGCTGCTTACTCGCTCTTCCCGCGCGTCCTGCCCGTGTTCCGCGAGCGCTACCCACACGTGGAACTGGAACTGCGCGAAGGCACGACGACTCAGATGCTGCGGCAAGTCGAGCGTGGGGACGTCGATCTGGCCTTGGTGCGCTACCCGGTGGTGGAGGGGACGACCGCCTTGTTGCAACCCGTGGAGGCGGACGTGCTGGTAGCGGCCCTCCCTTCCGCATCGCCGCTGGCGCGCAAGCGCTCGTTGCACCTGCGCGATCTCGCGGACGAGGTATTCGTGGCTTATTCGGCGACTGCTGCGATGAACCTGCGTGTCCAGGTCGTCGGCGCCTGCCAGGCCGCCGGCTTCGCGCCCCGGATCGTGCAGGAGGCCGTGCAGGTGCAAACCGTGCTTAGCCTCGTCGGCAGCGGCGTCGGTGTCGCGTTGGTGCCGTCGCTCAGCCGCATGCAGGCGCCGGCTGGTGTCGAGTTCCGGAAGATCTCGGACCGGGAAGAGCGGCTGGAGACCGCACTCGCAGTTGCGACGCACCCACACAACGAACCGGCGGCGGCGCAGCGGTTCAGGGAAGTGCTCGCGGACGTCGGCTCGACGGCGCGGCGCGTCACGGTAAAGTGAGATGGATTCGTGCGCGGCCAGCGTGCTGTTGGCCGTGGTGCGCGCCGCGCATGGGAACTGGGCGAGATTCCCAATGGACTTTCCGACTTATCGCCCAGCCAGTGCATGGACGCGAAGTTCAGGTCCTTGTCGATGCTCATCCAGACCATGCAGCCTCCGAGTGCTGCATGGGCCGGCAGAGACGGTCCGGGCGCTAACCTTACCCCTTACTCAGGGTCGCTGCCTCGAGTTAGATTATGATGCGCCCGTGTGAGAGCACGATAGCCCAGGCGATCGACCCCAGGGCGCAGCAGATCCACGTCCACATTCGCCCGCCAGAAGTACCGCAGAAGCTGCCACGCTCGTCGGCGACTGGAGTGTTGGAAATCTTGGCGACCATCGCGGCTGATCGGCGTGCACGTACCGCACCGGCCGCGCGTGGAGGTGCTGGCCGAACCGGTCACCCGCTGCACCGCCATCGGCCCCTAAGAGGTGCTGGACCTGATCGATCGCGGATCCTTGCGCAGCCTCGCTTGAGCAGCGTCTCCGATCGCGCCGTCAGCTCGCACTGCCTCACCACGCGGTTGGACGTGATCACGATGGCGCGGCGCAGCTTGTATCGCTGGTGCACGATGGCCTGCAGGAGCTCGGCGCTCACGTCGGCGATGCGCCGTGCGAGGAACAGGTCATCGAGCACCAGCAGGTCTGCCTCGACCCCAGTCCTTGAGCTGCGCGGCCTGCTCGGTGGCGCTGGCCAGGCCATAGCGGGCGAACTCGGTGTCGGCCTCGACGTAGCGCACGTCATAGCCGCTGAGGGCGGCCTGGTGGCCACCGCCTTGGCCACGTGGCTCTTGCCGGTGCCCGGCTTGCCGATGACCAGTGCGTTGGCGCCTTCGGCGACGAACTTCAGCGTGTGCAGCTCGAAGCAGGCGGCGCGCGGCAGCTTGGGGTTGAAGCGCCAGTCAAAGTCGGCCAGGGTCAGGCGTTCGGCCAGGCCTGAGCGCTCGTAGCGCCGATCCAGCAGTCGCGAGCGGCGCCGGTCCAGCTCGTCCTGCAGCATGGCCCCCAGGTTCTCCAAGGAACGGTTGCTGGGCCGGCCTCATCACGCGGGTGGAGCGGGGTGTCGGCAATGCCGGATAGGCGCAGCTCGCGCAAGGCACGTCCGATTTCGGTCATGTTCATGGCTGCACCCCCGCGGCATGCGCGAACAGATCGCCGTACTCGCGGACGCTGCGAATGAGCTCGTGCTGCTGGGTCAGGCCGGCGCTTGCCGCCGGCTTGGTCACAGCGCTGCCCAGCGCCACCAGGGCCTCGGCCACTAGCCTCTCGGTCAGCGCCTTGCCGTGGCGATAGCTGTGCACGCCTTGGTCCATCGCTGCGCACAGGCGGCATCGACCAGATGCCTCGGGTAGCGCCGGGCCAACTGCACGATGCCCCAGAGCTTGCGCTGTCCCACGCGCCCCTCGATGGCGAACAGCATCTGGCACAGCCGGCTGGCCTGAGCGCCCATGGCGTTGGCCTGCTGCAGGATGAAGCGTCTCGCGCGCCGGGTTGAACACCCGCTCGCCCATGGGCAGCACCACGCTGCCGGGCCGATCCACTCGGGCATGGGTGCGCAGCAGGGCGTGCGTCCTCGGGTCACGGATCTCCAGGCGCCGCTCGAACAGGCGCACCAGCACCTTCGATCCGATGGGCGCCGGCCGGGCCGCGTAGCTGCTGTGGTCGCCGCGCACGCAGCTGTCGTCGCACACCGTGCGCTGCACCTCGCTGAAGTACTGCATGCCCACCAGCGGCAGCGGCTGCAGGTGGGCGCGCTCCTGCTCGAACATGGCCTGCACCTGGCGCCGCTCGGCGCCATTGATGCGCGTGGCCGCCCAGGTGCGCTCCCAGTGGTCGAGGAAGGCGTTCTGCTCCTCCAGCGTCTCGAAGCGCTTGCCTTCCATCGCCGTGGCCTGGGTGTGGCCGATCGCGCTCTCCACCGTCCCTTTCCGATTGGGATCTCGCACCCGCGCCGGGTGGGCCACCACCTCGTAGTGCGCCAACGTAGCTGCGTACACCGGATTGAGCTCGGGCTCGTACAGATCGGGCTTGAGGACACCCTCCTTGAGGTTGTCCAGAACCACGGAGCGGCAGGATCCGCCGAAGTGACGCCAGGCCTGCTCGTGCAGTTGCGCCCACACCTGCTGACTGGACTTCCACACCACCACCCGGAAGCTGCGCCGCGAGTAGCGCAGCGTGGCCACGAACAGCCGCGGCTTGCGGTACCGGTCCGTTCCTGGCGCCGGCGTGGGCGCCCTCTCGCCGTAATCGACCTGCATCTCCTCGCCGGGCGCAAACGAGAGGCGGTCGAACTGCTCGGACTGCTTGTGCCGCAGCCGTGCGGCGAAGCGCTTGACCGAGTTGTAGGCGCCGTCGAAGCCGTGCTGGTCCACCAAGTCCTGGTAGATCGCCATGGCGTTACGGCCCAGGCGCAACTGGGCGTCGCGATAGGTGGCCACCGGCGGCGAGCCCTCGCCATGACCCGGTGGCCAGGGCGGAGGAATTTGATCGGCCGGGTCGACGGCCACCCCGGGGGAGTTTGCACGCTGCGTCTCGTACGCACGCTGGTACGAGCGTCTTGCGGTCTAGGTGTGAAGATCCAATACGTTGTTTCTGCAGTTCACCCATGCAGAGTCTGGGAGACTGGAAGTCGCCAAACACCCAGCACTTCCAGAAACAGCCGGATGAACACCCATAAGAATGCCCGACTTACCTTCGCCCGTCGCCTTCAGATGGTTCAAGAAATGACCGAGCAGGGCCTAAGCACCACGGATGCGGCCTCGCGCCACGGTGTGACGCCACCGACAGCGCGCAAGTGGCTGGGGCGCTACCTTGCTGAAGGCGAAGCAGGATTGTCAGATGCTTCATCTCGCCCGAAGAGCTCACCCCGGTCGATCACGCCGGCCACGGCCCTGCTGATCGTGGAGCTGCGGCGCAAGTGTCTGCTTCAGACCCGCATCGCCCAGCAGGTGGGCGTCTCGGCGGCCACGGTCAGCCGGGTGCTTGCTCGTGCCGGGCTTTCGAAGCTTTCGGATTTGCAGCCGCGTGAGCCGGTGCAGCGCTACGAACGGTTCTGCGGGCGACCTGCTGCACATCGACAGGCCGGTGATGCGCTCGATGTCGCTCTGGCTCTTGGCAAGGCCCAGAAGGGTGAAGTTGGTGGTTCGTTTGTGGGGCTTCAAAACGTTCACTCCGTGACCTCCCCTCGGGGAAGTCGGGTTCACGTCCCGCCACACAGGTGCTGACGACGCCGGCGTTACCCCCTGTTCCCGATCAGTTCAGGTGGGGGAGTTTGGGGTGGCCATACCCGGGGGAGTTTGAGTGGCCATCGGGGAAGGCGACAGGCGGCGCGCCGGAAATATGGAAGCTCTCGCGCGCCTGCGGGGCTCGGGCGTTAGGTGTCGCCTCGCTCGACCCCGCGGCTTCAGAGCGTTAGAGCGCGACCCCGTGTGCCCGACAGCGCTCGCGGTGCACGCCATGAGCCCGGTTTGGATCTATCATTGACCTTATGCACTAGAGCTCCGAGCACCTTGGCAGCCGCCCGACTCCCCGACACTTTCGACGCGAACGCCCCTGTTTTCCGACCCATCAGGTCGCCGCGCGCGTTCGAGGAAATCGCCACGCTGATCCGCGCCCAACTGGCGGAGGGGAAGCTGCGCGTTGGCAATCGGTTGCCGTCTGAACGGGCCCTGGCCGAGCAGTTCGGCGTGTCCCGCAATACCTTGCGGGAGGCCCTGCGCTCGCTGGAGCATGCGGGCCTCGTCCGCCTCCAGAAGGGCGCGACCGGCGGCGCATTCATCAGCGAGGCGAGCGGAGAGGCGATCGCGACCGGGCTGCTGGACATGTACCACAGCGGCACTATCTCCCCCGAACAGTTGACCGAGGCGCGGATCTGGCTTGAGTCGGTCGTGGTACGCGAAGCGTGCCAACGGAACACATCGGAAGAGATCGAGCAGCTGCGCGAGAACGTCCGGCAAGCGGAGGGGGCGAACGCCCGGGGCGATCTCGACGAGCGCGCTGAAGTCAACCTGGAGTTCCACAGGATTCTCGCGCGCATGACGCGTAACCCCGTGGTGGTGATCGTGATGGACAGCCTGCTGGCCGTGCTGCACCATTTCGTTCAAACGATCGGGCCGTACGAGAACTCATTCGTGCTGCCGTCGCGCAAGCGCTTCATCAAGCTGATGGAAGCGCGAGACGTGGAAGGCGCGATCGCCGAGATGGAGTCGAGCCTCAAGCGCCTGCAACGCAGCTATCTCTCTCTGGCGAAGGAAGCGGCGCCTGCCGCTGCCGCGAAACTGCTGCCGACGGCAGGCGCCGCGGCCGTTCAGCGGCGTCCACGCCCGGCCAGTCCTCGCTGACCGGCCTGAGCTTAACCTAGCCGGTCCTCACAGCCCGGGCCGCACGCCGGCAGGACAGCGGAGCTGCAGGCGCGGTCGCCTTGACGCTGCTCCTGGTTCCAGCCTAAAGACTGGGCCGGCTCTCACGCCGCGGTCTGACCTCGTCCTGCCCCGTCGGCAGCGTGGTCGCGCTTGCGACCTCCCGCTGCACTATAATGGTCCAATCATTGATAAGGAGCATCAGTGTTCGACCAGCAACGCATCGAGGCCCTGCCCGTCCATCAGACGACGCCGTCGCGAGCAGCGCCCGCCCTCAGCGGATTGAAGGTCATCGACTTCACGCACTTCATCGCCGGTCCGCTGGCCACGCAGACCCTGGCCGACTTCGGCGCCGACGTTATCAAGATCGAGGCGCCGGAGCGTGGCGATGACTTCCGCCACTACCCGACGGTGGATCCTGCGATCCCGGCGCAGGGCGGGCCCTTCCTGTGGACCAACCGGAACAAGAAAAGCCTCGCGCTCGACATGAAGAGCGAGGCGGGCCTGAAGGTGGCCAAGCAACTCATCGAGCAGGCCGATGTGCTGGTGGAGAACTTCTCCAGCGGCGTGATGGACCGCTTCGGACTGGACTACGCCAATTGCGCGAGCCTCAATCCGCGCCTCGTCTACTGCTGCATCTCGGCGTACGGGCGCGAAGGCCCATACGCCGACCGGCTGGGCTTCGACCCGATCGCACAGGCGGAAAGCGGATTCATCTCTATGAACGGCTATGCCGACCGCCAGGGCGTCCGCACCGGGGCCGCGGTGATGGACGTCGCGACCGCGATGTCCGCGACCAACGCCATCCTGCTGGCCCTGATGGCTCGCGGCCGTGACGGCGTGGGGCAGAAAGTGGAAGTGGCGCTATTCGACACGGCCTTGCTGATGACCGGCTTCGGCGCGATGCAGCACCTGACCACGGGCTACGAGCCGGAGCGCAACGGAAATGTCAGTCCGGACACCTGCCCGTCGGGCGTGTTCATGTCGCAGGATAAGCCCTTCTACATCAACTGTGGCAACGACAAGATCTTCCAGCGGATGTTCGAGCAGGTACTGGGGCGCCCCGATCTCGCGTACGACCCGGTGCTGTCGCATCGCGTCAAGCGGCTCGAACAACGCGATCGCATCTTCCAGATCATGGACGAGGCCTTCGCCAGGCAGCCCTGGAGCTACTGGGCGCCGCGGCTGCGCGCCGCCAACGTGCCGCACGGGCAGGTGCGCACCTTGGGCGAGGCGCTCGCCTCCGACGAGTCGCGCTCCCGCGTCCTGATCACCCGTATCCCCCACCCGGTGAAGGGCTGGATACCCAACATCGCGAACCCAGTGCGTCTGGAGCGCACGCCATCCGTCGCGCCACAGGCCGCTCCCGCGGTCGGCCAGCACACCGAGGCGGTGCTTCGCGAAACGCTGGGCTACGACGACGAGCGCATTGCCCGGCTGCAGGCGGAAGGCGCGTTCGGCGCCCCGGCCGCCGAGGCAGCAAAGGTGCCCGCGTGACACGCCGCGTCGCCCTGGTCGGCGCCAGCGCCATCCCCAACGGCCGCCACCAGACCGCTGACGAGGAAGCGCTTCAGGTGCTCGAAAACGAAATCATGACGCGGCTGGTGGCGGAGGCGGTCCGGGACGCCGGCATCTCCAAGGAGGACATCCAGAGCCTGGTGTTCACGCTGCCGCGCCCCTACACGCGGCAGAAGTACTTCCACACCTTCCTGGTTGGACAGCTGCGGCTGGCCTGCCGCGGCAGCGTGATGGAGGTGATGGGCAACGGCATGACGGCGGCGCTGGCCTTCGACAAGGCCTGCGACGAGATCCTGCTGGGACGCTCGGAAGTGGCGCTGGCGATGGGCATCAACATGGAGAGCGCCGTTCCTGCCGCCGAGCACATGATGAGCAGCATGCGCGCCACTGGCGACGTGGACTTCCACACGTCGGCCGGCTTTACGCCCATCGCGTGGTACGCGATGGATGCCATGCGCTACATGCATGAGACCGGCGCCACCCGCGAGCAGCTCGCCGCCGTGGCGGTCAAGAACCGCTACCACGCCTCACTCAACCCGTTGGCCCAGTACCGCAAGCCGATCACGCTGGAGGAGGTCCTGGCCCAGCGCCCCATCGTTGAGCCGCTGAGCCTGTACGACGTGCCGCCGCGAGGCGACGGCGCAGCTTGCCTGGTCCTGGCGAGTGAAGAAGTCGCGAAGTCGCTGGGCCGGCCCTATGCGCTGGTGCGCGGGCGAGGCTTCTACCACGATGGCACGCACCAGATCAACGACGTCCCAAACGACATGATCGGCTTCGAGGCGGCCGCGTGCGCCTCGCGCGACGCCTATAGGCAAGCCGGGATCACGGCCATCGACCTCGACGTGGTGGAGCTCTACGCGCCCTGCACGATCGTCGAAGTGCTGGTGACCGAAGCCATCGGGCTGGTGCGGCGCGGCCCGGGCGCCCGGGCCGCCGCCGAAGGCGAGACGCGGCTCGGTGGCCGCATCCCGGTGTCCACCTCGGGCGGGCTGACCTCGCGCGGGCATCCCGCCTACGTGACCTCGCTCTACAACTATGTTGAGCTGCTCGAACAGCTGCGCGGCCGCGCCGGCGACCGGCAGGTGAAAAACGCCCGCTTCGGCCTGTCCACCGGCGAGCTGGGCAACTACAACGCCGCCCTCGTGCACGTCCTGGAGGCCATGGGATGACGCAGCTCCCGCAGCTCCCGGCCCCGGGCCGCCGCGCCTACCCGCCCCGCACCTCGGCCTTCACCAAGACCTTCTGGGAAGCGCTGGCGCAGGGCCGCTGGCACACCACCTGCTGCGAGGCCTGCGGCCGGCAAACCTTCCCTCCGCGGCCGATCTGCCCGCATTGCTGGTCCGACCGGGTGGGCTGGCGCCCGCTTTCCGCGCGCGGGACGCTCTATTCCTGGACCCGCATCCATGCGGCGCCGGCCGTGTTCGCGGCCGAGGCGCCCTACGCCGCCGGCATTGTCGACCTGGAGGGCGGCATCCGGCTCGCGTGCCGGCTGCTCGACACACCAGGTGCCGACTGGACGCCGGGCATGGCCGTCGAGATGACCGTCCTGAAGTACGAGGACGGGCCGCTGTTCGCAGCGCGCGCCGTCGCGCCCTGATCCCCCAACATCAAGGAGTCCCAGATGCGAGGAAAATGCATCGAAGAGTTCGAGGTCGGCCAGGTTGACGAAAGCCGGGCCCGCACAATCACGGAAACCGACGTCGTCCAGTTCTCGTGGATCTCGGGTGACGTGAACCCCATGCACACCGATGCGGTCCACAGCGCCAGGTCGCCGATCGGACAGCGCATCGCGCACGGCGCGCTCGGGCTCTCGGTGGCAACCGGCCTGAGCGCTAGCCTGGGCTACCTCGACGGCACCGCCATAGCGGCGCTGGGCATCGACGAGTGGAAGTTCCTCAAGCCGATCCTGTTCAACGATACGATCCGGCTGCGCGCCACCGTCCTTTCGGCCCGCCCGACGACCAAGCCGGATCGAGGCGTTCTGGTGCGCCGCATGGAGCTGCTGAACCAGCGCGACGAGGTCGTGCAGACCGGCCTCATGACCACCATGGTTCTGACCCGCGCCGGCCGCGAGGCCGTGTCGAACAAATCCTGAACCCCTTTCCCCGGAGTACGCCATGGCCCAGTCCCTGATCAACACCGCCGGCCTGACCGACGACCAACGCATGATGCGCGAGGGGGTGCTCGACCTGCTGTCGCGCCATCTACCGTGGGACAAGGTGCCGCAGATGGACGAGTCGCGCACCTTCCCGCATGAGGCCTATAACGCGCTGGCGGACGCCGGCTACCTAGCCCTGTTCTATCCCGAGGCGCTGGGCGGCGTTGGCGGCTCCTACAAGGACATCGCCGTCCTCCTCGAAACGCTGGGCTACTACTACACCGGCATCGCCCAAGCCGTGACCACCACGACGATCTACGCCGGCATGCATGTCGCGAAGTTCGGCTCGCCCGAACTGAAGCAGGAGATCATCCCCAAGATCGTCAGCGGACACGCCAAGCTGGCGCTCGGCATGTCCGAACCGGGCACCGGCTCCGACGTGGCCGGGATCAAGACTTCCGCGGTACGCGATGGCGACGAGTACGTGATTAACGGCAGCAAAGTGTGGATCACCTGTGCGCACGTCGCGGACTACCTCGTGGCGATCGTCAAGACGGATACCCAGGCCCGGCACAGCGGCATCAGCACCATCCTGGTCCCGACCAAGACGCCGGGCGTCACCATCCGGCCGCTATCTATGCTGGGTCGCAGAACAACGCACGCCAACGAGGTCTTCTTCGACAACGTCCGCGTGCCGGTGGGCAACCTGTTCGGCGGCGAGGGCCAGGCCTGGAAGAACATCATGTCCGCGCTGGGCCTGGAGCGCCTGGGTCTGGCGGCGATCTCGTCCGGCCACTGCTTCAAGATCACCGAGTACGCGCGCGACTACGCACGCGACCGCATCCAGTTCGGCAAGCCGGTCTCGCAGTTCCAGGTGATCCAGCACAAGCTGGC
Source organism: Ramlibacter sp. AN1015 (assembly GCF_037726105.1). NCBI lineage: Bacteria > Pseudomonadati > Pseudomonadota > Betaproteobacteria > Burkholderiales > Comamonadaceae > Ramlibacter > Ramlibacter sp. AN1015. Next base: position 346,863 of record NZ_JBBJUM010000005.1, read on the forward strand.
GGACATGCTGATCATGTCGGAGACTGCTCGCCAGATGACCTACCGGGTGGCGGACCTCCTGGACGGCGGCTTCCCCGTGGTGCAGGAAGCCTCGATGGCTAAGATCGTCGCCACCGAGAACAATTTTAAGTGCGCCGACATCGGCATGCAGATCATGGGTGGTGCCGGCTACTCGAACGAGTACGACATGCAGATGTTCTTCCGCGACTCGCGGGTGGGCCCGATCGGCGGCGGCACGAGCGAGATCCAGCGCAACATCCTCGCCAAGTCGATGGACCTGTAAGCGGCTTGCGCGCATGAGAAAAGGCCCGCCGGCAAACCGGCGGGCCTTTTGTTGGAAGACGCGAGGCGATCAGGTGCGAAGCAGCGCGATCCAGGCCCGCATGTCATCGACGCCTTCGAGGCGCAGCGCATGATCGGCGAAGCGACCGGCGCGTTCGCTTCCCAGCACGGGCCCGGCCAGCGCATGGAACTTCTGCACCACGTCCTCGTCCGCAAGAGGCTCCTGCGGTGAGCCGCGCGGCGCCGACAGCGCCTGCACGGTCGATTGCCCGGCGGCGTCGATCACCTCGACGCGGCAATGGTGGTAGTGCGACAGCGCGGAATCCTGCACGACGGCGACGCGCGACATCGCGGCCACGATCCCGGGACGCTGCAGCTGGTCGGTCAGCGCGATGCTGTGCTCCGGCAGGATGACGTCCGCGCCGCAGGCGATCTGGGCCAGGCAGTACTGCAGGTGGAAGCGCGCGTCGTTCGGGGAGTCGGGCAGGCGGTCCTTGCTCACTACGTCGGCCACGTAGGGCGGCACGCGCACCTCGATGTGAGCGCTTTCCACTGCGGCGCCGACGCGCTGGCGCAGCTTGCCCAAGGCATCCGCGGCGGCATGCAGGTAGCCGCAGCACGCGTGCAGCTTGCGGCGGGGCTGCGCCAGGGCCCAGCGGCCCTCCCAGGGCCGCGCATCGAAGCGGCCGCCGGTGGACGCCGTGGCGAAGTAGCCGATCTTGCTGTCCAGGAGGTCGGCGGGACCGGTCATGCCGGCGCGCGCGTACTGTGCCGCGGTCACGCCCACGTCGGCCGGCTGCGCGCCGAACAGCATCGGCTTGACTGTGCCGCCCTTGCCGAAGATCACTTCCGCCGGGCACCAGCCGGCGAGGCTGCCGGCGATCGCCATGGCGTGGAGGGTCTGCTCCTCGTTCAGCGCGAGCAGGTGGGCGGCCGCGGCCGACGCTCCGATCGTGGAAGGGATGCCCACGGGTACCAGCCCGGCCTCGGTGTAGCGGCGCAGCGTGGGGTACACGGCATCGTAGACCCGGGAGGTCACCTCGATGCCGCGCACCACGGCCTCGAGCACGCGGGCTCCGGAGGAACCCAGCGACTCGCCCAAGGCGAGTGCGGCCGCGACGTTGCCAATGCTGGCGTGTCCGCCGATCAGGTCGTTCAGTTCGAGCACGTCGCCGAGATAGCCGTTGATGCGCATGGCGGCCCGCGGCGCGCGCCGGTGGGGGGTCCCGAGTACGGTTGCGTCTTCGTCGCCAGAGGCCGGCTCGCAGGCCATCGCGAGCTGCGCCTCCTCGGTGCGCGTGCCGGCCAGGACGCAGCCGACCGTGTCCAGAATGCAGAGACGGGCCTGCCGCCGGACGGCTTCCGGGATGGCCGCCGCGGTCATCGCGCCGGCTTGCCGTTCGAGTTGCCGTAGGGTGGATTCCGTGGCAACACTCATTCCGGCTGGATTCCCGCCTGCTTTGCCACCGCTTGGTAACGGGCCATGTCCTTCTTCATCTCATCGCCGTAGGCCTTGGGTGACAGCACGGTCGATTCCATGCCCAGGCCGGTGTACAGGGCTTGGACCTCGGGCGTCTGGACCGCCTTGGCAATCTCGGCGTGCAGCCGCTCGATCACTGCTTGCGGCGTCCCCGTGGGCGCCAGTACGCCGAGCCACCCGTTGAACGCGAAGTCCTTGAAGCCGGCTTCCTGCATGGTCGGAACATCGGGCAGGCTCGGGGTGCGGCTGGAGCCCAGCACGGCCAGCGCGCGCATCCGCTTGGCCTGGAGCATCGGGCCGGCGGCGCCCAGCGCATCGGGGTTTACCGTGAGCCGTCCGGCCAGCAATTCAGTCGCCGCCTGCGCCGGCCCGGTGAACGGGACGGCAAGCAGGTCGATGCCGGCCGCGTGGTTGAGCGCCTCCATGGCGATGCGGTACAGGCCCGCCCCCTGCCCGTAGGTCAGGGTCTTCGGCGCCTTCTTCGCTGCGGCGACCAGATCGCCGACGCTGCGTAGCGGCGAATCGTTGGCCACGGTGAGCAACAGCGGCGTGTTGGCCATCGTGGCGACCGGCGTGAACTCCTTGAACAGGTCGTAGGAAATGTTCTTGGAAATGAGCGGGGGCACGACCGTGGTCGACACCGTGCCGACTACCAGCGTATGGCCGTCGGGCTTGCTGCGTGCCACCGCCTGCATGCCGATGCCGCCGTTGGCGCCCGGCCTGTTCTCCACCACGACGGGTTGGCCGAGCGGGCCGGCGATCTTCTGCGCGACGGCGCGGGCGGTCACATCGGAACTGGAGCCAGGCGTGAACGGAACGACCAGCCGGATGGTTTGGCTGGGCCAGGGGACATCGGCCTGGACGCCGCTGCACGCGACGGCGGCGGCTGCCAGAACGAAGGCGCGTTTGGTGAACCTCATGTCTCTCTCTCTCTCTCTCTCTCTTTTGGAACTCGACCGGAACGAACCACCGGCAGCAAGTCGCCGCGCAGGTGGCGTGGCGTGGGATTAGGTGCGAGGGGGCTCGGCCAGCGGCACCGCGCGGATGAGGCGCGTTTCCTGTGCCGTGATGAGGTGGCCGGAGGCGGCCAGGTAAGCACCGAACGCCGGATGGCTGTCGCGCGCCTGGCAGCGCCGCTCGTAATCGGCCAAGTCCTCATAGCCCCATAGGTGCACAAACTGGTTCTGCGGCCCGACAAGGCTGGTGTAGATGCCCAGCGGCTGTCCCAGGGTCTCCAGCAGCACCGGCATGGCAAGGCGCTGGAAGACGTCGAGGAACTCCGGCATCTTGCGCAAGGCGATCGTGTAAACGCGGTGATCGACCAGCGCTCTCGTGAGCGGAACGATGGGCGTGTTCATACCGGTAGCCGCTCCCGAGTAACCTGCCGAGCCTCCGCACCCTTCGCGCCGGCACGGTCGGCAATGTGGTGTGCGGTGACATACGCAAACGTCATGTTGGGGCCGTGGGTGATGCCGGCTCCCGGATAGTTGCCGCCCATGATGCTGGCCCGGTCATTGCCGACCGCGTAGAGGCCACCGATCGGGGTTCCGTCGCGGCGCAGCACTTCGCCCACGACGCTGGTTGTGATGCCGTCGAAGGTGCCGAGGTCGCCCATCACTAGCTTCACGGCATAGAACGGCCCCTGCTCGATCGGCGCGACGCACGGGTTCGGCTTTTGCTCCGGGTCGGCCAGGTAGCGGTTGAAGCTGTTGCTGCCGCGGCCGAAGGCGGGGTCCTCGCCGCGGACCGCGTCGCGGTTGTAATCGCGCACGGTCTGCTCCAGGCCGGCGGCATCGATGCCGGCGCGAGCCGCCAGTTCGGCCAGCGTGCGGCCTTCGACCAGGTAGCCGTTTCGGACGAGCCCGCCGATCGGCATCGGCGCTGGCTTCACGTAGCCGAGGCCGTACTTGGACAGGGCGGCCTTGTCGCAGACCAGCCACATGGCCGTCTCGTCCACGCCTGCGCAGGCCTTGGCCATGGCGGCGCCGACGTCGTGGTACGAGTTGGATTCGTTTGTGAACCGGCGGCCGCTGGCGAGCACGCCTATCACGCCCGGCTTGTAGCGATCCAGCAGGTGCGGGAACACGCCGACCTCGCCCTTGCCGAAGTCCACGCGCGTCACGGGCATCCAGGCGGCCGGTTCCTGGAACCGAATGTCCACCACGCCGCCTATGGCCTCGGCCATGTTCACGCCGTCACCGGTGTTGCCCTTAGGGGTGGGCGACAGGTGCTGGTGGCCGCGCTGCACGTGAGGGTACGCCTTGGCGATCCGCTTCAAGTCATGCGGAAAGCCGCCAGCCGCCAGCACCACGCCGTGCCGTGAGCTGAAGCGCTGTTCGCCGTTGGTCCCGCTCGCCAGCACGCCCACCGCGTGCTCGCCATCTATCAGGACGCGCTCGACTGCCGTGTTCGTAAGAATGGGGATGCGCAGGTCGAGCGCGGACTTCGCGAGCCGCGCCGCCAGAGCATTGCCGCTCGTGACCTGCACGGCGCGGCGGTACACCGCCAATTCCTTCAGGTGACTGGCGAGGCGTTTAGCCACGTAGACGAAGGAGGCCAGCGACTTGGTCGCACGGAAGAAGTGCTTGAGGTCGGCATTGGACGAGTTGAACATCATCCCGATGAAGGTGATGGTCCGCAGCGGTGGCTTCAGCCGCACCATGTCCTTGCCCAGGCCACGAATGTCATACGGCGCCGCCAGGATCGAACGGCCGATGTCAGCCCCGCCGGGGGCCGTCGGGTGGTAGTCCGGATAGAGCGTCGGGATGAACTGCATCTCGGTCTGACGTTCGAAGAAGTCCACCATTTTTGGACCGTTCTCGATGAAGCACTTCACTGCCTCGTCGTCGTAGAACCGCCCGGTCTCGGCCTGCATGTACGTGCGCACGGCCTCGACCGAATCGGCCGGGTTCTGCTTGCGGCCGTGGTGGCTCAGGGGGATCCACAGCACGCCGCCGGACAGCGCCGTCGTGCCGCCGAAAACGGGTTCCTTCTCGAGCACCACGACGTCCAGGCCACGCTTTTTGGCTGTGATCGCGCAGGCCAGGCCGGCGGCGCCGGAGCCCACGACGATGAGATCGTAATCAGCCTTCATGGCTAGCGCCTTATTCAGCCTTGATGCCGTACTTATTGATGACTTCGCGCAGTTGCGCCGACTCCTCCTGCATCAGCTTGCCGAACTCGGCCGGCGTGGAGGTCTGCGGCAGCGCGCCCGTGGGCTGGAGCTTGTCGCGAATGGAGGTATCGGCCATCACGGTCTTTACCGCGGCGTTGATCTTGTTGACCACCGCGTCCGGCGTCCCTGCGGGTGCAAGCAGGCCGAACCAGATCTCCGAGGTGAAGCCGGGCACCGTGCTGTTGATGGTCGGAGTGCCGGGGAGCAGCGGGGATGGCTTGGCGGTGCCGACGCCCAGCAGCTTAATGTTGCCCTGCTGCACCTGACCGAGCATGGCGGAGGAAGGCGTGGTCAGCAGCATCTGCACCTCACCCGAGCGCACGGCCAGTGTGGTGTTGGCCTCCCCCTTGTAGGGCACGTGCTCCACCTTGAACCCCGCCACCTGCGCAAAGCGGGCCGAGGCGATGTGGCCAAACGAGGCGGTGCCGGCCGACGCGTACAGGATGCCCTTGGGCTCCTTGCGCGCGTACTGCAGGAAGTCCGCGAGGCTGTTGCCCGGGACGGACTTGCTCGCCACGAGCACCATAGGGACCGACGTCACCAGCGTGACCGGCTTGAAGTCCTTCAGTGCGTCATAGCCGGCCTTCTCGTTGATCAGCGGCGGGATCAACACGCCGCCGTTGGGATACAGAAGCGTGTAGCCGTCCGGCTTTGAGCGGGCAACGTGCTGCGCCGCGATCGCACCCGACGCGCCGGGCTTGTTCTCAACCACGACCGGCTGGTCCAGCAGCTTGCTCAGGCTCTCCTGGATCATGCGCACTTGCCCGTCGCTGGTGCCGCCAGCGGGATAGGGGACGACAATGGTGACGGGGCGCGATGGGAAATTGTCAGCCTGGGCCCAGGAGGCGCCCGCGCCGAGTGTCAGCGCCAGGATCAGCGCTCTCTTGCTCGGATTCATGTTGTCTCTCCTATTGCTGGTGGTTGGCCGCAACTCCGGCGGCATGGTGCTAATGGTTGGTCCAATCATTGTATAGTCCGGAGATGCTGAATTCAAGGCGAATCAAAGAGCCCAGTACCGTGGGTCGCATTAAACGCTCGCCATGGCTGAGGCGGCGCCGCTGAGGCCCGACGCGGCCGCGCCTGCGGTGCTGCGCTCCGATCTGACGGTGGTGGGCGAACAATGAACAGGTGAACCGGAGAATCGAAGTGGAATGCAGTTCCCCCTCGCCACGTCGCGGGCCGCTCGAAGGCACTCGCATCGTTGAGTTCGCCGGGCTCGGACCCGGACCGTTCGCCTGCATGCTGCTGTCGGACCTGGGCGCGGACGTGGTTCGGATCGACCGTCCCGACGCACCGCCGGTCGATCCGCTGGACATCGTCGGACGGGGACGACGCACGGTGCTGCTGGATCTCAAGCAGCCCGAGGCGCTCGAACAGGTGCTGCAGCTGCTTGAAATCGCCGACGCGCTGGTGGAGGGCTCCGCCCCCGCGTGATGGCGCGCCTGGGGCTGGGGCCCGAGGCCGTGGCGCAGCGCAATCCTCGCCTGGTCTACGGACGCATGACCGGCTGGGTCCAGCACGGCCCCCTGGCGCAGGCCGCCGGCCACGACATCAATTACATCGCGCTCGCCGGCGCCTTGGCCACGGTGGGCGAACCGGACCGTGGACCGGTACCACCCCTCAACCTGGTTGGCGATTACGGCGGCGGCAGCCTCTACCTCGTCACCGGCATGCTCGCCGCGCTGATGCATGCGCGGGACACCGGCGAAGGACAGATGGTTGACGCGGCGATCTGCGACGGCGTGCTCTCGCTCCTGACCAACAACCAGTCGCACCGCCTGCGCGGCCTCTACCGTGATGACCGCGGGACCAACATGCTCGACGGCGGGGCCCCGTACTACGCCACGTACGAGACCGCGGACGGACGGCATGTCTCGGTCGGACCGATTGAGCCCAGGTTCTTCGCCCTGCTATGCCGCGAGCTCGAGCTGCCGCAGCCGCTGTGGGATGCGCAGAACGACCGCGCGCGCTGGCCCGCGTTGCGCACGGCAATCGCGGCCACCTTCCGCCGGCACACGCTGGCCGAGTGGTGCGCGCGCATGGAAGGCAGTGACAGCTGCTTCGCGCCGGTGCTGACGCTCGAGGAGGCTCGGCGCCATCCGCACATCGAAGCGCGCACCGGGTTCGTGGAGATGGATGGTGTCGTGCACACGGCGCCCGCGCCCCGCTTCTCGCGCACGCCGGCGGCGATCCAGTCACCGTCCGGGACGCCGCCGGTCGATGCGTCGTCCGTGCTGGCTGGCTGGCAGGCAAGTTCCCGTTCCTGAAAACCGAAAGAGAGTTGAGAGAACCATAAAGATCCTTGTATCCGTGAAGCGGGTGGTGGACTACAACGTGAAGGTCCGCGTCAAGCCGGACAACACGGACGTGGACATCGCCAACGTGAAAATGAGCATGAACCCGTTCGACGAGATCGCGGTCGAGGAGGCGGTGCGGCTGAAAGAAAAGGGCGTCGCCAACGAGGTCATCGTCGTCTCCTGCGGGTCCAGCCGTGCCAGGAGACGCTGCGCACCGCGATGGCAATCGGTGCCGACCGCGCCATCCTAGTGCAGACCGACGAGGAACTGCAGCCGCTGGCGGTGGCGAAGATCCTGAAGGCGCTGGTGGACAAGGAGAGCCCGGGTCTGGTGATCCTGGGCAAGCAGGCGATCGACGACGACTGCAACCAGACGGGCCAAATGCTGGCCGCGCTGGCCGACCTGCCGCAGGCCACCTTCGCCTCGAAGGTCGAAGTGGCCGACGGCAAGGCCAAGGTCACGCGTGCGGTCGATGGCGGCCTGGAGACGGTCTCCATCACGCTGCCCGCGGTGGTCACCACCGACCTGCGCCTGAACGAGCCGCGCTACGTGACGCTGCCCAACATCATGAAGGCCAAGAAGAAGCAGCTCGACACCGCCAAGCCCGAGGACCTGGGCGTGGACGTCAGGCCGCGCTTGAAGACGCTCGAGGTCACCGAGCCGCCGAAGCGCAGTGGCGGCGTGAAGGTGCCGAACGTCGCGACGCTGGTGCAGAAGCTTAAGACCGAAGCGAAAGTGATCTGAAGAAAACCTCGTCATGGCGGGCTTGACCCGCCATCCATCACCGGCTTCGAAGCGCGGGAGGTGGATGGCTGATCGAGTCCGGCGTGGCGACCATCGGGGACATTCCATGACTGCCCTCGTCATCGCCGAACACGACAACGCGTCTATCAAAGGCGCCACCTTCAACACCGTCACCGCCGCGGCTGGCTGCGGCGGTGACGTGCACGTGCTAGTCGCCGGCTACAACGCAGGCGAAGCCGCCAAGGCCGCCGCGCAGATCGCTGGCGTGGTGAAGGTGATCCACGCCGACGGCGAGCAGCTGGCCCATGGCCTGGCCGAGGACCTGGCCGCGCAGGTGCTGGCCATCGCGTCCAATTACAGCCACATCCTGTTCCCGGCGACCGCCAGCGGCAAGAACACCGCGCCGCGCGCGGCCGCTAAGCTGGACGTGGCACAGGTCAGCGACATCACCAAGGTGGTCGGCGCCGACACGTTTGAGCGCCCGATCTACGCCGGCAACGCCATCGCCACGGTGCAGAGCTCCGATGCAGTTAAGGTGATCACGGTGCGCACCACCGGCTTTGATGCGACGGCCGCTAGTGGCGGCAGCGCCGCAGTGGAGAGGGCGCCGGCGGCAGCCGACAGCGGCAAGAGCAAGTTCGTCGGCCAGGAGATCGCAAAGAGCGACCGCCCCGAGCTCACGGCCGCCAAGATCATCGTCTCCGGCGGCCGCGCGCTGGGCTCCAGCGAGAAGTTCAACGAGGTGCTCACGCCGCTGGCCGACAAGCTGGGCGCTGCGCTGGGCGCCAGCCGCGCCGCGGTGGACGCGGGCTACGCGCCCAACGACTGGCAGGTCGGCCAGACCGGCAAGATCGTCGCGCCGCAGCTGTACGTGGCCGCCGGCATCTCCGGCGCCATCTAGCACTTGGCCGGCATGAAGGATTCCAAGGTGATCGTTGCGATCAACAAGGACTCCGAGGCGCCTATCTTCAGCGTGGCCGACTACGGCTTGGAGGCCGACCTGTTCCAGGCCGTCCCCGAGCTCGTGTCGGCGATCTAGGGGAGGAACATGGCCTTCCTGCGGCGCTGGCTCGCTGAGCTGCGGGCGAGAGCGATGACGGATGAGCCCGCGGACGGTGACCTTGTTCTGCACGCGCTGGACCCGCCGCCCCTGCCGTGGGTGGAGACTGCGTCGGGCCAGGGCGCGAACACGGGCAGAGGATGCGAGCGGCCCGGACACTCATCCCGGGGAAGCGGCGCTGATCCAGGTTCGTGATGACGTAATCTCCTCGCATGTACAACGCAATTTCGAACCCGATCCAGGCGCCTGAGCGCGGCCGATTCACACTCGTCGCCCAGGGCGTCTGGTGGATCAGGTTGGCGCTTCCATTCCGGCTCGATCACATCAATGTCTGGGCCATTGAGGATGAAGAAGGATGGACACTTGTCGACACCGGAATCCGTGGCGAGGAAACCGTCAGAGCTTGGGAGAGGCTCCTCGGTAGCCCACCGTTCGACAGGAATTTGTCGCGGGTAATCGTGACACACATGCACCCGGACCACGTCGGCATGGCGGGTTGGCTGTGTCGCCGGTTCGGCGCGGCGCTGTGGATCTCCGCACTCGAGTACCTTTCTTGCCGGGCTCTTGTCAGTGACTCGAGCCGGCAGGCACCCGATGAAGCGATCGCTTTCTACCGCGAGGCAGGATGGGATGCGAACGCCCTGGAGGCGTATCGCGCACGGTTCGGGAGATTCGGCAACCATGTCTATGCTTTGCCGGACAGTTATCGCCGCATGAAGGACGGACAGTCCATCCGAATAGGCCGGCACTCGTGGACCGTCGTGACCGGCTCCGGCCACTCACCAGAGCACTCGTGTCTGTACTGCGAAGAACTCAAGTTGTTCATTTCGGGTGACCAGGTCCTGCCTCGGATCTCATCGAACGTTTCCGTGTATCCGATCGAGCCGAACGCCGACCCGATGGCGGACTGGCTCGCGTCGCTCGAGCGCATCCGGATGCGCGTTCCTGGCGACGTGCTGGTGCTGCCGGCGCACAACGAATGCTTCCATGGGTTGCATGTCCGAGTGCGGAATCTGCTGGAAGGCCAGGAGCAGGTCCTTAATCGATTGCGTGAGGCACTGCAGTCGCCGAAACGGGTCATCGACGTCTTTTCCGCCCTGTTTCGCCACCCAGTCCAGCCGTCCGACAGCCAGATGCTCGGCTTGGCCACAGGAGAGGCGCTCGCGAACCTGAATCTCCTGCTGGGACGCGGCGAGGTCGCCAAGGAACTGGTCGATGGAGTCGCGTGGTACCGAATGAAGTGACATGGTCCGTTGGCTCCGGTCTGGCCGAGTGCCACTGAACGGCCTCCATCAGCTCCTGCTTTCTGGAACGGTTGACGGGTTCCTTGGGGGACATGCTTGGGGACCCCGCCGATCGGGAAGTCCGAAAATCCTTGTCGGCAGGGACTTAGGCGCCCGATACTGCTGCATGCTGCTCCCAGGGGCAGGGGCAGGGGCAGGGGCAGGGGCAGGGGCAGGGGCAGGGGCAGGGGCAGGGGCAGCCAGGTCGGTGTGTCCGGTCGGTGTGTCCGTCGTGGTGCTCGCCGCCGGAGTTGCTGCCGCTTCCTGGCTAATCGGCGACTCCATACGTCGCAGCTCGATGCGCTGCGCGATAGTCTGCCGCAACCCGTCGATGCCCTGAAGCAGTGGCTGCAAGGAGCCCTTCGGCACACGGGTTCTTGAACTCCTAGATGAATAGGTGGCTACCTATAATGGGAAGAAACCTCCCAGGCGATGAATGAAGTCGGATCTCACTATTCAGGAAGAATTTGGCCTTCGCCTCGGCCTTGTAGCCCGGCTGTGGCGCGCAGAGATCGACCGGCGGCTGGCGTCCGTTGGCGTCAGTGAATCCCGCTGGTTGGCCCTCTTACACATATCCCGCCTGCCCCATGGGGTAACGCAGCGCGAATTGGCTGAGGCTCTTGGTGTGCAGGGCCCGACTCTTGTGCGCACACTGGACAGGCTGGAAGCCGAGGGGCTGATCGAGCGCCGGACAGAAGCCGGCGATCGACGCACCAAATCGGTTCACCTCCCTGCTGAGACCGCTCACGTCCTTCAAAGAATCGAAATGACCGCGGCGACAGTGCGCGCGGAAATCCTCTCTGACATCTCCCCTGCGGAGATGACAACCTGTCTGAGGGTTTTCGACAAAATCGCCGGCAAGTTGGGCGGTGCGGAAGCGGCGATGCACCTGCGCAGCGACGCACCGATGGACAGCTGAGCCATGGACCAACGTGTGAGCCGTCCGGAACGCCAGCCTCACGCCCTGGAACTCGATCTGCGCAGCGATCAGGAAACGGAGCCTGGCTCAGAGGCGGTGTCCTTGCCTCCCCGCGCCCGGCAAGGGCGACTGTATGGCGCAATGCTGGCGGCGCTAATCGTCCTGGCCGCTGGTGGCTGGTGGCTGTATCAGCAGTTCACCCACGTCTTTGTAACGGATGCCCGCGTTGCTGCCGACATCGTCACCGTCAGCAGCCGGGTTCCCGGTCGGGTCACGGCGGTCGAGGTCATTCAGGGCGATGTTGCCCTAAAGAACGGCGTGCTGGTCCGGATCGACGACCGGGAAAGCCGTCTACTTGTTCAGGAGCTAAATGCGCAGATCGCCGGGATCGCCCGCCGCCGTGAGCAGATTCAAGCGCGGATCGCACTCACCGGCCAGCAGACGCAAAGTCGCGTTATGGCCAAACGGGCAGCGGTAAGGGCTTCGGAGGCAGCGTTAGCAGCAGCGACGGCCCAACGCAATCTTGCCGCACAGGACAATGCCCGGGCCGAGAAGCTGGCGCCGCTCGGCGCCATTGACCGTGCGCGCCTGGACCAGACGCGCGCGGCCCTGGAGACCGCAAGGCAACAGGCGCTGAGCGCGCAGGCCGACCTGGAGAATGCTCGCGCCGCGCTTGCCGAGGCCGAAGCCGCGGGCGGGGAACTCACGGTGCTGCGAACCCAACTCGCGGAGCTTGGTCCGGAGGAACAACGCCTCGAGGCGCAACGGCAGCGCGCGGGGCTTGATCTGCAAGACCGCACCGTCGTCATGCCATTCGACGGCGTCGTGGACCAGACCTTCGTGCATGCAGGTGAATACGTTGCGCCCGGCCAGCGTCTGATGATGGTGCACGACCCGGAGCACATCCGCATTGAAGCAAACATTAAGGAGACCGACATCCGCTTCTTTCGGCCAGGAAAGATCGTCACGATCACAGTCGATGCTATACCCGGGCGGCGCTTCGAGGGCACGGTCGCACGCGTCGGGCAGGCTGCCACCAGCGAGTTCGCCTTGCTGCCCAACCCCAACCCAAGCGGCAATTTCACCAAAATCACCCAGCGCCTGCCGGTGCGCATCGCCGTCCGGCAGGACAGTGGCGAACTCAAACCCGGCATGATGGTGGAGTTGAAAGCCGATACCGGTGGCTAGCGAATCCTACCCGGACAGCATCGAGGGACTGTTCGCCCGGTTCGGACCTGCCTATCGCTGGCTGGTCACCGCGACGGTCATGATGGGCACAATCGCCACGATCCTGACCTCGACCATCGTCAATGTGGCCCTACCGGACATCATGGGCGCCTTCGGAATGGGTCAGGACAAGGCGCAGCTCCTATCGACAGGCTTCCTTGCCGCGATGACCGGGACCATGCTGCTCAATGCCTGGATGGTTGAGACGATCGGGCAGCGCGCGACCTTCATGCTCGCGGTGACGGTCTTCATCGCCGCTTCACTCATGGGCGGACTGGCCCCTGCTGAAGGCGTGCTGATCCTGGCCCGCGTGCTCCAGGGAGGCGCGGCCGGCATTCTCCAGCCGCTCGCCATGCAGGTGATCTTCCAAGTCTTCCCGCCGGAAAAACGCGGCTCGGCCATGGGCATTTACGGTATCGGCGTGGTGCTGGCCCCCGCGCTCGGCCCCGCGCTGGGAGGAATCCTGGTGGATAGCTTCAGCTGGCGCTACGTCTTTTTCATGGGCGTGCCGTTCTGCCTTTTCGGGCTGTTCCTTTCCACACTCTTCATGCCAGGACGGGCAACTTCGGGGCCGCCGCGCAAGTTCGACTGGATCGGTTTTGGGTTGCTAACCGTGTTCCTGGTGGCATTGCTCAACGGGCTGTCGAATGGACAACGGGACGGATGGTTCTCCGATCCCATACTGCGGGACTTCGCTATCGCCTTTGTCTCGGGCACCGGCTTCATAGCCTGGGAGTTGCACACTCCCGCGCCCATGCTCAACCTCAAGCTCTTCACCAACCGGATTTTTGCGGGCGCATCCATCGTCGCCTTCATCTTCGGAGCGGGAATCTTCGGTTCTACCTTCTTGATTCCGCTGTTCGCGCAGACGATCCAGGGCTACACGGCGACCCGCTCAGGGCTGCTGTTGATGCCGGCGGGACTGATCCTGGCAGTCGTCTTCCCGATAGCCGGTCGTCTCACTGATAAGACGCCGGCCTATGTAACGGTCATGTTCGGCCTGGCCATATTCGCGCTGTCGTCGTTCCTGATGACGGGCCTCGATACCGATACGTCCTTCTGGCTGTTCGCATGGTGGATCATGCTGGGCCGAATCGGGCTTGGCTTCATCATGCCGAGTCTGAACGCCGGCGCCCTCAAAGCGCTTCCGCCAACCCTGCTCGGCCAGGGCTCAGGCGCTATTAACTTCGTGCGCCAACTCGGCGGCGCCTTCGGCGTCAACCTTCTTTCAATCTCGCTCGAGCGCCGCTCGCAGCTTTACGTGGATGGCTTTACGGCTTCGCAGCACGCGGGCAACAGCGCGACGGCCGATATGCTGCGCAATGTGGCCGGCTTGCTCGCGCAGGCTGGCGTGCCGGAAGCGATACGCCAGGCCGGGGCGATGAACTATCTTGGCCGTGTGATTTACAGCCAAGGGAACATGTTGGGTTACCGGGACAGCTTCTTCATCGTTGGCGTGATTTTCCTGGCGGCTCTTGTTCCCGCCTTGATGATGCGCCGGAAGGTCCACGCATCCGCTGCGTGAGGCCATGCGTCCCATCAGCGTGTCTTAGGTGCCGGTTTTCAGGTCGAATTTGAGTAGACCTCGCGCGGATCATTGGCCGAGGCGATCTGATCGACATTTCGGAAATTCACGTTGCCCTTTGTCCGTAAGCGTCCGGCCATCCCATCTTGACCGCGCGTGCGGTCACGGGTGCGAAGTCAAGTGGCCGGAGCGGACCAGCGATGCGGCAGCAGTTCGTCGATGCGACTGGCCGGTTGCGTGGGCAAGCGTTCGAGCACGTCACGCAGGTAAGCGTAGGGGTCATGCCCGTTCAGACGTGCCGAGTGGATCAGGCTCATGACCGCGGCGGCGCGTTGGCCCGCGCGCAGGCTCCCAGCGAACAACCAGTTGTTCCTGCCGATCGCAATGGGGCGGATCAGGTTCTCAACGCGGTTGTTGTCTGCCGCCATGCGGCCATCGTCGAGGTAGCGGGTCAAGGCCGCCCAGCGCCCGAGGCTGTAGTCGATCGCTTTGGCCGTGGCTGATCCCGGCGGCACCTTCTGACGCTGCGCCTGCAGCCACGCATGCAGGGCATCGGCGATGGGCTTGCCCCTGTCCTGTCGGATGCGCCTTCGCTCCAGGTCGTCCAAGTCCGCGACCTCGCGCTCCACTTCGTACAGGCGGGCGAACAGCGCCAGTGCCTGCTCGCCCACAGCGCTTTGGTGGTTGACCCACAGCTCATGGAACTTGCGCCGCGCGTGCGCCAGGCAGCCCGCCTCGGTCACGCCGCTGGCGAACAAGGT